>NZ_JBXAQY010000007.1:341632-470025 GCF_058807735.1 Flavobacterium sp. GW821-FHT12A05 | reverse complement strand
TGTTTTGGGCGTAAGTTCCCGATGCTGAATACGTTTTTCCGTCAACATCCCACACAAAAGATTCTCCAAAACAGATGTCTTTTGTTGTGGTTATGGTTTGTGGTTTTTCACCAACCGTTAATCTCAATTCCTGATCAGCGGTGCATCCATTATTGTTTTGGGCGTAAGTTCCCGATGCTGAATACGTTTTTCCGTCAACATCCCACACAAAAGATTCTCCAAAACAGATGTTTTCTGTTGTAGTTATGGTTTGAGGTTTTTCACCAACGGTTAAAATTAATTCCTGATCAGCAGTGCATCCATTATTGTTTTGGGCGTAAGTTCCCGATGCTGAATAAGTTTTCCCGTCAACATCCCATACAAAAGATTCTCCAAAACAGATGTCTTTTGTTGTGGTTATGGTTTTTGGTTTAGCACCGACAGTTAAAATTAATTCCTGATCAGCGGTGCATCCGTTATTGTTTTGGGTGTAAGTTCCCGAAGTTGAATACGTTTTTCCATCTACAGACCAATTGAAAGATTCTCCAAAACAGATGTTTTCTGTTGTAGTTATGGTTTGAGGTTTTTCACCAACGGTTAAAATTAATTCCTGATCAGCCGTGCATCCATTATTGTTTTGGGCGTAAGTTCCCGATGCTGAATAAGTTTTCCCGTCAACATCCCATACAAAAGATTCTCCAAAACAGATGTCTTTTGTTGTGGTTATGGTTTTTGGTTTAGCACCGACAGTTAAAATTAATTCCTGATCAGCAGTGCATCCATTATTGTTTTGGGTGTAAGTTCCCGAAGTTGAATACGTTTTCCCGTCAACATCCCATACGAAAGATTCTCCAAAGCAGATGTTTTCCGTTGTAGTTATGGTTTGAGGTTTTTCACCGACAGTTAAAATTAATTCCTGATCAGCGGTGCATCCGTCATTTTCTTTGGTGAAAGTTCCCGATGCTGAATAAGTCTTTCCGTCAACATCCCAAACAAAAGATTCTCCAAAACAGATGTTTTCTGTTGTAGTTATGGTTTGCGGTTTAGTACCTATAGTCAGTTTCAATTCCTGATCAGGAGTGCATCCATTATTGTTTTGGGTGTAAGTTCCCGATGCTGTATAAGTTTTCCCGTCAATATCCCATACAAAAGATTCTCCAAAACAGATGTTTTCCGTTGTAGTTATGGTTTGCGGTTTAGTACCTACAGTCAGTTTCAATTCCTGATCAGCAGTGCATCCATTATTGTTTTGGGTGTAAGTTCCCGAAGTTGAATACGTTTTCCCGTCAACATCCCATACGAAAGATTCTCCAAAACAGATGTCTTTTTTAGTGATTACAGTTGCCGGTTTAGGATTAACTGTAATAGTTCCAGTGGCAGTATTTGGTCCACAATAATTATCGTCTTTTATTAAGCTAATATTGTAGTTAAAGACACCTGATACTGTTGGTACACCACTAATTGTAATTTTATTGTTTGAAAAAGTTGCTGTAACTCCAGTAGGCAGATTTGTTGATGATTCAATACCTGTAATTCCAGATGTTATATGAGTAATATTTGTTAATAAAGTATTCACACACAGCGTTGGTTTAGACGAAGCTTCCGCGATACTTGATTCTTCTTTAATTGTGAAAATTGCAGGAACTCTTGCAGAACAAGGATTTGTACTTCCTGCATAATAGGTTGTTGAGCCTGGTGTATTCGTGTTTAACATGCCTGAACCAGAGGCTTCTACAGGATTTAAATATGGTCCCCAACCAATTGGTTTACCGCCTGTAGGTGAAGTATACCATAAATTTAAAGGGTCTAAAAAGAATCCACCCCCTTCAGGAGGTGTAAGTGTCCAGATATAATCAGCGGTGTAATCCGGTGTCTCCCATTTTGCGTTAATAAGAGAAACCAATG
Organism: Flavobacterium sp. GW821-FHT12A05; assembly: GCF_058807735.1. Taxonomy (NCBI): domain Bacteria; kingdom Pseudomonadati; phylum Bacteroidota; class Flavobacteriia; order Flavobacteriales; family Flavobacteriaceae; genus Flavobacterium; species Flavobacterium sp. GW821-FHT12A05. The sequence continues at coordinate 468,141 of NZ_JBXAQY010000007.1, read as the reverse complement.
TATAAAGTGTGCCTACTTCAAGATATGCAGTTAACTTGGGTATTTTTGTGTTAATTATGCCATAATCGTCATCTCCTGTTATCCATGTTCCGTCTCCGGGACAAGTTCCCAACGTGTAGTCACCTTTATAAATATATCCTGCCCTTAAGTATCTATTTGTTCCTGTCATTTCTAAGCTATATGTGCCAGATACATTAACCGAAAAAGAAATTGTTGTATAACTTCCTTTAGGAGTTGGATCAAAATCACATATAGGTATGTTGTCAGTTCTTCGATTAGGCATTAATGATATCGGATCTGTAGCAACATCCCAATGGCCTGAAAATACCGTTACAGGAGTCGGGACTATTCCTGTAACTGAGCTTGCGCTTAATAAACCTGTACCGCCTTTACATATTGTAACTCCCTTAGTAACAATATCTGTTGTTTTTGGATTTACAGTTAAATTCAATATTTGATCTCCAGTACAACCATCATTTGTTTTTCTATAAGTTCCAGACGAATTATAAGTTTGTCCGTTTGCATCCCATACAAAAGATTCTCCAAAACAGATGTTTTCCGTTGTAGTTATGGTTTGCGGTTTTTCACCAACCGTTAATTTCAATTCCTGATCAGCAGTGCATCCATTATTGAATTTGCTGTACGTTCCCGAAGCGGTGTACGTTTTCCCGTCAACATCCCATACAAAAGATTCTCCAAAACATATGTTTTTTGTTGTAGTTACAGTTGCCGGTTTAGTGCCAATGCTTAATTCCAAAGTCTGATCAGCAGTACAGCCATCATTAGTTTTAGTATAAGTTCCTGAAGTATTATAAGTTTTTCCATCCACAGACCACACAAAAGATTCTCCAAAACAAATGTCTTTTTTAGTGGTTACAGTTGCTGGTTTGTTAATAATCAATAAATCATCTTCAGTACTTAATGCTCCATCAAAATTAATACCTATAACATTTCCTCCAGTAGCATATGTTTTTATTTCTGCAAATGCATTAATAAAAGGTGTGACCCTTTTGTCTAATTGTGCAGGATCAGAATATATCGCCAGCGCATCTACACTGTTAATGCCTGGTTTTGTTTGAGATGTTAATTTACCTTTCAGTAAAATTGTTACTGTTTCATTAATTGGAATATTAAAACTTCCAATTTCAGGGCTATCATTTCTTTTGCGTGTATTTGGAATATTTCCAGATGGACCAGAAGCATTACCTGTATAAGATGCTGTAGCGGAATCAAAATTAATCCCATCAGGAAAAAGGAAATATAAAGAAACATCAGTGGCTTTGCCATCACCTGAATTTGTTATCTTGATTTCATAAGAAACAATTTCATTTGGAATATTACAAATGGATTTAGTCAATGAAACAACTTCTGTTTTTAAATAAGGTAAACAGGTATAATTAACTGTATTTGGTTGGGAACTCTGATATGTAATAGTTGAAACATTTGATGGCTTGCCGTATGTGTCGTTAAATGTATAATTTATGGTTACTGTCCCTTCTATAGTATTGTCTTGCGGAGTAAATGTAACTTGACCTGTTGTTGAGTTATAAGTAAAAGTTCCTTTTCCTGGAACTGTTTTAGAGGATTGAATTCCTGGAGTGTCTAAGTCTAAATCTACAGATTCTCTATTTATTTTTGCCAATGTATTCACACTCCCATTATTACCAATGTTTATATCGGTCGAAGTTGCTGAAAACCCGGCGCAGCCTGACAAAGATTTCGGAGTTGCTACGGGTTCAAGAAGAGTATTTAAATCTACAGAAAGACTTAAATTTCGTATTTCGTGAAAATTATTTATCCTCCCCGTTGAAGAAGAAATTGCAAATTTTAAATTGGGAGGAGCGGGTGTTGTATATTCATAATTATTGATTATTAAAGTTTTGACGTTTCCATGTATTAAATTAATATCAATAAAAAAACCTCCATTTGATGGACGAGGTCTCAAAACAATTTCTATTTTTCTAAAACCAGATTTAGTATTATCTGTTGCTTTCCTGTCATATCCAGCAACATTAAATAAATATGGCGAAGCTGTTGTTTGTACGCTTGTTAAATAAGAATATCCAGTAGTTCCTGTACCTTGGCCTCTTAATGTTATATTACTTGACAAACCATTCTGCAATCCTCCTGATCTTCCTTCTTCACTCGAAGCAAAACCGCCATACTCATCAATTCCAACACCTAAATATCCTTTTGAGAAACCATTTATAGAAGTTTTCTGTGCATATCCCAAAGAACCTCCAAATGCACCCGGTGTTACAGAAGATGCTGTTGCATCAAATAATATAAAAGCAATTCCGTCTGCACCATTACCCCCGTGTGTATAATACTCAAAAGAAATAGTCATTCCGTATTCAGAAGGAAAGGCGTATAAATCTGACCATATTATTCCTCTTTGTTCAGTTTCTTTATTGGTTAGTCTTAAATAACCATCCCCTTCAAGATCATTATAACCATCTTTTAATCCAGCTCCTCCGGTAAGGAAAGCAGCAGGAGATCCTCCAAACTGTATATTAGAAGCAGTACTATTTTTAAAACTTTCGAAAAAAGGAAACTGAGCTTTGGTTTCGAGAGTAACAAAGAATAAAAGAATAAAAAAACAAAAAAAATGAATTTTATTGTAAGTAAAGTTTTGCATAAGTAAAATAATTTAGACAAAATGACTTTTGCTTTAATAGGTCATTTCATTAGACAATAGCCTTTGCTGCTTGATTTACACACAGCTGACCTAAGTAATATTCTAGAAAATTTTAATTTGCAAAAATCCTCCATTTAGATAAGGAAGGTTAATGGTAAACGACAAAAGAGCGGCAGAATAAGACAAGATTATAAAGGATATAAAAGCGTTTTAGCTTAAAAATGAGCTATTTATCTCTTTAACATAGCTTTAGTTTTAATCGGTAAAAGCAAAATAAAAAAAATACTATCTTTACCGATCGAACGTTTATGAACTTAAGCTGCTTTTTGGCGGCACTACATATATAATTATGGCATGTACAAGTTGTTCAACCTCAGATGGCGGTGCGCCAAAAGGTTGTAAAAATAATGGGAGTTGCGGCACCGATAGCTGCAATAAATTAACGGTTTTTGACTGGCTTTCTAACATGAGCCCGTCCAATGGAGAGGCAATTTTTGATTGTGTTGAAGTGCGTTTTAAAAACGGCCGTAAGGAATTTTTTAGAAATTCAGAAAAATTAACTTTAAGTATTGGCGATATTGTAGCAACAGTTGCTTCGCCTGGACATGATATTGGAATTGTTACTTTAACAGGAGAATTGGTTAAAATTCAAATGAAGAAGAAAGGAGTAAATCCGGATAGTAACGAAGTTCCAAAAATTTACAGAAAAGCATCTCAAAAAGATATCGATATCTGGTCTGCAGCACGTGATCGAGAAGAACCAATGAAAGTTCGCGCTCGTGAACTGGCAATTCAGCATAAGCTTGAAATGAAAATTTCGGATATTGAATTTCAGGGAGACGGATCAAAAGCTACATTTTATTACACAGCAAATGATAGAGTCGATTTTAGACTTTTGATTAAAGATTTTGCTAAAGAATTCAGTACCAGAGTCGAAATGAAACAAGTAGGTTTCCGTCAGGAAGCCGCTCGTTTAGGCGGAATTGGCTCTTGCGGACGAGAACTTTGCTGTTCTACCTGGCTGACTGATTTTAGAAGTGTCAATACATCGGCGGCACGTTATCAGCAATTATCACTAAATCCGCAAAAATTAGCCGGACAATGTGGTAAACTAAAATGCTGTTTGAACTATGAGTTAGATACTTACATGGACGCCTTGAAGGATTTTCCGGATTACGATACTAAATTAGTGACCGAAAAAGGAGATGCTGTCTGCCAGAAACAGGATATTTTTAAAGGATTAATGTGGTTTGCTTACACGAATAATTTTGCAAACTGGCATGTTTTAAAAATAGATCAGGTAAAAGAAATTATTGCCGAAAACAAGCAAAAAAACAAAGTTTCTTCTTTAGAAGATTTTGCAATCGAAGTTACTTCAGAGCCTGAAAAAGACTTTAATAATGCAATGGGTCAGGAAAGTTTAACTCGTTTCGACCAGCCAAAAAGAAAGAAAAAACCAAATCGCAAACGTAAAAATACGGAGAATGCAGTTGTTGCAGCACCTGAAAAACCAAAACAGGCAAATAACAACAATACTAATAAACCTGCAGGAGGAAATGCAAATCCTAATCAGCAGCAGAATAAACAAAACAATCCAAATAAACCAAATCATAAGAACAAGCAGAATCCGAATAAAAACAATTCGAACAAGCAAAATTCAAATGAAAATAAACCAGCTGAACCTAGAAAACCTATAATTATCACAAAAAATGAGAATAAAAAATAGCGGGATTCTTCTTTTGGCAGCGATACTTCTTTTTTCGTGCGATAAAAAAAGAGTATTCGATGAGTACAAATCTGTTGGAAGTGCCTGGCACAAAGACAGCATTGTAACCTTTGATCTGCCAGTTTTAGATTCTACAAAAAAGTACAATTTGTTTGTAAATTTGAGAGATAACAACAATTACCCTTTCAATAATTTATTTTTAATTGTGGCTATTGAAACACCAAGCGGTTTTACAAAAGTAGATACTTTAGAATACCAAATGGCAAACCCTGACGGGACATTAATGGGAAATGGTTTTACTGATATTAAAGAAAGTAAACTGTACTACAAAGAAGATGTGAAGTTTAAAGGGAAGTACAAAGTCCATATCAAGCAGGCTGTTAGACAATCAGGAAAAATTCCTGGAGTTGAAGCTCTGGAGGGCATTACGGACGTAGGTTTTAGAATAGAACAAAAAGATTAGAAAAATAGTTATGGCTGCTAAGAAAAACAATCAATCAAATACCACAAAGGATATTAATTATTACAAAAAGAAATTCTGGAGAATTTTCGCTTATTCTTTATTGGGCGTTCTGGCCTTCTTTTTATTTGCCTCTTGGGGATTTTTCGGTTCAATGCCTTCTTTTGAAGACTTAGAGAACCCAGATTCTAATTTGGCTACGGAGATTATTTCTTCAGATGGAGTAGTAATCGGTAAATATTTCAAAACCAATAGATCACAACTTAAATATTCAGATTTACCAAAAAGTTTAGTCGAAGCTTTGGTCGCTACCGAAGATGCTCGTTTTTACGAACATTCAGGAATTGACGGACGCGGAACTTTAAGAGCCGTATTTAGTTTAGGAACAAATGGAGGGGCGAGTACATTAACGCAACAGCTTGCAAAACAATTGTTTCATGGCGAGGGTTCAAAATTTCTTCCTTTTAGAATTGTACAAAAAATAAAAGAATGGATTATTGCCATTCGTTTGGAAAGACAATATACCAAGAATGAAATTCTGGCTATGTACTGCAACGTTTACGACTTCGGAAATTATTCTGTTGGAGTAAGTTCGGCGGCACAGACCTATTTCTCAAAAGATCCTAAAGATTTAACAATGGACGAATCGGCTATTTTAGTTGGAATGTTCAAAAACTCAGGATTATATAATCCCGTTAGAAATCCTGAGGGAGTAAAGAACCGTCGTAATGTGGTTTTGGGACAAATGGTAAAAGCAAAAATGATTTCTGAGGCAGAAAAAGAAAGACTGCAAGCTTTACCAATTGCATTAAAATTCAAATTAGAAAGCCACCGCGAAGGAACGGCAACTTATTTTAGAGAATATCTTCGTGATTATATGAAAAAATGGGTAGCTGAAAACAAAAAACCAGACGGATCTGATTACGATATCTACAAAGATGGTTTAAGAATTTATACTACCATCGATTCGAGAATGCAGCAATATGCAGAAGAAGCTGTTTCTGAGCACATGAAAAACCTGCAGCAGCAGTTTTTTATTGAAATGAAAACCAATAAAAATGCACCGTTCGTAAATATTACGCAGGCAGAAACAGACAGAATCATGATGCAGGCAATGAAAAATTCTGTTCGCTGGGCTCAAATGAAAGAAATGGACAAAAGCGAAGATGATATTATTGCTTCTTTCAAAGTAAAAACAAGAATGCGAATATTTACCTGGAAAGGCGAGCGTGATACTATCATGACACCATTAGATTCTATTCGTTACTACAAACACTTCCTGCAATCTGGATTAATGGCAATGGAACCTCAAACGGGTAACATTAAAGCTTGGGTTGGAGGTATCAATTACAAATATTTTCAGTACGATCACGTAGGTCAGGGAGCAAGACAAGTAGGTTCTACATTCAAACCTTTTGTTTATGCCACTGCAATCGAACAATTAAATATGTCTCCATGCGACTCTATTCTGGATGGGCCTTTTATGATTCATAAAGGTCGCCACCATGTAACAGCAGACTGGGAACCAAGAAACTCAGACAACAGGTACCGCGGAATGGTAACTTTAAAACAAGGTTTGGCAAACTCTATTAACACTATTTCTGCAAAATTAATTGACAGAACAGGTCCTGAAGCAGTTGTAGAGTTAACAAAAAAACTAGGTGTAAAAACCGAAATTCCGGTACAGCCGTCAATTGCATTAGGAGCTGTTGATATTACAGTTGAAGACATGGTTGCGGCATACAGTACATTTGCGAACCAAGGGGTTTATGTAAAACCTCAGTTTTTAAGCCGAATTGAAAATAAAAGCGGTGAGGTTATTTTCGAACCAATTCCGGAATCTCATGATGTTTTAAATAAAGATATTGCCTTTGCAGTAATCAAGTTATTAGAAGGTGTAACCGAAACTGGTTCTGGTGCACGTTTACGTACGCAGGGCGGAGGAAGTGGTGACAACCGTTGGACAGGATATCCTTATATGTTCAAAAACCCAATTGCGGGTAAAACGGGAACAACACAAAACCAGTCAGATGGTTGGTTTATGGGAATGGTTCCAAACTTAGTAACCGGAGTTTGGGTAGGATGCGAAGATCGTTCGGCACGTTTCAAAAGCTTAACTTATGGACAAGGTGCAACGGCAGCTTTACCAGTTTGGGCTTATTTTATGAAACTTTGTTATAAGGATGAAAACCTTCAAATCTCTAAATCAGAATTTGAGCGTCCGGCTAATCTTTCTATCAAAGTAGATTGTTACCAAAGACCGGCAGTTGTAAAAGATACAACACAAACAGAACAAAACACAGACGAATTCGAGTTATAGACTTAAATTCAGTTTTAAAATAAAAAACATCCTTTTGTGCTTTCCATATTGGCGAGACTACAAAAGGATGTTTTTTTATGTGAATTTTATTTTTTACGAAATCGTTATAATTTAATCTAAAAATCTTATTTTTATCAAAAATATACGGTAATAAAGACAGTTTGTTATGATAACAAAAAAAGTTAATAATGTTCGGGAAGCTATTGCAGGAATTGAAACCGGAATGACCATTATGTTTGGTGGTTTTGGTTTATGCGGTATTCCGGAAAATACGATTGCAGCATTGGTAAACACTTCAATTTCAGATTTGACCTGTATTTCAAACAATGCAGGTGTAGACGATTTTGGTTTAGGATTGCTTTTGCAGAAAAAACAAATCAAGAAAATGATTTCGTCTTACGTAGGTGAGAACGCCGAATTCGAACGTCAGATGCTATCTGGCGAACTGGAAGTTGAATTGACGCCGCAGGGAACTTTGGCAGAACGCTGTCGTGCCGCTCAGGCCGGAATTCCTGGATTCTTTACACCTGCGGGATACGGAACCGAAGTTGCCGAGGGAAAAGAAGTCCGGGAATTTAATGGTAAAATGCATATTATGGAAGAAGCTTTTAAAGCTGACTTCGCCATTGTAAAAGCGTGGAAAGGCGACGAAGCCGGAAATCTTATCTTTAAAGGAACAGCCAGAAATTTTAATGCCTGTATGGCCGGTGCCGGAAAAATTACGATTGCCGAAGTTGAAGAACTGGTTCCCGTTGGAACTTTAGATCCAAATCAAATTCATATTCCGGGAATCATGGTACAGCGTATTTTTCAGGGAGAAAAATTTGAAAAACGTATTGAACAAAGAACCGTTAGAGTTAAGAATTAGATAATTGAGTTAATGAGACAATTAGATAGTTCAAAAACAATTATCTAATTATCAAATTCTCTAATTGACACATTATAAATATGGCACTTAGTAAAGAAGATATAGCAAAACGAATTGCTAAAGAAGTAAAAGACAGATATTTTGTCAATCTGGGTATTGGTATTCCAACTTTAGTAGCAAATTACGTTAGAGAAGATATTGCAGTTGAGTTTCAAAGCGAAAACGGCGTTCTGGGGATGGGACCTTTTCCTTTTGAAGGAGAAGAAGATGCAGACATCATTAACGCAGGAAAACAAACCATTACAACATTGCCGGGAGCAAGTTTCTTTGATTCCGCTTTTAGTTTTGGGATGATCCGCAGCCAGAAAGTCGATTTAACTATTTTGGGTGCGATGGAAGTTTCTGAAAATGGCGATATCGCAAACTGGAAGATTCCGGGAAAAATGGTAAAAGGAATGGGAGGCGCAATGGATTTAGTGGCTTCCGCCGAAAATATCATCGTAGCCATGATGCATGTAAATAAAGCAGGAGAATCTAAAATCCTTAAAAAATGTTCTTTACCGTTAACTGGCGTAGGATGCGTAAAAAAGGTCGTTACAGAGCTTGCCGTTCTCGAGGTAACCGAAAAAGGTTTTAAGCTCTTAGAACGAGCGCCAGGTGTGTCTGTTGAGCACATCATAGCTTCGACCGAAGCAGATTTGATAATTGAAGGAGAAATTCCGGAAATGGATATCCAATAACATAAAAAAACAGCATAAAAATTAAAGCCAGCTATTAAGCTGGCTTTTTTTGTAGGATTAAATTAAAATTAATACATAAATGGAGTTGTTATTCTGTTTTTTATATTGTTTTTCAGTCAGTTAAATATTTGAACTATACAAATTTTCGCACTTTTATTTGAGGATATTTCACACTTTGTTAAATAAAAGTGAATTTAAAGTAAAAATTGTTGCATTTTATCGATTAATGGCAAATTTCATCGATTATCTAACAATTTTAAAATACTTTTATTTTAAAATTAAGTATTTACTTACTTTAATTGATTTGTTTGTAATTATTTAACCAAACTTTAAACCCCCAATTATTATGGAAAGAAAATTACCAAGAATTATTACAGCATCCTTACTTATTTTGTCACTTTCTGCAGCAGCGCAGAATACAGACAAACGGATTGAACAGAAAAATGTATCCGAAAATGGGCAGCCTAGTTTAATCACCTTCAGCGATGCATCGACTTACAAAGGAACCGATTCCCAAAAGGTTTTTAAAGAACAACTTGGATTAAAAGACAATCAGACTTTTAGAAAAGTTAAAACAGAAACAGACAAACAAGGCTATACGCACGAAAAGTTTCAATTGTATGAGCAGGGAATCAAAGTAGAGTTTGCTAATTACACGTTACACTCAGAAAACGGAAAATTAGTTTCGATGAATGGTGAATACTATAATATCGAAAATGTAAAACTCACTCCATCTTTATCTGCACAAGAAGCTTTTAACAGAGCGCTTAGCCATACTCATGCTTCAGAATATCTTTGGGATAAACCACAAGACGCAAAAGAAATAGGGTATGAAAAACCTGCAGGCGAACTTGTTTTATTACCAGATATGGAAGAACAAGGAGAAACAAGAACTACCGATAAAGTTCGTCTGGCCTACAAATTTGATATTTATGCAACAAAACCGCTCAGCCGTGGTGATTTGTACATTGATGCCGAAACAGGAAAAGCGTTGTTTTATAATGCCACAATAAAACATCTACATGATGATGTTCATACAAGAAAATTTTCTTCTTCAGAAAATAGAAGCAAAGAAATTACTTCTGCCAAAAAAGCGATTGTAACAGCAAATGCGGCTACACGTTACAGCGGAACACAAAGTATAGAAACATCTTTAAGCGGTTCTTCTTATATTTTATTAGATGGAACCCGCGGTACAGGAATTCAAACCTATAATTCGGCGAGAACCGCGACATATCCAACAACAAACTTTACAGATGCAGATAATAACTGGACTGCAGCCGAATTTAATAATACCAACAAAGACAATGGAGCACTCGATGCACATTGGGGAGCCGAAATGACTTATGATTATTGGTCTGCAGTACACGGCAGAAATAGTTATGACGATGCTGGAGCAAAAATTAAAAGTTATGTGCATTATAATTTAATTGCAGCAGGATACTCAAGCAATAATAATGCTTTCTGGAACGGAAGTGTTATGACCTACGGTGACGGAAGCGGTACTGGCGGGTTTGATATTTTAACTTCATTAGATGTTGCAGGACACGAGATTGGCCACGCCATTTGTACTTATACTGCAAATCTGGCTTATCAAAAAGAATCTGGAGCAATGAATGAAGCCTTCTCTGATATCTGGGCAGCTTGTATCGAATATCGCGCAGCGCCAACAAAATCGACTTGGTTAGTTGGAGAGGATATTGAAAGAAGAAGCGGTCACGTAGCCTTACGTTCTATGAGTAATCCTAAAGCCGAAGGTCAGCCGGATACTTATGGAGGAACAAACTGGATTAATGTAAGTTGTACGCCTACAAGCAGTAATGATTATTGCGGTGTACATACCAACTCTGGAGTTTTTAATCATTGGTTTTATATTCTATCTGTTGGAAAAACAGGAACTAATGATATAGGAAGCTCTTACAACGTAACAGGTATTGGAATTGATAAAGCAGCTAAAATTGCTTTCCGTTTAGAAGATGTTTATTTAACTTCAAATTCAACTTTTGCTAATGCAAGAACATCCGGAATTCAATCTGCAATTGATTTATACGGAGCTGGTTCTGCAGAAGTTATCGCGACTACAAATGCATTTTATGCAATAGGAGTTGGAGCCGCTTATTCTGGAACTACAGATACAACACCGCCGTCTGCGCCAACAAGTTTAGCGGCTTCGGGAACAACAGGAACAACAACAAATTTAACCTGGACTGCTTCAACAGATAATGTTGCTGTTACGGGATATGATATTTACCAAGGAACAACTCTTAAAGGATCATCTACTACAACTTCATACAATGTAACTGGATTAACTGCTTTAACAACTTACAGCTTTACGGTTAAAGCGAAAGATGCAGCCGGAAATGTTTCTGCAGCAAGTAATGCGGTTAGTGTAACGACTACAGCAGCGACAGTATCGTATTGTGCTTCTCAAGGAAACAGCACTGCAGATGAAAGAATAAGCAAAGTTGTTTTTGGAACTATTAATAATACATCAACAGGAACAGCAGGTTATGAAAATTATACCGCAATTTCTACTAATGCAGCAAGAGGAAGTGCTTATACAATAACCATAACTCCGGTTTGGACATCAACAACTTACAACGAAGGTTATGCGGTATTTATCGATTACAACCAAGATGGTGATTTTTCAGATTCTGGAGAAACCGTGTGGACAAAAGCAGCATCTAAAACAACTCCGGTTACCGGAACAATTACAATTCCGGCTACTGCAGCTTTAGGAACAACAAGATTAAGAGTTTCTATGAAATACAACGCTATTCCAACGGCTTGTGAAGGATTCTCTTATGGACAGGTAGAAGATTATACCATCAATATTACAGCTTCGGGTACAGTTGAAGTAGAACAAATTGCGTTAGGTGTGGTCGAAACTACAGAAACAGCAGGTTTTGCTTTATATCCAAATCCGGTTGAAAGTGAATTAAATGTTTCTGTTTCAGAAGGTAATGGGTATTCGTATAGAATAATCAATACATTAGGACAACAGCTTGGTTCTGGCCAAGTTGCCGGATCGATTGATGTAAGCAGATTAAGCACAGGAATTTATCTGATCGAATTGAAGAATGGCGAAAAGAAAATAGTGAAGAAATTCGCTAAAAAATAAATGGATTGAATTAGTATAAAGATGAAAAGCCTCGCCAGTTTGCGAGGCTTTTTTGTTTTTTAACCGCTAAGAGTGCAAGGGGTTTTTAATTTCGCAAAGACGCAAAGTTTAATATTCAATAGCATCCAGCTTTAGGAGGATGAAAAAGTAGGTAAAGCCTTTTTCAATATGAATTTTATTTCTCCAATTGGAGACAACTCCTTTTTGTTTTTTCACGCAGATTTGAAAGTATCTAGCTATTAAAAAAATCTGCTAAATCTGCCAAATCTGCGTGAAAATAAATCTTTGTATAAACCCTTTTCGGTACAAAAAATAATGTTTGTAAGCCTTCATAAAACCAGAAAAACCGCCCAAAGAGCAGTTTTTCTATAAAAAGCAATAATGTTGCAATATTGAAAAAATAATTATTTTGTACCGTTTGGTATAAAATATTAGTTCAAGTTAAAAGAAGCTCCTAAACTAAAAGTAACCTGATTGTTTAAGTGATCGAATACGTCTTTGTCGCTGCTGTATTTCGCAATTGGAAAACCAAGTTCTGTGAAAACACCAAATCCGTCAGTAAAGAAATAACGGCCTCCAACATGTCCGCCAAAGTTGCGTAAACCTAAACTTAAACCTGGATAAACATCTAATTGTTTTACTCCAATAACACTGCTCAAATTAGCATTAATTCTAGCTTTTGCATCAAAACGATCTTTAAACTCTGGCTTATAATCGTTGTAATAATTCGAACCATGGTAGAATCCATTAAAATTATCTACTCCAAGTAAATAATTTGCAACAAAACCAAAAGAGAAATTTTCTCCCAAACCAAAATCTACAGATCCCTGAATTCCTGAACCTCCATCTTGAAGATTAGCACCTACGTTTACTTTGATGTCGCCTTTTCCATTAAATGCCTGCTGCGCTTGAATAAACCCGAATGATACTAAAAACAAAAATGTGATAACCTTTTTCATAAATTTAAATATTAATTATTTTGCTAGTGCAAATTTAGTTTTTTAGAGATTAATTCCTACCTTTTTCATTAGAATACAATTCATTTAACGGTTCGCTTTGCCAGAATTCCTTGGTATCCACGTTCATAATCGTAAGCGGACCTTTAAAAGCAGCACCGGTATCAACATTCCAAACGCAGGCTTTGTTTACCGGAACCGTTTCTCCAATTCTGGTAACAGGAGTATGGCCTATGTAAATTTCCTTATAAACCGTAAAACGCTTTGGATAATACAAGTCGTCTGGTTTTAAAGCAGGATTTAATGCCAATGCCGATTCCCAAAGTGTTCTGTCCCAATAAAATAATTTCGGAAAGTATTCCCAGACTACGCCATTTAAATTGGTAAATCCGGCATGAACAAAAAGTCTGTTTTCGTTATCGAGATAATAATCTTTCAGCGATTCAAAAAACGCAATATGTTCTTTTTTTCTTTCAGGAGAGATTTTAGAATATCCTTCAACAGTAGCTTTTCCGCCATGTTTGTACCACATTTCTTCATCAAAATCCTCATGTCTGTTTTCCAGCCAGTCTAAAGCCAGCTGATCATGATTTCCTCTAATGCAAATGCAGTTTTGTTTGGTTTTCAGGTCGATTAAAAAATCAATAACTTCTGCCGATTGGCTCCAGCCATCAACATAATCGCCTAAAAATATAAGAGTATCTTGTGTAGTAACTTTGGCTCTCTCTAACACTTGCTCAAGTGCGAGTAATCCTCCGTGTATGTCGCCTATAACAAATGTTCGCATTTTTAAATATTTCGGGTAGTAACTACAAAAATAAATAAAATGATTTGTTTAAGACCATTTAGTTGTTAATCTTTAAAAATTGATACTATTTATAACTATTAACAGCGTTCTTATTAATGCTTTACTGTTTAAATTTGCATAATGTCAGATGTGCCAACATATCGAAAGATTATCCATATTGATATGGATGCTTTTTATGCTTCGGTAGAGCAGATGGATAATCCTGCTTTGCGCGGAAAACCGGTTGCTGTGGGCGGATCTGAAAATAGAGGAGTAGTTTCGGCCGCAAGTTATGAGGCCAGAAAATTTGGTGTTCGAAGCGCAATCAGTGGTGTTTTGGCTAAAAAATATTGTCCGGAAATTATTTTTGTCCGACCGAGATTTGATCGCTATAAAGAGATTTCTTCTAAAATTCACAGCATCTTTCATGAATATACGGATCTGGTTGAACCGCTTTCGCTGGATGAAGCCTATCTCGATGTAACCCAAAACAAAAAAGGAAATCCAAGCGCCAGCTTATTGGCACAGGAAATTAGAGCCCGAATTTTAAACGAAGTCGGATTAACTGCTTCTGCAGGAATATCTGTCAATAAATTTGTGGCTAAAATTGCCAGCGATGTCAATAAACCAAACGGACAAAAAACGGTTAATCCTGACGAAATTATACCTTTTCTGGAAGAACTGCCTATCAGGAAGTTTTACGGGGTTGGAAAAGTTACGACTGAGAAAATGTACCAGCTCGGAATCTTTACGGGTTTAGATCTTAAGGGGAAATCATTGGAGTTTTTGGAAAAGCACTTCGGGAAGTCTGGTGGTTTTTATTATAAAGTAGTGCGGGGCATTCACAACAGTGAAGTTAAATCACACCGAATCACGAAATCAGTCGCAGCAGAACATACTTTTGATGTCAATCTTTCTTCGGAAATTTTCATGCTCGAACAACTGGAGAGAATTGCCGTTTCATTAGAAAAACGATTAAAAAAGCACAACATCTCGGGTAAAACAGTTACGCTTAAAATTAAATACAGCGATTTTACACAACAAACAAGAAGTAAAACACTGCCTTATTTTATTTCGGATAAAAGTTTGATTATGGAAATCGTAGAAGAATTACTTTATCAGGAAAAAATGAAAGATTCTGTTCGTTTGCTCGGAATTTCGCTCAACAATTTAAATACCGAAGAAAAAAAGGCGGTTGTAGTACAGTTAAAATTTGCTTTTTAATCCGTCTAAATAAGGTTTTACCTCATTTATTTCACAATTTTAATGCTACCTTTGAGGGAAAAGTACTTCTAAAATTCATTTAAAATGAAAAAGAATAGCTCTGAAGAAACTGTAAACCGCACTTGGGTGCCAATTTTGGCCTTAGATCTTCATTATGAGTATTTAAATGAATTGAAGGCTGTTTTTGCCGATATGAAAAAGGTCAACAAAATCTCGGCCCAATTTACCTGGAACGAAAAAGACCTCAAAATTGAAGAAAGAATCAAAGATGAAGTCGTCCTTATTACCGATTTAGACCTGAAAATCGTTTTTGCCTCAAAAGGAATTAAAAGAATGACAGGCTATCAGGAAGAAGAAGTTTTAGGAAAAACGCCTAAAATGTTTCAGGGTCCGGCAACTTCTCTAGCAGTTTTAGAAGAAATAAAAGAAGCCATAAAACTGAAGATTCCCTTTAAAAAAACAATCGAAAACTATAAAAAAGACGGCAGAACCTACAAATGCAGTGTAGACGCAACGCCAGTATATAATTTAAAAGGCAAGATCTCGCATTTTATAGCATTTGAAAAAGAAGACAAAAGCGCCTAAAATTTAACCGCAAAGCACGCAAAGGTTTCTCGGAAAGCACGCAGTTTTTAATCTCGAAAAGTCCCGAAGTCACAAAGAAAATGTTTTATAAGAATAAAAAAACCGCCCAAAAAGGCGGTTTTGTATTTTAAACTTAGTCACTCAGAACCTTAGTACCTTAGCCACTAAAAAAAAACTATAAATTCTCAAAGAAATCATTTCCTTTATCATCCGTGATAATGAAAGCAGGGAAGTCTTTAACAGTAATTTTACGAACTGCTTCCATTCCTAATTCTTCAAAATCAACCACTTCTACTTTTAAAATGTTGTCTTGCGCTAAAATGGCAGCAGGACCTCCAATAGAACCAAGATAGAATCCACCATATTTGTTGCAGGCATCTGTAACTTGTTTAGTACGATTTCCTTTAGCCAGCATAACCATGCTTCCGCCGTGTTTTTGAAATTCATCTACATAAACGTCCATACGACCAGCCGTTGTTGGTCCAAAACTTCCTGAAGCCATTCCTTCCGGTGTTTTTGCTGGTCCAGCGTAATAAATAGGGTGATTTTTAAAATAATCCGGCATTGGTTTTCCGGCATCTAATAATTCTTTGATTTTTGCATGAGCAATATCTCGGGCCACAATTACAGTTCCGTTTAGTTTTAAACGTGTTTTAATAGGATATTGAGACAATTTAGCCAAAATAGCTTCCATTGGCTGATCTAAGTCAATTTCAACTGGAGCTTCTAAATGAGGTGCTGTTTCTGGTAAAAACTGTTTTGGATTTACTTCTAACTGCTCCACGAATATTCCGTCTTTTGTAATTTTTCCTTTGATATTTCTATCAGCAGAGCATGAAACCCCTAATCCAACCGGACAAGAAGCAGCATGACGCGGCAAACGAATTACACGAACGTCATGTGTGAAATACTTTCCTCCAAACTGAGCTCCAATTTCACTCTCTTGACAGATTTTCTGAACACGTGCTTCCCATTCTAAATCACGAAACGCCTGACCGGCCATGTTTCCTGAAGTTGGTAAGTGATCATAATATCCGGCAGATGCTTTTTTAACGGCACTTAGGTTCGCTTCCGCAGAAGTCCCACCAATAACCAAAGCCAAGTGATAAGGCGGACAAGCCGAAGTTCCTAAATCTTTAATTTTTGCTCTAACAAAAGCATCCATAGATTTATCGTTTAAAAGCGATTTGGTCTGTTGGTATAAGTAGGTTTTATTTGCAGATCCACCGCCTTTTGCCATAAAAAGGAAATCGTAAGAAGTTCCTTTTTTAGCATAAATATCAATTTGCGCCGGAAGATTTGATCCTGAATTTTTCTCTTCAAACATCGAAATCGGCACAATTTGAGAATAACGTAAATTACGTTTTTGATATGTATTAAAAATACCACGGCTTAACCATTCGGCATCATCAACACCCGTAAAGATGCTTTCGCCTTTTTTAGCCATTACAATAGCCGTTCCGGTATCCTGACAGCTTGGTAATTGACCTTCGGCAGCAACCGAAGCATTTTGAAGTAAATTGTATGCCACAAAACGATCGTTATCTGTCGCTTCAGGGTCGTCAAGAATGTTTCTTAGTTTTTGCAAATGCGACGTTCTAAGCATGAACGAAACATCCGTTAAAGCTTCTTCAGCTAATAATTCTAAACCTTTTGGATCAACGGTTAAAACTTCGCGTTCTCCAAATTGTTCTACTTTTACAAAATCAGAGGTGATTTTGCGGTACTGCGTATCATCCTTTAAAATTGGATAAGGATCTTGGTATATAAAATCAATCATTTCTTTGTTTTTTTACAAAGTTAGAAATTATTTACCTAAGAAAGAATTTGAATAAGGGGTCTGTAAGCAAGTTTACTCTTGTTTATGAAAATCGTTAAAACTCATTTTCTTTTCGAAATAAGGCTTCTCTTTTGCCGAAAGTAATTTCTTTTTCCATTGGTTTCCTTTTAGAGAAAATGAAATAGAGTCTGAGTAGCTTACAATTCCAGAATCTTCAGAATCATCATCGCCAGGCTCAAAAGAAACCGTTTTGCAATAGAACTTTTCAGGATCTTTGCCAGAAACTGGGTTGTCATTTACAAACTCAGTCCAGCTTCCCCAACCGCTATCTGACATTGAATACCATTGGTGTACAAGCTGAAGTTCATTGTTTTTTAAGTAATACAGATAATTGTCGTGTGTATAACCGCAGGCAGGATATCCCGAGGAGATTTTTATGAAAGAGGAATTTTTATCTCCAGAATCGGTTAAACCAAACGATCCATACCATTCCGTTCCTTTTTCATAATGCTTGATGGCCACATTTGAAGAAGTAACTTTTGTTTTATTCTGATAAAAATCAAGTCTGAATTTAGAAGTTACAATGCTGTCTTTATCTACTTCTTTTTCAATTAAGTTGGCCAAAATATGACTGATTTTAGCATTTTTATCGTCAGAAAGAATGATCGTGTCAATCTCTAACGGACTTTTTTCCGTTTTTTTTCCGTCGTTTTCAGCAACTTCCGGAATTTCAATCGGATTAAAATCTGCGGTTTGCGCTTTTTTCTGATCTTTTTGACAACCAGCCAAAATCAGTATGATGAAAAGGTATTTTAGTTTCATGAGGTTATTTTAGTTCCTCAAAAATATATTTTTCTTCGTATTTAATATTGAATTTGTTCAGAAAATTTAGATATTCTTCATTGAATGTTTGCTTTTTGTGATGCTCTTCTTGATTTTCGATATATTTATAAACCGCACTGATATGTGATTGACTGTATGAAAACGCTCCATAACCTTCTTGCCATTCAAATCTTGCTTTTGTCAATTTATGATCGTTTATGTATTTGGAGGATTTTGCTTTTATCGTTTTCATTAATTCAGAAATAGAAACAGTTGGTTTTAAAGCCAAAAAACAGTGAACATGATCTTCAATGCCATTGACAATTATTGTTTTACATCCGGTTTCATTAATTAAATTTCCAATAACGCTAAATAATTTTGATCTCCATTCTTTTGTAATTAAAGCTTCTCTGTGTTTTACTGCAAAAACAACTTGTATGTAGATTTGATGATAGGTGTTTGCCATAAGAATGTTTTTTGCAAAATAAATCATTCTTATGTTTGAGAAATATTTTTTTGTAATATTTAACTTTCTTTTTTTGATGATTCGTTCCTACGGAACTTAAAAAAGGGGATGACAATATTTATGATCAACGGATTAAAATCCGTTGCTACAGAATGGATCATTCCTTCGGAATTTTTTGATTTCAAATAAAAAGAGCCCTTGGCTCGACCCATATTGTAGGGCCGGATTTCAATCCGGTTATTTTGAAATGAGGAATGTTAAAAAGATCCATAGAATCGACCAATATTACACGATTGATTTTAGATTTTTTAATTTACCAAAATGTACCGTTCCTACGGAACTTCAAAAAAGGAGACAATATTTATAACCAACGGATTAAAATCCGTTGCTACAAAATGAATCATTCCTCCGGAATTTTTTGATTTCGAATATAAAAAGAGCCTTTGGCTCGACCCATATTGTAGGGCTGGATTTTAATCCAGTTTAAAAATATTAAAGGGTAGGATTTATAATCAATTGCGATGGAGAACAAACCATTTTTCAGATTTTTTTGTTTTTTAAAAAAACCAAGTCGCTACAAAAATCGCCGTAATCACACAAATAAGATCTACTAAAAGCATAGTTCCTAAAGCATAACGCGTGTTTTTGATATTAACCGAACCAAAATAAACCGCAATTACATAAAAAGTACTTTCGGCACTGCATTGAAAAATGCTGCTCAATCTTGCTGTTAAGGAATCGGCACCAAAAGTATTCATCGAATCAATAAGAAATCCGCGTGATCCTGCAGAACTAAATGGACGAAGCATTGCAACCGGTAAAGCATTGGTAATTTCTTTGCTTACACCCATGTTTGAGAAAACAAAAGCAATGGCATCACTGATAATTTCAAATAAACCGCTGTTTCTGAATAGAGAAATCGCAACCAGCATTCCCAATACATAAGGGAAAATAGTAACTCCAGTTTTAACACCATTATTGGCACCAACCACAAAAGTGTCGAAAACTGTGGTATTAGCATCGCTGAATTTCTTTTCATTTTTGAAAGAGAAAATCAAGGTAAAAGCAATAATTGCAATTAATATCAATCCGGAAAGATTAGAAGTAAAATAATTTTTTCCAATTAAATCCAAGTGATTTACATACATCAGTAAACCAACAATAGCAGCGATTAATCCTATTAAGGCGATTAAAAGAGAAGCACTTTTAAAATTGATTTTCTGTTTTACTCCAACAATTAAAAAAGCAGCAATCGTACCAATGAAAGAAGTAATAATACAAGGCAGCATAACATCGGCCGGATTACTTGCGTTGGCTGCAGCGCGGTATCCGATAATTGAAGTTGCGATTAGCGTTAACCCCGAAGCATGAAGACACATGAACATAATTTGTGCGTCACTGGCTTTGTCTTTATCGGGATTTATTTCCTGTAAACTTTCCATGGCTTTAAGTCCAAATGGCGTTGCAGCCGAATCTAATCCCAAGAAATTAGCAGCAAAGTTTAAAGTCATGTAGGATATCGACGGGTGGTTTTTAGGAATACTCGGAAACACCTTTACAAATACCGGACTCAATAATTTAGCTAAATTTCCAGATGCTCCGGAAACGATTAAAAGCTCCATTAATCCACAGAAAAAAGCCAAGTAGGCAATAAGCGGCAGAATTAAATCGACCAGAGTGCTTTTACAAGTTGGAAATAAACCATCAGATTTTTGAAGTCCGCTGTAAATTTTTACGGTTTTGTTTTTGTAAACGTAGATTGTGTCGGCATTAAGCGTATCACGATTGATGATCATCGTTTGATCTGGCGCCTTTTTAATGCTGTCTTTGATGAAAACAGGAAGCTGATCAATGTATTTTTCAGATACTAAAACAGGATCGTCTTTTTTTCCATTCAATACAGAATCAATAGTGTAAGTGTTGGCTGTAAATAAACTGACAACAATAAAGAAAATTGAAGAAATAAAAATGACTAACCAGAATCTGCTTAATACCATAATGCTAATTTTTTTTGTAAATGTAATTATTTAGAGATAAAATGCATAAGATTTTATTTTGCGAAAGCATTATTCAATTATGATTTTGGTTCCGAGATAATTTTCAAAAGCCTTAAGACCATCAAACAGAATTTCTTTTTTCGAAGTCTCCGGTTCATTAAAAAATTGCGTTTCTATTGCGGCATGATCTTTTTTAATGGTTCTTTTCCAGGTTCCAATTACCTTTCCGTTTTCCATAATTATGGGTTTAAAAATGCCATTATTGGTAAAAGTCTTAGGCTGATGTACCGATAAAATAGAAGCTTCTCTGGTTTTATAGGCAATTAAAATTTCATCAAAAGCAGGAAGAAAATGTACGCTTTCGCGGAAGTTATTTTCGTTATATTCTTGATTTACATAGTGATAGGTCTGATTCTCAATCTCGATTGAATTCAATTGCAACTCAATTGCATTAATGATATTCTTGCAAGTTGTAGGCGAAAAACCGGACCACCACGAAAAATCGAGTAACGTTGCAGGACCGTGACTTTCAAAATAACGTTTGGTCAGTTTTGCTAAACCTTCTTCTTTCGTTAATTTGGTTTTTGGCTTTTTAACCCGTTCTTCAAGTAAGGCATAAGTAATTTGTCTGCCTTTCATTTTTCCGTTACAAACCAAACCGTCCAATTCTGCGTGCATCATAATTGCGGCTGCCAGAAAATCTTCTTTAGAAGTTTTTTTGATGCCGAGTTCCTGCATAATCTCATCTCGGGTTAAATGATTGTTTCCAACTAATAGCTTTTCAATCGTATTGAGAGTCTGATCTAATTTTTTGATATCAAAACCATATTTTTTAACTGCAGAAATCGTCATTTTTTGTACTTGAGGACCAGAAACATCCAACATCCAGTAAATATCATCAGCCGAAACAAAATGCCAGGTTGGTCTTAAAATATGAGTTCGAATGATTTGTGCCGAGTTTACAGCTTCTTCAATTTCTTTTTCAGATGCATCACATCGAGAACCAATTGCCCATTTTGCCATAGCATAATCCTGCGCCTGCATAGCACCTAAATGACGTACTATTTCCTGAGGCGTAGTGGGACTTGTTTTGTATAATTTTTGTGAAACAAGTCGGTAATGTGAAATTTCCTGATATGTCATTCTATTAAATGTTTAAACCATATAAGTGATATAAGTTCATAGCAAAGAAACTTAGTATCTTAGCAACTCAGAACCTTAGCCTCTAAAAAAAACTATACATGAATAATTTCATCTTCAATCAGCAAATCTTCCCGGCGTAAACGAAGGAAAATCTGAGCAACAGCGATCGTATCTTTTTCACAATACGTTATAATTCGGTCGATATCTTTTTCAACATAAAAAACATGCGCTACCTGACTTCCGTCAATATCGCCTTTTGGCGATGGAACACCGAGAATCTTAGTCAAAAGTTTCAAAGAAGTGAAATGCTTATAATCGCCAAACTTCCACAATTCTAAAGTATCTAAATGGGCAATTTCCCAGGGTTTTTTGCCAAATAAGTTTAGTTTATCCGGAATGGCAATTTGGTTGATGATCATTCGGCGAGCCAAAAACGGAATATCAAATTCCTTGGCATTATGGCCGCATAAAAGATGCTGAGGCTGATTAAAATGATTGTTCAGCAGATTATTAAAGTCTTTCAGTATCTTTTTCTCCTCTCCAAAAAAAGAAGTCACTCTAAAATTACGAACGTCGCCTTTAATCGTAAAATAACCAACCGAAATACAGATTATCTTTCCAAACTCGGCCCAAATTCCGGCTCGGTCGTAGAATTCTTCGGGAGTGAAATCGTCTTTTCTCTGGTATTGTGTTTTTAAATCCCAAAGTGTCTGCATTTCTGCATCAAGCGCATTGAAGTTCTCTTCTTCCGGAACGGTTTCTATATCAAGAAAGAGAATGTTGTTGAGGTTTATTTTTTCAATCATAATCATTTATGGTGGTTTTGCCACGAATTTCACAGATTACACTAATTCTCTGCCGTTATAAATATACACAAATTTGATTTTTAATCTATTTATGATTTATTAAATGAGTGAATTTTCTTAAATAAATATAAATGACAAATAAAATTAAAAGAGAAAAAATTAGCGTAATTTGTGAAATTCGTGGCGAAAAAAACTAAAATAAGCTTTGCTGCGCAGATGGGTTTTCGTGTTCCAAAAGCCATTTTTTGCGTGACAATCCTCCGGCGTAACCGGTTAAAGAACCATTCGTGCCAATAACACGATGACAAGGAACTACAATCCAAAGCGGGTTTTTACCATTTGCCGAAGCCACAGCACGAATTGCTTTTATATCACCCAGTTTTTTGGTTTGGTCCATATAGCTTACTGTTTTTCCGTACGGAATTTCCAATAAAGCTTTCCAAACCTTCTGTTGGAATTCAGTGCCTTGCGGATTTAGTTTTAAATCGAAATCGGTTCTTTTGCCTTCAAAATATTCATTTAATTGGGAAACAGCATCTTGTAAAACTTCCGGGATTGTCTCCGAAACTTCGTTTGTACCAACATCAGAAACAGAAATAACGGCAATACCATTCTCGTCTCCAATAATTTTGGTGATTCCTAGAGGTGAATTGATATAGACTGTTTCCATAGTTTAACTGCAATTTTTTAACCGCAAAGGAGCAAAGGTTTCTCGCAAAGTTCGCAAAGTTTTTTTAAACCATGTAAGTTATGTAAGTAATTTAAAGATTTTGTGTCCTGTTTTAACGATTGTCATCCTGAGCGGAGTCGAAGGCTAGTGAAAACGAAAAGGGGCTTCGACTTCGCTCAGCCTGACATTTGAAATTCTAATAATCTTCTAAATTAAACTTATAGTTTAAAATATTTTGGATTTTATCGCTTGAAATGGTCTTTTTGATATTCGATTTTTCAGAACTGAATTTTGGTGCAATCAAGTTTTGCTCTTTTGCTTTTTGAGTATAATATTCCTCTCGGGTTGGGTGAAAAGGCGCAACGGCATTCAAAACGACATTCCATTTTGACTGGCTTATGATTTCTTCAATGATGAAGATACAATCGTTTTGATGAATTAGATTTATTGGTGCATCGGGATTTTCGAGGTTTTCTTTTCCTGCTAAAAACTTAACCGGATGTCGGTCTTCACCAATTAAACCGCCAAAACGCAGAATTGTGGTTTCGAAATTGTGGTTTTTTTGGAGAATATCTTCTGCTAAAAGCAATTGTTTACCACTTTCTGTTTCAGGATTTGGATTAGTTTCTTCTGTAATACAATCATTATCGTCTCCGTAAACAGAAGTTGAACTCACAAAAAGAACTTTCTTAATCGTTGATTTTTCTATAAACGGAATTAAATTTTTGATTTTTTCTACAAAAGCTTTCTTTTCAGAATTAGGATCGGCTGATCTTAATTTTGGCGGAATGTCAATAATTAAGATTTCGCTTTCTGCTAAAAAAGAATCGATGTTTTGAGAAACTTCTTTTTCTTCAACTTCAACCAAAAACGGATTTATGCCAGCATTTTCTAAAATATAAAGTTTACTCTCAGAAGTTGTAGATCCTTTTACGGCATATTCTTTTTCTATTAATCTTTTCGCTAAAGGAAGTCCCAGCCAGCCACAGCCTAATATGCTTATTTGTTTCATTTCTTTTTTTGAGGTTCAAAGATTCAGAGTGGCAAAGGTACAAAGGTTTTGCCTCACACAAATTTCAGCAGATTCCAAAATCATTTTAATCCTTTAATCTGTGGCTATAAATTAAAAAACTTTGCGCGATTAAGCCAAGTTTAGTGTAAATCGGGCTTTGTCTTTTGCTTTGGCACCAATTCGGTTATAAAACTTAATGGCTCTTTCATTAAACTGAGGCGTTTGCCATTGAATATTAATGCAGTTATTTTGAATGGCTATTTCTTTGAGCTTATCAATTAAAACTTCTCCAATACCAAAACTGCGCGCTTCTTCTTCCAGAAACAAACAATCCATGTACATAAAAGTCTGGGCGTCCCAAGTCGAGAAATCAAAAGTGTACGATACATAGCCTACAATCGTTTCTTTTGTGGCAACTGCTAAACAAAATAGTTTTGGCTTTTCGCCGAATATAGCTTCTCTCAAACTTTCTTCTTTTCCTTCTGCAGAATAATCTGCTTTTTCAAACTCGGCATGTTTTTGGCATAAAATAACCAATTTGGGTAAATCGGCGATTTCGCAGTTTCTTATTGAATATTCCATTGCAGGTTAATTTCGTTTTGTAAAAAATTAATAAAGTGCTGAAAATAATCCGGATAAGTTTCGTTTGCTCTTGTGGCGATAAAATGTTTTCGTTTTAAGCCGTTTTTGCCCACTTTTATGGCTTTAATTGGATTATTCTTTAAATGTGGAAGCAGTGCCCATTTTGCCATCGACATAACGCCCATATCGGCCTTTACCATTTCCAAAGAAGCTTCAGTTAACGGAAGCGGTGTTACTTTTTTTGGCGTTACTTTGGCTGGAGCCAAAATAAACTGATGAATCGTAACGGTTTCCATTGGGAGAGAATGAATTATTAAATGTTCATTTACGAAATCTTCGGCAACAACATACTTTTTATTCGCCCAAGGATGATTTTCAGAAACCGCCATAACGACTTCGTCCTGAAAAAGCTCTGTATATTTTATATGATTGTCCTTAATGGTATCGCTTACAATAGCAATGTCAACGGAATTTTCTAAAAGTTTTTGAAGAGGAATATGGGTTGCTTCGGTTATTATTTTCAATTCCACATTCGGGTATAAAAGATGAAATTGTTTTAATACCGGCGGCAGCCAATGGTAACTCGAGAAACATTCAGTGCTGATTCTGATTTCGCCATATTCTCCATATACCATTTGTTTGATCTGAGTTTGTGCTTCGCTGAGTTTATTCAGAATATCATTGGCAAGTTCATAGATTTTTTCTCCCGCTTTTGTAAGCACCAGTTTTTTATTGGTTCTCAAAAAAATAGGCGTACCCAATTGATATTCTGCTTCTTTGAGCTGATGACTCAAAGCCGATTGTGTTAAATGAAGTTTGTCAATTGCTTTTGTTATGCTTCCTTCTTCAACAATTGCTTTTATCAATTTTAAATGACGTATTTCCATTTTTTGAGATTTATATACAAAGGAACAAAATTTTAGAATCGCTTTGGTATGAAAAAAACTAATGCCGTTCATTAATTCTTTTCGTT
Organism: Flavobacterium sp. GW821-FHT12A05; assembly: GCF_058807735.1. Taxonomy (NCBI): domain Bacteria; kingdom Pseudomonadati; phylum Bacteroidota; class Flavobacteriia; order Flavobacteriales; family Flavobacteriaceae; genus Flavobacterium; species Flavobacterium sp. GW821-FHT12A05. Next base: position 442,465 of record NZ_JBXAQY010000007.1, on the reverse strand, counting down.
TTTCCAGCATTGATTCTTCGGTTACTTTTGAAAAAACAAAATCAATAAAACGATATTACAATGGAAGATCAAATTAAATTTTATGAGCAAAAATTAGCATTCGAAATGGATCCTTCAGATTTATTCGATGCTTTAAATAATAGTGAAAAGGTAGTGGCATTAGATGCCAGAAAAGCTTTTGGATATGAAGCTGAACATATTCCGGGTGCGATTAATATACCGCATCGCGAAATGTCTGCAGCAACAACCAAACATTTAGATAAAGATGTTTTGTATGTAACGTATTGTGACGGAATTGGGTGTAATGCCTCAACAAAAGGCGCTTTAAATATGGCCAAATTAGGATTTAAAGTAAAAGAACTAATTGGCGGGATTGAGTGGTGGAAGTTTGACGGTTATGCAACCGAGGGAACAAAAGGAGTAAAGGAGGGCTTGAAAATTGAATGCGCCTGCTAAAAACAAAAGCAGACTTTGATTAGAAAGTCTGCTTTTTTATTATTTTGAAAAATATATTTATTATGGTTTAACCACGGGCTGTAAACTGTCTTTTACAATTACGGCGCTGTCTTTAACTGGTGCCGTTTGTATTGGCGGACTTACCGGCGGGGTGTATCTTTTTATTTTCTGCTGAATTAGTACAGCATCATTTAAAACAAATGGAGTCGGCATCATCCAATCGCTTCTTGGATTTACTTTTAACAGAGGATTTGTCATTAAATCGAAAGAACTCTCGATTAAATCCATATCAAAAATAGACGATTTGTTGATGTAGAAATCCATTTCAAGCGGTTCATTACCTACAACATAATAGCATAATAAACGCATTCCCTCTCTTTCCAATCGGTTTCCTTTTTCTCCCGAAGACGAAACACCGTTTGCCTTAAAGTTGTAAAACGTCATTTTTGGATTGGCGTAAATGTCGTAACGGTTTACTTTTCGGTTTGGCGTAATTCTGATTTTTAAATATCTGTTATTGCCCACAACACTGTCTTTTAAGAAAGAAATAGTTGGTTTTGGCACATCTACAACTGGCGCAATTGCGCTGTAGGTAAAACCAGTATTATATTTGCTTGAAATAGGAAGATTGTTTAATCCAACGGCTTTTTGATTTTTCTCTCCTAAATAAGTTTTAGTCCAATCATCAAGATTTGTATCATAAGTTGCCCAAACTGCCGAATTTGTGTTGGCGTTGTAAATGTATAACAAGCTGTTTGATTTTGCTTTTCCGTGTTCGTAGCCTGAATGATATCCAGCATAAACAAAGAATCCGATAGATACGGCAAAGAAAACCATAATCCACGCTCCTTTTTTGAAGAAAGTATTAAATATTGGAAGCAATAATCCGAAAAGCAAAACGGTTAAGATCGCACTTCCGTATAATATTTTTAAGCCCAGACCAATTGGAAACATTACAATAAACGGCGCAACAATGGCTAAAGCCGGAATACTAAAAAGTAAATTCAGTCCTAAACTATAATGCTGCGTCAAAACAAAAACTCCAAATAAAAGAATCCCGAAATAAACCGGAATAATTAAAAATCCTGCTCCGGTTAAGCTGTTGGCCAAAAAGCCATTGATGATAATCCAAAGCAGCAAAGGCGCTGCATAATGGTTCATTGTTATTTTAGCATCAGAAAAATGATGGTAAAAGGCGAAACAAATTGCAATACTTAGAGTTACAAACGCGCCGATATAAGCATGACCGTTATAAGTGAATCCGTTTAGTAAATCAGAATACTGCGGATAAATTTCTAAAATGATTTTCCAGCCTAAAAAGGTTACTAAGCCGGCGACGATTACAGATCCTAAAAGGGGTACAAATCCTTTGAATATTTCTCTAAAAGAGATCATTCGCTTTGCTTTTCCAATAAAAATAAAAATGATAAGTAAGCCTAAAGCAATAATTGTCATTGGCATTACCCAGGTAAACGGATAACTAATGAAAGAGAATGGGATGTTGAAGTAAACATCATCTTCGGTTGAAGCCGTTTGGTTTAAATCGGCATTAGCGAAGTATTTTAATAAAGGCATCAAATAAGAACCTTGATGCGCCAATGTAGTTTTGTTTAAATGCTGAACGTCGTCCTGCTGTGTATGATAGTTATAATGCCCGTCGATAAAAGCGAAATTAAACCCCTGAATATTTCCCTGCTCTCTAAAAACGGTTAAATCAGTATCGTTTGGCAGCATTTTGTAAATACTGTACATTAATGAGTTTGATACCGGATAAGCTGCTTTTGCTTTTGTAAATTCCTGAACAAGCGCCTGGTTTCCTTTGTTGGTTTCCATCAGCATATAACTTGGTCCGGAACTTCCTCTGGCTTCGAAGTTTAAAACTAAACCAACGTCTTTTGCCCATGGATGTTTGTTTACAAAAAGAGCGGCGCCGTTTAGGCCTAATTCTTCGGCATCCGAAAAAAGAATAATAATATCGTTTTTCTGTGGGTGTTTGGAATATAAAAATGCTCTGATTCCTTCAAGAATCGTAGCAACTCCAGAGGCATCATCGCTTGCACCTTTTGAAAAAGAATGCGGAGCACTGTCATAATGAGAAAGAAGTAAAAGCGCCTTTGAGCTGTTTGTTCCCTTAATTCGGGCCAGAATATTTTTAGATTTTACAAGAAGTCCCTTGTCGTTAAGTGTAAAACCTTCCTGAATACTGGTTTCTAATCCAATTCTATTAAGCTCAAGTTTAAGATAATTAGCTACTAATTCGTGATTAGTAGAGCCAACATAATGTGGTTTTTGAGCTATAATTTCAACCTGATTTAATGCCCTGTCAGTAGAAAATTCGGCCAGAGCTTCGTCTGTTTTTGAAATCCATTGCGGCATCATTGTCGCATAAATGATACCTAAAATGGCGAGAATGCAGAGTATTGCCAGAATTGAGGTGGGGTTTTTTCTCATGATGAATAAATCTAAATTTCTTTTTTAACTAGCATATAATAATCATTGTCCAAAGATCTGTATCCTTGGTCATACAGGAAATAGTAGGTATTGCCTGTTTTGGTGTGCAAGATATTAGTAAAGAAATCAAAATCAAAGCCTTTGTTAATCATTTTATCTCTGGTTGCTTTTGATTTTCCATCCACATTCAGCTCAGACAAAATACGATAGTTTTTTCGTAGTTTGTTATTTACATTTCGCATGAAATTGTTACTGTCTTTGTTTATTTTGTTGTTGTAAGCATTTCGGCAATTGTCTGAACAAAACTTCTTATCTTCCCGGCCTACAAGCTTTTCGGAGCATTCAAGACATGTTCTCATCGATTACAATTTATTTATTTGATATAAATCTGTTCGTCTGTCTTTTAAAATTCGCACACTTCCATGTTCATGAAGATGTTTCAATAAATTTAAATCGACATCAACAATCAGTGTCATTTCAGTATTTGGAGTTGCTTCTGCTTTAATTCCATTACTTGGGAAAGCAAAATCAGAAGGTGTAAAAACTGAGGCCTGCGCATATTGAATATCCATATTGTTTACTTTCGGAAGATTTCCCACACAGCCCGCAATGGCGACATAACATTCGTTTTCGATCGCACGCGCCTGAGAGCAGTGTTTAACACGAGTGTAAGCATTTTGAGTATCGGTTAAAAACGGAACGAATAAAATATTCATTCCTTCATCGGCCAATAATCTCGAAAGTTCAGGAAACTCAACATCGTAACAAATTAGAATTCCAATTTTACCACAGTCTGTGTCGTAGGTTTTAAACTGAGATCCGCCTTTCATTCCCCAATGCTGCACTTCATTTGGCGTTATGTGTATTTTCGAATACATTTCTGAAGTTCCGTCTCTTTTGCATAAAAAACCAACATTGTATAAATTACCATTTTCCAGATGCGGCATACTTCCGGTAATAATGTTGATGTTGTATGAAATGGCAAACTCCTGGAAACGTTTTCTAATAGGATCTGAATGTCTTGCCAGTTCCCGAATGGCTTCGGCTTCGGATAAATGATTATAATCGGCCATTAAAGGCGCAATAAAAAGTTCCGGGAATAGCGCAAAATCGCTTCCGTAGCCGGAAACGACATCAATAAAAAATTCTGCCTGTTCAAAAAGAGCTTCAACATTATTAAGCTGACGCATCTGCCATTGAATTAAGCCTAATCGAATGATACTTTTTTCAGAATTAATCAATTTCGGACTTTCGTCGTAATAAACATTGTTCCATTCTAATAAAACGGCAAATTCTTTTGACTCTTCGTCGCCTTCAAGATAATTTTTGATGATTCTCAATACGTGAAAATCATTGCTCAACTGAAAGGAAAGAACCGGATCATGAAGTTCCTTGTCTTTGACTTTGTCAATGTAAGTTCTTGGGCTGAACTTTTTAGAATATTGATTGTAATTCGGAATTCGCCCGGCAAAAACAATAGCCTTTAAGTTTAATTGTTCGCAAAGTTCTTTTCTGGCATCATAAAGGCGTCGGCCCAAACGAAGACCGCGATAGTTCGGATGAATGAAAACATCAATTCCGTATAAAATTTCGCCGTCTGGATTATGGGTCGAGAAAGTATAATCGCCCACAATTTGTCTGTAATTGTGTCTTTTGTCTACCAGTTTTTCATCGACAATAAGCGATAATGCCGAGCCGACAACGACGCCGTCGACTAAGATTACCAATTGTCCTTCGGGAAATATAGAAAGTAATTTTTTTATATCATTTGATCTCCAATAAGAGTTGGCCATTTCCGGATAAGATTCTACCATTGAATTTTTCAATTGTTTGTAATCTTCAAACGCAAGGTTTCGTAACTCTACTTTTTTAATTTCTGTCTGCATATATGTACGATTTATCTCAAATATAGCAAAAATAAATTCCATTTACAAACGCTTACAATTATTTACAACCGAAAGTAAATAGTTTGTAACCGAATATTTTACTAATCCAGCCGCATCTTTGCCCTGTTGAATTTGATCAACGATTTTATATGAACATTTAAATAGTATACGCCATGAATGCAATGAAAAACAGAGTACAATTAATTGGTAACGTAGGAAACGATCCAGAAGTTAAAACATTAGAAAGCGGTAAAAAGCTGGCACACCTAACAATCGCAACAAACGAAATTTACCGAAATGAGAGAGGTGAAAAAGTAGAACAAACAGAATGGCACCGGGTAACCGCTTGGGGCAAAACAGCAGAAATTATAGAAAAATTTGTTGCAAAAGGGAAAGAGGTAGCGATTGACGGAAAGTTAACCCACAGAAGTTACGATGATAAAAACGGTGAGAGAAAATATATAACCGAAGTTGTTGTAAACGAGATTTTATTGCTTAGTAAGTAATCTTTGATTGAATGAAACAAACCCGACAGGTTTTAAAAACCTTTCGGGTTTAACTTTTATATTGAAATCAATTTATAAAACTGAAGCTCCATTTATATCTGTAGAAAGTACTTCGCTCATATAATCAAAAAAAGGGCGCATGTTTAGGCATGTTTCTAAAGCCTGCTCCAAAAAAAGCGGACTTAATACTTCTTCATCGGTAAAACGTTTAATGATTAAAAACTGTTTATAGCGCAGTAAATCAATAGCTTCATGATCCGGATCAAAACCTTTTGGTGTTGTTTTAAGCTGTTCGCCCTGTAAAGTTCCAAATGTGCTGGTAAAGGATTTTGACTTTAAGATTTTTCTAAATGATTCAGGATCGTGAGCAAATTCGCTTCTTATGCGTTTAAGGTCGGCAGCATTTGGTCCCCAAAAACCACCGGCGAAAAAGCTGTTTCCTTTTTCCAGATGAAAATAATAACCGCCGCGTCTTGCACTTGTGGCGCGGGTATAACTTCCGCCCCAATACGTTTTAAAAGGAGTTTTGTCTTTAGCAAAACGAATGTCGCGGTAAATTCGGTACACACTTTTTTTACCTGACTGTGTTTCCAGAACATCGGTTTTAGAAAGCTCTTTTAGTAAAGCGTCTGCAAAGTTTTGAATGTGATTTAGTTCGTTTAAATATTCAGGTTTATGTTCCTCAAACCAAGGTTTGTTATTGTTCTCTTTTAGCTGCGTTAAAAAATCAAGGCTGGATTGAGGTATAATAATGTCGTTTTTCATAATTAAGAGGAGACTTTTTTAAAAATCAGAACACGAATTTAAGTAAAATTAAAAACCCACCAGATTTCTTGGTGGGTTTTCTATATATCGTTAAGCAGTTTTTTTGAATAAATCAAACATAGGACAACGTGAACAACGTTTCTTTTCACTTTTTTTGTATTTCTCACAACAAGAAGATTTACAATTTTCAATCTTCTTAATTTTATCAAGGATAACAGCGTTTTTCTTTTTCTTTTTATCCTTTTTTTTGTCCTTGTCTTTCTCTTTCTTGCCCAATTTTCCTCTGTATTATAAAAACAGAGACAAATATAAATGAAAAAAGTTATTTTTAAGCGTTCTAAATAAACTTTAACTTTTTTATTTTGGATTGATAGCAATTGAACTTGTAACTGTTAATTGCTGAATATCACGGTCGAACAAGTAAAGTCCGCCTTTGTCATCACCAATTAAGTTGATTTTATCCAAAATAGATTTAGCTGTAGCTTCTTCCTCGATTTGTTCAGAAACGTACCATTGTAAGAAATTATGAGTTGCATAATCTTTCTCTTCAAAAGTAATGTGTACTAATTCGTTGATCGATTTCGAAACAAAAAGTTCATGGTTATAAAGTTCCTCAAACATTTCTTTAAAAGTAGAATAAGATGTTTTTGGTGCTTTTAGATCTGTAATATGAGCGTGGCCTCCGCGTTCGTTTACATACTTGATTAATTTAAGCATGTGTGCACGCTCTTCATCTGATTGTGTGTACATAAATTGAGCGATTCCCTCTAATCCGTGTACTTCAGCCCAACAAGCCATAGAAAGATAAGTTTGCGAAGATTCTGCTTCTATGCGGATTTGCTTATTTAAAGCCGTTTCAATATTTTTTGATAACATAATACGTGTCTTTTGGATGGAAATTTGTCTCTTTTTGGTAAAGTTAGAAAAAATAATCCATTCCCTTTTTTTGAAACCGCGAAAACATTACACAATTGGATTAACTCTCAAGAAAATTAATGCGTTTTAATAGGCTCAAAATTAAACGGTTTAGAGAACTGAGATTTGTTCATAATTGGATTTCCATCGCTTTCTCTAATAAAACCATCTGTAAATTTTCTAAGGATAAATTGCCTTAGCGCGGTATCATAATAGCTCAAAATATAGTAATCTTTTAGTTTTAAGATGTTTTGAAGCACCGCATTTTTATTAGTACTCAAATAATAATAGGCGTTGTCAATTGCCAGTGGTTCTGCTTGTTTATTGCTTACAAAGTCGAGATTAGAGTCGAACATTGAATCAAAAAACACCATTTTATTTTGGATGTAATACGATTGATTTCCATAATCATTGAAGAAATCAGCCTGCCCATATTGGAAATTAGAAACCACGTATTCTACAAAGCCTCCAAATGTTACATAGCTGTTTTTCTTGTTTTTAAACACAGAAACTCCTGCACTTAAATTTGAAAGTTGTTTAAGAAACTTAGCCGTGTTTTTTAATTCTACAGGTTTATCGTTGTTTGCTCGAAGGAATAAAGGAGAATTCTTAAAACGTATTGTGTCATTTTTTGAAACCGAAACATTTTTTAAAGTCTGTCCCGAATCAAAATCTTTTATAGTATACAAAAACTCATCACTATTCGCTTTTACCTGAAATAATCTGCCGTCGCTGTAAAATGAATTGGCACTTAAGGCCAGTTTCTTTGTTGCGGGCTGATTAAATATTTTCTCCTTAATATCAAGAGTTTGTAAATTAAGATCAAAAACTTGTGTTTTCTGGGTGTTATAGTCAAATGTTAAAAGGATATGATCATCCAGAACGTACATTTTGTTTATGCCCGATGCTTTTTCTAAAGGATTAAAATCAGCCAGGTCCATTTTTTGAATTGGATAATTTCGAATAAGCGCATTGAATGTAAAATTCTGGCCTCTTTCTGTTTGGAAGTTAAAGGCCGAAAAATCGAACATTTTTATTTCGCATTTCCCATTTTGAAATTCATATAAAAGAAGATGCTTTTGACCTTTTTCTTTTCCAAGAACATAAAAAGCATTGTTTTTCTGAAAAGTGCTTATGATGTATTCATTTTCTTCGGGAAAATCAAAATTTAAGACTCTTGACGTTTTTAAATCTAAAAAGTACTTAATGATTTTGATATTTCTTGTGTTTTGGGAGGTCCAGTATAATAAAGGATTTCCGTCTTCGCTAATGCTGTAGCCGCTTAAAGATCTGTGTTCCGGATTTCGTATAGTATCAGTAAACTGATTAGTCAGAAACAATAATTTATTATATTTTAAAATATTGATGTTTCTGTCGTCTGCCGCAAAAACATAAATATCATGCGTTTTTACATCTTCGACATTCAGGGTTTGGGCATTTTCTGAAGAACTGTCTAAATTTAAGGGAAGAGAGTTCAATACCGTTTGACCAATCAATGCCGATTTACAAAGCAAAAGAGAGAAAAGAAATAGTTTTTTCATGAATTTTCAATCGTCAAATATCATTCCAAATTTAAGGCTGAATGTATGAATTTTAATTGAGAATTACTAAAGAATTTTGAATAGTTAAACATATAAAACGACTTTCTTAAATGTATTTTTTATAAGTTTTATATTGTTTTTATTTGTTAAGTAACAAAATAATTGTAGTCTTATTCTTGTATAAATATAACTTTTAGAGGAAATCAAAAATGCTTTATGGGGGTATTTTCGTAAAAAAAATGAAATTATGAAAAAATTACTTTATTTATTTAGTGCTGTATTAATAGTATTTGCTTCTTGTACAGATGATTATGGAGATTATTGTATCAAGAAAAATGATTCAAACCCTATTAAAAATGATACAATTTCACCGCCAAAAACAGATTCGATACCTGTAGTAGTTGTAGAGCCAATTTTGGTAAAAAAACAGGTTCATACTTATGCAAACGGAGATGTAATCACAGTCGAGTTATTGTACAATGATACTAAAATAATATCAGACAGAGAGGGACCTAACGTTACCAATTATACTTATGAGGGTGATGTAATTAAAAAAATTGAAAAAGCTGACGATTCTGAAGGTGTTTATATTACAAATGAATATTTTTATGCAAATGGAAAATTAGACTATATTTTTAGTAAAGAGTTTGGGAATTATTATATCACAAAATACACTTATAATAGCGATGGAAGTGTGTTCTACAGCAAAATAAACAGTGACAGTTCAAAAAATGAAAATGAGTATACACCAATAAGCGGAAGATATACTTTCTCTGGAGGTAATTTAATTACGCATCAATTCTATAGTGGTACTTTTGAAAGTTTGACTACATATGTATACGATTCTAAAAATAACCCTAGAGTTAATGTTTTAGGCTTTGGTGCGTTAATAGATAATAATCAGGGATTTGCTGTTAAGAATAATGTAGTTAAGAAAACAACGAGCAATAATGTTGACACATCGGTAGAGACAGTTGTTTATACTTATGAATACGATGCAAATGGTTATCCTACAAAGAGAACTGAAGTAACGCAATCTGGAACTAAAACTACTACAGAAACCACTACTTATACTTATTAATTTATATAAAGAATCTGTTTGTTGACAATAATGGTGTTGCCAGAATTGTCATAAACAACAAAAAGCTGCAAGAACGTTCTTGCAGCTTTTTTTGTTTTCTAACTCTAGTTTGAGTTTTTACAATGTATTTGAGTTTTTCCGTTTAGTAAAATTTAATAAGACCTACTTTTAAATCCTGATACTATTTTTTATAGCTTGTTTGCTATTTTTTTATCTGAAATGAATAATTGACATCTATACTTTTAAATAGACCGTCTTAGCGATCAAAATCGTCTTGTTTGTTTGTAACTACTGCGTCTATTAAATTTACAAGGAGTAGTTGGCTAATCAAGCGTCAATTGGATTCAAAAAAAGTATTGTTTCAGCCTAATTGATGGAAAGTTTTTCTTTAATCCTAATTTCAAGTTAGTAATATGATGCAGTTGTTTTGGTGTATTTGTATAATTTGCTTTGATATTCTATTAATGATGTTTTTGCACCATGTTATTTCATTATTAGAAGTCTTATTATAATTACAGGTATAAGTCGTTTAAATTTTTCTGTTGTTGATCAAATAATTAGATAAATTATAGTCAGCTTTTTTCACGACGAGACAAAACACAAAAAAGCCCTGAAGAATTTCTTCAGGGCTTTTGTTTTAAATTTTGTCGAGTAGAAATTATTTTACTCTAAAAGTAACTCTTCTAGCTAATCTTCTAGCTTCTTCTGAGTCTTTTTGGATTGATGTATCAGCACCTCCGGTAACAACATTTAATCTTGAAGATTCGATTCCTGCTTTTTCAAAAATTGTTTTAACGTTAGTTGCTCTTGTATTTGATAGTTTCTCATTGTACTCAGACTTTCCAACTTGGTCAGCATAACCAATGATATCTAGAGATGCAGATGGGGTTTTTCTCAAATAAGTTAAAATAACATCAATTGCCGCAGTTGAATTTTCAATTGGAGTCGCTTTGTTGAAATCAAAATAAACGCTGTAATATTTATCGTTTATCATTTCTTTCATAACATCTTTATTCTCAACAACAGTGTTTGTAACAGGTTTTTCTACAATAACTTGTTTAGATGGAATGTTCTTTATCTGATTCTCAAGTTCGGCAAGCTTATTATCGTAAGCAGAAAGATCAACAGTTTCAGAAATTACAGTCCAGTCAGCATGTTTTGTGTTTTTACCCAGGTAAACATTTAAACCAACAGTTCCGTTAAAAAGCACTCCGGTAAAACCTCTTGATTCTATAGGACATCCACAGTCAAAAGTATAGTCTTGTCTGGCATTTAAAATGGTAGAAAAATCTCCAGTTAAAGCAAAACGGTCTGATAATCTAATTTGACCTGTAATACCGGCAATAAAATTACCCATTCTGTCTTTTACATGTACATCTTTGTTCTCTAATTGAGCAACACCAAAACCAGCATGTCCTAATAAACCAATCGTTTTAGTCCATGTTTCAAAATTCATAATACGACCTAGATTAGCAACCGCTTGTAAATCTACTCTATAGTATTTTGAATCAAAATCGATTGAGTTGTTTTTACCTGTAAAACTGTTGTACCCAAAATCAGCTTTTAAACCAAATTTGTTGTTAAACATATAGCGAACTCCTAAATCGCCTACCCATGGACTAGGTGTGCTTGTAAAATAACCTGAAGTCATTGGGCGTTGAGGTTTGTTTACTCCTCCGGCTAATTCAACAGACCACTTGTTATAGTTGTTTGCAGTATTTTCTGTTTGTGCATTTACATGAATTAACCCTAATGCAAATGCCAGAGTCATGACAATTTTTTTCATTGTAATTGAGTTTTAAAATTTTCCTCAAACAAACGAATTTATTGCCGCTCGGCTTAGCCACTATAAGTTATTAAAGTATCAAAATAAGACAAGTTTGTAAGATAAAGATTATTTTGTATTCATCTGATTTTGAAAGTAATCTACAAATTGTCCCACATGAAGACCATCTGCCAGACCGTGATGTACATGTACAGACATTGCAATGGTTCGCTTTCCGGTTTCGGATGTAATCATTTTTCCAAAAGAGATTTTAGGGCAGCTATCTGGAAATGTATAACTTCTGGCATGCGAAAGTGAAGTGAAATTCAACCAGGGTATTGCCGAAAAGTGAATCAGATTGTCATTGTCAAAAGATCTTGTAAAAAGTCCGGTTGTATTTTGAATGCGTTCGATTTCTGCTAATGCATTTTCTTTAAAGATATTAAGATCAGGATGGTATTCAATTAAAGAAAATCCAAAAGTTCCATCTTCGCGTCCAATTGTTGCCGATGCATCGATACGATCGTTAATGTATATTTTGTCTTCTGCTATTCTGTACTTGAAATTTTCAATTGCATTTACGGCAGTTAATGTTTTGTGCAGATAGAAAATGAAAAAAGAAACATTTAGTTCTTTGGCCGTTTGATAAGCTTGCGTACAATCTATTTCGACAGTGACACCAAAAAAGGGTTCTTCCATTTGTCTGAAATGTGCAAAATGTTCTTTTCTGTTCCAGTTTTCTAAGTCTAAAAGTGTTTTCATTATAATAAATTATGAACTACTTCAGTGATTTTTTCAAATGAACTAAAGTGTTTGTGTTCAACTTTGTGATTAATTTTTTCATGTTCCCAAGTAGTGTGAAACGGAATGTGAACGGCATAACCGCCAATTCCTAAAACAGGCAGCACATCAGATTTTAATGAGTTGCCTATCATTAAAAACTCATTGGCCTGAATGTCTAAACGACCCAGTAATTTTTGATAATCGATTTCTTGTTTGTCTGACATTACTTCGATATGGTGAAAATAATGGCCTAAACCAGAACGGTGCAATTTGCTGTGCTGGTCTTTTAAATCGCCTTTTGTAGCCACGACCAATTTGTATTTTCCGTGTAAGGATTGTAAAGTTTCTTCAACTCCATCAAGCAGTTCGATTGGTTTTTCAAGCAGTTCTTTTCCGTATTGAATTATCTTTCCAATTACTTCTATCGGAATTGTATTGCTGGAAATGTTCATTGCCGCTTCGATCATCGAAAGGATATAACCTTTAATTCCGTAGCCATACAAAGACAGATTGGCAATTTCAATTTTGAATAATTCCTGCGAAATGCCTTGATGCGAAAGATAATCTTCCATCAAAGCGCAAAATTTATGTTCGGTTTCCTGAAAATAAGGTTCGTTTACAAATAATGTATCATCGGCATCAAATGCGATTACTTTTAAGTTTGGTATTTTACTTTTATGCAGCATAAGTTTTTTGTTTCAAGTTTTATTTGTTTCAGGTTTTAGGTTTTTTGCCACGACCCGAGCGATAGCGAAAAGGCGAAGCAATTCACGAATTGCATTAATTTTTAGCCACAGATTATTAAGATTAAAAAGATTTTTATCTGCTTAAATCTGCTGAATCTGCGTGAAACCTCGAATTTCATAAACTATCAGTGTAAACCAGTTTCATCCGTAAAATCTGCGGGCAAACTATTTAGAAAAAAGCCTTTTCAAAGAAATCGTTTTATCGTAAAATGTAATTCGGATTCCGAAAAGCAAAACGATACCGCCAAAAACCATCTGTAAAGTTATTTTTTCTTCTAAAAACAACCAAGCTAAAATTGAGGTAATTACTGCCTGACTCAATAAACTCAGCGAAACTCTGGTTGCGCGCATGTGCTGCGTTGCATAACTAATAGAAAGCCAAGCACACAATTGACATATTACGGCTTGAAGTACTAATACAAACCATCCTGTATTTGAAAATCCAGTAAATGGCTCGTTTAAACTATAGCAAAGAATTCCTAAATAAATACTAGAGGCAAATAAACTAATGGTCATAAACGATAAAACATCGACTTCTGAAAGTACATTTTTACTCACCAAAAGATAAATCGAATACAAGATTCCGGATAAAACGGCAAACAGAAAAGCCTGATCGAAATTCAAGTCGATAAAAAACTCAAAACCAACCAAAGTTATCATCCCGAATAAAGATACAATTGTACCTATCCAGAAGTTTGTCGCGGGTTTTGATTTTAAAAAAAGAAAAGAACCAACTCCAACCCAAACCGGAGATAAATTCGTCAGCAGCGAAGCCTGAGTCGCGCTTGATTCCTGAATGGCGATATTCCAAACGGCCACATCCGAAGAGAATAATATCCCGCAAAGCACTGCCAAAAGAGTAAATTTTAATGTTGGGATTTTAAAATTGCCGCTCAATAAAACATACGGTAAAAGCAGAACGACAGCAAAGAACATTCGGTAAAAAGCCGAAATTAATCCTGGCGCCAAACGTAATTTAACCAATATAGGGAAAATGGAGATGCAGAGTATACCGCAGATTAAAGCTAATCTTGGTTTGGTGATTTTCATTGTAAAAGTGTATTATTTTTCAAAGATACTCTACAAAGTAACTACTTTGAAAGCAAAAAGCGCGAATCAATTAAAAATGTTAATCGGTTCGCGCTTTTTTATGATAGAATTTAATTGTTATTCTTCTTTTTCTACAACTTCAATAGTTGGCGGAACATCGGGAGTGTCTTCTCCTTTTAAATAATTTGGCAGATTTAATCCGGCCATGTTAAATAAGTCATTCAACGGCGGTACCGTTTTCATCATTCCAGAAACAAAATTGGCTGTTGAACCGCTTTCGCCCTGACCATTTCCAGAATCCCAAACGGTAATTTTGTCGATTTTGATATTTTTAACAGCTTCAACCTGAGTTTTAACCAATTCAGGAAGTTTTTCTAATAATAAAAGCTGGAAAGCTTTGCTTGGATCTCCTCCAGCTGCAGCAACGACTTCTTTATAACCTTCGGCTTGTTTCGTTAAAATTTCCAAAAGACCTTTTGCTTCTGCTTCCATTTTAGCAAAAATTGCATCGGCTTCTCCTTTTGCATTTTCTCTAATAGTTTCGGCAGCGGCCTGAGCTTCAATAATTGCTCTTTGTTTGGCAATTTCGGCAGGAATTACAATGTTGGCAATTTGTGTAGAACGCTCTCTTTCAGAACGTGCAAGCTCGGCTTTTTGCTCGGCAACATACGATTCTTCTAAGGCTTTTGCCTGTTGTACTTTCTCAGCTGTTATAGCAATACGCAGCGATTCTGCTTCTTTTTCTCTACGCAAAGCTTCAGAATTTGCAATCGCAATCTTTGCCTCGTTTTCTCCCTGAATTGCAATTGCATTTGCCTCAGAAGTTTTTACCCTTGTATCTCTTGCTGCTTCTGCTTTTCCAATTGTTTCATCTTTAGAAGCAGTTGCAATACTAATTTCTCTGTCTTTTTGTGTAATCGCGATTTTTACGTCACGATCTCTATGTGTTTCGGCAATTTGAGTGTCTTTTTCTCTATCAGCAAGAGCTTTACCGGTTTCTCCAATTTTTTCCTGCTCAGCAACGCTTATTTTTGCTTCGTTAATTGCTTTTGCTGCAGCTTCTTTTCCTAGAGCTTCAATGTAACCAGATTCGTCTTTAATATCCGTAACGTTTACGTTTATTAATTTTAAACCAATTTTCTTTAATTCGCTGTCAACGTTTTTCGAAATATTGTCTAGGAATTTATCACGATCTGAGTTGATTTCTTCAATTGTCATCGTTGCAATTACCAAACGTAATTGACCAAATAAAATATCTTTTGCCAGCTCCTGAATTTGTTCTGATGATAAACCTAAAAGTCTTTCGGCAGCCGTATTCATACTATCTGTTTCTGTAGAAATTGCAATGGTAAATCGGCACGGAACATCGACTCTAATGTTTTGTCGGCTTAATGCATTCGTTAAATTGGCTTCGATAGAAAGCGGTTTTAAATCTAAAAATGAATAATCCTGAATTACCGGCCAGATAAAAGCACCTCCGCCATGTACACATTTTGCAGATGTACCTCCGGTGCGTCCGTAAATGACTAAGATTTTATCAGATGGACAACGTTTGTACCTGGAAATTAATGCCGAAATTGTTACGAATAAAACGATTGCCGCAACTGCAATTAAAATAATTGGGTTCATTATAATGTATGTTAAATGGTTTCTACGATTAAGATGTTGTTGTTTTCTATTTTCACAACTTTAACGGCCATTCCTGACGGAATTCGATCATTTTCGGTCATGGCTTCCAGTTCATGAAAAGCACCGTTTACGCTAATCATAATTTTACCTTTTCCTTTTTTGTTTTCAGGAATGGTAAGGTAAACTTCGGCTGTTTTGTTTAGCGTATTGGTTATTTTAAATGAATTGTCTTCGGCTAATTTTTGCACTTGTTTGATGACAAAGAAGAATAAAAGAACAAACAAAACGCCAACAACAAATGAAGCGATTATAAGAAATAGAGGTTTGTCGCCAATAGTGGAGTAAAAAGAAATTCCGGTCCAGCTGAATCCTAAAAGAAAATTAATAAGGTTTCGCAATGAAAAAAGCTGGAAATCCCCGTCATGTGCATCTGCATGAAAATCAGTATCAAAACCATCAGCAACATCAAGACCCGAAAAGGTAATAATGGTTTGAATAATAAAAATTAAGCTTGTTGGAATAGCGATATACCAAAACGACTTAAGTAAAACCGGTAAACTTTCTAATAGCTCCATAATTTTCAGTTTTTCGAATAACTTTTGGCGCTAATATCTTACTTTTTGCGAAACAAAACTAATTTCGATTAAAAATCGATGTTGTGGCTATGCAAAAAAGAAAAAGCGTGAATCAATTAAGGATTAATCGATTCACGCTATTATATAAAATTATAAAACTTTAGTTTACTGTAGCTCCATTTGGTGCATCAGCATCTGGGTTTACAAATACCAGTTTTCCTTCAGCGTTTGTTGTCATTAAGATCATTCCCTGGCTTTCAACACCGCGCAAAGCTCTTGGAGCAAGGTTTGCTAATACAGAAACACGTTTCCCAATGATTTCTTCTGGAGAAAAGCTTTCTGCAATTCCCGAAACAATAGTACGAACATCAATTCCTGTATCTACTTTAAGAACTAAAAGTTTGTTTGCTTTTGGCATTTTTTCGGCCTCTAAAATAGTTCCAATACGAATGTCCATTTTGGCAAAATCCTCAAACTGAATTAAATCTTTTTGTGGTTCTGCTTGTTTGTTTTCGGCAATATTTGCGGTTTTTGTCGCTTCCAATTTATCTATTTGTTTTTGTATTTCTTCGTCTTCGATTTTAGCAAAAAGCAACTCAGCTTCGCCAATTTTATGTCCTGCCGGAATTAAATCTGAATTTTCAGCAATATCATTCCAACCTAATGTTTTGTCAATAATGATGTCTTTTGCATCACGATCTTTCTCTTTTAAGAATTTGCTGAATCCTTCAAAATGTTCTTTAAGATCAGCTAAATTCAATATCTTAGAAAGTTTAGCCGATGTAAAAGGTAAAAACGGTTCTGCCAAAACGCTCAAAGCAGCAGCAATTTGCAATGCTACATACATTTGTGTTTTTACACGCTCTGGATCGTCTTTCATTACTTTCCAAGGCTCTTCGTCAGCAAGGTATTTATTTCCTAAACGGGCAACGTTCATTAATTCGCCCAAAGCTTCACGGAATCGGTAACGCTCTACCGAACTTGAAATCACGGCTGGATAGGCTTTTAATTCAGCTAAAGTTTGTTCGTCAACTTCTGTAAATTCGTTTGGCGTTGGGATAATACCATCGTAATATTTGTTGGTTAAAACCACAACACGATTAATGAAGTTTCCAAAAATAGCAACCAATTCGTTGTTATTTCTCGCCTGGAAATCTTTCCATGTAAAATCGTTATCTTTTGTTTCCGGCGCGTTAGATGTTAGAGCGTAACGCAAAACATCTTGTTTCTCCGGAAATTCTTCTAAATATTCGTGTAACCAAACTGCCCAGTTTTTAGAAGTCGAAAGCTTGTTTCCTTCTAAATTCAAAAACTCATTTGCTGGAACATTGTCTGGCAAAATATAACTTCCTTCGGCTTTTAGCATCGCTGGGAAAATGATACAGTGAAAAACGATATTGTCTTTCCCAATAAAGTGAACCAATTTGGTTTCTTCATCTTTCCAATATGGTTCCCAGTCTTTTCCTTCGCGCGCTGCCCATTCTTTTGTAGACGAAATGTAGCCAATAGGCGCATCAAACCAAACGTATAATTTTTTTCCTTCGGCACCTTCAACCGGAACATCAATTCCCCAATCAAGGTCGCGCGTTACGGCACGAGGCTCTAATCCGCCGTCGATCCAAGATTTTACTTGTCCGTAAACGTTAGGCTTCCAGTCGTTTTTATGTCCAACTAAAATCCATTCAGTCAAGAAATCAGAATAACGGTCTAAAGGTAAAAACCAGTGTTTTGTTTCTTTTAAAATTGGAGTTTCTCCCGTAATAGTCGATTTTGGGTTGATCAAATCAGTCGCATTTAAAGTCGATCCGCATTTTTCGCACTGATCGCCATAAGCTTCCGGATTGTCACATTTTGGGCAAGTTCCCACAACAAAACGGTCTGCTAAAAACTGATTTGCCTTTGCATCGTACAATTGCTCGGTAACTTCTTCAATAAAATCGCCTTTATCATACAAAGTCCTAAAGAATTCCGAAGCCGTGTCATGATGAACTTTTGCCGAAGTCCTAGAATAATTGTTGAATGAAATTCCGAAATCAGCAAACGATTTACGGATAATTCCATCATATTTATCAATAACTTCTTGTGGCGTAACTCCTTCTTTTTTGGCTTTCATCGAAATTGCAACTCCGTGTTCATCGCTTCCGCAGATAAATGCTACATCTTTTCCTTGCAATCTTAAATATCTCGAATATATATCTGCAGGCACGTAAACCCCCGCCAAATGCCCAATGTGGATTGGTCCATTAGTGTAAGGTAATGCTGCCGTGATCGTATATCTCTTTGGATTCTGTATCATATTTCAATTTTATTGAGTGCAAAAATAAGCAATAGAATTGAGATTTTGTTATTACGCAAAGATTCGCAGAGAGTTTTCGCAGAGATTAACAAAGATTTTTGTTATTGTGGCGAAATAATCTCGCAAAGGCACAGAGTTGCAAAGTTTTTTTATGTCACAGATTAAAAAGATTTTTAAATATGAATTGCCTCCAGCTTTAGCTGGAGTTTATGTAAGGTTTAGTTTTAGGGGCTTTAGCCAAACGTATATGTTTTGGCTAAAGCCAATATTTGATCATCATTTACAATTACATCGAGCTAAAGCTGGACGCAATTCAAAAATCATTGTAATCCTTTTAATCTGTGGCTAAAATTAAAAATCTTTGCAGGACTTCGACTTCGCTCAGTCTGACAAAAGTATAACACCTTCGAATCTCGGTGGTAAATCTCCATTAAAATAGAACCAGTTTAAACTAGCACTACAAGCGAAATCTTCAGAATATATTTCGCAATCTTTGCAACCGAAAAAACAAATTTTATGAGCAAGACAAAACTAATCATCAACAAAAACGGATCGATAAAAATTGAAGGCGATTTTGAAATCATGGATCCAGAAGGAACTGTATACGGATTACAAGGAAGATCTGCACTTGGGCTTTGCCGTTGCGGATTATCTGCAAACAAACCATTTTGCGATGGCGGACACAGAAATAACTTCGAACACGATTCTGTTGCATTCGATTTACCTCCAATGAAAACAAACTAAGAAATTCTATTTCTAGGTTTAGATATAAAAAAAGCTGCATTTTCTAGATGCAGCTTTTTTTATTTTTAGATGTAAAGTTCCCCTTTCATTGTAATAATAGATGAACCGCCTACTAAAATATCTTCTTCACGATTCATAACTTCAATCATCGATGCCTGTTTTAATTTTACACCTTGAAGAATTTTATATTCCTTATCCGATTTAGTAAATTTCTTTTGCGTTAAAAAACCAATTAAAGGACCTGCAGCCGTTCCTGTAGCCGGATCTTCATATATCCCGATTATTGGGTTAAAAAATCTCGTTTCGACTATATGTTCCTGGCCTTCTTCGGCAATGGCGAAACAATAAAAGCCTTCAAAATTATATTCTTTTGAGATTTCAATTAAGAGTTGATTATCTGGAACACAGCTGTTGAGTAATTGACTGTTTTTTATAGGAACCATTGTATGTGCGACTTCTGTTTTAACTATTGTTGGAACAAAAGCATTCACATCTAAATCTTCAATTTTTAAACCCAGAGCTACTGCAATTCTATAAGTTGGAATTTCTTGTTTGATTACCGCCGATTTTTGATGCATTTGAACAAGCGGATAAAAAGTAACCGGATCAAAACTTACTGTTACAGGTATTGCCGAATGTTTCATGATTACAAAAGGTTCGCTTTCGTTTTGTTCCTCAAAAATGGGCATTCCTTTTAGCAAAGCACCGCAGACTGCACCTAATAAATTATGTCCTGCGCCGTCGATTTCGATTCCCGTTGGGGTAAAGGAACGAACTACGAGAGCTTTTTCTCTTGTAGAATAATAGATAAAAGAGGTTTCAGAATAGCCAAATTCTTTAGAAATATCCTGATAGGTTTCTAATTTTAGATTTCCATTAGTAAAAACTACAGAAAGAGGGTTTCCTTTGTAACTTTCGTTTGAAAACACATCTAAAACGTAATATTCTAATGCTGTTCTTCCCTCCATATTTTCCTTTTTTATAGCTGAGCTTGTTTAGACGGAATAAAGTTACAGTTTATAAAATATCAAAGCAACAACCTTTACAACATTCGTTTTCCCTCAGCGCTAAATTTTATTGCTTTTTCCAATCTCGCAAGTCTGGTTTTTTCTTGTTTGGCGCTCATAATTACATGTATTATAACCTTTCTGTAGGATGGCGCTTGATTGCTAAAATATTCCCAAGCTGTTTTATGGGCTTTAAATTGTTTTTCAAGTTCGGGATCCAGAATGTAAGCTTCATTTTCATGCGAGTAAATTTTGGATCTTTCTTCAGATCTTAATTCAAAAGCTTTTATGCCTTCTTCTTTCATTAAACCGGCTTTTGTGAGTGCTTCTACTTTTTTAATATTGATGGCACTCCAAATACTTGATTTTTTTCTTGGTGTAAAGCGTATCGTATAACTTTCTTCGTCAATTGATTTTCGAATACCATCGATCCATCCAAAACAAAGCGCCTGATCTACAGATTCTGACCAGGACATACAAGGCTTTTTAGTACTCACTTTATAGAAACCCACTAAAAGTTCGGTTTCTTTTGTGTAATGCTTTTCTAGCCATTCTCTAAATTTTTCTTGTGTTGAGAAGAATGTTGGAGTCATTTATTCTTTAATTATTGTTTTAGAAGGTGGCGGGGGTGGTGGAAGAACATATTGGGAACTAAAAAAATCTAATTTTTTATTTGTCTTGATTAATCTTACTCTCTTCTTCCATGTATAAATCCATTTCGCTAAAGAATCTAATTCTTTTGGGACATCATTTTTATAGCTATGTATAAATATTGATTTTTTGATTGAATCTTTGTCAAAATAGAATCTATAAAATTGACCATCACTATAATTTTCGCTATAAATGTAATCGTATTTTTTAAGCTGTGTTTTAGAAATTAATTCACTTAGTGTTTTTCTGTCATTTTTGCTTATTAAAGCTATATAATTTGTTTCACCTTTTGGAATATTAACATTAGTACTGTCCCAAATATCATGAACATTCCAATGTTCCCGAATATAAACACTGTCATTTGGAGAAACCTTTATAGAAAAACACGTTTCGAAAGTATTACTAAAAGAAAAATCAAAATATTTAAATTGATTATTGTCTTTTTCTTTTTTTGAACAAGATATAAAAGCTGAAAATAAAAGAATCAATACAATTTTTGTTTTCATAGCTTATTAGTTTTTCAATTCTTTCCAGCAAACTTCTATTTCCCTTTGAACTTCTTTATGCAATTTCGGAAGCTCGTTTACAATCCAATGCTGGCTTTCTTTCGTTAAATAATATTGATTTTGGCCGAGTTTGTATTTCATGGCGCCAATAATTTCCTCAATCATTTCATTGGTTTCTGATGTTCCGTTGGCAAAATTGGGTTCAATTAGAAATTTTAAAAGTTCACTTTCATATTTTGGTTTAAAGTACAAAATATACGTAACTATTGGAAAATAGAAATAGAAAAAACTGTTGGTGTTTGAGTGATATTGTATTTGATGTAATACAGCAATCAAATTATCCGATTCTGAATCTGTCGTTTTTGAATTTAATTCAGATAGTAATTCAAAAGTCCTTTTTGCACTCGGAACAATTTCTCCCATTCTTTTTAAATCAGAGAAAGCCTCTTCAAATTCTATGTTTGCAGATTCGCTTTTATTTCCTTTAGAAAGTTCCATTTGTTTGCTGGCTTAGTTTTGTTCTTTTGTAAAATAAACTGCCAAAATATACAATTAAGAGATAAAGAGAGTGAAAAAGATAAAAAACATTTTTAAGCCTTTCTGCTAGATCCAAAAATTGGAATCATAGCGATTATGAGAAAGTAAAAAGGGAAATTGAAAAATGTGACCACCATGCCATTATCAATATTAAAACAAATTTTATAGCGATGGTGGTTATGAGACAGGTTTTAGTCAAAGACTACTTTTTTATTGCTTGCAGGTATTTTAACGATATGGTATGGCTGTGTTATTACAGTAGCAATGCCTCCTGGTTTTAGCTGTTCTACTTTAACGATTATTCGATTACGAGTTTCGGTAATTTTTGTAATATCAATAGAATATCCGCCGTAATTACGCACCTGATCAAAAACAGCAATAACCTGATATTTGGTAAAATCGATGTTGGTATCAGGAAAAATCATATTTGCAGGCAAAATAAGGTTCATTTTAGAAAGCACATCGTTCCAGGTCGTTTGGTCTTTTATAACTAAATTACCTTTTGGATTGCTGTCTTTTCCATTGTAATTATCACCCTTAATAATTTCGGAATAGGTTACATTTGATGAGTTATTGTCTGAATCGTCGCTGTTGCAGCTTACGAACACAAACAAAATGCTGAAAATAAAAATAATCTGTTTCATGGTTTTTGGTTTTAGTTAATTAGAATTTATTGTAAAACGCTATTTACTAAACAGATGTGGTTTTTTTAAATGGTTGCGTGGTTAATTTTAAATTTATGTTTGAGTTGATATTGCAGAGTTGTAAATTAAAATTTATTAAAAAATAGACTATTCTTTTTTTTCTTCCTCATCAGTAATGTTTTTTCTTTTTACATGTTGAACGGTTAAAATAAATGTGAAACAATTGATTAGTATGGGAGCAAGAAAAAACATTAAATCTTGAATATTATTTAAACCATATTTGGTAAATAATGATTTTAAAGCATAATAAACAAACCAATAAGGAAAAAGAACAATGCCTAACAATATTAAAATCCAAAGAAAATCTAAAATTTTTTTTAGCAGTTTTGAATCTTCTGTAAGATGATGATAAGCTGTAGATTCTAAAAATAAGTAAGGCTTTATAATATTGCTCGCAACTGAAAATTGACTGTGTTTAAAAAATACTGATGCTAAACCTGTATAATATTTACTTTGTTTACTTATAACAAGATAAATTTGAATGGTTTTATAATGGCAAAATGCAAAAATAGAAGGTATTATGTATAAGGCAATTGTGTTTTCTTGAAGTTTAAATGGACCAACAGATATTTCGCTGATTTTTGTCTCTAAGATTAATGGAAATGCAATAATTAAAAAAAGTATAATCAGTAATAATCTATTAAGAGACTTTTTATTTTCATCAATTCGTTGATTGAGCAAGTCTAGATATTTGCTTCTCTTTTCATTTGACTTTAATATTTTTTTAAAGTATAAATTAATTAAAATGTCCGTTTCTATATATTCATTTTCATTATCTATATCTTTTTGTTCCGATTCAACAGCCATAATTTAATGTGTAAAGTTTATCTCATATTTTGCTAAAATAATCTTTTTTCTTTTTAAAAATAATATCGCAAAATAGCGTTTAATCCTCGCCGCCATTTGAATCTTCTATGATTGCCTTTTGAGATTCTAAAATCTCCTGATATTTTAAAAAATGCTGATCTCTATTTCCTTTATAGATTAATTCTCCTTTTGTATAGTCATAGCATATTCTGTCTCTAAGTCTTCGCAATTCAAATAACAAAAGGTCATTGCTTTTTCCTTTGTCTTTAAAACTGAACAATCCTTCTATGGCAGCCAAAACAGTAATAGACGCACTAATAACTAAAACATAATTTTCGGGATGGAACTCTTCTTTTTTGTTAAATATTTCCCAGCCTGTAAGTACCGTAACAGTTGCGCCGGCAATAAAAACTATAATTTTTGTTGCTCGATAAAGAAATAAGTAAACGTCTTTTTTTCTTTTAATACTATCAATTCTTTCTTCAATATCGTTATATAAAAGATCTTTTTTCAGCTCTTTGATTTTCATAGTTTTTATATTTTAAAAGATTAGTTTTTATTATTTCAAGTCTAATAATTTGGCAAACAAGTATATAAATAAAATGAAACTAATTACTAAGTATTTACACGGGTTTTGAAAACCGGTAAATATGAAAACAATTTTAAAATCGTATCATTTTTTCCCTCAACTTTGCAAATCAAATCTCAAAACAAAACTAAAATGGAGGAATTTGGCAGAATAATAGTTTCTGAAACGGCAATGAAAAGTGAAAATCCTCAGGATGTTATTCACTCAAATATTTCGGTAATCAACTTAATGCGCGAAGAAGGTGTAGACGATGAGTTTATTCACGAAGATGCATTTACGAGTTACTATCTCGATTATTACTATTCGCAATATACCGAAGGAAATTTTTCTCAGTTTGTCTATAAATCAGGTTGGAATAAAGAACTAAACGAGCTTATCGAAGAAGGTCTGGCTTTAATTGGTGCCGAAAAACATTTAGAATTGTTTCAGGAACAAAGCAAAAAAGTTCGATTAATGAGTAATATAAAGCTGGGAAAATTCTTGAAAGGGAAATTAGAAGGTGTAAATCCGGTTCGCGATTCGTTAAATAATGACACTTTTTTTGAATTAGAAGAAAACTTAGCACAGTTAAATGCTGATTTTTTAAAAAACCATCCCGATTTTGAAGTACTTTCTGTAGACGATATGTTTGCTGTTTTGGAGGAATTTGTTGGGCATGAAATTAAAAGAGCGTAGTTTTTCTGGAGGTTCAAAGGTTCAAAGAAGCAGAGGTTCAAAGTATTTTTGTCATTGCGAGGAACGAAGCAATCACACTAACAAATGCCGTAAAGCTGGAGATATTTTGCTTTTGTCTGGCAGATTTGTGGTGTTTTTGAAAACAAATGAATAAGAGAATTGTTAGTGAAATATAAATAAATTAAGAACTTTCTTAAAATTTTGATTTTATTTAAAAAGCTTTCTAAGAATATTTTATATTTGAAAGCCCCTAATTTTAAAATCAACACCAATGAAAATTAAATCCTACTTAATTCTCAGTGGCATTTTTCTATTTTTATCCTCCTGTGGAAAAAATGAAAAACAGCTCATTGACGAAAACGCCCCATCGTTAGCTGTGCAGACAGAAACTCCTAAAATGGTCGAAAGACTAATCTTTAAAAAAAGCGAATATATAATTCCGTCAGACGAATTGAATTTGAGTCTGCTCAAGAAAACGGCTGAAAATCTCAAAATCAAATATAGTGCGATTAAAACCGAAGATGTAAGTTCGATTCGGTACAATAACAAAGTAACTTTTTTCGTGATTTCGGTTACTAACAAAAAGCCCAAAACAAAATCTACGGAAGAAGATTTAGGCAATTATTATGAAAGGAAATACGTTTTTGTAAATAATGAAGACGGAAAAATTCTGGCAGAAGAAACAGATGCCAGTCTTGGTTATTACGAAAATGACGGTTTAAGAGTTGCAAAGACTTATATTTTAAAAGATCTACTTCAGTTAAACGATAAAACTCCTGCCATTGCTTTTAGTACAGAAGTATATTCGAGCAGCAGAGTGGTAATGTATTCCGAAGAAAAATTTACGATTGTGACTTTTGACGGAAATAAAATGAATAAAATTTTATACGAATATCCAATTCGATCTTCAAATGGAGATTCGAACGGAGGCGGAACCTATCAAATAGAAACTTTAGAAACCGGAATCAGCATTTCGGATATGCAGACAAACGGTTTTAATGATTTACTGGTTTCTAAAATTTTCTCTTATGAAGAATCAGCCGAAGAAGATTTAGAAAATAATATTCAGCAAAAAAACGATTTAAAAGTCAAAAAAGAATTCCAAAGATTAAGGTTCGACGGAAAAACCTATTCGTTTAAAAAAGACGATCGTAACCGATTTTTATAATTTCGCGGCTAATTGAAACTTAAAAAAATGCATAAAAAGATACTTTTTGTTTTATTGATTTTGCCTGTTTTCTTGCTGGCTCAGGAAAAAGAAAAAGAAGTATCTGATAATGTGACCCGATATTTTTATGATAATCAGGTTGTTTCGGTTGCCATTTGGTACAGCGCAGATAAAAAGCCGGATAGTTCTAAAACCTATTATTCTAACGGAAAACTAAACGAAGTTTTCTACTTTGATAAAGATGGGTTGAAAGACGGTGATGGTTTTCAGTACAATAGACAAGGTGAAAAACTGGTAACCTGGAATTTTGCCCACGGAAAAATGACCGGAAGGACAGATTATAAACTTCCGTTTAATAAAGATCGCGAAGAAACCGTCAAAAAAGCATTAAAAATGCTGACGGATATCAACACAAGAACCAATTATAATCCAACCAAAATTAATGATCTCTATAATCGTGGTGTTTTAAGTGTCAGCCTTGGCAATAATACATTGGCGATTGAGGATTTAAAAAAGGTTGAATATTCGATTGATAAAGATCCAAAAAACAAAGATTTGGTTTTGTCGGATTCGGTAAAAAGGAAAACGGCTGTTTTTAGAAGTAAGCTTTATGATCGTTTGGCAAGCATTTATGCTTCACTTGAAATGGAAGCTTTTGCTATGAACTATTATTATAAAGCAATTAAGAACGCGCCCAATGATTATCGCATTTTATTTAATTTTGCAACTTTGTTGCAACAAAGAAAAGTGTATGATTTGGCGCGTTATTATTTAGAGAAAATTGTAATCGAAAAACCAGATCATGCCCAAGCATACTGGGCACTCGCCAGGTTATTGAGTGATATGGGCGAATATGAAAAAGCATTCGAAAATATTCAGAAAGCTTTTCAATACGAGAAACAAATAGAAAAAATAACCGCTTATGGCGGACGAGATTTAAGAACAACCCGTGGATTAATTTATCATAAAATGGGCGAATCTAAAAAAGGAATCGCCGATTTGAAAGCAGCATTAGAAATGGATAAAAACAATTCGTATGCAATGAAAAATCTCGGAATTATTTATCTCGATCAGAAAAAATATGACGACGCCTGCCAGCTGTTTCAAAAAGCAAAAGAACTCAATTATACCTTAGTGTACGATGAATTCGATTTAGATTCACTTTTAGAAGATGCCTGCAGCAAACATCAGCCTGAAAAAGTACTTAAAAACAAGCCTTTCGTTTTCCCAAATCCAGCAAAAGAAAGTGTTTCGGTAGAAAACATTGGTTCAAAAAACTTTGATTTTGAGTTGTTCAATTTCGAATCGAAGTCCGTTTTAAAAGGAAAAACAAGCGACGGAACCATAAACATCATTAGATTAGATTCGGGATTTTATATTTTAAAAACTACTATTGGCGAAAGGGCAGAAACTTTTAAAATTATAAAAGAATAGATAAAAGCAGGTAAATGCTCCGCATCAGCAAAATGTTGGTAACAATTTGTAGGTAATCTTAGCAAACATTTCCTTAAATTTGCTTCCGTTATAAAAAAATACAATAGTTATAAAAATCAAGCTATGTTACAAATCGCATTTATTAGAGAAAATCAGGAGAAAGTAATCAAGGCTTTAGCAAAACGAAATATCGATGCTAAAAGCGTTGTTGAAGAGGTGGTGCAATTAGACGAAAACCGTCGTGCAGCTCAGGTGGAATTAGATAATACTTTAGCCGAATCTAATAAATTGTCCAAAGATATAGGCGAGTTAATGAAAGCGGGAGAGAAAGCTAAAGCAGCAATCTTAAAAGAAAAAACGGTTTCATTAAAAGAAAAAAGCAAAGAACTTGGAGAAAAAGCAGAAGCTTTGGCTGTTGAGTTAACGAATAAATTATACACGCTTCCAAATCTTCCGGCTGATATTGTTCCTGAAGGAAAAACACCAGACGACAATTTGAATGTTTTTGAAGAAGGAGATATTCCGGTTTTACACGAAGGTGCAGAGCCTCACTGGGAATTGGTAAAGAAATACGATATTATCGATTTTGAATTGGGTGTAAAAATTACGGGTGCCGGTTTCCCTGTTTATAAAGGAAAAGGAGCTCGTTTACAACGTGCCTTAATCAATTATTTTTTAGATAAAAATGCAGCAGCAGGATACAACGAAGTTCAGGTGCCTCATTTGGTAAACGAAGCTTCAGGTTACGGAACAGGACAATTGCCGGATAAAGAAGGACAGATGTACCACGCAGGAGTTGACGATTTATATCTGATTCCAACTGCTGAGGTTCCAGTTACAAATTTGTTCCGCGATGTTATTTTAAACGAAAGCGACTTACCGGTTTTACATACAGCTTATACACCATGTTTCCGTCGTGAAGCGGGATCTTACGGAGCACACGTTCGCGGATTAAATCGTTTGCATCAGTTTGACAAAGTAGAAATCGTACGTGTTGAGCATCCTGATAAATCATACGAAGCGCTTGACGGAATGGTAGAACATGTTAAAAACATTCTGCAGGAATTAAAATTACCATACAGAATTTTACGTCTTTGTGGTGGCGATATGGGTTTCACATCGGCTTTGACTTACGATTTTGAAGTGTTTTCAACAGCGCAGGATCGTTGGTTAGAAATTAGTTCTGTATCTAACTTCGAAACTTTTCAGGCAAACCGATTGAAATTACGTTTCAAAGACAAAGACGGAAAAAACCAACTGGCACATACATTAAACGGAAGTTCATTAGCATTGCCTAGAGTTTTAGCCGGAATTTTAGAAAATTACCAAACGCCGGAAGGAATCGTAATTCCAGAAGTTTTACGTCCTTACTGCGGATTTGATATAATTGACTAACTTTAGTATATAGTTTACAGTGTTCAGTCGCAGTATTCAGTTTGACAGAGACTGCATACTGCGACTGTAAACTGTGACTGAATACTGAACACTGAGACTAAATAATACCACGCTAAAAACAGAAATATGAAAAATATCTTTATCTATATCGTTTTGTTGTGGTCTGGTCTTGCGTTCTCGCAAAACGAGCAGTTAGCGAATAATTACTACGATAAAGGCGATTTCGAAAAAGCTAAAATCATTTACGAAGACCTTTTAAAAGGTTCACCGTCTAATACACAATATTTTTTACGAACTATAGATTGTTATCAGCAGTTACAGCAATTTGATATTGCCGAAAAAACAATTCTGGAACGTTACAATCGCTACAAACAAGGCGTTTTTTTAGTTGAATTGGGATACAATTATCAATTACAGAAAAACGAATCGAAAGCCAAAAGTTACTACGAACAGGCAATCGAAAAAATCAAAACCAATCCAAATGATGTTTACGGAGTTGGAAATGCTTTCGAAAAAAAGGTTTTACTGGAATATGCCTTAAAATCTTATCAGACTGCAATGCAGGTACAGCCGAATTACAATTTCAATTTCCAAGTTGGAATGTTGTACGGTCAATTAGGAAAAACCGATTTAATGATCGATCTTTTGCTGACAGAATCCTATAACAATCAGCAGAATGCCAATTTAATCCAGATGCAGCTTGCTCGTTTCATGAACGGCGAAACAGACAATACGGCTTTTAAAGATGCGATGCGAAAAGCATTGATTTTAAGAACCCAGAAAGATCAGGACGTTTTTTGGAACCATTATCTGAGCTGGTTTTATGTACAGCAAAAAGAATTTGGAAAAGCATTCATTCAGGAAAAAGCCATTTATAAACGCGAACCAGAATCTTTAATCAGTATTGTAAATCTAAGTCAGTTTGCTTTAAACGAAGATGATACTGAAACTGCAGCCGAGATTTTAAACTTCATTCTTCAAAATACGAAAGATGTTGATTTGCTGATTCACAGCAACGCCAGTTTAATGCAGATTAAAATTGATAAAGCGCAGGAAAAAGATTATCCAGCCATTGCAAATGAATTGCAGCAGTTACTGGTTACTTACGAAATCAATCCTTTTACCTTATCTTTGCAATTAATTCAGGCACATTTTCTGGCCTTTAATTTAAAAAAGACAGAAGAAGGCAAGGCAGTTGTAAAAAGAGCATTAGAATTAAATTTAAATGCCTATCAGCAAGCCGATGCAAAGATGGAACTGGCCGATATTTTACTTTTAGAAGAAAAATTCAACCAGGCACTGATTTATTATTCGCAGATTCAGCTGGATTTAAAAAATGATGTCATGGCACATGAAGCCAGTTTAAAAGCCGCAAAAACAAGCTATTACAAAGGTGATTTTGAATGGGCTTTAAAACAATTTAAAGAATTAAAATCGGCAAACACGCAATTAATTGCCAACGACGCTCTTGAATACTTTTTACTAATAAATGATAATACGGCTGCCGATTCGACACAAACTGCATTGAAGCAATTTGCAAAAGGCGATTTTTTACTTTATCAAAATAAAAAACAAGAAGCCATTACACAGTTTCAGTATGTTTTAAAGACCTTCAAAGGGCAGGAAATTGAAGCTGTAACATTGTTGCGTTTAGGTAAAATATATGAAAGTCAGAAGGATTTTGCTTCGGCTTTAAGCCAATACCAGCAAATCATCGACAATCACAGCGATGGAATTTATATAGATGAAGCGCTGTTTTTTTCGGCAGAAATTTACAACGACGAATTAAAAGACGTAGAAAAGGCCAAGCCTTTATATGAAAAGGTAATTTTTAACCATCAGGATAGTATTTACTTTGTTGATGCCAGAAAAAAATACCGGGAATTGAGAGGAGATAAGAATTTGTAGTTTGGTTTAACTGGTTATTTGTTTAACCGTTTAACCGAATTAACGAGTAAACAAAGAATTAATAATACGATGTTGCTTTTAAGAGTCTAGTAAATAAAACTCAGAACCTTAGAATCTCAGCATCTTAGAAGCTTAGAAAAAAATGATTATTTACAATATTACTACCAATATACACGAAAGCGTTCATGATCAATGGTTAAAATGGATGCAGGAAAAACATATTCCGGAAATTTTGTCTACGCAGAAATTTTCTTCGGCACGAATTGTAAAAGTTTTGATAGAGGAAGAAATGGGCGGAATTACTTATTCTGTTCAATATACAACCGACAGCAAAGAGACTTTAGAAAAATATTACATCGAAGACCAGCCGCAGTTTGACAGAGAAGCATTGGAATTATTTGCTGATAAAATGCTTTCTTTTAGAACCGAACTGGAGGTTATTTCAGATCATTAATTAGTTTCCAGTCTCGGTTTTCAGTCTCAGTTTTTACTTAAAAAGGCTATTATGGAAATTCGATTTCAAACTAAAGAAGAAAGCAATAAACAACAGCAGGAAGATTTTCTGAAGTTGTCAAAAGTGGAAAGATTTTATAGTTTTTTGCGCTTAAGCGAACGTATCAGCAGGTTTCCAGTAAAGAACAAAATAGATAAAAATAAGGATAATTTCCAGATTGTCATTGAGCCAAGAAAAAAATAAGCATTGTGTCTTTGCGCCTTTGTGGCAAAAAAAAGCATAAAAAGCAAAAATAAATCCTTGAGTCTTTGACCCTTCACAGCAAAAAGAATACTTTTGCGCCCTCGCGGCAAAACAAGAAAGATAAAATGGAAAAAGTAAAAGCCAAAAAACATTTAGGACAACATTTTCTTAAAGACGAAAGTATCGCCAAAGCAATTGCAGATACTTTAAGCTTAGAGGGATATGATGAGGTTTTAGAAATAGGACCAGGGATGGGTGTGTTGACTAAGTATTTGCTTGAGAAGCCGATAAATACACACGTTATTGAAATTGACACAGAATCTGTGGTGTATTTAGGCGAAAATTATCCAAAATTAAAAGACCAGATTATCTCTCAGGATTTTCTGAAATACAATATTAATGAAGTTTACAAAGACAAGCAATTTGCTATAATTGGAAATTTCCCCTACAATATTTCGACTCAAATTGTTTTTAGAACATTAGAGTTTAGAGATCAGATTCCGGAATTTTCCGGAATGTTTCAAAAAGAAGTTGCAGAGCGAATCTGCGAGAAAAAAGGATCAAAAGCTTACGGAATCTTATCCGTATTAGCCCAGGCCTTCTATGATACTGAGTATTTGTTTACTGTAGACGAAAATGTTTTCATTCCTCCGCCCAAGGTCAAGTCGGGTGTGATGAAAATGACCCGAAAGGAAGATTACAGCCTTCCGTGTGGTGAGAAGTTGTTTTTTACGGTTGTAAAAACGGCTTTTCAGCAAAGACGAAAAACATTACGTAACAGTTTGAAAACATTAAATTTATCAGATAAACTGCGAGAAGACACTATCTTTGATAAACGTCCGGAACAGCTTAGCGTTGACGAATTTATTGTTTTGACTCAAAAAATAGAAGCCGATGGAGTTCAAAGTTAGCAAAGAATTTATCCACCAATTAGAGGAGCATATCGTTAATAAAAATGACAATGAACTTGAAGTTTTACTTAACGACCTGCATCACGCCGATATCGCCGAAATCTTAGATGAATTAGATTTCGACGAAGCAACCTACATTTTCAAAGTTTTAGATAGTGATAAAACAGCCGAAATTCTTCTTGAATTAGAAGAAGATCTTCGTGAGAATATCTTAAGCCGACTATCGCCTAAAGAGATTGCAGAGGAGCTTGACGAGCTGGAAACCAATGATGCGGCCGATATTATCGCAGAACTTTCGCAGGAAATCAAAGCAGAAGTTATCTCGGAATTAGTCGATGTTGAGCACGCAAAAGACATTGTCGAGTTACTTCGTTACGACGAAAACACGGCGGGTGGTTTGATGGGAAAAGAGCTTGTAAAAGTCAATGAAAACTGGAACGTTTTAACCTGCGTAAAAGAAATGCGAATTCAGGCAGAAAATGTTTCAAGGGTACATTCTATTTACGTTGTTGACGATGAAAACCGTTTGAAAGGCCGATTATCCCTTAAAGATTTATTGACTTCTTCTACCAAAACGCAAATTGGCGATGTTTATATCCGAAAATTAAATTTCGTAAGAGTCGATACCGAAGATGTTGAGGTTGCCCGTATCATGCAGAAGTACGACTTAGAGGCAATTCCGGTTGTGGATGAATTAGGTCGTTTGGTTGGAAGAATTACTATTGATGATATCGTAGACGTAATCAAGGAAGAAGCCGACAAAGATTACCAATTAGCAGCGGGTATTACACAAGATATCGAAACGAATGACAGCGTTTTGGAACTAACAAAAGCACGTTTGCCTTGGCTTTTAATAGGGATGGTGATCGAGATTGTGGCTTCTTTTGTTTTAAAAGACAATGAAACCGCTTTCCAAAAATATTCAACCTTAATTATTTTCGTTCCTTTGCTTTCGGCTACAGCCGGAAATATTGGAGTTCAGGCATCGGCGATTGTGGTGCAGGGTTTAGCAAACGGAACTTTGAAAGAATTCAGCCGAAGCTATTTCAGCAAAGAAATTACCGTTTCGATGATTTCCGGAAGCATCATTTCCCTGCTTTTACTAGGGTATCATTCTCTTATGTACGGACAATATTTAGTGGGAATAGCCATTTCGATTTCTATGATTGTGGTTATTATGTTTGCCGCAACTTTAGGAACTTTAGTGCCGCTTTTTCTGCATAAAAATAAAATAGACCCCGCAATTGCAACAGGTCCGTTTATCACTACAACCAATGATGTATTTGGAATTATGCTCTATTTTGGAGTTGCCAAACTGATTCTTGGGTTTTAATTTTTGCCACAAATTAATAGATTACAGTGATTTAAAATCCTTAAAATCTGCGTAATTTACACGCTGAAAAATCTGCTGTTCAGCAGCCAAAAATAAATTAAAACCAAGCAGGATGAAAGTACACATTATAGGGGGAGGAAACCTTGGAGTTTCTATTGCCTTGGGAATTGCAAAATTTTCGAAAAACAATCAAGTTACCGTAACAAGAAGAAACATTGGCAGTATTCAGTATTTAACGGAATACGGAATTACCGTTTCTAACGACAATAAACACAATATTCAGGAAGCCGATGTGGTGATCTTAACCATAAAACCGTATCAGGTTGATACTGTTTTGGCCGAGATTCTGCCGGTTATTCAAAATAAAACCATTGCTTCGGCAGTAAGCGGTTTGTCTTTGGATGTTCTTCAATCTAAAACAAATAACGAATTTCCGGTAGTGCGCATTATGCCCAATATTGCAGCGCAGTTTGGAGAATCGGCAACCTGTATTTCTTTTCCGGAGAAAGATCGCGAAAAAGCACTGCCAATTGTAGATCTATTCCAGGATTTAGGAACCGCTCCGGTTATCGACGAAAAATTAATGGATGCAGCGACCGTTTTAGGCGCATGTGGTACTGCGTATGCTTTACGTTATATTCGTGCTTCTATGCAGGCAGGAATCGAAATTGGGTTTGATTCAAACACCGCTCTTGCAATTGCCGCACAAACAGTAAAAGGAGCAGCAAAAATGTTGTTAGAAGAAAAAGTACATCCGGAACAATTAATCGATCGTGTAACCACGCCACAAGGCTGTACAATTGTCGGTTTAAATGAAATGGAACACAACGGTTTCAGTTCGTCTTTAATAAAAGGAATCAAAACTTCTTTGAAACAAATCAAAGGTTAAAGTTTTTTAAATTTCAAATATTAAAATTCCAAATTCCAATTTTTGTTGGGGTTTGGGATTTTTTGTTTTTAAATATTTACATTTTCAGCGTCATTCCTCGCAATGACGAACTGCATCTTTGGACAATTATAAAATAAAAAAATCTATTTAATCTGCGTCATCTGCGTGCTATTAGAGCAACTTTCAAAATCAAACCTCTTGCTTTTTCGTCAAAATATACTTTAGATAAGCAAAACCAAAAACTCCGGAAAGTACAGACGCTATTAGAATTGATATTTTAGAATAAAGAATAGTTTCGGGATCATTAAAAGCTAAAAGTGTAATGAATATAGACATTGTAAAACCAATACCGCCCAGCATTCCCGCACCTAAAATATGAGCCCATTTTAGATTCTTAGGTAAGGCGCATAAACCGGCACTAACTCCAATAGAAGAAAATAGCGCAATTCCTAAAGGTTTTCCCACTACCAGTCCTAAAATAATTCCGAATGCATTGGGATGATTTAAACCCTCATGCCAATTTGATTCTATGGCAATACATGTATTTGCAATAGCAAACAAAGGCAAAATGAAAAAGGCAACAGGTTGATGAAGAAAATGCTGCAATTTGTATGAAGTAGACTTTTCTCCGCCATCGCCAAACGGAATTACAAAAGCCAGAATAACACCAGTAATGGTAGCATGAACACCAGAGTTCAGCATAAAATACCACATTATGATACCCCCAATTAAATACGGAATGAGGTTATAAACCTTCATTCGGTTTAAAACAAATAAAAGCCCCCAGATTCCTAAAGCAATTCCCAGATTTACAAACGAAATTGACGTGGTGTAAAATATCGCAATAACGATAATAGCGCCAAGATCGTCAATAACGGCCAGTGCGGTTAAAAAGACTTTCAGCGAAGAAGGAACTTTACTGCCTAAAAGCGATAAAATTCCAATCGCAAAAGCAATATCTGTAGCCATCGGAATTCCTGCTCCATTTTGAGTGGTTGTTCCAAAATTTAAAGCCAAAAAGACTGCAGCCGGAACCAGCATGCCGCCAAAAGCGGCCATAATTGGGAGCGAAGCATTTTTTATATTCGATAATTCGCCATGATAAATTTCGCGTTCTAATTCTAAACCAATCAGCAAAAAGAAAATGGTCATTAATCCGTCATTGATCCAGTGTGTAATAGAATGTCCTCCTAAATCTTTTTCCCAAAAAGAAATATACTCAGCCGAGTAAGCCGAGTTTGCAGCATATAACGAAATTATAGTGACGAATAATAAAAGTAATCCGCCTGATTTTTCGTTTTCAAAAAAGGCTTTAAAAGTCTTGGTTAATTTCATTTTGGAATTTTTGTAATGATTTAGAAGAAACAGAATTTCTTTGAAGCTTATATTTTCAAAGTTAAAAAAAATCTGCCCAATAAAAAAGTTTAGGGGGAGTAAGAGGTGCAAAGGGACAAAGGTGCAAAGGGACAAAGGGACAAAGTTTATGTCATTTCTCCCTTCGGTCGAAATGACAAAATGAGAAAAATCCGTTTTAATCCGTGGTTTCGCGAAGCGAATCTGTGTCATCTGTGTGCTATATTGACGATTTGCTTTGTCATTTTTAATTGTTTAATCTGTTGCCCGAAATAAGCAAAAGGCAAGTTGCGGCAAGATTAATATTTAAAGTAACTTTTAAAGAATTACTGTATTTTTGTTTTAATAAAATTCAATAAATAATGAGCATAAAAATTCTACATATCGACAGCAATCATCCGGTGCTTTGGAATCAGCTGGAAGAAGCAGGTTTCGAAAACCATGCCGATTTTAAATCTTCTAAAGAAGAAATTGAAGCTAAAATTCAGGATTATAACGGAATCGTAATTCGAAGCCGATTTAAAATCGATAAAACCTTCCTGGACAAAGCAGCTAATCTTCAGTTTATTGCCAGAGTTGGTGCAGGTTTAGAAAGTATCGACTGCGATTATGCCGAAACTAAAGGAATTCATTTAATTGCCGCGCCCGAAGGAAATAGAAATGCAGTGGCAGAACATTCGCTTGGCGTAATTTTATCTCTTTTTAATAATTTAAATAAGGCCGACGCCGAAGTGAAAGCCGGACAATGGAATCGTGAAAGTAATCGTGGTCATGAACTTGATGGAAAAACGGTGGGAATTATTGGCTACGGAAATATGGGCAAGGCTTTTGCAAAAAAACTTCGCGGTTTTGAAGTCGATGTTATCTTTCATGATATTTTAGAGAATATTGGTGATGAAAGTGCTAAACAGGTTTCGTTACAGGAATTACAAAAAAGAGCAGATGTATTGAGCCTTCATCTTCCGTGGACTCCAGAAACGGATAAAATGGTGGATACCGCTTTTATAAATGCTTTCGAAAAACCATTTTGGGTTATCAATACTTCGAGAGGAAAAAATATAGTAACAGCAGATTTAGTAGAGGCAATGAAAACTAAAAAAGTTTTAGGGGCCGGGCTTGATGTTCTGGAATATGAAAAATTATCGTTTGAAACGCTTTTTCAGGATAAAAACACGCCCGAAGCATTTCAGTATTTACTCGAAGCTAAAAATGCACTTTTAACGCCTCATATTGCCGGCTGGACTTTTGAAAGCCACGAGCGTTTGGCTCAAGTTATTGTAGATAAAATTAAGGCAGTATACGCTTAGAGCGGGTTTTATTTCCTTAATCTTAAATAACGAGTCTTTTCTTGTAAATTTTTTGCTGCCAATTAGTTTTATTTGTTAATTTTTAATAATATTGTTTCCGAATTTTAAAGAATCAGTCTAAATAACTTTTTCTTAATTTTTTTGGAGAAACCGAAAATCCTAAAAAAGAGTAGGTATTAACAGTAACTAATTATTAATTATGATTGAATATTACAAGAAAGTGGTTTTTGAAAACTATGCAAACTTTAAAGGTCGTGCAAGAAGAAGTGAATATTGGTATTTTGCACTTGCAAATGGTATAATTTCATTTTTATTAATAATTATTGGATTAATAGTTGGGGCAATACTTGGTGATGTTGTTACAGGAGTAATTATCGGATATGGTCTTGTGATGCTTTATTCACTTGCAACACTTCTTCCAGGATTAGGGGTAGTAGTTAGAAGATTACATGATGTTGGAAAAAGCGGGTGGTTTTATTTTGTTGCTCTTATTCCATTTGTTGGCCCAATCTGGATTTTGATTTTGTTCTGTACAGAAGGTAACTACGGACCAAACCAATACGGTAATGACCCGAAAAATGAAGTAGAAGAAATCAATCAAATTGGTAACGTTGAATTACAATAATTAACTAAATATATAAAAATGGAGACTACAAAACCAGAATCATGGAATACGCCATCAGAGCCTAGACCAGAAAACAAAAAAGTTGTTGCCGGAATTCTAGGGATCTTATTAGGAGGATTTGGAATTCATAAGTTTATCTTAGGATATACTCAGGAAGGAATCATTCAAATTGTAATCACTATAGTTACTTGTGGAGCTGGAAGCTTAATAGGTCTTATAGAAGGAATTATTTACCTGACTAAAACAGACGAAGAATTCTACCAAACGTACCAAGTAGGTAAAAAGGGCTGGTTCTAAAAAAAAACATATTTAGTCCCATTTGTATAAACGAATGGGATTTTTTTTGCCCATTACATTAACAAATTTAATTTTTTAAAAATAACAATATGGAAAATACACAATCAGAGTTTGGAGGTCCTAGACCAGAGAACAAAAAAGTTGTTGCTGGAATTTTAGGAATTTTAATTGGAGCTTTAGGAATTCATAAATTCTATTTGGGTTACACAAAAGAAGGAATCATTCAAATACTTCTTAATCTTTTGTGTGGACTTGGCAGTTTAATAGGACTTATAGAAGGAATAATCTACCTAACTAAAACCGACGAAGATTTTTATCAAACATATCAGGTTGGCAGAAAACCTTGGTTTTAATATCTAAACGTTGAAACTAAAAAATCCCATTCGCCGCGGCGAATGGGATTTCTTTATTTCGAGAGATTAGTATTAATCTTCTTTTTCAGATAATTTACGCTCCAATTCTATTTGAAACTCTTCGATAACGGGTTTCATGGTGCTTTCTGGAATATCGGCGATTCTAATGTACATTAAACCGTCTACGGCATTATTAAACAAAGGATCGACGTTAAAAGCAACTACGCGTGCATTTTGTTTGATGTACTTTTTAATTAAAACAGGCAGACGTAAATTTCCTGGTTCCAGTTCATCAATAATTTTGTCGAATTTGTTCAAATCAGATTCGGCTTCATCGAAGATAAAATCTTTATCGGCATCTTTCAGTTTTACTTTGTATGCTTTTTTCGGATGAATGTATTGTGCAATATACGGATCGTAATAGTTCGATTTCATAAACTCAATCATTAACGATTTAGAGAAATCGGAGAACTGATTACTGATACTTACGCCGCCCAATAAATATTTGTGTTCCGGATGACGTAATGTGGTGTGAATAATCCCTTTCCAAAGCAAGAATAAAGGCATTGGTTTTTGCTGATATTCGCGAATGATAAAGGCACGTCCCATTTCGATCGATTTATGCATCATATCGTGCAATTCCGGCTCGAATCTAAACAAATCTGTTAGGTAGAAGCCTTCGATGCCGTATTTCGGATAAATCTCAGAACCTAATCCCATTCTATAAGCTCCGGCGATTTTTTTGGTTTCATCATCCCATAAAAACATATGGTGATAATATTGATCGTATTCGTCTAAGTCTATAGATTCATTAGTTCCTTCTCCAACTTCACGGAAAGTGATTTCGCGAAGACGTCCTATTTCATGAATAATATTCGGAATTGATTTTGCTCTGGCAAAAAATACTTCGTAGTTTTTACTTTGCAGCAATCTGCTGTCATTGTTTCTTAACGCCTGAACTTCATCAATCATTTTTGATTCGTTGGCCGGCGTTACGATTTTTTTAGGCGCTTTTGGTATTTTAAGACTTGCAGTGTCAATCAATTTGGTGTCTTTCTCAAACGGATTGGCCAGCATGTACGTTTTCTTTCTTAAAAACTCTGAATATTCTTCAAACGATTCGATTTCGTTTTGTTCGTTAACCGAAATTGGTTTACCAATACGAACTTTAATTACACGGTCTTTTTGCGTAAGCAGTTCAGATGGTAATTTGGCAGTACGTAAAGTATCGTCAATTTTAGAAAGCCAATAGAATAATTTACTGTTTTTGGCGTGAAAATAAATAGGTACAACCGGAACTTTTGCTTTTCTGATTAATTTCAGAGCGCCTTCTTCCCAAGGTTTATCAACTACTAATTTTCCGTCTTTATAAGTCGAAACTTCCCCGGCAGGGAAAATACCTAGTGGTTTTCCGTCGCTTAAATGACGTAACGTTTCTTTAATTCCTACCACGCTCGATTTAGCATCCTTATGATTTTCAAAAGGATTAACCGGCATGATGTATTTTTTAAGCGGTACAATTCTGTGTAATAAGAAATTGGCAATGATTTTGAAATTTGGCTCTCTTTCAAGCATTAATTTCAAAAGCAAAATGCCATCAATTCCTCCAAGAGGATGATTTGAAATGGTAATATACGGACCTTCTTTAGGCAGACGTTTTAAATCTTCTTCCGGAATTTCGAATTTGATTTCCATTTCATCCAAAATTCCATTTAAAAACGCAACATCCTCTAAATGTTTATTATGATCGTAAATTTTATTAAGGGTAGAGATCTTAAGAACCTTCATAAGAATCCAGCCTGAAAAAGTACCAAGAACCCCGTACTTCTCAACATTTATTGCCTTTGCAACTTCTTTCGCGGTAACTAAACCCATGTACTATTGTTAAATTATTAGAGCAGCGAACAAAGATAACAAAAAACTCTACTTTTCGTTGTTTCAATCACAAACTTTCCACTTTTTTATTACATTTGGAATCCTAAAAAAATTACCTCGATGAAAATTATTTCTTATAATGTAAACGGAATTCGTGCTGCAATTACTAAAGGTTTTATAGAATGGCTGCAAGCGGCGAGTCCGGATGTTATCTGCCTTCAGGAAATCAAAGCGACTCAGGATCAAATTCCTGTAGAAGCTATAACTGCAGCCGGCTATCCGTATCAATATTATTATCCGGCAACAAAAAAAGGATATAGCGGTGTTGCAATATTATCTAAAATTGAACCTCAAAAAGTAGTATACGGTACTGGAATTCACCATATGGATTTTGAAGGACGTAATCTTCGTGTTGATTTTGAAGATTGTTCTGTAATGAGTTTATACCTTCCGTCTGGAACTAATATTGACAGATTAGATCATAAATTTATGTTTATGGATGATTTTCAAACTTATATTAATGAGTTGAAACTTACGATCCCAAATTTGATTATTTGCGGAGATTATAATATTTGCCACGAAGCAATTGATATTCACGATCCTGTTCGTAACAAAACTGTTTCGGGTTTTTTACCGGCAGAACGTGCCTGGCTTGATGGATTTATGAAATCTGGTTTTATCGACAGTTTCCGTCATTTTAATAAAGATCCGCATCATTATTCGTGGTGGAGTTACCGCGCCGGAGCAAGAGGAAATAACAAAGGCTGGCGTATTGATTATAATTTGGTAAGCGATTCACTGCAGCACAGATTAAAACGTGCCGTAATCCTTCCAGATGCTGTTCATTCAGATCACTGCCCTGTTTTAGTCGAAATAGAATAAAGTTTGGTATTGTTCTTGTTGAGAAAAAAGCGGTTCGAAAATTTAAATATACATTCCGATTAAAACTATGAAACGATTTTGGAATTTTAAGTTTTGGAATTTAAATTTATTAATCGCTCCCAAATAAAAAGCAAAAAGTAAAATGATTAAAAAAGCCTCCATTGGATTAGTAGTTTTAGCATTGTCTGCAACTTCATGTGTATCCAAAAAGATTTACAACGATCTTGAAACTAAATATTCAGATCTTAAAAAAGAAAACCGTTCAATAGCTGATGAAAATGCCGACTTGAAAAAGTCAAAAAATCAGTTAGAATTAGATCGTGATAAATTAACGAAAGATTTATCAGCAACTAAAGACGAACTTACAAAACAAAAAGCCGATTTAGCTGCGGAGCAAAAGAAATACAAAGTGCTTCAAGATTCTTATAATGCATTAGAGAAAAACAGCAACGATGCATTAGAAAGTAATATGGCCAAAAATCGTGATTTATTGGCACAATTAGAAGCCAAATCTAAAAAGTTAGCCGACGAACAAGCACGTTTAGACAAAACAGCCAATCGTTTAAAAGAACTTGAAGATATGATTGCTGCCAAAGAAGCTGCAATGCTTAAGCTTAAAGAAACTTTATCTAAAGCTTTAAATGGTTTTGAAGGCAAAGGTTTAACGGTAGAACAGAAAAACGGAAAAGTATATGTTTCTATGGAAAACAAATTACTTTTCAATTCTGGAAGCTGGGCTGTTGGAACAGAAGGTAGAAGAGCGGTTGTAGAACTTGGAAAAGTTTTAGGCGACAATCCGGATCTTTCGGTTCTAATTGAAGGACATACTGATGATGATCCGTATGCAGGTTCTGGACCAATTGCAAACAACTGGGATTTATCGACTAAAAGAGCAACAGCAATTGTAGCTATTTTGAGTGAAAACAGTAAAATCAACAAACAAAAACTTACTGCAGCTGGCCGAAGCGAGTTTTCTCCTTTAGCAAGCAACGCTACTCCGGAAGGAAAAGCGAAAAACCGTAGAATAGAAATCATCTTAACACCAAGATTAGATGAAATCGCTGAAATGCTTAATAGTATTAATTAAGGGGCTGAGGTTCTGAGGAACTAAGGTACTGAGATTTTTTAAATATAGGAAAGGTTCAAAGTTTATGCTTTGAGCCTTTTTTATTATCTGTAATTTAACTTAGAATCTTAGCAACTTAGAACCTTAGTACCTCAAAAGAAAATCTTGTAATTTTTTTAACCTTTGTCAGATTTAGATTTGCAGAATCCCTTTGTACCTTTGTCACTTTGCAACTTTGAACCTTAAAGAAAAAAATGAAATACACTACAATTCCCCACACAGATATAAAAGTTAGTAAAATCAATCTTGGAACGATGACTTTTGGTCAGCAGAATACTGAGGCTGAAGGTCACGAACAAATGGATTATGCACTTGATCAAGGTGTGAACTTTTTTGACACGGCCGAAATGTATTCGGTTCCAGCACGTGAAGAAACGTACGGAAGCACAGAAAAAATTATTGGAACCTGGTTTAAAAAATCAGGAAATCGCGACAAAGTAGTTTTAGCGTCTAAAATCGCAGGTCCAAACCCGAATTTTACCTATATGCGTGAAAAAGGAGATTTCTCTCCGGCAAGTATTAAATATGCTTTAGAAAACAGTTTAAAACGTCTTCAAACAGATTATATCGATTTGTATCAAATGCATTGGCCGGAACGTAAAACAAACAATTTCGGACACCGTGCTTTTACGGGTTATGAAGATGCCTGGGAAGACAACTTTAGAGAAATTCTGGAAACATTCGACGGATTAATTAAAGAAGGAAAGATCAAACATGTTGGAGTTTCAAACGAAAATTCATGGGGAATGATGCGTCTTTTAGAAGAAAGTAAATATCAAAACCTGCCAAGAATTAAAACCGTTCAAAATCCGTATAATTTATTAAACCGATTATTTGAAGTGAATTCGGCTGAAGTTTCTAAACACGAAAATGTTGGATTATTGGCGTATTCTCCTTTGGCATTTGGAACTTTAACGGGGAAATTTTTAACCGGAGAAGCACATCCAAATGCGAGAATTAAACTTTTCCCGCAATATACTCGTTACAACAGCGAACAATGTACGCAAGCAGTAAAATTGTATCAGGAAATCGCAATTAAACACGGATTAACTTTAACCGAACTTGCAATGGGATTTGTGCTGCAACAGCCGTTTTTAACAAGTGCGATTATTGGTGCTACAACTATGGATCAGTTAAAAGAAAATATCGCAACTATTGATGTGGTTCTTTCAAAAGAGATTTTGGCTGAAATTGATGCAGTTCAGGCTGTAATTCCTGATCCGGCGCCTTAAGTTTTTTTTGCACGAAGGCAGTAAGGTGCAAAAATACGATATATCCATAGTTCTTAGCTTTAGCTAAGGGAATAAGATTAACATAGAAAAGGGCTTTAGCCAAACTTCATTGTTTGGCTAAAGCCCTTTCGCTTACATTTATATTTTCATCCAGCTAAAGCTGGACGCTATTGAACTTTGCACCTTTGTATCTTAGTGCCTTAGCAACTTAAAAAACTACAAATCAAACTCATCATCAGTCGCTAAGGAATCATTTTTAACTGCCGTTGAATCCGGGGCTTTGATTCGTATTAACGAACGCGCATTTCCGGAAATGTAAACAGGCAATTGACCAATTGTATCTTCGGGAACTAATAAACCGCGGCGGAACATTAAATTCTTCAGGAATTTTTGATTTTTTATAGCGAAATCTTTCAGGTTTCCTTCGTCATTAAACTGATACATAAATTTTC
This sequence comes from Flavobacterium sp. GW821-FHT12A05, assembly GCF_058807735.1. Lineage (NCBI taxonomy): Bacteria > Pseudomonadati > Bacteroidota > Flavobacteriia > Flavobacteriales > Flavobacteriaceae > Flavobacterium > Flavobacterium sp. GW821-FHT12A05. The sequence goes on along the minus strand of NZ_JBXAQY010000007.1, from coordinate 398,563 downwards.
TTGGCTTCGGAATAATAGTCGCTAAATACAAACATTCGTCTACATTTAAAACCGAAGGACTTTTTTGGAAATAGAAATGACTCGCTTCGCCAATTCCGTAAACGTTTGGTCCCCATTCTATAATATTGAAATAAACCTCAAGCATTCTTTCTTTGCTTACAATTCGGTTATTTTCTAAAATATAAACCAATAGAATTTCTTCCAGCTTTCGCGAAAGCGTTTTTTCTCGGGTCAAAAACACATTTTTAATCAACTGCATGCTGATTGTGCTGGCGCCGCGAGAGAATTTTTTAGTTCGGATGTTTTTAAGAATTGATTGTTTGAAAGCTTCATTTATAAAACCGCGATGCGAGAAGAAAGAAGGATCTTCGGTCGTTAAAACGCATTTTCGTAAATAAGGCGAAATCTGATCTAAAGGCGTGTAATTTGGATTAGCATTTCCAACCAAAACCGGTCTTTGTAAAACATTCTGAATTATGGCGCGATAAACAAATTCACCATTTAGTTTATTCAAATCGGCTTCGCCATATTTGGTAATTCGTAAATCTTCTTTATTCAGCTTGCTGTCAAAAACAAGTGTATTCGGTTTGTTTTTATTGAATTTGAAATCCAGTTTGTAATCGAAATTTCCAGTTGCCTGCATCCCCTGGAAATGTGTAAATAAACCATCAGGAAGCGAAACGATGAAATCCTGCGCTTTCATTTTCGGGATATCAACTTTTAAAGTATAAACCGTGTCTTTTTCGGTGTCATAAGAAATATAAGGGCGTACTTTTATTTTATTCAGCGTTATAGACGAAGTACTGTCAACCGAAATAAAATTGTCGCCCAGTAAAAAACGGTAATCAAAACGGGCATTTTTAATGACCACATCTTTGCTTGCAATTTTTGGGTGATTGATTTTTAAGTTTACGATAGAAGTAAAGCCGTCAAGGTGGAATTCGCTGCCGCTTTTATCAATATTCTGAACATTTAAGCGGATCGAATCAAAACTTGCTTTTAAACCATATCTTTCATCAAGATAAGGAACGCGAATGGCTCCGGTATCTAAATTAAAGAAACGAATATCGGCCTTTTGATTTCTTGGGTCAGCAAATCCTTTTAAGTTCCAGCGCTGATCAAAATCTTTGCTTTGAACATGAATATTGGTTTCGAGCTGTTTGTTGTTTAAAACGAGCTTATTGATTGCGATATCGGTTTTCTTGCCATTATCGTCAATTTTGAATTTGAAGTTTTCCAGATTCATATCGGTCGGAACCAAATTAAGCAGCTTTGAAATGATGCGATAAGCAAAAGCACCGTATTTTCTTTTTTCGCTTTTTTCAGAATCGTCACGGTCTCTTTTTAAGAAAGCATCAAAATTGCGGATTTTTCCTTTTTTGACTAATTGAATGTAGCCGTTGTTGACTTTTAAAGTTCCAACCTGAACATCTCCAATTAATAAATTACTTAAACTTACGCTGGTTTCAATGTTTTTGATTTTTAAAAGTGTATCGGCATTTTTTGGAACCAAAACGACATCTGTAAGTTTAATGCTGGACAAACCGTCAAAAGAAGCTTCTTTAATAGAAAAGTCACTATTATAATCAACAGCCATTTTGTGGGTTACTTTTGCAACCGCCTGTTTTAAAAGCGAGTTACGAAAAAAGTAAAGCCCGATGCAAAGCAATATCAATACTACGGCAAGTATTTTTAAGGCTTTGAATATTTTTTGTTTTGGAAAATTCATAGTGGTATTTTTATTAGAAATTACCCAAAAAGTATACTGGCAACATCTTCAATTTTTGCTACAAGTTCAATTTTGATTCCTGTATTTTTTAAAGCGATTTTATTGTATTTAGAAACGAAAATCGTGTCAAAACCTAATTTTTCGGCTTCCTGAATACGCTGATCTACGCGGTTCACAGGACGGATTTCTCCAGAAAGTCCTACCTCGCCGGCAAAACAAAAACCTTTTCCAACCGGAATATCTTCATTTGATGATAAGATGGCAGCAACAACAGCCAAATCAATTGCGGGATCGTCTACAGAAATTCCTCCGGTTACATTCAGGAAAACATCTTTTGCGCCTAAACGAAATCCGGCTCTTTTCTCTAAAACAGCCAAAATCATGTTTAGCCTTTTGGCGTTGTAGCCAGTCGTACTGCGTTGCGGCGTTCCGTAAACGGCTGTGCTTACAAGCGATTGAATTTCGATCATTAACGGACGCATGCCTTCAAGAGTTGTGGCAATTGCAGTTCCGGATAATTCTTCGTCTTTATGCGAAATCAATATTTCTGACGGGTTGCTTACTTCGCGCAAACCGCTTCCGAGCATTTCGTAAATTCCGAGTTCAGAAGTGGAACCAAAACGGTTTTTTAGGGATCGTAAAATTCTGTAAATATGATTTCTGTCGCCTTCAAACTGAAGAACGGTATCAACCATGTGTTCCAGGATTTTTGGTCCGGCTATATTTCCGTCTTTGGTAATATGGCCAATTAGAATAACCGGAATATTGGTTTCTTTAGCAAATTTGATCAATTCCGCAGTGGTTTCTCTAATTTGAGAAATACTTCCGGCTGTAGATTCAATATAATCAGTGTGTAAAGTCTGAATCGAATCGATGATGACAATTTCTGGCTGAATGGCTTCAATTTGTTTGAATATGTTTTGCGTCTTGGTTTCCGTTAAAATATAGCAGTTATCGCTATTTGGCGTTATTCTTTCGGCACGCATTTTTATCTGTTTTTGGCTTTCTTCTCCAGAAACATATAAAGTTTTATAAGGTAATTTTAATGAGATTTGAAGTAAAAGTGTACTTTTTCCAATTCCCGGTTCTCCGCCCAAAAGCGTTAAAGATCCCGGAACGATTCCGCCGCCTAAAACACGATTCAATTCGCCATCGGTAGTATCCATGCGGATTTCCTGAGCCGAATCAATTTCGTTAATTTTTAAAGGTCTTGGCGCTTTACTTGATGAAGTAGGTTCGCTTTTCCAAGCCACTTTTTCCTGCTTCTGAATTATTTCTTCAGCAATAGTGTTCCATTCTTTGCACGCGTTGCACTGCCCCTGCCATTTAGAATATTGGGTGCCGCAGTTTTGGCAGAAGAATGAAGTTTTAACTTTAGACATTATTTACTTTTTTTAGCAAGCGTATTCATTTCGTCAATTTTCTCATACATCAAATCTTTGTTCAAATCTCCAATAGGCTCCATTTGCGAAGCATTTTGGTATTTTTTTGATGCATGTTTTGCATCGCCCATTTTTTCGTACATCAATCCTAATTCATATTCTCCTAACATGGCTTTTGGGTAATTTACATTTCCAATTTCGGCCATTTTTCCTAATTCGTCGTACGCATTCTTTTTAAGAATAAGGTTTTCAATTACTTTAAAGTCGCTCATTCTAACCGGAATCTGAACGCCAAGAACTTCAGACATTGCATTGTATTTTTTTTCTAAATAATCAGCGTAACCGGTTTCAAGAACGGCAATTTTATTGCTGTATTCGGCAGAATTTATTGGCCTGTATACTTCAAAAATCTGATACAAGGCACTCGGAATCGAATGTAAAACTTCGGTATAATGAGTTGCGTTTTTAAACAATTCGTATTTATAATTCACTAACGGATTATTTGCGATTTTAATATTGCTGTCTAATTTTTCTATCGGCTCTTTGATTTTTTTGATATCACCTTCACCGGCAGAAAGATAGTAGAATATTGGTTTTTGTATTTTGGCAAATTTTTCGGCTATTCGAACTTCCATTTTTGGTGCAAGTTCCGGGCTTAAACAAATATAAGCATTGAAAAGCGGATTTTCTTTGTACAAATAAAAGTTAGCAAAACTAGCAGTTACATCGTGGCCTGCAATAATTCTGAATGGGGTTGTACGGTATTTTTTTTCAACGTACGGAATCAATTCTGCTCCAATAAATTCAAAAAATTTGGCTCCTTTTTCAAATGGTAAACCTGTATTTTGATCAATTGTGGTGTCGTCGTAGCGTTCTTCGTCTTTATTTTGATGAATGCCAATGATAATCATTTCCGGAATATCATCCCAATAAGCGCCATAACTTACGGCTCCAGAAAACGGATCGAATAAATAATCGCCGTCTAATAAATATAAAACTGGGTATTTTTTATCTGATTTTGCGTCGTAAGAAGCAGGAAGTCCAATTGTTATTCTTCTTTCTTCTCCCAGTTTTTCGGATTGAATGTTGTCAAATTTTTTCTGCGAAAAAACAGAAACAGAAATTAGGGTAAGCAGCAGGTAAACTTTCTTCATGATTTGGGGTATTTCAGTGAATTAAAAAGTATTGAAAATAGGGAGCAATATAATACTTTATTTGCTTTTTTGTTATTTGGGATTTTAAAAAAGCAATGATTTCTTACGCAAACCACTTTGATATGGGGAAATGAAGATTTGTTTGTTCAAAAAGGCATTTTTGACAAATTAAGAATAAAAGTAAAGTTTGAGTTGAAACTTATGTTAACGAATTATCATTTTCATTAGGGAAAATGATCCATGGTTTGAAGGTTTTAGCTTCTTCAAATTCCAGGGTTGCATACGAAATGATAATAATAATGTCGTCCTTTTGAACTTTTCTGGCTGCAGGACCATTCAGTGTAATTTCACCTGAATTTTTTTCTCCTTTAATCGCGTAAGTTTCAAAACGTTCTCCGTTATTGATGTTAACAATAGATACTTTTTCGCCTTCAATAATATTTGAAGCTTCCAGCAGGGTTTCATCAATAGTAATACTGCCAATATAATTTAAATCGGCACCAGTAACTTTTACTCGATGAATTTTTGATTTTATAACTTGAATTTGCATGCTGCAAAGGTAATTTAATTTAATGAAATGGTGTCAATTAACCTTATAGAATTAACAAATACCGCTATAAACGCACGGTATTTTTTGTCTTTAATTTTATGATCGATTGATAATAATGTAGATTCGTCAGCAATTACGAAATATTCGAGATCAAATCTTTCGTTGTCTTTAAAAGCATCTTCGACAAATTTAATAGTTTCCTCAGGAGTACTGTTTTGGAATATTTCTTTGGCTTCGGTTAAAACTTTGTAGATTATCGAAGCTTCTTTTCTTTCTTCAGTCGTAAGACGTTCGTTTCTTGAACTCATCGCTAAAAGATTGTCTTCTCTAAAAATCGGGCAGCCTACAACATTTACAGGCAAGTTGTTTTTCTCTACCAGTTTTTTAACAATTTGCAGCTGCTGAAAGTCTTTTTCTCCAAAATAGGCATTTGTTGGAGTAACGATTTCGAAAAGACGTTTTACAATTGTTCCAACACCATTAAAATGCCCTGGGCGGAATTTTCCTTCCATTTGATTTTCTAAACCATCGAAGTCAAATGATTGCGAAATGGTCTGTCCTTCGTAAATATCATCGACAGAAGGAGCATATAAAATTATTTTGTCACTTAAACCTCTCATTTTTTTCACATCTTCTTCAAGAGTACGAGGGTATTTTTCAAGATCTTCGGGATTGTTAAATTGAGTTGGATTCACGAAAATACTTACAACTGTGTCGTCGTTTTCTTTTAGTGATCGCTGCATTAAAGCCAGATGCCCTTGATGTAAAGCTCCCATGGTTGGTACAAATCCTATTGTTGAATTTGCGGTTTTGATAGTTTTTAAATAGGCTATCAGAGCTACTTTACCGTAGAAAATATGCATGGCGGTATTATTAAAATTTACTGCAAACATAATATATTAGTTATAAACTGCATAAATTTTTGTAATTTTGCGACGTTTTTATTACCAAAAATTAAGTAAAATACTATTATGAAAGATAAGAGGATATTATACGTATCATCTGAAGTCGTGCCTTATCTGGCTGAAAATGAGGTTTCTTTAATGTCTTATGACGTTCCTAAAATGATTAATGATCAAGGAGGTCAGATAAGAATTTTCATGCCAAGATATGGGAATATCAATGAAAGAAGACATCAATTACATGAAGTAATCAGACTTTCAGGGATGAATTTGGTAGTGAATGATTTAGATATGCCATTGATTATCAAGGTAGCTTCAATTCCGAAAGAAAGAATTCAGGTTTATTTCATTGACAATGATGAATATTTTAAACGTAAAGCCACTTTTGCTGACGAAGAGGGGGTTTTATATCCGGATAATGATGAGCGAGCTATATTTTTCGCAAAAGGAGTTGTCGAAACAGTAAAAAAATTAAACTGGGTTCCTGATATTATTCACGTTCATGGCTGGCTGGCAGCAATGCTTCCTATCTATATGAAACATTACTATAAGAACGAGGCTTTGTTTAATGATACAAAAATTGTGACTTCTGTTTATGGTCAGTCTTTTGATGAGAATCTAGACTTAGAAATGATCAATAAAGTAAAATTTGACGGTGTGCCGCACGAGTCAATTTCAGATCTTGAAACTCCAAACTACGAAAATATCTTAAAGGCTAGTATATTACATTCTGACGCTGTTATCATTGCTTCTGAGAATGTTTCCCCAAGTTTAACAAAATTTATAGAATCTTCAGGAAAACCTTTTTTACCTTTCGCCACGAAAGATGCATTCGCTGAGGCGTATACAAATTTCTATAAAACAATGGGACTTTAAAAATTAACTTTATTATTAAACATGTACAATACTTCTTTTATTAAGAAAATTCTATTAGCCGCTACGGTTGTTCTTTTATATTCTTGTGACAAAGATTTTAATGCGATTGGCGAAAATTTAATTGGTGATGATCATTTTGGACTTGAGTCTGAAAAATACGATGTAGTTGCGTTTAATCAAGAAGTTACTTCGGTACAATCGAATATTTTATCAACGACAGCTTTAGGAATTTATAATAATCCGGTTTTTGGAGAAACTACAGCAAATTATGTAACTCAGGTTGCCCTTGCCACGTATGCACCAACAATAGGAGAAACTCCTGTTATCGAAAGTGCTATTTTAAGTGTTCCTTATTTCAGCCATATAACCGCAAATAATACAGATGGAAGTCATACTTATGCATTAGATTCTATTTATGGCCCGCCAGATGGGAAATTGAAGTTAAGTGTTTATGAGTCAGGTTACCAAATGCGCAGTTCGTACATCAATAACGGATCTGAATTGCCGCAGTTTTATTATACAGCGCAAAATTCGGTTTTTCAAGGGGCTATAGGATCAAATCCGCGTTTGAATAATGATACTTCTAAACCTGCTCAAAATGATCAGTTCTTTTTTAGTTCAGAAGAGTATAAACTGGTTACAAAAGATGATGCAGGAAAAGAGACTACAACTTATACGGCTCCAGAAATGCGTTTGAACTTAGATAAAGATATTTTTCAGAAGAAAATTTTAGATGCGCCTTCTAAATTAGCAGCGGCCGATGTTTTTCAGGAGTATTTTAGAGGATTGTATTTTAAAGTTGAAAAAGCGGATGGCAGCCCGACAACCAATATGGCTTTAATGGATTTTTCTAAAGGAAAAATTACAATTACCTATAAGGCTAAAACGGCAATTACAACTGATGATCCTAATACTACAGAAGAGAAAACATTAGTAATTAATTTTGTGAACCCGACCAGTTCAGGCGGTACAGCAAATTTATTACAAGACGCAAAAGAATCTGCTTATGCAGATGCTATAAATTCGTCTAATGTAAATAAAACAGAAGGAGACCAAAGACTTTATATAAAAGGAGGTCAGGGATCTGCAGCAGTTATCAAGCTTTTTAATCAAACTGACTTGATTAGTTATGACAGCTCAGGAAGTATAGTTAATGGTCCAAATGGTGTTCCAGATCAGTTAGATGAGATTAGAAATAATGTGGCCACTAAAAATTGGAAAGTGAATGAGGCTAATTTGGTTTTTACCATTGATGCTGATAAAATGGCTAAGGTTAAAGTAGAAGATGAGCCTCGCAGAATTTATTTATATGATTTAACAAATAATGTTCCGCTTGTAGATTATTTTTCAGATCAAACTTCAAGTTTGGTTACAGGAGATACTAAAGGAGCTAAATATATTTTTGGGGGATTAATTAATCGTGGAGATGATAAACGTGGTAAAACGTATAAATTCAGGATAACTAATTATTACCGTAATCTTATTAAAGACAAAACAGCCAAAAATGTTGATTTAGGACTGGTTGTTACAGAAAGTATTGGTATCAGTACCTTTAATTTTCTGGAAAATAGAATTGTACTCTATCCGCCAAAGACAAACGAGTACTTTTCGCAAGTGCCAAAAGCATCAGTCATGAATCCGTTAGGAACCATCTTATATGGTACTAATATTCCTTTTTCAGATACACAGAATTCGGATTACAGTAAACGATTGAGACTTGAGGTTTACTACACGAAACCAAATTAATTAATATATATGTGTGGAATTGTTGGATATATCGGTCATAGAGAGGCTTATCCTATTGTTATAAAAGGATTAAAGCGGCTCGAGTACAGAGGATATGATAGTGCCGGCGTTATGTTGTATGATGACGAGTCAGGCATAAAAGTTTGTAAAACAAAAGGTAAGGTTTCAGATCTTGAAGCTAAAGCAAAAGAAGGCTTTGCTGTTAATGGAAATATTGGAATTGGACATACCCGCTGGGCAACCCACGGTGTTCCAAACGACGTAAATTCACATCCTCATGTTTCTAATTCCGGAGACTTAGTCATTATTCATAATGGAATTATTGAGAATTATGCACCGCTTAAAGAAGAATTAATTAAGCGTGGTTATATTTTCAAATCTGATACTGATACAGAAGTTTTGGTAAACTTAATTGAAGAAGTTCAGAAAAAAGAAAATATAAAATTGGGTAAAGCAGTTCAAATTGCTTTAAACCAAGTAGTAGGTGCTTATGCAATTGCGGTTTTTGATAGAAAAAATCCAAACGAAATTGTAGCAGCAAGATTAGGAAGCCCATTGGCAATTGGAGTTGGTGAAGGAGAATACTTCATTGCTTCAGATGCTTCTCCGTTTATAGAATATACTTCGAATGCAGTATATTTAGAAGATGGTGAAATGGCGAATATCAGACTGCACAAGCCTCTTAAAATTAGAAAAATTAAAGACGACTCTTTAGTAGATCCTTATATTCAGGAACTTCAAATGAATTTGGAGCAGATTGAAAAAGGCGGTTACGACCATTTCATGCTAAAAGAAATCTACGAACAGCCAAGTGTAATTAAAGATACTTACAGAGGAAGACTTCATGCAAATGAAGGAATCGTTCAAATGGCTGGTGTTGAAGATAATTTAGAGAAATTCTTAAATGCTAAGCGAATTTTAATTGTCGCTTGCGGCACTTCATGGCATGCCGGTTTAGTTGCTGAGTATATCTTTGAAGAGTTTACCCGTATTCCGGTTGAAGTAGAATACGCATCAGAGTTTAGATACAGAAACCCAATTATCAATAAAGACGACGTTGTAATTGCCATTTCTCAATCTGGAGAAACAGCAGATACTATGGCTGCTATTAAATTAGCGAAAGAAAACGGCGCTTTTGTATTTGGAGTTTGTAACGTTGTAGGTTCTTCTATTTCAAGAGAAAGTCATGCTGGTGCTTATACACACGCAGGACCGGAAATTGGAGTAGCTTCTACAAAAGCATTTACAACTCAAATCACGGTTTTAACCATGATTGCTTTAAGATTAGGAAAAGCAAAAGGAACCTTATCAAATCCTGATTTCCATGCTTATCTGCAAGAATTAGAATTAATTCCGGAGAAAGTTTCTGAGGCTTTAGAAACGAATGACAGAGCAAAAGAAATTGCGGCTGCTTTTAAAGATGCGCCAAACTGCTTGTACTTAGGGCGAGGATATAATTTCCCGGTTGCACTTGAAGGAGCATTAAAGCTTAAAGAGATCTCGTATATTCATGCTGAAGGATATCCTGCAGCCGAAATGAAACACGGTCCAATTGCTTTAATTGACGAACACATGCCGGTTATTGTGATTGCGCCAAAGCAAGGTCACTATGATAAAATTGTAAGTAACATTCAGGAAATTAAATCCCGAAGCGGTAAAATCATTGCAGTTGTAACTAAAGGAGATACGCAAGTTCGTGAATTAGCCGATTATGTAATCGAAATTCCGGAAACTTCAGATGCATTATCACCGCTTATTACGACAATTCCTTTACAATTACTTTCGTACTATATTGCAGTTATGAGAGGTTGTAATGTCGATCAGCCGCGTAACTTAGCAAAATCAGTTACAGTAGAATAAGTTATTTTAAAATACAAATAATGTTAAAAAAGCGAGATTTAGGTCTCGCTTTTTTTATGTCTTTACTTTTTTAATATTTAAATTTTGTAGGATTTGTATTTATTTTATATGTTTGTAAGAAATAGTGTAAATATTTCTTATGAAAACAATTCTACTTGCCTTTTTCACGACTCTTTATTTTTCTTCCCATGCGCAGTCTAAGCTCAATTTCACTTACGATGGTGCAGGAAATCAAATTACCAGAACCTTATGTATTAACTGTCTGGCCAAACCTGCAAAAGAGATTCCAACAGCAGAAGCCATTACAGAAAATGATTTAGAAAAATTCTTCCCCGAAGATGTCATTTCGTATTACCCAAACCCAGTAAAAGAAGAACTCTATCTGCAATGGGAGTTAGCTCATGATAATTATGTAACGGCTGTTCATCTGTACTCTGTAACAGGGCAGGCATTACGAACCTATCAGCTAAACAATACTACGAGCAGTTTAAACATCCCTTTTCAGCAATATCCTACTGGTGTTTACCTTGTTTTGCTTTCGTACCAAAATGGAGGGGAAAAGTCTATTAAAATCATTAAAAAATAATTTACGATGAAGAAGTTTTATATCAGCCTGTTGTTTTTATTAGTTGGTTTATTTGGTTTTGGGCAAAATACGGAGACTACAATAATAAAAAGGATAGATCAAACAGAGGAGATTATAGCTCCAACTAATAAAATATTAAAGGCAGTTCTTCCATCAGCAAATAAACCTACAGGCGACTCTAATGAGGTTGGTATAACAGAGGGAGAATTGACTGTTTCTTTAAATGGGAATGCTAATTATTCAATTCCTATTGCAGTTCCAAAAGGTATTAATAATGTAGAGCCTCAAGTAAGTTTAACTTACAATAGCCAAAACGGACTTGCTGGTACGGCTGCACGCGGCTGGGATATTTCAGGGGTTTCTTCTATAACCAGAATTCCGGCTACAAAATTTCATGATGGAGTAATTGATCCTGTAGATTTTAATGCATTAGACAGATTCGCCTTAGATGGCCAAAGATTAGTTGTGAAAAGCGGAACAACAGGAGTGTATGGAGCAGATAAAACAGTTTATGAAACAGAATATTTTTCGAATATTAAAATTACATCCAATGGTGTTTCACCTTATGGTGCCAATTATGGACCAGATAGTTTTTTAGTTGAATATCCAGATGGGTCTAAGGCATATTATGGTAATTCGACAAATTCCAAATCAATTATGGAATGGTCAATTGTATATTGGCAAAATGCTCAGGGAGTTCGAATTAACTATAATTACATATTGTTAAATAATACATTATATGTTGATAGTATTAAATACGGAGCTTTATATGGTCTTATTCCCATGAATGAGGTAAGATTTATTTATGAAGATCGAGCAGTTCCTGAAAATAATTATGTTGGAGGGCAAAATGTTATAAAAGGGAAAAGACTTAAGGAGATAAAAGTCTTTACAAATGGAATAGGTTTTAGAAATTACAGTTTAGTATTTAGACCAGTAGATCGTATAGAAAAAATAACAGAAACGAGCGGTGATGGTTCTAAAAGTTACAATCCAACGGTTTTTGATTATGAAATGACTTCTGAGGAAATGAAATATTTAGATATAACAACTTCATTAAATATTGGAAATGTAAATTCCTTAAATGTTGCGGCTGTTTCTGGTGATTTTGATGGTGATGGCAAAATGGATTGTTTGGTTTATCCAACAATAGGTAACGATGCTAAAGCAAAATATTGGTTGTATGCCGGAGTTGAAATTGGAAATAATTACAATATGGGTTTAGAACACAAAATTGGAGTTTTTGATGAAATTTTTCCAGCTACATTTTTGAGTTCTGATAATAAAGTTTTACCGCAAGGCTGGGTCGTTGCAAAAAAAACAGCTTCTGACTATACTTTTTCAGTATATGGTATGGATAAAATAGTTGGTAATATTAATATAGAAAAACATTACGACAGGGTAGTAAGTTTTCCAAAATCGGCTAGATTTAGTACTTGTAATCCAGGATGTAGTGAAATGAGAGGGACTGAGGCGATTTTTCCGAAAAAAATTATTTCAGGAGACTTTAATGGTGATGGCTTGACAGATGTTGTAGCTATTGATATGCCACATCCAACAAATGTAAATTGCACGGATCCAGGTACAGAGTGTCTTTCAGGAGACTTTACCTCTAAGAAAATTTATTTCATCGATTTGAAAAGAGACAAAACAACTGATTTTGTAACACTTTTGGGCGAGTTAGAAAGAGCATTGTCAACAACTGCAAAAATAGAAGTAGGTGATTTTAACGGAGATGGAAAAACAGATTTATTTATATTTGATTTTGGTACTTTAACAGTTTATTCTTTAGATAAAACAGGTAAACTTGTTATCTTGTATAGAAACACTTCTATTGGAGGGACTAGTTTTCCTATTTTGTTGGGAGACTATAATGGAGATGGAAAATCTGATTTTATGATTCCGAAAGCTTATGGTTCTTCACAATGGTATAAGTATACTTCTACTGGTATTACCATGATAAAAGAAGAAAAAACATATCTGCCGGTTTTTAGTAAAAATGATTCCAGTACAACTTATAATTATTTTGCAGTAGATTGCAATAATGATGGCAGAACAGATTTAATAAAAACTTTGAATTACGTTCAAAATAACAGCGGCTATATTACAATTTTATCTTATGCAAATGTAAATGGTGATTTTAGCAGTGAGCCAAAATATGCCTCAACCAGTTCAAGACCAGATATTAATATTTATGCTCTCCCAGTCTATCTTCCTCAGTCATTAAACAACGCCAATATTTTAGGGAACAAGATTAGCTCAACTTTTGAAATAGCTTTTTTCAATCAAAGCAAAATACATTTTTTTAGTTCAGGTTATAATTATAAAAAACAAAATTTATTAACCAATATAACAACAGGCAATGGAGTACAAGAGGCGATTAGTTATATTCCATTAGACTCGCAGTTTGCTAATACCTATCAAAATACGACTATTTACCAGTCAAGTAAAGGAATATCAAGTTATCCTAATTTAGATATTCTTGTAGATCCTAATTTCTATGTGGTTTCTAAATTAGAGAAACAAAGTAAGGACGTTTACAAAAAGAAATTATTTGCATATTATGGCGCCGTCTCGAATGTAGAAGGACTTGGTTTTTTTGGTTTTAGATCAGTAAGCCACACAGATTGGCATGACGATAATACAGCCATGTTCTCAAACATTGCAAAAAATGATATTGATCTAAGAGGAGCAAATATCGAAAATTATTATGTTAGGGGTTTTAGAGAGCCCTTGATAACCACACTTAATGATAAATTACCAGCTACAATTGTTAAAGGCGAAAATGCAGATTATAATGTAGTCCAGTCTGATAATTTAATTGCCACAAAAAGTATTAAATTAAAACCCAAAACTGTAATAAAATCAGGAAGTAGATTTTTGGCAAAAATAAATCCGGGGGCTAATGATTCGCCTAATACTCCAACAGACTTTATAACAAAATCGATTTCAGATTACGAAACTAATCTTATGACAAATAAAGTTTTCAAGCTAAAAAACACAGTTAATCAGCAATTTAATACATTAACAAATACTAATAGTGAGGAACATATAGATTATGATAGATTTAATAGTCCTCTAAAAACTACTACTATTGTCAATGAAGGTTCTTCGCGAGTTCAAACAACAGTTTCGGATGTGGCTTACTATAACGATGATTTAGGATGGCCTTATGTTGTTGGAAGGCCATTAAGCAAATCAGAAAATGTCTCTATTGCAGGCAGCACAATGAATGCTCAAGAAAAATATGATTACGATTCTGTTGGACTTATTAAACAAATTGAAAGAAGAGGGCATAATACTAATGCTGTAACAGAATACAATGATTACGACAGCTTTGGGAATATTATTAAGAAAAAAATTGTTGCTGTTGGTGTTGAACCTAGAGAAACAAATTATGAATATGATACTTCGGGCAGGTTTTTAACGAAAGTAACAGACAATGAAAAACTTTCTACTTCATTTGTTTATAACCCCGTTGGGACATTGAAATCACAAACGAATCCTTACGGCTTAAGTACGTCATTTACTTATGATGCCTGGTTTAAAAAGCGTACAGCAAAAGATGATAAATTAAATAAAACGATAAGTTATGATTATAAAAGGAATGCTGAAAAAACGATTGTTTTAACCACTACCGATGCTTTAGATGGAAGTACAAGCGAAGAAACATATGATGATCTTGGCAGAAAAATAAAAACTTCACAAAATGATCTTAACGGAAACTTTTCGTCAGTATCATTTATGTATGATATTTTTGATCGAAATTATAAAACAAGCGAACCGTATTTTGGTGCAGAACCAGTTCAATGGAATGTAACTAAATTTGATATATACAGCAGGCCGGAGGAAAGCAAGTCGTTTACAACAAGAACAGTTTCGGCTTTATACAATGCTCTAACATCGACTATTATCGATGGACAAAAAACAAAAAGCTTAACAAAAAATGCCATTGGTAACCTCGTTTCTTCTACTGAAACTACCGGAGGAACAATTAAGTATGACTATTTTGCCAACGGAAATTTAAAACAAACAGATTATAACGGTGTAAAAATAGAGATAGAACAAGATGGCTGGGGGCATAAAACTAAAATTACAGACCCTTCAGCTGGGGTATATACCTACAAAAATAACGATTTGGGAGAACTGGAAATAGAAACCAGCAAAAATGGCGAAGTGGTTACTACAATAACTAGAGACAGCAATGGTAAACCAATCAAGAAAACAGTTGTAGGTTCAGGAACAGAGACAGAAACTGTTTACGATTACGATTCGTCGACAAAGCTGCTTTCTAAAATTACTTTTACTGATAAAAAAGAATCTGAGGGACGAAAAGAAATTATTACAACTTATACCTATGATAATACTTTTAAAAGAGTAATAAAAATTGTTGAAGATAAAACAGGCATTTCTAAATTTACTACCTCATTTTCTTATGATGGATTAGGCAGGATTGATGTAGAAACGAAGGAGGCACAACTAGGAACAAAAAAGATTAGTATTGCTACACAAAGAAAATACAAAAATGGAAGTTTATATCAAATTGTGCATGATGGAACTAAAAAAGTATTATGGCAGATTAACGACTTAAATGCCAAAAGCCAGGTGCTGGAAAGTATTTTAGGCAATGGTATAAAAACTACGAATGAATATGATACGAATGGTTATGTATCAAAAATAAAGTATGATAAAACGACAGGAGATAAAGGGAATGTTTTGACATTGAATACAAAATTCGATTTTAAAACAGATAATTTAGAGAATCGCACCAATAGTGCCTTTAATAATTATACAGAAAATTTTGACTATGACGAAATAGACAGACTTGTAAAATTTACAAATAAGCTTGGAGTCGAAGAAACACAAAATTACGAAGCGTCAGGTAAAATAAAAGATAATAATCTGGGAACTTATAATTATGATAAAGCAAAACCATATCAAAACATCTCTATAACCCTTAGTCCAGAAGCCAACAACTATTATGCAAATAGAACAGGAACTTTTAACGATGACAAGAAAGAAAGAAAATTAGACATTACTTATAATGCTTTTAAAAGCCCACTAGAAATTACTGAAACTACTATTGATAAAATAAGTTTTGCCTACAATGATAATAATCAAAGAAGCACAATGTATTATGGTAATTTAGACGATAAATTACTAAGGTCTTTGCGTAAACATTATTCTGCCGATGGAACGATGGAGATCAAAGAGAATATAAAAACCGGTGTTACTGAATTTATTGCTTATATAGGGGGCGATGCTTATTCGGCTCCTATAATTGCCAGAAATGACGGGGTGTACACAGCTCCAAATATTTCGTATTTACATCGTGACTACCAAGGTACTATTCTTGCGATAACAGATGCTAATGCCAATTTGCTCGAAAAGCGTTTATTCGATGCCTGGGGAAGTATTATAAAAGTGCAGGATGGTGCAGGAAATACACTTACAGGATTGACTAATTTAGACCGTGGCTACACCGGTCATGAACATTTGCAGAGCGTTGGTCTTATTAATATGAACGCACGATTATACGACCCAATGCTGCATAGATTTTTACAGGTCGATAATTATATACAAGATCCAACTAATACCCAAAACTATAACCAATATGGTTATGTATTAAATAACCCGTTGTTGTATACAGACCCAAGTGGGAATGCATCTCAAGGTAGTGGAGGAGACTGTAAAGGTTGTGGAATTAACATTGGTCCTGGGGATCAAACAGGAACTCCTTTTGATATTGAGCAATTTGGTAAAGATTATGGAATTGACAAATGGCTTAGCAAAAATTTTAATTTGAAGAATTGGGATAGATGGAGAAAAGACAAAATTAGTCTTAATAATTTTTTGGGTCGCCATAAACAGCACGGACCTCCTCCTAATTTGAGTAGTTATGCGAATATCAATGGCGGTAATTATTCTGCCCAATCTAGAATTAGTTTAATTGATAGATTTGTAAAAGGAGGTATTGATCCTTATGCTAAAGCTGATGTTTCGAGTAATGGGATTGCTAAGTTACTTAAAAATGTTAAAGGTTTGGATCAAGCTTATAGAAATGGAGGAAGTCCAAAACACTCTTTTGATTTAATAGGAAATCAATATGAAGCCATTACTGAACACGGAAGAGTAAATTTAAACGCTGGATTGATCTCTATTCAGAATAATTTACATTTTGCAGGTGTTTTATTTCATGAATATCGACATGCATTTCAATATTCCCAGCCATATACAATCGGAGGTATTAATTACAATAGTCGTTACGATGCTTGGACTGAACTTTACGATGTTGGTCATTTAGGAGAAGGGGGTAGATGGGATATGATGGAATTAGATGCATATTCATATCAGTTTAGAATGGGAGATTCTGAAGGATATGTTCTTGAAAGATTAAAAAAATACTTTACTAGTATGAAAATTCAATGGAATAAAAAAAGAAATTAATAATATGAAAAATTACAAAAGATTTTTATTGTGTTTTATAAGCTTTTACAGCTTAAGTGGTTGTGATGAAAAAACGAATATCTCAAAGAGCGATTTAGAAATTATGTTTAAAAACGATACTCTTTATACATATTCAAATAAATATATAAAAGATACAGTGAATATTATTCGCTATTCTATAAAAAATAATTCTTCAAATACATATTATATTAATCAAGTGATTAAAAGTTCAGATGTATTTAAAATGGGTTTGTATAAAAATGGTATAAATATTTGCGTTTATAGTAAGGATGGAAAAGAGATAACGTATAAACAAAGAAGAATTTTTTACAAGAATTTCAATACGGAATTATTCTATAATTTTTTAATGAATGAAGCAGATTCAACTAGAATATGGTTGGGATATAAATCTAATTTAGATTATTTTGAAGCATTTGATAAAGAAAATAAAAGAATTTTTATTCATCCAAATGAAGAGCTTTTTTTTGAGTATCCAATTTTTATGAAAAATTTCAAGGAGTTTGATGGCAATCGTAGTGGATTTATTGATTTAAATGATAACCAAAAGTATTTTTCCAAAGTGTCAATTTCTAGTGATAGTATGAGTTATAAAAAAGTTTTGCCTAGGGATATATTAGAAACTATTAAACAAAATAATGTAAAAGTTTATCATGGTATTCTAGAGTCCAAGAATAAAGTGCCAATAAAGGTCATTGAATAGAATATTCTGATAGGTATAATCTTTTCTTGCTGGTCGGTATGTAGATTAAAGTCTAGTTTTTTGTAAAGACTAAAGGGGAGTAGATAATTATAAATTTTATAATTATTAGTGTTGCTAGGATCTACCACACGAAAGGATTCGTGCGGTAGCGGGGGGAATAACATAAAAGATTAGTATGAAAAAAATAATTTCATTTTTACTTAAAGGATTAATATTGGTCATTCTTGTTGTAACAGGAATATGGTTGTTATATAAAAATCATGCAAGGAATAATTTAGAAACTAAATTAAATTTACTGAACGAGAATTGGAGTAAAGTTGTAAAGTTGCAAGACGAAAGACAATATTTGTTGTATGGTTTAATTAAAGAACGACCACAAAATATAAAGTATTTAGATAGTCTAGAAGAAATTCTATCTAAATATAATAATTATAAAGGTAGGGAATGTGATTCTGCGATCATTTATCATCAATATTTGGCTAATAAATATGCATTGCCTCTTTTAGATTTTTATTTAAAAGATAAAGATACATCTCATAATCCTAAAATAAGAGCTTGTATAGATGCTATAAATAAAGCCATTGAAAACTATAACTTTAGTGTAAAAGACTATAATGAGTATTTCTCTGTGTTTCCTAATTTTATTATTGGAAAATCGATTGGTTTAAAGAGAAAAAAGTATTTCTATATACAATTTGGAATAGAGAATAAAGACCCAAAAACAGAAAAAAAAGAAAGACGAGCATGGCAACGAAAAATTGAGTTAGAACATGGAGTTTCCCCCGCTCCCGCACGAATCCTTTCGTGTGGCAGTATGTAGATTAAAGTCTAGTTTTTTATAAAGGTTAAAAATGAGTAGAAATTACAAATTTCATAATCCTGAAGGCTTGTATTTTATAAGTTTTGCAGTAGTAGGTTGGCTAGATGTATTTACAAGAAATGAATATAAAGATTTGTTTTTGGAAAGTCTGGAGTTTTGCCAAAAAAAGAAAGGGTTAGAAATTCATGCGTGGTGTATTATGACAAATCATGTTCATTTAGTTTTTAGGAGTGTAAATGGGCAAAACCCAGAATTATTGATTGGAGATTTGAAAAGATTTACTAGTCAATCTATAGTTAAAAGTATACAGGAGAATCCCAGAGAAAGTAGAAAAGAGTTTCTATTAGATTTTTTTAAAAAAGAAGCAGAAAAAAGTTCTAATGTAAAGCATTATCAGTTTTGGCGTCATGACAATAAACCAATTGAGCTTTGGAGTAATAAAGTAATTCAGCAAAAGATAGATTATGTACATGCTAACCCTGTTGAGGAGGGATTGGTTTATAAAGCAGAAGATTATGTATATAGCAGTGCAATTGATTATTCTGGACAAAAAGGTTTGGTTGATGATATAGTTGTTTTTAAGATGTTTGATGTTTAGCTGTTGTACCACACGAAAGGATTCGTGCGGTAGCAGGGTGTTGGGGCATTCTTTACAGAATCAAGAACATGGACATTTAATTTTTAATATTTATGAGCAATTGGATGAATGGTTTGGTACCATGTAAAGAACAAAAGTATTGGAATTTAGGTGTTTTGGGTTTAATTATTTTGTTGATTACTATTTCTTTTTTTCAAAAATCAAAAGATATGGTAAATTATGAAGATGAAATAAATTATGAATATAAAGGATTTGTTGTCAATAAGTATATAGATTCTTCAGATCATTCAATTTGTAAATTAAAATTGAAATCAGGAGAGATAGTAAACGTTTGGAATAATTGCTATAAAAAGGTTGATATTGGAGATTCGATAGTGAAGAAAAAGGGGAATTTTAATTTTTTAGTTTATAAATCATCAGGTTTGGTAATTGTAAATATCGAAGATAACTTGATTGTTCCAAAAGAATGATTAAGAGAAATATTGCCCTAGTGTAATTAATTTTTCAAATAAAATAAAAAAGAAGATTAACAAACAATCTAAAGAAGTTGATTTTTGAAAGAAGAAAATCAAACAAAAATGAAAACTATTATTATGTCATTATAAAGGATGCAGTTGAAACTTAAAAGGCATAATTATTTAAAGAAAAAAAGAACTATTAATATAAATTATAAAAATTAAAATGATGAATAGAATACTGTTTTATGCCTTTTTTTTAGTATTAAATTTGAGTTATGCTCAAAATAGATTTCCAACCGCAGGTTCTGTAGGTATTGGAACTACTGAACCGCTTTATGATCTTGATGTGCGTGGTGATGGTTTTTTTAGTGGGGCAATTACAACTTCCAGGTCAGGTGAAATGGGGGGGCAAATGCGAATTGTAAATCCTTCTAAATTATCCAGTGGTACGGCAAATAGTTGGATTATTTATAACATGACAGGCGGTTACGGAAACAGCTTACAGTTTTGGGCCTATGATAATTTAGGTTGTGTTGGAGGCATGTGCAGTAATCGTTTCACTATAATGGATAATGGTAACGTTGGCATAGGAGAATCAAATCCCAAAAACAAACTGGATGTGAAAGGAATTATCCATTCGCAGGAAGTAAATGTAGATATGGATAATTGGTCTGATTTTGTATTTAAAAAAGAATATAATCTGCCAACGCTTACAGAAGTAGAGAAACATATTGCCGAAAAAGGACATTTAGAGAATATTCCAAGTGAAGAGGAAGTTTTGAAAAACGGAATTAGTTTAGGGCAGATGAATTCTAAATTGCTGCAAAAAATTGAGGAATTGACGCTTTATGCTATTGAACAGGAAAAGAATAATAATAAACAATCTTTGCGAATTGAATTATTGGAAAAAGAAAATGAAGTTTTGAAAAATGTTTTAGAGAGATTGTCTAATATTGAAGAAAAATTAAAATGATATAAAAAAGAACATGAAAAAACTGTTGTTTACAATTGTAATGGGATTATTAATTTCTAATTTAAATGCACAAAAATTAGAACCAACATCTCATATTTGGGTTGCAGGAACCGCGGATAATTTTAAAGGAGGATATACCTTTTCCTATGCGACATCGGGAACCCCGTGGAATGGTTCTCTTATTAGCTTTGGAGGATTTGATAATAATTACGATACCCAGATAAGTAGTGATTACTGGAGTAGTCATATTTCCTTTAGAACCAAAAATGGGGATGCTAATACTTGGAATCCTTGGATTGAATTAGCAACTAAAGGAGCTAATGATTTTGTGGGTAATCAAAGTATTCAAGGTAATTTGGGAGTAGGAACGAATAATCCTTTAGCAAAACTTGATGTTTCTGGAGGAAATTTATTAATAAGAAATATTGAAAATGTTGATGGTGTTTCTTCTATTATGGTGGCACATTCAGTAAATATAAGCAATTTTGATACCACAGGTACATCAATTAGATCTATTACTCAAAATGCAGGAAGTAACAATTACGGACTCCAATTTTTTACTGAAGATTCTCATTTGACGGGGCAAACAGAAAAGATGAGAATTTTAGGCAACGGCAATGTTGGTATAGGAGAATCAAATCCCAAAAACAAACTGGATGTAAAAGGAATTATCCATTCGCAGGAGGTAAATGTAGATATGGATAACTGGTCAGACTTTGTATTTAAAAAAGAATACAATTTGCCAACACTTCAAGAAGTAGAGAAACATATTGCCGAAAAAGGACATTTAGAGAATATTCCAAGTGAAGAGGAAGTTTTGAAAAACGGAATTAACCTTGGCGAAATGAATGCGAAGTTATTGCAGAAAATAGAAGAAATGACTTTGTATATGATTGAAATGAAAAAAGAAATTGAATTATTAAAGAAAAACCAAAAATAAACAATGAAAAGATTTGTTTTATTATTTGTGATGTTTGTTTCGCAAATTACTTTTGCTCAAAGTATTTTTCCTGCTAATGGTGACAATGTAGGTATTGGTACGGCAAATCCATCCCATAAATTAGATGTAAGGGGGAATGCATCATTTCAGGGAGCAATTATTAGTTCTGTATCAGATGTTATAGGAGGTCAGTTACAATTAAAAAACCCTTTAAAAACAAGTACTGGTTCTGCAACCAGTTGGAATATTTATAATATGACAGGCGGTTACGGAAATAGCTTACAGTTTTGGGCCTATGATGATTTAGGTTGCGCTGGAGGAATGTGTGGTAATCGTTTCACTATAATGGATAATGGTAACGTTGGCATAGGAGAACTAAACCCAAAAAACAAACTAGATGTAAAAGGAACAATCCATTCGCAGGAAGTGAATGTAGATATGGATGGCTGGTCTGATTTTGTATTTAAAAAAGAATACAATCTGCCAACCCTTATTGAAGTAGAAAAACATATTGCTGAAAAAGGACATTTAGAAAATATTCCAAGTGAAGAAGAGGTTTTGAAAAACGGAATTAACCTTGGAGAAATGAATGCAAAACTTCTTCAGAAAATCGAAGAAATGACTTTGTATATGATTGAGCAGAATAAACAAATCATTGATTTGAAAAACAGATTAGATAAAGTAGAAGAAGTAAAGTCTAAGTAAGTTAAAAGCTTAGATAATGTTAAAAAAGCGAGATTTAGGTCTCGCTTTTTTTTATTGCCAAATTTTTTTTCTGCGATATGTATTTTTATTAAATTCTCAAAAATGTTACGAAATTTTATATGTATGCATAGTATTGTTGTTGATATTGTAATTAAATATTGATTTTAATCTAATAAAAGTAATTACGAAATAGTTAAAATTGTTGCAAAAATTGTACTTAATATTGGTTTTTTTTAACGTTTTATTATTAATATTAAAATTATTTGTATTTTGGCTATACAAACTAGTAATAAAACTAACCAAAAACCTAACCCTAATGAGAGTCTATTTGCTAATTATGTTGTTTTTCAGCGGAATATCCTTTGCGCAGAATACAATTACAGGTTCTGTTACTGATGGTAACAAACAATCTATTCCCGGTGCCAATGTTGTTGTATCAGGCAGCAGTACTGGTGCATCAACTGATTTTGATGGAACATTTAAATTGACTACAAATGCTAAGCTGCCCTTTTCGATAAAAGTTTCGGCGGTAGGATTTGAAACGGTAACAGTTAATGTAACATCGGCAAGTCAAAAAGTAAATGTGGTTTTAAAAGGTGAAGAAAATAAGCTGGATGAGATCGTGGTTTCGGCTTCAAGAACACCTGAACGTATTTTAGAATCTCCTGTTACAATTGAAAGAATGGGTATTCAGGATATTAAGAAGACTGCTTCGCCATCTTTTTATGATGGTTTAGAGAATTTAAAAGAGGTGCAGATGAATACAAGTAGTATGACTTTTAAATCTGTAAATACCAGAGGATTTGCAACCGTTGCCAATACTCGTTTTATGCAATTGGTAGACGGTATGGATAACTCATCTCCGCTGTTGAATTTCGTTTTAGGAAATATGATTGGAGTTTCTGAGATTGATGTTCAAAGTGTGGAGCTGCTTCCTGGAGCATCGTCAGCTTTATACGGAGCAAATGCATTCAACGGAATTTTATTCATGAATAGTAAAAGCCCTTTTACTTATCAAGGTGTTTCAACTTATTTTAAATATGGTGTAACTTCACAAGAGGCAGCGGGTACAAATAGTTACTATGATTTTGGTATTCGATTCGCTCATGCTTTTAATAAATATTTTGCAGCAAAAGCGAATTTTACTTATATGCAGGCTACAGATTGGTATGCAACAAATTACAATGATAAAACAAGATCAGGTGTTGATAGAACAGATCCTAACTACGATGGTATCAACGTATATGGTGATGAGGCTTCTACAAACATTAAAGGGGTTGGTTTAAAATTAGAAGCTATGGGATTAATTCCTGCAGGAGCATCTAATCTTCTTCCAAATTCAAATGTAAGCAGAACCGGATATAACGAAATAGATTTAACTAATAATAAAGCAGCGAATAAAAAAGTTGATTTCTCTTTTCACGGCAGACCTTTTGGTGATGAAAGATTAGAAATTATCTGGCAGAGTAAATTTGGTACTGGTAATGCGGTTTATCAAGGAGCAAACAGATATTATTTAAATGATTTTTTTATGCAGCAGCATAAATTAGAATTTAAAGGAAAAAACTTTTTCTTAAGAGGTTATATGACTTCAGAAGATGGAGGACATTCTTACGATATGGTTTTTACAGGGATTAATGTAAACAGAAAATGGAAAGACGATAATACTTGGTTTGGTCAATATGCAGGAGCTTTCATTCAGGGAACTTTAGGAGGAATGAATCCGCAGCAAGCTCATGCTGCAGCAAGAGCTACAGCTGATACAGGACGTTTTTTACCAGGAACACCTCAATTTCAAAGCGCATTTAATCAGGTTGTAAATGAAGCGGATGTTCTTTCTGGTTCAAAATTGGTAGATAATTCAAAGATTTATCATTCAGATGTTAATTACAATTTCAGAGATCTAATAAAATTCGCAGAAATTCAGGCTGGGGGATCATTTAGAGCTTATGAATTAAATTCTCACGGAAGAATCTACACAGATGCAAATGGACCAATTGATTATAACGAATATGGCGCTTACGTTCAGTTAATGAAAAAATTCATGGACGACAGATTGAAGTTTACAGGTTCTATCCGTTACGATAAATCTAAAAACTTTGATGGAAATTATTCACCGCGTTTGTCTTTGGTATATTCGGCAGGTGAAAGAAAAAATCATATTTTCAGAGGATCTTTCCAAACAGGTTTCAGAAACCCGTCAACTCAGGATCAGTATATCGGATTTAATATCGGAAACGCAGTATTGCTTGGATCTGCTCCGGATAACTTAACAAGATTTAATGAAACATTTAATCTTAGTGCAGAAGGTCAGGCGTATAATGGAGGTCCGTCGAAAGTTATGAATGGTAACGATGCTTATTACAATTCGTATATAGCAAGTTCTGTTAGCGCTTTTTCTGCTATGGCCGGAACTAATCCTGTTGCAGCGGCTGCGTTGTTAACGAAATCAAGAGCTAATCTTGTTAAACCGGAAGAAGTGAAAGCTTTTGAATTAGGATATCGTTCTGTTTTTGAAGGAATGTCAATCGATATTAATGGTTACTATAATATCTACAATAATTTTATAGGTAATTTAAATGTGGTTTCTCCTTTCTATGGAACAGCACAGGATAGTCCAAACTTGCCAATACCTGGTAATCCGATTACTGATGCAGGCGCACAATCTATACGTGCTCTTCAAAACGGAGAATATAGAACGTATCAATTATATACAAACTCAGATGTAGAAATTCATTCATTAGGATTTGGGGTTGGTCTTTCTAGAAAAATAGTTTCTGACTTCGAATTAGGAGTTAATTATAATTACGCTCAATTTGATTTTGATCAGGCAAAAGATCCAAGTTTTGAGGCTGGTTTCAATACTCCAAAACATAGAGTTAAAGTTTCTCTTGGAAATGAAAAATTATTCAAAAATTTTGGATTTAATGTCAGCGGAAGATGGAATAGCGAATATTTATGGCAGGCAGGATTTGCTGATGGTATAATCAAATCTGCAACAGTAATAGATGCTCAGATTAATTATGGAATTCCACAATTAAAATCGGTTGTGAAATTAGGAGCGGCGAACATTGGCGGTAAAGAATACTATCAGGTAATTGGGGCTGGATTAATAGGACAGCAATACTTTGCTTCTTGGACAATTAATCCGTAATTGAAAATCTTTAAAATACTATAATCATATTATTTACTTTCAATGAAGGACTCTTTTTAGAAAGAAATAATTTAAAAATATATAATCATGATAAAAAATTTCAAATGGCTCTTATTGGTTTCGTTGACCTTTGCGGCCTGTAACAGCGACGATGACGCGGTTACCGTTGTAGATTCTTCAGATGGTCAGCCTTTGACATCTGGTTCTGCTAATTTTTCTAAATATGTTGCGTTAGGAGATTCTTTTGCAGCGGGTTTTAGTGACAATGCTCTATTTATTAAAGGACAGGAAGGTGCATATCCTAATATCTTGGCACAGCAATTTGCTTTGGCAGGAGGAGGAACATTTACAACGCCTTTTACAAAAGATAATATTGGAGGTTTGTTGTTAGGAGGAAATGTTATTGCCGGACCTCGTTTTTATTTTAATACAACTGTTACGCCGGAGCATCCAGTTTCAACTGTTGATCCTGTTAGTGGAGTGCCAACAACAGAAGTTACAGCTCACTTGACGGGTAGTTTTAATAATTTAGGAGTTCCTGGCGCTAAATCTTTTCATTTGCTGGCGCCTGGTTATGGTAATCCGGCCGGGGTAGCTGCAGGAACGGCGAATCCTTATTTTGCTCGTTTTGCTTCAAGTGCAACAACTACAGTTTTGGCAGATGCTTTAAGTCAAAATCCTACTTTCTTCTCATTATGGATTGGAGGAAATGATGAATTAGGATATGCAACTGCTGGTGGAGACCCAACGGTGAATCCTTTAACGCCGCCTGCCACTTTCGATGCGGCATATAAAGGATTGGTTACGCAGCTTGTTGCTGGTGGAAGAAAAGGTGTTGTGGCTAATTTACCTGTTATTACAACTCTTCCTCATTTTCATGTAATTGCATATAATCAACTTACTCAGGCTAATTTAAGTGCCGGAGGAGTTAGCTTAGTAAATACTTTAAACGCTCAATTGTACGGGCCATTGCGTAATGCTTTAGTTTTTTTAGGGCAGGGAAGCCGAATTAATCTTTTGTCTACAACTGGAAATAATCCGTTATTAATTGTAGATGAAACTCTGCCTGATTTGTCGGCAAGTTTAAAAACAGTATTGATGGGCGGCGGATTAGATGCGACTACCGCTACGGTTATGGGGCAGATTTTTGGAAGAGCGAGACAAGCGCTTCCTACTGACTTAATTGTTTTGGGGGCTTCCAGCAGAATTGGAAAAGTTCCAAGTGTAGCACTTGATGGAATTGCTTCGCCTTCTCCTGCTTTATCGCAGTTAGGAGTTACTTTTCCTTTGCCTGACAGATATGTTTTACTTCCTTCTGAAGTAGCAGAAATTGGAGTGGCAACAGCAGCTTATAATTCAACAATAAAAGCAGTTGCAGAAGCAAATGGTTTAGCAATTGTTGATGCAGAATCAATTATGGCAGATCTAAATAAGCCAAGTGGTATTACAATGAACAATTTTACATTAAAAGCGACATTTGTTACGGGAGGTATGTTTTCTTTAGATGGAGTTCATCCTTCTCCAAGAGGGTATGCTTTTATTGCTAATAAATTTATTCAGGCAATTAATGGTAAATACGGTTCAAATTTAAAAGGTGTAGATATTGGGAATTATCCGGTTCTGTTTCCGGCGAAATTATAATTATAACGATTTTTGATCTCAAAAAACCGCTCATTTTTAAGATGAAGCGGTTTTTTTCTTTCTATTAAAAAAATGCTTTTTTGCTTGTTTTTTGGGTAAGTTTTATGAATCAAACAAAATCGTGGTATTTTTTATGAAAAAAAAATTGATTTTATATTTTAAAAAATTATCTTTGCGCTCTGAAAAAAGAGGTATTTTCGATAAACCTAAATAGCTATTTAATAAACACATAAGTAATGTCAAAAGTAATAGGAAAAGTTGCTCAAATCATTGGACCAGTAGTAGACGTAGTTTTCAACGGTAAAGATGTTGAACTTCCAAAAATTTATGATTCACTAGAAGTCACTAAAAAAGATGGAACTTTATTAGTTCTAGAAGTACAATCTCACATTGGAGAAAACACTGTTCGTACCATTTCTATGGACTCTACAGACGGTTTGTCTAGAGGATATGAAGTAGTTGGAACAGGAAATCCAATCCAAATGCCAATCGGTCCAGACGTATATGGAAGATTATTTAATGTAATTGGAGATGCAATTGATGGTTTAGGAAACTTGCCAAAAACAGGAGAAAACGGTTTGTCTATTCACAGACAAGCTCCTAAATTTGAAGATTTGTCAACTTCATCTGAAGTTTTATTCACAGGTATTAAAGTAATCGATTTGATCGAACCTTATGCAAAAGGAGGTAAAATTGGATTGTTTGGTGGTGCAGGTGTTGGTAAAACAGTATTGATTCAGGAGTTGATCAACAATATTGCAAAAGGTCACGGTGGACTTTCAGTATTCGCTGGAGTAGGTGAAAGAACACGTGAAGGAAATGACTTACTTCGTGAGATGTTAGAGTCAGGAATTATTAAATACGGTGATGATTTCATGCACTCTATGGAAAATGGAGGATGGGATTTATCTAAAGTAGATATGCCGGGAATGAGAGAGTCTAAAGCTACTTTCGTTTTCGGACAAATGAATGAGCCGCCTGGAGCTCGTGCACGTGTGGCACTTTCAGGATTATCTATCGCTGAGTATTTCCGTGATGGAGCTGGATCTGACCAAGGTAAAGATGTATTGTTCTTTGTTGACAATATCTTCCGTTTTACGCAGGCAGGTTCTGAGGTATCGGCACTTTTAGGTCGTATGCCATCTGCAGTAGGATACCAACCAACTTTGGCAACAGAGATGGGTGCTATGCAAGAGCGTATTACATCTACAAACAAAGGATCTATTACATCTGTACAAGCGGTTTACGTTCCTGCGGATGACTTAACTGACCCGGCGCCGGCTACAACTTTCGCCCACTTAGATGCAACAACTGTATTGTCTCGTAAAATTGCTGAGCTAGGTATTTATCCAGCGGTTGACCCGTTAGATTCTACTTCAAGAATTTTAACTCCACATATCTTAGGAGATGAGCACTACAACTGTGCGCAAAGAGTAAAAGAGATTCTTCAAAAATACAAACAACTTCAAGATATTATCGCGATCTTAGGTATGGAAGAGTTATCTGAAGAAGATAAACTTTCTGTATCAAGAGCACGTCGTGTACAACGTTTCTTGTCTCAGCCGTTCCACGTAGCAGAGCAATTTACAGGTATTCCTGGAGTTCTTGTAGATATTAAAGATACTATCAAAGGATTTAACATGATTATCGACGGTGAATTAGATCACCTTCCAGAAGCAGCTTTCAACTTGAAAGGTTCTATTCAGGATGCTATCGAAGCTGGAGAAAAAATGTTAGCTGAAGCTTAATATAATTATGAATTATGAGTTATAAATTATGAGTTCCAACTCACTTATAACTCATAACTTATAACTCATAACTAAAAAAAGATGATTTTAGATATAGTATCACCAGAAGCAAAATTATTTTCAGGAGAAGTAACATCAGTTACACTTCCTGGAGTTAACGGAAGCTTTCAAATATTGAATAATCACGCTCCTATTGTTTCTATTCTAGAAAAAGGAACTATAAAAATTGCAGCTTCAAGCTTTAATTTTTCTAAAGAGGTAGCGGATAAATTTACGAGAGTTAATGACCAAACTTATACATTAGAGATTACGTCAGGTACAATCGAAATGAAAGACAATAAAGTAATTGTTTTAGTTGACTAATACAATTTTTATAATAAATGAAAAGCCAGATAGTAATGTCTGGCTTTTTTTTGTTTACTACTTTAAAAGAAATTTTTTACTTTTGAAGCATTAAAATCTCTTTATAAAATATCGATTCTATTGTAAAAGCTCAGTAAGCTTTTATGTTTTCGCTTTATTGATCTCATAAAGCGCAAATTATTTATGTCAAATTTTATAAAGAATACCTATGAAAAATATATCAAAAGCCGCTGTTTTAGGTGGCGGCGGAAGAACTGGAAAATTTCTTGTAAACCAGTTATTAAAAAAAGGATTTAGTGTAAAACTATTATTAAGAAATCCTGAAAATTTCGAAATCAAAAATCCTGATATTGAAATTATCCAAGGCGATGCGCTCGATTTTGAAACCATAAAATTATTGCTGAAAGACTGTCAAGCCGTTGTAAGTACGATTGGACAGAGAAAAGACGAACCTTTGGTTGCAAGTCAGGTAACAAAAAATGTTTTAAAGGCAATGAAAGAATTTAAAATTGACCGTTACGTTCTGCTTGCCGGACTTAATATTGATACACCCTTTGATAAAAAAAGTCCCAAAACAATTATGGCAACAGATTGGATGAAAACTAATTTCCCAATTATTCAGCAAGACAGACAAAAAGCGTATGATCTTTTGGAGGAAAGCGATGCAAACTGGACGCAGGTTCGCGTTCCGTTTATTGAATTTTCAGATAATAGTTCTGAAATAACAGTAAATCTCGAAGATTGTTTGGGAGATAAAATAAGTGCATTTGATATTGGCGTTTTTATGACTCAAGAAATGGAAAAGTCAAATTTCAGCAGACAATCGCCTTTTATAAGTGCAATTTAGAATAAAGCAGCAAACAGCGGGAAGTATAAAACCCGCTGTTTTATATAAATTTCAATTTCATAACTTTGTTTTTATGAAATTACCTGAAAACCTCAATCAGAAACTGGAAAACAGAAAGCAGAATAACTCGCTGAGAAAACTTCCTGTGTTTAATAACCTAATCGATTTTTCTTCTAACGATTATATAGGTTTTTCAAAATCAGAATCGATTTTCAAACTTACTCATGCGTACTTGCTCGAAAATGAAATTTTTCAGAATGGTGCAACGGGGTCCAGATTAATTTCGGGGAATCATTCTTTGTATCAAATTACAGAAAACTTTATTTCGCAATTTCATGACGCAGAATCGGCTTTAATTTTTAATTCGGGTTACGATGCCAATGTGGGTTTTTTTAGCGCTGTACCGCAAAGAAACGATGTTATTTTGTACGATGAATTAAGTCACGCCTCAATTCGGGATGGAATTGTAATGTCAAATGCCAAATCGTATAAATTCAATCACAATGATTTTGAAGATTTAGAACGCTTAATTCTAAAATTTCCTGAAACCAATATTTATATCGTTACCGAAACGGTTTTTTCTATGGACGGCGACAGCCCCAATCTGGAAGAATTGGTACAGCTTTCTGAAAAATACAATTGTTATCTTGTTGTTGACGAAGCACATACTTTAGGCGTTTTTGGTGAAAAAGGAGAAGGACTGACTCAATATTTAGAATTACACAACCGCCTTTTTGCCCGAATCATGACTTTCGGAAAAGGACTCGGATGTCACGGCGCAGTTATACTCGGAAGTCCGGAACTTAAAGAATATCTAATAAATTTTGCCCGAAGTTTTATTTATACCACAGGATTATCTCCGCATTCTGTTGCTTCTATTCTAACAGCCTATCAGCAATTAGAAATCGAAAAAGAAGCCATTCAAAAACTACGTCAGAATATTGTTTTCTTCAATCAGCAGAAAAACTTATTGGGTTTAAAGCCAATGTTTGTCCGAAGTAAATCGGCAATACAATCTGCTATCGTTCAGGGAAATGAAAATGTAAAGAAACTGGCGCAGCAATTACAAGACAAAGGTTTTGATGTAAAACCTATACTTTCTCCAACAGTTCCAGAAGGTCAGGAACGTCTTCGCTTTTGTATTCATAGTTATAATTCTGAAGAAGAGATTATTTCGGTATTAGGACTTTTGAGAGATTTTATATTTTAAGGTGTCTTTGTCAGGCTGAGCGAAGTCGAAGCCATTTAGAGTTAGTGAGCCCTTCGACTTCGCTCAGGGTGACATTTTGGTTTTGAAAACCCAATGTTAATCAGTAAAACCAGCGGGCCAAAATAAATTTTAGGTTTTTTTTTGTAACGTTTCGTTAATTCCTGTACTTACGAGTTGTAATTACAAAATGAGTTTCATTTATCAACCTAATTCATCTCAAAATGAAAAATTTATTCCAGTTATTTATAGTTACAATACTTCTTTTCGGAGCAAAAACTCAAGCTCAAACAGCATCTCCAAAATTAGAAAACTCACTTTTATGGGAAGTTTCCGGAAACGGACTTTCAAAACCGTCTTATTTGTACGGAACCATACACATGATTTGCTCTCCGGATTATTTCTTGACAGATAAAACAAAAAAAGCTTTTGAGTCTTCAGAAAAACTAATGCTGGAAATCAATTTTTCAGATCCAAAACAAATGTTAGAAATGCAGCAATTGGCAATGGGAAAAGAACCTTTGAGTAAAAAACTTACTCCGGAACAATTAACCAAACTAGATGCTATTTTGAAAAAAAGCACCGGAATGACAATACAGCAAGTCGATAGTTTTAGTTTGCTTACCGTAATGAGTTTGATTTCGATGAAAACTTTTGGCTGTACAGATTTAAAATTCTACGAAATGGAATTTATAGAACAAGCTAAGAAAAGAAATATTGAAATTGGCGGACTAGAAACTGTAAAGGAACAATTCGCGATACTTGAGAATGCTTATACAAATGACGAAATGATCGCAATGCTTGGAGAATCGACACCAGAAGAAACCACAAAATTAATTTCGGCTTATAAAACAGAAAATGTCGATTTATTATACGATAATACAACCGACGAAAAGTTTACAAGCGAGAAAACGAAAAAGATTATTCTGGACGGAAGAAATGTAAACTGGGTAAAAAATATGCCCGAATTAATGAAAAAGCAAAGTGTCTTTTTTGCTGTAGGATCGGGGCATTTAGCGGGAGAATTTGGAGTAATTAATTTATTAAGAAAAGCTGGTTACGTAGTAAAACCAATCTTGAAGTAATAGATTTTGAAAGACAGGGAGAAAGAATTTTTAAATCGGATAGAAAGTCATAAAGGAATTTTGTACAAAGTTTCGAAAATGTACATGGACACTTATGACGATCAGCAGGATTTATTTCAGGAAATTATTTGTCAGCTCTGGAAATCGTATGATTCTTTTAGGAACGAAAGCCAATTTTCGACCTGGATGTATCGTGTTGCAGTAAATACGGCCATTGTTTTCCTAAAGAAAGAGAAACGGAAAGTTGATAAATACGATATCGCTTCAGATAATATAAAAGAAGATGAAGGCGATTCTCACCTTAAAGAAAGTCAGATCGAACATTTTTATAAAGCAGTTCAAAAACTGGAAAAAATCGACAAGGCTATTATTTTTTATCAGTTAGAAGGATTTTCACATAAAGAAATAGGCGAAAACCTCGGAATCTCCGAGGGAAATGCAAGGGTAAAACTGAATAGGGCAAAGGAAAAATTAAAAGAAATAATTAAAAACCAAGGATATGGATTTTAACGATATACAAAATGCATGGAATAACGAGAAAACAGATAATGTGGTTGTTCCAAACAATTTAGAAAAAATACAATCGGCAAACACGCCTTTGGATAAAATCAAAAAAAATATCAAGAACGAATTTATATATCAAATTATATCGATTTTGATTGTAGCATTCGTTCCGTTAATTTATGACTTTGCACCAAAAATGGTTTTCTTTTATTATCTGATTTACAGCTTGTATGTGGCGGTTTGTACATATTATTTAGTGAAACTATATTTCTTTTATAAAAGATTAAGCGTGATTACATTGAAAACTAAAGATAGTTTGTACGAAACCTATTTTGATATTAGGCTGAATATGGAATTGTATAAAACTTTTGGATTTGCTCTTGTGCCTTTTTTAATTTTGTATTTGGTAGGTTTTTACTTTTATGCATTTTTAAAAATCCCGGGCTTTTTCGATCATGAATTTACAACCGGCCAATTGATTACATTCTTTTTTATTGTTGTTTTCTGTGTTCTTTTTATGGGAATAAGTTTAGAATGGTGGGTTCATACATTTTATGGAAAGTATGCCAAAGAAATAAGAAAAGTGATCGACGAATTAAAAGAAGAATAATAAACAAAACCCATCGTAATGATGGGTTTCTTTTTTTATTGGTATTTTTGCTGATGGCCAACAGATAAATAGATGCAGGAGGTTTGCACTGATTGTTAAGTCAAGATTGATTAAAAAAAATAAAAATCCGCGGTTATCTGTTTAATCAGTAATAGCCGTGGTCTATAGACTATGAAAATATTCGTTACAGGAATTTCTACAGATGTTGGAAAAACAATCGCTTCGTCTATAATTGTTGAAGCTTTAGAGGCCGATTATTGGAAACCGGTTCAGGCAGGCGATTTAGACAATTCAGATACTCATAAAGTTCAATCCCGAATTTCTAATGAAAAGACTCGTTTTTTTGAGAACAGTTATAAATTAAATACACCGGCAAGTCCGCATTTAGCAGCAGAAATTGATGGAATAACAATTGAGCTCAATCAAATTCAGGAACCCAAAACAACTAATCATTTAGTTATTGAAGGTGCAGGAGGTATTTTTGTTCCTTTAAACGAAAAAGAAACCATCATCGATTTAATAAAACCCGATTATAAAGTTATAATTGTTTCCAGACATTATCTGGGCAGTATCAATCATACTTTATTAACGATTGAGGCAATTCAGAATCGAGGATTTAAAGTGTCGGGAATTATCTTCAGCGGAAGCGAAAACAAATCGACAGAAAGTCTAATTCTCAATAAAACCAAAATAAAATGCATAGGAAGAATTGATGAAGAACCTTATTTCGATCAAAATGTAATCAAAGAATACGCCGATTTATTTAGAGACAATATATTGGCTTTGGAAAAAATCTAAAATCTAAAATCAGAAATCTACAATATTGCTAAGATGACCTTAACAGAAAAAGACAGCCAATATTTATGGCATCCTTATACACAGCATAAAACAGCACAAACGCCAATTGCTATTACAAAGGCAGAGGGCGCGTTGCTTTGGGACGAAAATAATAAGGAGTATATTGATGCAATTGCATCTTGGTGGGTAAACCCGTTTGGGCACAGTAATAAATTTATTGCTGATGCGATCTATAAACAGCTGACAACTCTTGAACATGTTTTGTTTGGAGGTTTCACACATGAACCGGCAGTAAAAGTGGCTGAAAAGTTAATGGAAATTCTGCCGAAAAATCAACAGAAGATTTTCTTTTCAGATAATGGTTCAACGGCCGTTGAAATAGCTATAAAAGTGGCTTTGCAATATTTCTTCAATAAAAATGAA
This sequence comes from Flavobacterium sp. GW821-FHT12A05, assembly GCF_058807735.1. Lineage (NCBI taxonomy): Bacteria > Pseudomonadati > Bacteroidota > Flavobacteriia > Flavobacteriales > Flavobacteriaceae > Flavobacterium > Flavobacterium sp. GW821-FHT12A05. The sequence continues at coordinate 363,736 of NZ_JBXAQY010000007.1, read as the reverse complement.
AAACGAACTACCATTATTGCTTTTGAAAATGCTTTTCACGGAGATACTTTTGCAGCAATGGCAGCTAGCGGAATTTCATTTTATACGCAGGCTTTTCAAGGCATGTTTATAGATGTGGTCCGAATTCCGGTTCCGGTAAAAGGGCAGGAGCAGGTAAGTTTTGAGGCTCTGGAAAATGCAATTAAAAGTCACAATTGTGCTGGATTTATTTTTGAACCTTTGGTGCAGGGCGCGGCTGGAATGGTGATGTATGAACCGGAATCTTTGGCAAAATTAATTCAGATTTGTAGAGAAAATAAAGTTCTCACAATTGCCGACGAAGTGATGACGGGTTTTGGGAAAACAGGAAAAACTTTCGCAATGGATTATGTTTCAGAAGAACCAGATATGATTTGCCTTTCAAAAGCATTAACTGGAGGAACAATCCCAATGGCGATTACAACATTTACCCAGGATATTTTTGAGGCGTTTTATGATGATGATATTAATAAAGCACTGTTTCACGGACATACTTTTACGGCAAATCCAACGGGTTGTGCGGCAGCTTTAGCAAGTATCGAATTATTGCAGACCGATGAAATGCAGCGTAATATTGAAAGAATAAATAAAAAGCACTTAGACTTTCAAAAGAAAATGGAAAGCCATCCAAAGGTTTTAACGGCGAGAACTTTGGGAGTTATTTTTGCGGTTGAAATAAAATCAGATTCAAACGAAAGTTATTACGGATCAATGCGCAACAAGTTGTATAATTTCTTTATTGATAAAGGTGTTGTTTTAAGACCAGTTGGAAATATTGTTTACATTTTGCCGCCATACATAATGACAGACGATCAACTTCAAAAAGTATATAATACAATTGAAGAAGCCATTGAAATGGTGTGATTTTGCCCGCAGATTTTAACAGATTAAACGGATGAACACAGATTAATTATTTACTCCGTGTAAATCTGTTCAACCCGTGTCATCAGTGTGCCATTTTTTTACAGACCTTTGTGCTAAATTAATTATTGTGAATACACCAAAAATTGCCATAACTGCTTTTTCATCTATTTCTCCTTTAGGGAATAATAGTGATGAAGTTTGGAAAAAATATCTCGATAGAAACCATTGTTTTACGAAGCAGTTTTTAGATCAGCAGGAAACTTCGGTTGCGGCTCTAAGCGCTGAATCGAAACAAATTATTGCCGAAATACGAGAGTCTGATATTAAATATAAATTTTTAGACGATTCGGTTCTATGTGCTTTGGCAGCTTCGCGAAAAGCAGTTCAGGATGCTGGCTGGAAAACAAATGATACTTTCGGAATTAATATAGGATCTTCAAGAGGTGCTACAGATTTATTCGAAAAGCATTACAAAGAATATTTAGAAACCGGAAAAGCACAAACATTAGCTTCGCCAACGACAACTTTAGGAAATATTTCGTCTTGGATTGCGCATGATTTGCAAAGCATCGGCCCTGAAATTTCGCATTCTATTACTTGTTCTACAGCGCTTCATGCGCTTTTAAACGGAGTGGCGTGGTTAAAATCAGGAATGGCCGATAAATTTTTAGTAGGAGGAAGCGAAGCGCCTTTAACCGATTTTACCATTGGTCAGATGCGGGCTTTGAAAATTTATTCACGTCTTAACCAGGACCTAGATGCCTGGCCTAATTTAGCTTTTGATTTTGAGAAAACACAAAACACCATGATTTTAGGTGAAGGAGCCGCAGTTTGTTGTTTAGAATCTGGTGAAAAAGAAAATGCGATTGCTTATATAACCGGAGTTGGATATGCAACAGAAATTTTAGAACATAATATTTCTATTTCTGCGGAAGCGGATTGTTTTCAAAAATCGATGAAAATGGCTTTAAAAGATATAGATTTAAAAAGTGTTGATGCTATTGTAATGCATGCCCCCGGAACCATAAAAGGAGATTTAACAGAATTACGTGCTATCGAAAAAGTTTTCGGTTTAGAGATACCTTTGTTAACGACAAACAAATGGAAAATCGGACACACTTTTGGCGCATCAGGAACGCTGAGTCTGGAATTGGCATTGTTGATGATGCAGCACAATACTTTTATAGAAACTCCATTTTCAAAAAAGAAAAGTCAAGAAAAAGAAATTAAAAAAGTCTTAGTAAACGCCGTTGGTTTTGGCGGAAATGCCGTCAGTATTTTAATCGAAAAAGCATAGATTATACCTTAAATAAAAAATCCATTTATCATTACGACAAATGGATTTTTTTATGTTGTTGAAGAAAGTCTTTTATTTAAAGATTACTTTTCTGGTTACTTCGGCATTGTTTTCAAGGGTTACTTTTACCAGTAACACCTGATCTGCTGCCTGCAGGTTTGAAATCGAAAGTTCAGTACTGCCGACTTTCTTTTTGTTGAAAATCAATTTTCCTGTAATATCGAAAACAGTAACCTCTTTAATGTTTTCTTTTGAAGAAGTTATTCTGATTACCTTGTCTTTTACAGAAACCAAAAGTCCGTCTTTCACATTTTCGAAATCACCCGTTCCAAGTGTTTTATTCGTATAACGAAGAGTAAAACGATCTTTAAAAGTTCCTATTTCGGTTTTAAAGTTATAATCTCCAGCTTTTAAATCGTAAATAACACCTGTTTTTTTATCTTCCAGATACACTTCCTGACTGTTGAAAAGTCCGTCAACATGGTCAATCGAGATTTTGAAATCGCCTGCAATTGTTGTTTTATATCCTAATGGAATTACATCGCTGTTTTCAAAAGGAAGTGCACGTCCCTGAATCGATAATGGTGTGTTTTCGTTAATACTATAAAAATCTACATAAGTATTTCCGTTAAAACCAACCGCATCATAATTCTGATCCCAGCTGTTAGAAGCACCTTCGATATAACCTACTAACATTTGTTTGAAAGCGCCCTCGGCATTTGTAAAGTTCAGCCAAATACGGTTTCTCTCTAATCCGTCAGTTTTTGCTGTTTTATAGAAATTATCATTACTGCCTCCAACTCTCATGCTGTTTGTAAAAGTGATGCTGTTAGTTGTCGGCGCAGCGAAGAAACCTTGACCGGCTGCTATGAATCCGGTTGGTCCGGTTGGATCACCACCGCTTGCAAGAGGTCCTGATAAATTAATGGAAGCATAATCTGCAGAAGCATATTTGTATTTGTTTCCTGATCCGCCGTTAGAAGGAGGCGTATTATGTGTCCAGAAATAAATTGTTCCGATATTGGTATCTGTAATAAGCTGCGTAGTGCTTATCGCAGATGGATATGGATTTCCAAGTAAATTGAATTTGTCCTTTACTGTAGTTTTTGGAACATCTCCATTGTTAGGCACTCCAATAAATGATGCTGTTTGTATTCCAGGGGTCACAATGTCAAAATTCTGAGGTCCTCTCACACTGTATCCCTCACCGGGAATCATTGTTTTTCCGCCACCATAGTGAATCGCCCAGCTTCCTCCAGTTGCATCGTAGCTGGTATATTTGTCAGCAAGAGTATTAGGCGACATACTGTGTAGTGTAAAGTTTGATCCCAGTGTTAATGGCGATGACCAGTAGGTATAATCGTAACGACGAACACTTGTTTCTCTTATGTAGGTAATACTTCCAGAGTTAACTGCATTCTTGTTAGACTGCATTAAACTTGAGTTATTATTGAAAATTAATGATCCTCCAGCATTAACGGTTACTTCATTAGTGAGGTTTAAAACAATTCCAGATGGAACAATTAAACTTCCAGATGAACTGACTGTGCAAGAGCATGCATCAAGATTTCCGGTAAGAGTATAAGGACCTGTAAAAATAACGCTTTTAGTACTGTTTGGAGTGCCATTTGACCAAGCAGTGCCATTCCATGTTGTAGCTGACTGATTGGTAACCGTTACTGGTGCGCTTGAAGGAGATTTACAACCATCTGCACTTGTTACTTTAAAGCTGTAAGCGGTTCCTGCCACAAGACCTGTAATTATTGTACTTGTTCCTGATCCTGTTTTTATTGCTCCATCTGGACTTCTCACTATTTGCCAATTTCCAGTTCCAGGTAAGCCGGTTAGGGTTACAGTTCCTAAATCAGTACATGTTGTATTTACTGTTGTACCTATCGTAGGAGGTGCAAGTAAATCTATAGAAGTAGGTGTGTCATTAGCAAATGATGTGCCTGAGATATCCTCAACAGTATTTAAAGATGGATCTGTTCCTGTTACTTTTGCAGAGTTAACAACTCTTCCGGCAGTTACATCAGCTGCTGTAACAGTATAAGTACCTCTTAATATGGCACTCGTACCAGGTGCCAGACTTGCAATAGTATTTCCTGTAGTATAAGTAATAGGTTTTGGATCTGTTACTCGTATATTCGTAATAGGAACTTCTCCGGGATTTTTTACTTCAAAAGTATAATTGATTGTACTGCCTTCAACAGCACAAGAATTCAACGAAGCTGTTTTTAAAAGTTGTAATTCGGCAATTTTTAATGAATTGGTATTAAAAGCTATAAAAGCACAATCTGAACTACCTGAAAAGGTTACAACAAACCGATCTACAGATGAAGCGTTAGAAGCGTTTATTTCGAACTCACTGGTTTCGATAGCCAGCATCCTAATTTCTCTTGTCGCCGCAGGTGTAAAAGCAACAGTTCCGTTCATATTAAATAAATCCAGACTATAAGTTCCCATTGAAGGAGTAGTTGAACCAAAAGTTATCGATAATTCTTTTCCAACCGTATTACCCGCTGCATCAATAAATTTAAACTTATCCGGATCACCTCCATATTCTGCAACTTGAGTTACAATCAAATCAGGAGTACCATCATTAATTCCGGTTAAATTTAGATTGTTCGTTCCTATTTTGAACTCAGCTGTTCCATTTTTTATATTTGCTACTCCGGTTCCTAACGATAATCCGTTTACACCGTCAGTTAATCTTGATGCTAATTCCGCACCAGTAGCCGTAGATCCAGCCAATGCAGGCTCTAATCTTGTAATAGAATTTGATCCGTCAATTTTAGAACCTTGTAAAAAATAAGTACTTGGGCCTATTCCTAAAGACTGGATTTTTAATGCCCTAAATTTTTGCTTATCATAAGAGATAGAACGCGTATCAAGAGCACCATCATTAACACCCGTAGAGTACGTTTTGGTTTTCCAGGAAAAAGCGATTAGGTTATTTTCTAAATCAGGGCGATTGCCAGCAGGAGTTGAGGAATTTGATGTCCAATATCCATTCCAATCCGTATAAATTCTTGAAACAGTAGATTGTGCAGAAACATTAAACGAAATTAAAAAAAGAACTAAAGATAATTTTAAAAATAATGAACGAGTAAACAAAAGTGATTTTGGGCACATATAGGTTTTGATTTTTTTGGTTGATTTGAGGGTTAATGTGGTTTATAATTCTCTAATGCAATATTTTATTTGTTTTAATTATGTATTGTTTTTACATGGAAAAATCCGGCAGCTTTCGCTGTCGGATTTTTATTATTTTTTATTTATCGACTATTTAAAAATTACTTTCTTAGTTATTGTATAGCCATTTTCCAGAACAACTTTTACTAGTAGAATCTGATCACTTGATTGTAAATTTGAGATCGATAATTCTGTTGTTCCCACTTTTCCTTTTTGATAAATAAGTCTTCCCGAAATATCAAATAGATTAACTTCTTTAATGTTTTCTTTTGAAGAAGTTAGTCTGATTACTTTATCTTTTACCGAAACTAAAAGACCTCCATCAACATTTTCAAAATCATCGGTTCCTAATGTTTTATTAGTGTAACGAAGAGTGAAACGATCTTTAAAAGTTCCTATTTCTGTTTTAAAATTATAATCTCCTGTTTTTAGATTTGAAATTATACCAGTTTTTTTATCTTCTAAATAAACTTCCTGATTATTAAATAGTCCGTCAACTTGATCAATAGAAATTGTAAAATCACCGGCAACTGTTGATTTATAACCTAACGGAATTACATCACTGTTTTCAAACGGCAGTGCACGTCCTTGAATAGATAATACTGTAGTTTCGTTTATACTATAAAAATCTAGATAACTGTTTCCGTTAAAACCAACTGCATCAAAATTCTGATCCCAGCCGTTTGAAGCTCCCTCTATATAACCAATTAAAATTTGTTTGAAGGCTCCTTCTGCATTTGATAAATTCAGCCATATACGATTTCTTTCAAGATCATCCGTTTTTGCTGTTTTATAGAAAGTACTGTTGTTGCCGCCAATTCTCATACTGTTTGTATAGGTAATACTATTAGTTGTTGGAGCAGCAAAGAAACCTTGTCCAGCCGCAATATATCCGGTTGGGAGACTTGTGTTTCCACCAGTTTTGAGACCGCCTGATAAATTAAATGACGCATAATCTGAAGAAGCATATTTGTATTTATTATTTGTCCCGTCGTTAGCCGGAGGAGTATTGTGTGTCCACAGATATACTGTTCCAATGTTGGCATCCCTAATCAGTTTATAACCATCTATTGCCGAAGGATATGGATTACCGAGTAAATTAAATCTATCCTTAACAGTAGTTTTAGGAACATCCCCATTGTTTGGAACTCCTACAAACGAAGCAATTTGAGTTCCTGCAGTTGTTATATCAAAGTTCTGCGGCCCTCTCACGCTGTATCCTTCCCCAGGAATCATTACTTTTTCCCCGCCATAGTGAATCGCCCAGCTTCCTCCAGTTGCATCGTAGCTTGTATATTTGTCAGCAAGCGTATTTGGCGACATTTTTTTAAGTGTAAAACCAGAAGCTAATGTTAATGGCGATGACCAGTAGGTATAGTCATAACGACGAGTTGATGTACTTCTTTGCATCTCAAATGAATCTGCCGCTGCACCTTGAAGCGCATTAGCAGTTGTATTGTTTTGCAATAATGAGCCGCCATTAGTTATAAGAAGTTTCCCAGTTCCTTCGAAAATTAAGGCGTCATCGATAGTTAGCGTTTTATCTTTTGGAACTGTAAGTTTAGCACCTGCTTTAATTGTACAAGAACAAACAGTAACGTCAGATCCTAAAGTTACATTCGATCCCGTTATTGTTATTGCACTGCCGCTTGTTGGAGCTGAAGATCCATCGTAAATAGTAGGTACACTAACAAATTTAACCGCAACATTGGCATCACCTCCATCTTCTCTAAGACGAATCTCGATTTTTGAAGCAGAATTTAAGGGATATGTTCCAACATTCGTTAAAGCTGTGGTATATCCGTTTTGAAGGTAAATACTTGTCCCGTCAAGGTATATTTCACCTACATCATCACAATTTACCAATTGTATTTGATAACTGCCACAAGGAAAACCTTGGCGTCTGTAACTAACTGTAAAATTATCTACAGGTATTGGTGCACCTTGCCAACCCGAATAACTTGATGGTGACTGTGTTTTATTCCAAAATGTTTGTGTATCTACATTTAAGTTGGAATCAACATAACTTCCCGCATAACTAGATTTTATGTTTTCAAGTGCTAAGTTATTCTGTGTAAACCCATAAACATTCCAAACTTTATTTCCGTAAGGAAGATTTTGATCTCCCTGTACAATTCCGTATGAAATAGTTGCACGAGCAGATCCGGCATTTTCGTAATATTCTAAAACAAACTCATGAGAAGCAGCTGTTAAAGTATATTGTACAGCATCTGCAAGGTAACTATGATCATTCCAACGACCAACCACAAGTGTTCCGTCTATATAAAGTCTAATACCATCATCTCCAGCAACCGTAAAATTATAAACACCTGCAGCTGTAGTAGTTTTCATTTTATAACGAACGAAAAAATTATCTACGGGCGGAGTTCCACAAATATTAGTTGTTACGCCTCTAACCGCACCTGCGCCAACATTTCTGTCAAATTGTGCTGGTTCCGTCACATTTCCTATAAAAACATTTGTTGCGCTTGCAGGAGTATCGTTTAATGCTGGATTTGGAGCATTGTTGCCAGTCCATTTATACACGTAACCAATCCATGAGTTTGTACCAAATGAAGTTTGATCTCCTTGCTCGCATATAATAATTTCATCAGCACCCATATCTGGTGTTGTTGTACTTCTGATTTCATCGTCGATATCGGTGGTAATAGTAATACCAATTATTGGCGCTCCTTTTGCATGTATACCAGAATTTGTGGTATTTTGAGCTAAATGGAAATCAGTTGGCGAAATAAACTTTGGTTCAACAACAATAGAGCTTCTTTCTTTTGGAGCAGTAATTGCCCCTGTCCAAGATGTTAAATCAGTGTAAGAGCCAGTAGATAATCTATTTTGAAATTTAGACGTAGTTGTCGATAAATAGTAGGCATTGTTATTGAAATCTGTTATGGCACTTTGAGCAATATCTGAATTTATTAAATATTGCGTACCATTTGTCTGTGAGCTATAAAAAATATTGTTTTTAATTGCAACATTAGTACCATTGGCAATATAAAGACATGAAGATCCTGTTGGATTTGAATTATTATTCATTACAACAGTATTGTAATAGATCTTGTTATTATCTCCAGAATTTAAATAAATACCATGTCCAATATTTGAAGAAACAACATTGCTAATGATATTATTATAAATACTGTTATTATTACTATTTATATAAATTCCAGCACAATAACTGTTTCCAACGCTATTGTTGATGTCGTTAATTTTGTTTTTTGAAATTGTCCCATTACTTGAGCCCGTAATGATTATTCCTGAGTGTAACGGACTATAGCCAGTTGTGTTTTTTTCGACCCCATTAATTGTATTTCCGGAAATCTCATAGTCTTTCATGTTTGAAAGATAAATACCTACAAATGGCTTATCTGCTGTTGTTGTTCCGCCAATTGTGTTATTCTGTATTTTCCAGTTAGATGAAAGTGCAGATGCTGATCCTGTGGAATATACTGCTTGGCCAACTTTTGTAAAAGTTACATTTTGTATTATATTGTTTGAATTTGCAGCTTCTGCATCGCTTCCAACATCACTAGTTCCACCCCCAAATACTCCTACTGAAATATTATCATCACGATAGTATTGTCTTAAAATTAAGTTTTTTATTTCATTATTTGAAGCTCCATTTGTGCTGTTTTCGCTGGCAATCCAGATAACAGATTTCTTTGGATTTATAGGGTTATTATTGTAAATGGTTAGGTTTTTAGTTGTTGTTCCATTGTTACTTCCATCAAAAACTACATTATCGACACCATTAAGTTTAAATACAGCCGGTGTTGAAGTATAAGATGGCGAGTTAGTAGATTCAATAGTAACCGTTCTGTTTGTATTAGGTCTAAAAGTTACTTTGTAATTTGTATTTCCTGTGTAAGGAGTAATTACTAATGGAAAAGTTTCGCCTGTAGAAATATTGTAGTTAGTATTATCTAATAATAAATTAACCGCTCCGGAAACTCCCACCGCGTTTAATGCTCTAACGGTACTGGTAAGAGTTGGAAAACTTGCTGTCGCTGCACTTCCTACAATGTAGGTTCCATTCATTGGAGATGGATTTTGTACGATAGTCCCTCTAAGCTTTAAAAGGTTATTATTCATTAACTTCCAAGTTCCTCCACCATTGTAAGCGTAAAAACGAATGTATATTCTTTCGCCCGCATTGAGTGCTATATTCAATCCTGATAAATTTCCAGGAGTAGAAGTGTCATTTGTTGCTGCTCCGGTTACATTAGCTATTGTAACTGGGGAAGAAAAATCGGCCTGCTTAGAATAACGAATCTGATATCCTGCTGAGTTTCCTTTGTAATTAAATAAAATTTCATTTAACACAATTCGACCATCTAAAATAGGGTTTAATGTTATTTGAAAATAGCGTCCTAGGTTTATTCCTCCTGTTGGCCAATTAGTACCTTCAATTCCATCATAAGTTGGGGTTGGATTACCGTTTGAAAAACCTGCTCCAGTAACATTACTTGCAACTATGTAATTGTTTAAAATAGTTGGAGCCAAATCCGTTGAACCATTCCATTGTACAAAATCGATATTTTGCGCAATTCCCAAAAAAGGCAATAAAAATAAAAATAAGAGTAGAGTTTTTTTCATACTAGATGTTTTTCTATCAGATTGTTATGCTGGCATAGTTTTTCGAACCGAGCAAATATAGATACATCTACGTGTTTGATTTTATCGCGGTTTTTATAACCACTATATAATCGATAAACTGATAAAATAATCGATGAAATACATTCTAAAAATGGACTATCTGTGGAATTTCTTATAAAACAAGTCTTTAAAAAATAAGAAAAATCCGTAATATAAGGGAATTTTGAATAGTTTTTTCGAAGGAATAATCGAAAAAACGTCTGATTTTGTAAAAAATCCGCAGAAAAGCGATATTTTACAACTAGGAGTTATTTATTATTCCGTAAGAGATTTAGGATGATTTAGAGAAATATTTTTCTCTATGAAAAGCAAACTTGAAAGAGATTTTCAGAGTTGTTTTTTTATTCTAATTTTTGTTCTAATTCTTTAACTTTTTCATAGACCAAATCACTTTCGTAACCGCGACGAAGCATGTAATCGCAGAATTTTTTGCGCTTTTTTAAAGCATTCTGTTCGTGAATAGAATTCCATCCTCTTTCTGAAAGATTTTCGAAAGTTTCGAAATATTCCTCAGCTGAAATTTCTTTTAAAGCAAGTGTAATATTTGTTGAAGAAATATGGCGGGCTTTTAATTCATTTGTAATTCTAATTTTCCCCCAATATTTCATCCGATGTTTGCCTCTGGCAAAACTGCAGGCAAATCGAGTTTCGTTTAAAAAATTTCCTTCAATAAGCTGAACTACAATTGAATCAATTTCATCTGCTGTCATTTTTAAACTGTAAAGTTTTGAGACAACTTCGTCATGACAACGCTCCTGATAAGCGCAAAAATGCTCTAATTTCTGTAAAGCTTCTTTTGGAGTGCAAAATAAATTCATGGCTTTTTTCTTTCTTTTTAACTTTAATTGCTAAAAATAGACAATTAACTGTTAAATATTATGATAAAATATTTACTTTTCTTAAAAACCGTTTGACAGAGTGTTGTTTTTTATTCCAATTTGTAATAGTTTTGTCCGTAAATTCTGTTCGTTAAATTGTTTAATAGATTAAACAGTTACTAACAACATTTTTAACAGTTTAACTATTAAAAAAACAAGTTTCATAAATAACGAAATTCTACTTTTTTTATTTGAGTTAAATGCCCAAAAACAAATTTAATACCACGCCTATATGATTAGAAAACTACTTTTCAGTTTATTCCTTTTTGCAATTTCGTTATTTTCTTTCGCACAAACGATAACAAGAACAATTACTACTACAGGTGCAGGAACTTTTACAATTCCTTGTGGTGTAACTTCGCTTACTGTAGAATTATGGGGATCTGGCGGCGGCGGCGGCGGAAGTAATTTTTCCGGTATATCAGGAGGAGGAGGTTCCGGCGGAGCTTACGCAAAATATAATTATACTGTAACTGGGACATCTGTGTCTTATACCGTTGGACAAGGTGGAACAGCAGGAAGCACAAGTAGCAACGGTGGTAATGGAAACAGCAGTCAATTTGGTTCATTTACTGCGGTAGGTGGAGCTGGAGGGACACGAGGATCACTTACTGGCGGGACGGGAGCTGGAGCTGCCGCCGTGACTACAGGTAACACAGCAGGTTTTTTAAGTAGTTTTTATGGAGGAGGAGGAGGAAATCCAACCTCAAATAATTCTGGAGGAGGAGGAGGAAGTGCTGGAAGTAGTGGATCAGGAAATTCAACAAATAATAATATCGGAGGAGCTGCAGTACTAGATGGTGGAGCAGGGGCTACAGGCGTAGGCAATACAAATAATGGAAATTCAGGATCGAATCCAGGAGGAGGAGGAAGTGGAGCTCGAGGTAATCGATCAGGAGGAGCTGGAGGAGCTGGTCAAATAAGGATTACTTATACACTACCCACAGCAATTACACCAATTACAACAGGAACATCGGTATGTTTTGGTGAGTCAGGATCATTACAGGCCTCATCAAACACATTTTCAGGCGCTTGGAATGCCGCTACTGACCCAATCGCAGTAAGAAACAAAGCGGAAGATGAACCACACTCTGGATGTGACTATGCACCAAATGGAGCGACTAGAAACTATACTGCTACCACATTTACAGTAAATACTTCCGGATCTTATACTTTCAAAATGAGTGAAAATGGATCTTATGATGGGTTGGCATATATATATTCCGGGGCACTTATACCAGGAACTTGTTCAGGCGGTACGTGGATTGCCGACGACGACGACGATGGCGGTGCACAGACAGAACCGCGAATGACTGCAAATTTTACAGCAGGCGTGACTTATACTCTTATTTCAACAACTTATGGAACTACAGGAACTTACAGTGGAAACTATATATGGACAGTTACAACACCAGTATCTGGGGGACAAATTATATTAACACCAACAATAAATTGGTATGCAAATGCAGCTGGTGGCGCTGTATTAGGAACAGGAGCATCTTTTAACCCTGTTGGAGTTCCCGGCTCAGGAGTTACAACTTCAAGTCCAGCAGGAACTTATAAATTTTATGCATCCTATGGGAATTATTGTACAAGAGCTGAAACTAATTTTGTAATTAATGCCTTAGCTCCTTCTAATTCTGTTGGAACATATATACCTTGTATTGATAACTCTCAAACAACTGCGACTTTAAATGCAGGTCAATATGCTTTAGTAAATATTGTTCAGGGATATAGATATAATTTTCAGGTTGGAGATGCATTTACCGCTAGTGGAGTAAGTGAAAATTTAAGTATTTTAGATCATTCCAGCAGCAGTTTAACCCCATTGGTAAGCGCTAATGGACCTAGTGGTACTTCTATCACAAATTGGTTGGCTCCATTTTCTGGACAAATAAAAGTTGTTTTATCTACAGGAAGTTGTACGAATAATGGAACAACAGGAGTAAGCGGTATTACATTTTCTGTAAACTCAGTTGGAAACTCATTAGATAATCAATTAGCAGCAGGAACAGCAGATAATAGATGGAGAGGACATATTTATAATTGGACAAGTTCTACATTACCTCCAGGAGGTGCTCCTTCACCTGCTTCAGTAGATACAACAACTCCTTTTTCAAGTACAGAATATGCTGGATATTATGATGAAACATCAGAATCTATTGCACAAGATTTTGGTGGTGAAGATGTTTGTTTTCCAGTTTTTTCAAATGGTGTTCAAAGAGCTTCTATACGTACTCAACAATTTGCAGTTCGTTATAGAATGAAATCAACCAAATCTGGTTGTTATTTAGTTAAAATTAGAACAGATGATGGCGCTCGATTATATGTAGATGGCGTATTAGTTTTTGAAAGATGGGGAGAACAAGCACCTACTACATTTGACAATTTATTAATCAACCTTACAGGTAACAATAATTTAGTGTTAGATTATTATGAAAATGGAGGCGGAAATATTATTGAATTTAGTATGACTTCATTTAACGCGTCTACCAACACAATCGCAGCAACAACGCCAGCAGTTGTTTGCAGCGGAGGCACTCCAGGTGTTATTGATGGATCGTCTTATCAATATGTTGGAACAGAAATAAATCCAACAATAAAATTTCAATGGCAGTCAACAACGACTCCTTCTAATGCTGGAAGCTGGGCAGATGTTACAACTGGTACAGGAATAAATAGCGAAGATTATACACCAGCTCCAATAACAGGAAATACAGTTCAAAACATTACTTATTATAGACGAAATGTTTCAGCTGCTTATAATGGAACTTGTGTTAATAGCAGTACTCCTGTTTCTATTACAACAAATCCAACTGTTACATTGACATTAAGCAGTGGGACATCAAGCCAAAATATATGTTCTGGAGCAACTATTACAAATATTGTTTATACGTGGGGTGGAGGAGCAACAGATGTAACTGTCTCAGGCCTGCCAACAGGACTAAATGCTGTTAAAAATTCTGGTGCAAAAACAGTAACAATAAGTGGTAATGCAACAGCAACTGTAAATTATACTGTTGAAACTGTAGGACAGTTATCTCCATGTGCATTAGTAAGTCTTGGAGGAACAATCAATATAATCTCTGGACCGGCAACACCAACAGCAACCGTAACTACACAACCAACATGCGCAAATAATACAGGTACAATTACTGTTTCTAGTCCGGTTAGTGGATATGGATATAGTATTGACGGTTTGGATTATTCTAATACAAACGGAATTTTTCCATCACTTGCGCCAACAACATATAATGTAACAGCTAAAAATATCAGTACAGGTTGTATATCAAGTGCTGCATCAGTAACAATTAATACCGCTACATCAAAACAATGGAACGGTTTAGTAGACACAAGCTGGAGTAATCCAGCAAACTGGACACCAAACGGAGTTCCAGTACAAACGGATTGTGTTGTAATACCAGTTACAGGAAAGCAGCCGATTATTGATGGCGTTGCTCCGAATTTTTACGCACACACAGTCTCAATAAATTCAGGTGGAGTATTGACTGTTAACTCAAACAAAACATTAAACATCACTAATGAAGTAACCGTTAATGCTGGAGGATCATTAATTTTCAATAATAACTCAAGTTTAATGCAGTCTAACAAGAATGCAGTTAACTCTGGAAATATTACCTACATAAGAGAAACAAGTGTTCGTCGTTATGATTATACTTATTGGTCATCGCCATTAACACTGGGATCAAACTTTACACTACACAGTATGTCGCCAAATACACTTGCTGATAAATATACAAGCTACGATGCCACTGGAGGAAGCTGGGCGATTCACTATGGAGGCGGAAAAACAATGATTCCCGGTGAGGGATACAGTGTGAGAGGACCACAAAATTTTGACATTGTGACCCCTGGAATACAAACAGCATCATTTATTGGAGTGCCTAACAATGGAGATGTTCCAAAAACTACAGTAAAGGACAAATTCAATTTACTTGGAAATCCATATCCATCGGCGATAAGCACTACGCAGCTTATTACAGACACCAATATTGGAACAATTTATTTCTGGACACATAATACACCTCCTTCTAACGGCGGATCAGGAAACAAATACAAATATGCTTCTGCAGATTATGCTTCGATTAATTTATCTGGACCTCTTGCAAGCGGTGGTGATCCAACCGGACCAACCGGATTCATCGCAGCCGGACAAGGTTTCTTTGCCGCCCCGACAACTAACAGCATCACTTTTACAAACAGCATGAGAGTTGGAGGCAGTAATGATAATTTCTATAAAACAGCAAAAAGCGACGCATTGGAAAGAAACCGTATTTGGCTGAACTTTACAAATGCTGAGGGAGCCTTCAAACAAATGTTAGTAGGTTATATAGAAGGAGCTTCAAACAGCTGGGATCAGAATTATGATGCGGTTGGTTTTAACGGAAATACTTATGTAGATTTTTATAGTATTAACGAAAACACACCATTATCGATTCAGGGACGTGCACTTCCTTTTGAAAACAGCGATGTTATTCCGCTTGGATATAAAACAACAATTGCAGGCGATTTCAAAATCTCGATTGACCATGTTGACGGACTTTTCAACAGTCAGGAAGTGTATCTGGAAGATAAAAAAACAGGTGTTATTTACGATTTAAAAGCCGGAGATTATAACTTTAAAACCGAAATAGGAACATTTAAAGATCGTTTCACGCTTCGTTATACGAATAAAACACTTGGAACGGGTGATTTCGAAAATGTAAAAGACGGACTTTTGGTTTCTGTAAAAGACAAGGTAATCAGAATAACTTCTTCAAAAGAAAACATTAAAGACGTTACTGTTTTCGACATTACAGGAAAACTAATTTTCAACAAAAAGAAAGTCGGCAGTACTGAACTTTCGATTTCAAACCTGCAGGCAGCAGATCAGGTGTTACTGGTAAAAGTAACCCTTGAAAACAATGCCGAAGTTACCAGAAAAGTAATCTTTAAATAAAAGACTTTCTTCAACAACATAAAAAAATCCATTTGTCGTAATGATAAATGGATTTTTTTTATTTCCCAAAAAATCACTGAAAGTGGGTATTGTAGTTTCTTCAAAAGATATTTAATTTCGGTTAATTCTTACAAATAAATATCTGCCGTTTTGATAAAAAATTTACTTTACTCGCTCGTTCTTCTTGTTTTGCCTTTTTCAATGCCTGTTTTTTCGCAGCAAGGTAAAGTTGATATAACATTTAATCCAATTGATGATGGTTTAAAAGGTGATGGTTTTGACGGTATTGGCCGCACCCTCATTTTGCAGTCAGATCAAAAACTTCTTGTTGGAGGAGATTATTTAAGTCTCAACGGAAATTTGTCTTCTCATATAACTCGTTTAGATCCTGATGGTTCAATCGATGATACCTTTAACACAGGTACAGGTTTTAACGGAAATGTGTATACTTGCGATTTACTGCCAGATGGTAAAATTATTGCTGCAGGTAATTTCACAGCTTACAACGGAAACAGTGCCGGCAGACTTATTCGGCTGAATAACGATGGAACACATGACTCTTCATTTAATACTTCAATAGGTGCTCCTACAGGAATTATCTACGATATCGTAACACAGCCAGATGGAAAAATAATAATTGTTGGAAGTTTTACAAAATATAATAATGTTACCGTAAATCGTATAGCACGAATATTGCCAAACGGGGCTTTAGATTCTTCTTTTATAACTGGTTCCGGTTCTTCTGTAAATATTACGAATGCAAGAATATTAAACAATGGGAAAATTTTAATTACAGGGAATTTTACTTCATTCAACGGATTTCCCACGAATAAAATAGTACGATTAAACTCTGACGGAAGTATTGATTCAACGTTTAACATTGGAGAAGGTTTTAATGATAATGTGAATGCAATCGAGATACAGTCAGATAACAAAATTATCTTGGGAGGAAGCTTTACGTTTTTCAACGGCAGCGAAGCAAACAGAATTATCCGCCTTAATGAAGACGGTTCGCGTGATACAACTTTTTCAGGAGCTGGTTTTACAAAAGGTGCAGTACAAATTATCAAGCTGGATAAAATAGGTAATATAATGGTCGGTGGATCTTTTACTGGGTTTTATAATGATGAAAATGTAAACAGGGTAGTTTTGCTAAATTCTGACGGAACCATAAATAGTAATTTTGAAACAGATTTAGGACCAGGAAATAATTCCGTTTTAGCTCTTACTCAAGATTCAGAAGGATCATGGTTTATGGGTGGTTCATTCTCTACTTTTGACGGACAAAACCAAGGTCGGCTTGCAAAAGTATATGCCAATGGAGAATTGGATATTAGTTATTTATCAGCCGGAGTGGGATTTGATAATGCTGTTTTAAAGATTATTTCTTTAGAAGATAAAAAAGAAATGGTTTTTGGGAAATTTACCAAATACAATAATATTCCCGTTTCCAGAATCGCCAGACTTCTAGAAGATGGAACTCTCGACAATAGCTTTAATACAGGACAAGTTGGAGTTAATAATTCCGTAGAAACAGCAGTTAAACAAACAGATGATAAAATTGTTTTTGCAGGCAGTTTTACAAAATATAATAATGGGGCATATAGTAGAATTGTGAGGATTTTTGCAAATGGCGCTATTGACAACAGTTTTAATAGTGGTTCTGGATTCAATGGCACGGTTTATACAATGGCTGTTCAACCTGATCAGAAAATTATCGTTGCCGGAAGTTTTTCTCGCTATAATAATGTGAATGCTCTTGCGAAAATTGTTAGATTATTTCCAGACGGATCGCGTGATTTGTCCTTTAATGCTAATCTTGAAACCGATGCTGCTATTCAATGTATTTTAATTCAACCCGATGGTAAGATTTTGTTGGGAGGAAAATTTTCAAAATTTAATGATAATAAGGACTATTCTCGTTTAGTGAGATTAAATTCAGATGGAAGCATTGACACCAGTTTTAATATTGGAACAGGCTTTAATAATACAGTTTATTCGCTGGCATTACAATCTGATCAGAAGATAATAGTGGGAGGTGCTTTTACAACTTTTAATAATACTTCACAAAAGCGAATTGTTCGTTTAAATACCAATGGAAACTTAGATTCAAGTTTCGATTCCGGAACCGGATTTAGCAAAGGAGATGTGCGCGCGATCTTAGTACAGCCCGATGATCGTATTCTGGTTGGAGGAACATTTTCAGGAACTTACAAAAATAATGCAGTATTAAGATTCATTAGACTTTTGAAAACCGGAGATTTTGACGCCTCTTTTGATGCTCATCTAAACAAGAATCTTTATACATTAAGTTTTACATCTGATTATAGACTCATGATTGGAGGAGATTTTAATTCGGTTGCGGGAATTTCCAAACATAAAATAGCACGTTTAAAACTTTGCTTGGAATCAACAACATGGAATGGTTCTTCATGGACGAATGGTTATCCTTCGGGAGGAAAAGAAGTGTTTTTTAAAGCAGATTTTCCAAATTTAGCTTCTTCAAATGTGTGCAGCTGCAGTATAGACGAAGGTAAAATAGTGACACTTTTAAGCCAGAATACATTAGGAATTGAATTCTCTTATTCTGGGTTAGGAACTCTTGTTTTAGAAGATGGAGCAAGTTTATATCAGTCAGATGATGATTTGGTAAATACCGGGATTATTCATCTTAAGCGAAAAACAAAGCCAATCGTCAGATACGATTATACCTATTGGTCATCGCCTGTTGGCAATCAAAAATTAATCGATTTTT
Organism: Flavobacterium sp. GW821-FHT12A05; assembly: GCF_058807735.1. Taxonomy (NCBI): domain Bacteria; kingdom Pseudomonadati; phylum Bacteroidota; class Flavobacteriia; order Flavobacteriales; family Flavobacteriaceae; genus Flavobacterium; species Flavobacterium sp. GW821-FHT12A05. The sequence goes on along the minus strand of NZ_JBXAQY010000007.1, from coordinate 345,095 downwards.
CTCCCAATACTTTATCAGATAAATATACATCTTATAACACTGGATTAAAAAAATGGAATATAGAGTCTCCATTCAATTCAATGATTGTTGGCAAAGGATATTCAATAAGAGGTCCGCAGGATTATTCTATAACAGAACGATCTGTCTTCGAAGGAGTTTTTAAAGGAATACCTAACAACGGAAAAGTAGAAATCAATCCAGTAGAAGCCGATTTATTCAGCTTAATTGGCAATCCATATCCTTCAGCCATTGATGCCGATATTTTTCTAAATGTAAATGAATCTAAAATAACAGGTGCATTATATTTCTGGACGCACAATACACCAATAGCAAATCTAAAATACAGTTCAGATGATTATGCTGTTTATAATTTAGTTGGCGGTATTAGTACTAAAGCTCGTTCAGCAAATGAAGATGAGCTTCCTCCAGATGGTAAAATTGCATCGGGGCAAGCTTTTTTTGTAAAAAGTACTTCTTCTGAATCTATTGAGTTTAATAATAGTATGAGAATTATAGACAGGAATAATGCTTTTTATAAACCTGCAAAAATTGAGAATTCTAAAAATGCAAAACAATTAGAGAAACATCGAATTTGGCTCAATCTTACTAACGAAATCGGCGTTTTTAAGCAAATTCTAATTGGTTATCTAAACGGAGCGACAAATTCTTACGATATGCGATACGATGCTGAATCAATGAACGCAAATCAAAATGCCGATTTTTATAGTATCGCAGAAGATAAAAAATTAGTAATTCAAGGACGGGCATTGCCTTTTCAAGAGTCTGATAGAATACCCTTGGGTTACAGAATTTCCGAAAGAGATGATTTTACCATTTCTATTGATCATGGAGATGGTGAAATGACTAAAAAAGAAATTTATTTATATGATAAGCAGAAGAATGTTGTTCATGATTTACGATTGTCCGATTATACTTTTAATAGTCAAGCAGGAGATTTTTTAGAGAGGTTTGAACTCTACTTTCAAAATGAGAATTTGAAGGTTTCGGATTTTCAAAATTCTTCGGATGGAGTTTTAGTTTCCATTAAAAATAAAATAATCAGCATAAAAGCTTTAAAAGAAAATCTTAGAGAAGTTTTTATTTTTGATATTGGAGGTCAATTACTTTATGAAAATAAAGATCTTAATTCAAATGACTTACAAATTTCAAATTTGAAGTCAGAAAAACAGATTTTGATAGTAAAGATTGTCTCAGAAAGTAATAATACAAAGGTAAAAAAGATTATTTTTTAATAAATAAAGCGATAGAAAAAGTAAAAACCAGATAGAAATTTATATCTTGTTTTTTTGTACTTCATATTAAAAATTGACCGTATTTTCTTTCACAAAGCCTTGTTTTTGCTGATGTTTTACTACTTTAACAATTACTGTTATAAAAGCAGCTAATTGATAAAGAAAGTGTTAAAATTCTAACTTTTAACTCACAGAATCAACTACAATGTAAATAAAATCGTACCTTGTTGTAATAATCATTCGACAAACGCACTTAAAAGCCGTTGAAATGCATTTTTATTAACCCCTATAAAATGAAAATGTATTTTATTTTTTTATCAGCCAAGAATATTGATTGCCTTTTTTAAATACCACTATTAAAGCATTTACATATTTTTTTGGTTTTGTATTACAGATTGTTTTCTGCAGTCAAAATTTATTTTTTCCGGTATTTAGAATTCCAGCCAATCAGAGTTATTTGATTTTGAGTCTTTTCTATCAATTTTAAAAAATAGTACGATGAAAAAAAAATTACCTGCCTCGTTGATTTTACCTCAATTTTTAATTTTTCGTTTTTCTCAATTGAAGTTTTATTCTAAAATTTCGTGTTCTAAGACAAAACTTTCCCTTTTATTCTTCTTTGCTTGTTTTTCAATGTGGGCACAGCATCCGCCTTTCACTGCTGATGGTACTATATTAGTTCCTGCTGGAGTTCTCACCATGAATGTAGAAGGCTGGGGCGGTGGAGGAGCCGGTGGAGGAGCAAGTGCTTCTACAGCTTTAACAGGAAGAAGTGGTGCAGGTGGAGGCGGTGGAGCTTATGCTAAAGGCGTTATATCTGTTACTGCTGGTGCAACGTTGAATGTTAAAGTAGCTCAGACTACTGTAGCAACTACAGGATCAGGAGGGAACGGTGGAAATTCTTATATTCAAGGTTATGATACCGTTTTCTTGGCTGCTGGGGGTAGTGGTGGACCCGTTAATTCCACAGGAGGTAGCCCTGCAGGAGGCGCGGGTGGTTCGGCAACAATTTCAAAAGGTTCTATTACAACAACAGCAGGAGGAGATGGTGGTGCAGGAGCTACTGCTTTGCTTAATCTTTTGGCTGGATCAGGAGCTGGAGGAAAAGGAGGCGGTACAGGTGGTGGTGCAGGAGGGCCGTCTGCGGGCAGTGTACTTTTAGCTGTTGGTCCGGGACAGCCGGGGACTGCTCCGGGCGGTGGTGGAAGTGGCGGATTGCATTTGTCCGGATCACCTGCACAGCTTGGAGGAAACGGTGCCGCGGGTCAGGTTAATGTAACCTATACTTGTCCGACTTATAGTGTAAATAATCTTCAGACATTAATAAATGCTTGTACTTCAGTAGGAACGGCCAAACTAAGACTCACAGGTACTACACTTCCAATAGGAGTATACGTAGTAACTTATAATCGCACTAATCCAACAGGAACTGGTTTAACTGCAGCGATGACAGTAACTGGAGCTGGTTCAGGAGATTTTGATGTTGTTGGTTTAACCACTTCGGGAACAAGTACAATAACTGTTACAGGTTTGGCATCAGGCGTTTGTACAAATAGTGTAACAGTTGGAGCATCAAATGTAACTGTTTCGCCTCCATCCGTGGGCGGATCAGTTGGTACAAGTAAATCAGTTTGCTCAGGTTTGACAAGCGGTTTGTTAACTTTGACTGGTCATACAGGATCGGTTTTAAGATGGGAATCATCAACAGATTCTTTCGTTTCTGATATTACACCTATCACAAATACAATTGCGACTTATACTTCTGGGGCACTTACACAAACAACTCAATTTAGAGCTGTAATTCAAAGTGGAACTTGTACAGCCGTTAACTCCACTCCAGTGACAATAACAGTTAATCCACTTCCACAAGGAAGTTTAACAGCCAACGGCCCGTTTTGTGCAACAGGTTCTGGACTATTAACTTTTACAGCTACTTCCGGAGTCGGACCTTTTACGGTTATTTATACAGAAAACGGAGGAACAAATCGTACTGCTTCAGGAGTTGTCAGCGGAACGCCTTTCGCTACTTTTACAACTCCAGTTACTTCGACCACCACGTATGCTATAGTTTCTGTTACCGATGCAAATACCTGTATTAGAAGCACAGGATTTACTGGAGGTTCAGCAACGATTACCGTTAATCCATTACCGCAAGGAAGCTTAACGGCCAATGGCCCGTTTTGTGCAACGGGTACTGGACAGTTAACTTT
>NZ_JBXAQY010000007.1:340915-341534 GCF_058807735.1 Flavobacterium sp. GW821-FHT12A05 | reverse complement strand
TTTACAGCATCGGCAGGTACTGGGCCTTTTACTATTATCTACAAAGAAAACGGCGGAGCGAATCAAACAGCAACAAATGTTATCAGCGGAACTGCTTTTAATGCCGCAACTAATCCAGTTACGGCAACTACAGCTTACACTTTAGTTTCAGTTACTGATGCAAACTCTTGTATTCGAAGTACGGGATTTACATCAGGTTCAGCAACGATTACCGTTAATCCATTACCGCAAGGAAGCTTAACCGCCAACGGCCCGTTTTGTGCAACGGGTACTGGACAGTTAACTTTTACAGCATCGGCAGGTACTGGGCCTTTTACTATTATCTACAAAGAAAACGGCGGAGCGAATCAAACAGCAACAAACGTTGCCAGTGGAACTCCTTTCAATGCTGCAACTAATCCGGTTACAGCCACTACGGTTTACACTTTAGTTTCACTTACTGATGCAAACTCTTGTATTCGAAGTACGGGATTTACATCAGGTTCAGCAACAATAACCGTTAATCCATTACCACAAGGAAGTTTAAGCGCCAATGGGCCTTTTTGTGCAACAGGCACAGGGCAATTAACTTTTACAGCATCTGCAGGTACTGGACCTTTTACAGTTATTTATAAAGAAA
>NZ_JBXAQY010000007.1:286930-340817 GCF_058807735.1 Flavobacterium sp. GW821-FHT12A05 | reverse complement strand
CCGCTACTTCGGGAGTCGGACCTTTTACGGTTATTTATACAGAAAACGGAGGAACAAATCGTACTGCTTCAGGCGTTATAAGCGGAACTGCTTTTGCGACGTTTACAACTCCGGTTACTTCGACGACCACTTATGCTATAGTTTCAGTAACTGATGCAAATTCCTGTATTCGAAGTACTGGATTTACAGGAGGTTCGGCAACAATTACTGTTAATGCACTTCCACAGGGAAGTTTAACCGCTAATGGTCCGTTTTGTGCAACAGGTTCTGGACAATTAACATTTACCGCATCTGCAGGTACTGGACCTTTTACAGTTATTTATAAAGAAAACGGCGGAGCGAATCAAACAGCAACAAATGTTACCAGTGGAACTCCTTTCAATGCTGCAACTAATCCAGTTACTGTAACTACAGCTTATACTTTGGTTTCAGTTACCGATTCACATTCCTGTATTCGAAGCACAGGATTTACAGGAGGTTCGGCAACAATAACCGTTAATCCGCTTCCACAAGGAAATTTAACCGCCAACGGTCCATTTTGTGCAACAGGTTCTGGGCAGTTAACTTTTACAGCTACCTCTGGCGTGGGGCCTTTTACGGTTATTTATACAGAAAACGGCGGAACCAATCGAACTGCGACAGGCGTTTCAAGCGGAACTCCTTTTAACACATTTACAACTCCAGTTACTACAACGACCACTTATGCTTTAGTTTCAGTTACTGATGCAAACTCTTGTATTCGAAGTACAGGATTTACAGGAGGTTCGGCAAGTATAGTGGTTAATCCTAAACCAACAGCACCAGTTCCTGGAACAGTTGTACAGCCAACTTGTGTCACTCCTACGGGAAGTATAACATTAAACGGTTTGATTCCATCAGTAACTTGGACAATCACCCAAAGTAATGGTACAGTACAGCAAACCTATACAGGTACAGGAACAAGTTTTACAGTAACTAATCTGGCAGCGGGAGTCTATACCTTTACCGTTGAACAAATTTCAACTTGTCCTTCGGCACCTACTGCCGGAATTGAAATTTTTGCTCCGGTGACAAATACCTGGAATGGAACTGCCTGGTCGAAAGGAAGTGAACCTGTAATAACAGATGCTATTCGGTTTTCAGGGAATTATTCTACCACAGGTAACTTAAGCGGTTGTTCTTGTCTTGTAGATCCAGGTGTAAATGTTACCGTAAATTCGAATCATACCTTAACAATTACAAATGCTGTTACAAATAATGGAGGAGCTTTAACTTTTGAAAATAACTCAAGTTTGCTGCAGACCACTAATGCAGTAAATTCAGGAAACATTACATACAAACGAAATACTTCAACGCGCCGATATGATTATACGTACTGGTCGTCACCAGTTGTTCGTACGCCAGTATATACTTTGCACGATTTATCTCCCAATACTTTAGCTGATAAATACACTAGCTATAATCCAAATTCTGGCTGGGTGATTAGTTATAACGGAATTCTGCCAATGGCTCCTGGTCAGGGATACAGCGTTAGAGGGCCGCAGAATTTTGACATTGTTACTCCAGGAACTCAAATAGCTACATTCGTTGGAGTTCCAAATAATGGTAATGTCACCGTGAATTTTGTAGGGCCGGATTTATGGCATTTAATAGGGAATCCTTATCCGTCAGCATTATATGCAGATCAGTTTATTTCTGACAATACAGATAATATTTACGGGACTCTGTACTTCTGGACTCATAACACGCCGCCAGCAAATGGTGGTACAGGAACATTCAAATATAATACTGCTGATTATGCAATTTACAATATGACGGGTGGCACACAGGGAGCAACAACCCCAGGAAATCAAACCCCTCCATCAGGATATATAGCAGCTGGTCAGGCATTTTTTGCATGTTCAAGAGCAAATCCGTCGGCTATTTTTACAAATTCAATGCGGGTTCCCGGAAATAACAGCCAGTTTTTTAAAACAACTGCGAGTAATAAAGCAAATTTAGAAAGACATAGAGTCTGGCTGAATTTAACTAATACAGAAGGAGCGTTCAAACAAATACTAGTAGGCTATATCGAAGGTGCAACTAATTTATGGGATCATAATTATGACGGAATATCTTTAAATGGGAATCCGTATGTGGATTTTTACAGTATAAACGATGGCCAAAATTTAGCTATTCAAGGAAGAGCACTGCCTTTTGAAGAATCTGACGTTGTGCCATTGGGTTATAGATCTGCAATTGCGGGCCAATTTACAATAGCAATCGATCATACTGATGGTCTTTTAAGCAGTCATGCTGTTTACCTTGAAGATAAAGTAACTCAGACCATTCATAATCTGCAGACTAGTAATTATAATTTTACCACAGCTATAGGAACTTTTACCGAAAGATTTGTGTTGCGTTATACCAACGGAACTTTAGGAGTTGATGATTTCACAAATCAGAATAATAGTTTTTATGCAGCAGTGAAAGATAAAAGTATACATTTAAATTCAGGAGCGGATTCAATGAAAGAAGTATCGATTTTTGATATCTCAGGGAAATTACTTTACAACAATAAAAAAGTGCAAAGTAATGAGCTGCATATTTCACAATTTCAATCTGGTGATCAGGTCTTGATTCTAAAAGTAAGTTTAGAAAACGGAAATATCGTAACTAAGAAAATTGTTTTTAATTAAAAAATAGAAACAAAAAACCAGCTGTAGTTTAAAATCCTACAGCTGGTTTTTTATTTAAAATTGCCTCAGGCACTCTTTCGAAGATTCTCGTTTGTGTTCTGAATCGCTTTTTCGTTCTTGTAATCAATCCATTTCTGACCTTTAAACTTTCGCATCATAATATCAAAATAGCGCATGATAAATACATTATACGCCGCTTTTGATAAATTGGTAATGTTCTTTGGAAAAGCACGAAGACTCATAGAAAATCCCGGAGTCAAATATTTCATATAATGCCAATAACCTTCGGGCATATACAACATTTCTCCGTGTTTAAGATTGGTAATATAACCTTCAGCATTTTTAAGTGCAGGAAATTTATCATAATCCGGATTATCAAAATCAATGTCTTCTCTCGAAATTAAAGCATGAGGTACCTTATACATATATTTTGATTGATTTGGTGCAAAAAGCATACATTGTTTTTCTCCATGAAAATGAAAATGCAGAATGTTCGAATAATCAATATCATAATGCATAAATACTCTTGCGTTTTCTCCGCCAAAAAAGAGCATTGGCAGTTGCTTGACTAATTTCAAACCAATATCCGGCCATAAAAAGTCATTTTTTAGTAATGGCACTTCTTTCATTAAGTTATAAAGAAAAATGCGATAGTTAGTAGGTTTCGATTCTAATAAGTTAATGTAATCGCTCATTTTCATTTTTGTATGAGCCTCATTAAAACCTTCTTCATGATTTACAGGTCTGTCATCATATAGCGGAACAGTAATATCACCTGCAATCTTATTGATATAAGATAATTTCCATTTTTCGTAAGCCGGCCAATCTTCGGTTAATTCTTCAACTACAACTGGAATTTGTTTTTTTACATATTGGGAAATAAAATCAGCTTTAGAGATTTTTTTAACCCTCTCGATTTTTTTTAATTTCATTTTTATAAATAAAAAAATTGCTTATAACTCTTGTTATAAGCAATTTAAAAATATTTATCGAGAATTATTAACTCTTTTAATTAAATTTTTGATTTGATCGAAGCCTCAAGATTTTTTTCAATTGTATGTCCCGGTCTTGACCATTTTGGTTTTTCTCCTAATGATGCAAATTGAGAATCTGCAGCTTCAACAGTTTTAGGCTGCATTATTTTGATAAAAGGTTTTTGAGCAACCATTCCTAAAGTCTCGAACATTTTCATGTCTTCATTAACATCAGGATTTGGAGTAGTCAATAATTTATCTCCGGCAAAAATAGAATTTGCTCCCGCAAAAAAGCACATAGCCTGACCTTCGCGAGACATATTTGTTCTTCCGGCAGACAAACGAACCTGAGTTTCCGGCATTACAATTCTGGTTGTTGCGACCATACGAATCATTTCCCAGATTTCAACTGGTTTTTCTTCTTCCATTGGCGTTCCTTCAACTGCTACTAAAGCATTAATTGGAACTGATTCTGGCTGCGGATTTAAAGTCGAAAGCGCTACAAGCATTCCGGCTCTGTCTTCGATACTTTCTCCCATCCCGATAATTCCACCGCTGCAAACCGTAACATTGGTTTTACGAACGTTTTCTATAGTTTTTAGGCGATCTTCGAAACCACGTGTCGAAATCACGTCTTTATAATATTCTTCAGAAGTATCTAAATTATGGTTGTAAGCATATAAACCTGCTTCTGCCAAACGCTGTGCCTGATTTTCAGTAAGCATTCCTAAAGTACAGCAAACTTCCATATCAAGTTTGTTAATGGTACGAACCATTTCCAGAACCTGATCAAATTCTTCACCATCTTTTACATTTCTCCAGGCAGCTCCCATGCAAACACGAGAAGATCCATTAGATTTAGCTCTCAAAGCCTGTGCTTTTACCTGACTTACAGTCATTAAATCATTTCCTTCAACTCCAGTATTATATCTGGCCGCCTGAGGACAGTAACCGCAGTCTTCTGGACATCCGCCGGTTTTTATAGAAAGTAAAGTAGATACCTGAACTACGTTTGGATCGTGCTGTTGTCTATGAATAGTGGCTGCTTCATAAAGCAAATCCATCAATGGTTTATTGTAGATTGCAATTATCTCTTCTTTTGTCCAATTGTGTTTTGTAATGATGCTCATGGATACATTGTTTTTTGAAGCTTCAAATGTAATTAAATTTTCCAACCAACAACATTCAGTTTTGTAAATGAATATTTGGCAATTATTTTCATAAAAGAAGCTCTCTAAAATCAAACAATTGTTGTTTTTAATGATTTTTAGAGAGCTTAAATGTTTATTTTTCTTCTAATAAATTAATCGGCAGCATATTTATTGTTCCAATAAAGCATCATCATTAAAGTTACAATTACCGAAGAAGCAAGTCCTTCAAAAAGTAAACAGATGCAATAAGTTGGTACAGAAGGATTTCCTCCAAACATAAAAGTTTTAGATAAGGTTTCGACATAAGCGTCACCGCCTCGAGCATAACTGTAAACCAATAATCCAAAAACGCTTAAAGCCACACCAACTACAGAAGTTGCCATTGCCGAAACCGCATTAGACACAAAATTTGTTTCCCCTTCATGAAGATTCATCTGCATGGTTCTGTTTACACCATAAAATATAAAGAATACATTAAGCGTACGCAGGTAGAATAAATCTGCTAAACCTAATAGATTCATCAATAAAAAATAAATGCCTATTCCGAGGAATATCAAAAAACCGTTTGTTATTTCTTTAGGTAATTTCATAGTGGTTATTTTTAAAGAAGTTAATAGTAAATGTTTGAAAAACAGATTTCTATATCAAATTTACTAAAAAAATAACTACGATGATCTAAAAAGAGGCAAAAGTGTTTTTGAAGCTTTACTGCAGTTTGCTTACAAAAGCCAAAGCATTTTGTTTGTCTTGATTTAACTGCGCTTTTAATAAATCAATTGAGCCGAATTTTTGCTCTTCGCGAAGATATTGCAACAGCGAAACTTCAATTTTTTTGCCATAAATGTCAGCATCAAAATCAAAAAGATTGACTTCGATTGCTTGTTTTTGGCCGCTTACCGTTGGGTTGAAACCAATGTTCATCATTCCAAAAACTTCCTGATTATCGATAAGAGCCTTCACAACATAAACACCATTTTTTGGAATCAGTTTGTACTCTTCTTCAATTTGAATATTGGCGGTAGGAAAACCAATTGTTCTTCCTAACTGTTTTCCTTTTACCACTTCACCGGTTAAAAAATAATCGTAACCTAAGTAATCATTGGCTAATTCCATATTTCCTTCGGTTAAAGCTTTTCTAATTTTGGTAGAACTAACCGAAACATCTTGTATTTCTTCGGCTGATATTTGCTCCACCTCAAAACCATATTCAATACCAAAAGCAATTAGATTGTCGATATTGGCCGTTCTGTTTCTTCCAAAACGATGATCGTGTCCAATAATGATTTTCTGAATATGAAATTGATCTACTAAAATCGAATGCACAAACTCTTCGGCAGTAAGTCTTGAAAAACTTTCATCAAAAGGATGGATAACTAAATTCTCAATTCCGGTAGCTTCTAAAAGTTTTGTTTTTTCAGAAATGGTATTTAGAAGTTTTATTTCTGACTTTTCCTGCAATACCATTCTTGGATGCGGAAAAAAAGTAAGCACTAAACTTTCATATTTTCCGTTTTCGGTATTTTCAGTAATTCTTTCCAGAATTTTTTTATGACCAATATGCACGCCATCAAAAGTTCCAAGAGTTAAAATTGTTTTCTTGGTCGAATGGAAATCGTTTATAGAATGAAAGAGCTTCAAAACAAATTATTTAAGATGCTGCAAATTTATACTATCTATTTTAAATTTTGTGCTTCGGGGAATTGATTTTTTAAGAAGATTCGCTTTCTTTTGCCAAAAAAAGATTTGATTCGTCGACTAAAAAACGTTAATTGTCGTTTTGATATAAGAATTTGATTTAAATCTATTAATTTTGATGTTATAAAGCTCACTGTAAGTATGAAAAAACAACTACTTTTTTTATTGTTTATCTTTTGTTGTGTACAACTTCATGCCCAAAGTGATGATTTGTGGCAGCGATCAAGTTCTGTTTCCACTTTAAAGAAACAGGCAGGTATTGATAAATCTGATAAATTGTATTATCGACTGAACACAGATTTTCTAAAAGCAAAACTTTCTTCTGCAACGTCGAAACAGGCAAAAAATTCGGGTTCTCAAATTACAATTCCCAATTCAGAAGGCGTTTTAGAAAGGTTTCAGGTTTGGGAATCTTCAAACTTTGAGCCGGAACTTCAGGCAAAATATCCAGAAATTAGAGCATACGAAGGAAATGGTTTAGACGATAAATCGGCAAAAATACATTTTAGTCTTTCGCCAAACGGTTTACAAACCATGGTTTTCCGTGCTGATAATGCTACAGAATTTATTGAGGAAAATCCGGATAATAAAACAGAATACGTTTTGTTTTCTGCAAAAAGCAGATTAGCAAAATCTAAATTAACTTGTAAAACAGCCGATGTGGTTTCGCAAAATACAAGCACATCAAAAACGGCAAAAACCACTTCAAATAACAAAGTTTTCAAAACAATGCGTTTGGCATTATCTTGTACAGGAGAATATGCAGCTTATTTTGGAGGAACAAAAGAAGGAGCATTGGCAGGTATGAATGCAACTTTGACAAGAGTTAACGGTATTTTAAATAAAGACTTAGCGGTACAATTACTTTTAATTGCCAACAACGATGCCGTAATTTATACCAATGCAGGGACAGATCCATATTCTGGTGCAAGCAGAGGAACTGCTGCAGATACAGATGGAAATGATTTTTGGAGTAAAGAAGTTCAAAGCACGCTTACAAGTGTAATAGGCGAAGCTAACTATGATATCGGACATTTATTTGGTGCTTCTGGCGGCGGTGGAAATGCTGGTTGTATAGGTTGTGTCTGCGATAGTCCTACTCCGTCTAAGGTGATAGGAAAAGGAAGTGCTTATACTTCTCCGTCGAATGCAATACCAAAAGGCGACACATTCGATGTAGATTTTGTGGCTCACGAAATAGGACATCAATTAGGGGCAAACCACACATTTTCTTATGATATAGAAGGTGCCGGAGTTAGTGTGGAGCCAGGAAGCGGTTCTACCATTATGGGATATGCCGGTGTAACCGATAATTACGATATTCAGGATAATTCTGATGATTATTTTGCATACGCGAGTATTCTTCAAATTCAAAATAACCTTGCCGGAAAAAGCTGTCCGGTTAGTATAGATATAACAAACAATCCACCTGCGATTAATGCCGGTTCTGATTTTACGATTCCAGTAAGCACACCCTTTATTTTAACTGGATCAGGTACTGCTTCAACAGGGGATACGCTTACTTTTACCTGGGAAGAGAACGATAATGCAACATCGACTTCTGGCGATAATAGTATTGCCTATGCGACAAAACCAAATGGACCATTATTTAGATCAATAGCTCCGAGTACTTCGCCGGTTCGTTACATGCCGAGTTTTTCTTCGGTGCTTCAAAATAAATTGACGACTACTTGGGAATCTGTTTCCTCAATATCCAGAACATTAAATTTTACTTTAACAGGAAGAGATAATGGTGCTTTGGGTAAAGCACAAACCAATACCGATGGAATGGTGGTAAACGTAACACCTTCGGCGGGACCATTTGCTGTAACGTCTCAAAATACAGAGAATCTAAGCTGGCAGCAAGGATCATATCAAAATATTACCTGGAGTGTAAACAATACCAATACACTTCAAGGTTCGTCAACTGTAAATATTAAATTATCTACAGATGGAGGTTTGACTTTTCCAATCGTTTTGGCGGCAGCAACACCTAATGATGGTTTAGAAACGGTGCTGATTCCTGAAACTATTGATATCGCGACATATTGCAGAATTTTAATAGAACCAACGGCTAATATTTATTATGCCTTAAATAGTAAAACATTTGCAATAGGCTACAGCTCAACAACAAGTTGTAATGATTATAGTTTCGGAAGCTCTTTTGCAATTCCGTTCGGAAATTCATTTACAACCCGTACTGTTGCAGTTCCGTCATCAACAGGAACAGTTTCAGATGTAAATGTTGCTATTAATGTTACGCATGCCAGATTTTCTGATCTTGAAATTCAAATTGTGAGCCCAAAGGGAACTGTAGTTCGTTTATTCAACAAAGGCTGTGCGAGTACCAACTCAACTTTAGCATTACAATTTGATGACTCCGGATCTAATTTACAATGTTCTACAACGACAAGCCAGATTGTTGTTCCAATAGATGCTTTGAGTATGTTTAATGGCGAAAATCCGGAAGGAAACTGGACATTAAGAGTTCGTGATGCCGTTGCGGGAAGCTTTGGAACCATAAATTCGGCATCAATAAACATCTGTAATCAAACCTTTACCTTAGGTGTAGATAATCCTGTAAGTGTAGATGCAGTTCCATATCCTAACCCAAGTCGAGGGACTTTTACAGTAGAATTTAAAAGTCAGTCTAAAGCCGGAGCTAAGATTTATATTCACGACATGCAGGGCAAATCTGTTTACTCGCAAACTTTTGAGCACGTAGATAATTTTAGTAAAGAAATTTCATTGCCAATAGGTTCATCATCTGGGATTTATTTACTTACAATTGAAGACGGCGATAAAAAAACAGTGAAGAAGATATTTATAATTTAAAAAAATATAAAATCCCAATATTTTAAATTCCAAATTCCAATGTCTAAGCTTAGTTGGAATTTGGAATTTTTTTATTGAAATTTCCCCCATATTTAAGAGTTCGCCATCGCCATACAAACAATACTGATTTTTGCTCCCGGAATTTTTAATAAAGCGCGGGAACAAGCTTCGAGAGTGGCGCCGGTTGTGAGTACATCGTCTACAATTAAAAAATGTTTGTTCTGATTTTCTTCTGAGATATGAGCATCAAAAATACTTTCGATGTTCTCGGATCTTCCTAAAAGATTCTTTTTAGATTGTGTTTTAGAATATTTCTTTCGGTACAAAACAGAAGAATCAAAAGGAATTTTTAAACTTTCGGACAAAGCTTTTCCAAATGTTGTTACCTGATTATAACCTCTTTCTTTGAATTTTTTGGGATGAAGCGGCACCGGAATAATAACATCAAAAGGATTTTCCAGTTTTAATTCTTTCAAATCTTCGGCATACCAACGGCCCAGAACGGTTCCAATTTCTTCGTGGCCTTTGTATTTTAAATTGTGAATGAGTTCCTGAACAATTCCCTTTTTATTAAAATATAAAAAAGCCGATGCATGCTCGACTTCAAACTTGCCGTAGAATTTTTTCACAGCTTGGTTATTTGAATCCAGATAGTATTGCGTCAGAGGCATTTCATGTCGGCAGTTTGTGCATAAAACCGTTTCGTTAGTCATTAAAACAGAGCGGCATCCGGAGCAGACTTTAGGAAAAAAGAGATCAATTATGAAATTAAACACAAATAGAAAGAATTTAGTTACAAAAATAACCAAATTTGAGAGTCAATCTTTTTTATTTTTCTTTTTTTTATAAGTACTTTTTATATTTTTGCATTACTATGGCAAAACAAGAAGATTTATTTAAGAATGTGGTTTCGCACGCAAAAGAGTACGGATTTATTTTTCCGTCAAGCGAAGTTTACGACGGATTGAGTGCAGTGTATGATTACGCACAAAATGGTGTCGAATTAAAAAAGAATATCCGTGAATATTGGTGGAAATCAATGGTTCAGATGAATGAGAATATTGTCGGCCTTGATGCGGCAATATTAATGCATCCAACAACCTGGAAAGCTTCAGGCCACGTTGATGCTTTTAATGATCCGTTAATTGATAATAAAGATTCTAAGAAAAGATATAGAGCTGACGTTTTAGTTGAAGATTTTGCTGAAAAAATTAATCTAAAAGCTAAAAAAGAAATCGAAAAAGCAAAAGCTCGTTTTGGCGATGCATTTAACGAAGAGGAATTTGTAACTACAAATGCCAGAGTAGTTGAATATTTAGCGAAAGAAAGAGAAATCAGAGAGCGTTTAGGGCGTTCTTTAGGGAATGGAGATTTAGAAGATGTAAAAGCGTTAATCGAAGAGCTTGAAATTGCTGATCCTGAAACTGGTTCTAGAAACTGGACAGATGTAAAACAGTTCAACTTAATGTTTGGTACTAAACTGGGTGCTTCTGCAGAGTCTGCAATGGATTTATATTTACGTCCGGAAACAGCGCAGGGTATTTTTGTGAACTTTTTAAATGTTCAGAAATCAGGTCGTATGAAAGTTCCTTTTGGAATTGCTCAAACGGGTAAAGCCTTTAGAAATGAAATTGTAGCAAGACAATTCATTTTCCGTATGCGTGAATTCGAACAAATGGAAATGCAGTTTTTCGTGCGTCCGGGAGAAGAAATGCAATGGTACGAACACTGGAAACAAACACGTTTAAACTGGCACTTATCTTTAGGATTAGGAAAAGAGAATTACCGTTTTCATGATCACGAAAAATTAGCGCATTACGCAAATGCTGCGGCAGATATTGAGTTTAATTTCCCATTTGGTTTCAAAGAACTGGAAGGTATTCACTCTCGTACCGATTTTGACTTAAAAGCACACGAACAATATTCTGGTAGAAAACTGCAATATTTTGATCCGGAACTAAATGAAAACTATGTGCCATATGTAGTTGAAACATCTGTAGGTCTTGATCGTATGTTCCTGGCTGTTTTTGCAACATCATTGCAGGAAGAAACTTTAGAAGATGGTTCTACAAGAACAGTTCTAAAACTTCCGGCAGTATTAGCGCCAACAAAAGCGGCAGTTTTACCATTAGTTAAAAAAGATGGATTGCCTGAAATCTCTAAAAAAATTATCGAAGATTTAAAATGGGATTTCAATGTTTCTTATGATGAGAAAGATGCAGTAGGTCGTCGTTATAGAAGACAAGATGCATTAGGTACACCATTTTGTATTACAGTAGATCATCAAACTCTGGAAGACGAAACCGTAACCATTCGTCATAGAGATACAATGAAACAAGATCGCGTTAAGATAGCTGCATTAAGAGATATTATTGAAAACGAAGTTTCGATGAAAAACTGGTTGATGAAAATGTAAATTTTATATATTACACCATACAAATCCCAAATTCCTTAACCGGAGTTTGGGATTTTTTTAATTTTTAAATCAGGTCATTCATCGGAGATTTTTGCATTTCATCCTTATGTGTTAACATTTGATTGCAATATGTTAACAATGAAATGTTTAAATGAATGAAAAGCGTAATTTTAATTGCGAATAAAAGGGCAGCATCTATTTTTTATGCGAATTGCTGATAAATCATTATCTAAATAGACCATAAGTCTCTTATATTCGTAAAAAGTCAATAAAACCAAAATTGAGAAAGTATTCGTATATAATTATTGATGATGACGCAGAGAGTATTTCGAAAACCCAAACAATTGCAGCAGGTTTTCAGGAATTGACTTTTGTGGCATCGGCATCAAATTATCAGGATGGTTTGCATTTGGTTTTAGAATACAGACCTTCTCTTGTTTTTTTGGAAATAGATCCTAAATATTCTCCAAGTAATTTATCACTTCTGTTTATAAACGAACTTCATCGTTTTTTAAATATACTGCCTCGAATTATTGTCCTTACCTCAAAAAAAGACTTGGCGCTCGATGCAATCCAATACGGTGTATTCGATTATATACTAAAACCGCTGGTTACGGTCGATTTATTAAAAACGATTCTAAAATTAAACCGATTAGTTGAAGACGTGAAAACTATCGATTTTAAAGAAGAAAAACCAGTTGTTGTAACAAATGATACAATCGTGCGTCAAACTATCGAGAAACCGCTTATAATCTGTATTAAATCATACGGTGATTATCGTTATATAAATGCCGACGATATAAGCTATTTTCAGGCCGATAATAATTCGACTGATATTTATTTAAATTCAGGAGAAATGATAACCGCTTTTAAAACTTTAAAGCATTTTGAGCAGGTTTTATCGTATCCGTTTATTCGAATTCATAACAGTTATATTATCAATCGAAATTACATTGCGAGAATTCATAACGGAAACTCAGTTTGTTACATAAAAAACTCATCGAAAAAGATTCCTTTTTCTAAAACTTATAAATCAAATGTTGATTTAATTATTTCTGATTTTTCTGCAGGAAATTACTTAGAAGTCTAATAATTAGGCGATTACATTAATTTGGTATCCATTGACTATCAATTGGGTACGATCTACCATAAACTGATTTTTTCATATATACTTTTTTTGATTTCAGGCTTAGTTTTACATCCTCATTCACAAGTAAACAATCATTAAGCCCCAAATACAAATCAAATTAAAATCCCTCAAACATGAAAAAAACAGCTTTAACTTTCGGACTATTTTCTTTAGTAATTGCAGCAACTTCTTTTGCAAATCCTGCAGCATCAAATTCATCTACCCAAGAAGGTATTGATATCAGTTTTGACACAGGAGGTAACGGAACCAGAGATGGAAGACATAAAGCTGATTTTGCTGGAACTGCAATTCAATCAGAAACAAGTGCTAAGCATTTAAACAGCTTTAATGCTGATAGTCAATCATTACGTATGAATGTGAAATTAGACTAAGATAAAAAATAAATATTTTAAGAAAAGGCTGTCAATTTTTTGACAGCCTTTTTTTTTCGCCAAGTTTTAGTATTTTTGATCAAATTCCTAAAGCTTTTGAAAAATAACTACGTAATATTATTCTTTTTTTACTTTCTTTTCTCGGGCTGCACCAAAAAAATAGAGGGCGATAAAAATGTAAACTTCTCTGAGGACAGCCTGCCTTCTTATTTATCATTAGCAAATGACATTAATCTGCCTTTTAAGTATAGACAGCAATATAATGAAAAGGCATTCAGCATAATTATAAACCAAAAAGACGACTCTCTGAATAAAGTAAATCTTTTTAAAATTGCGAATCGTTATTATAACATGAATGATTGGCAGTCTTATAAAAAAACGGCAAAGTTAATTTTAGAAAGATCAATAAATTCCAAAGATTCTGTACACATGGCTAAAGCTTATAGTTATCTGGGCGATTATTACGGAACCCAATCTATATCTGATAGTGCTTTCCTGAATTATTTTAGGGCAGAAAAAGTTTATTTAAAAATTAATGACCAATATAATTTAGCCAAAACTTTTTTAAATAAAGCAAATCTCCAGTACAATGAAGGAGATTATTTTGAAAGTGAAATAAGTGTTTTTAAGGCACTTAGGATTTTAAAGCAAGAAAAAAACGTAGACGATCAGCTGTACGACTGCTATAATTTATTAGGAATCTTATATAATGAACGCGAAGAGTTTGATAAAGCGCTCGAGTTTCATCAATATGCATTTAATACACTTGCAAACAAGTCTATTCCGTCAGAATTTCAATTAAAGGCAACATCATTAAATAACATCGGATTTGTTAATTTAAGGATGAATAATTATAAAAAAGCCAAATTTTATTTTCAAAAAAGCCTCGAGGAGAAAAATCTATATGAAGAAAATACAACATTGTATGCCATTGTATTAGATAATTTGGCTTATTCGAAGTTTAAATTAGAAGAATCTGATGGACTTCCGGAACAATTTTATGATGCTTTAAAGATTAGGGATAGTTTAGGACTTAAATCTGGAGTTGTATTAAATCAAATACACCTGTCTGAATATTATGCTTTTAAAAAAGATACTTTTAAAGCAATTCAGCATTCAAAACGCGCTTTACTTTTATCTAAAAATTTAAACAAGCCAAGAAATATTCTGGAAGCTTTAAAGCAAATTGCTGTAGTCGACCCGCGGCATGCCTCTAAATATTCTAGAGAATACATTCAAATGAATGATAAGATGCTGAAAGCAGAGCGAAAAATGGGAGAAAAATTCTCCCGTATTGAGTACGAAACCAATGAAATAAAGGACGAAAATTCTAATTTGCAGGAGAAAAACAAAACTTTAGTTTACGTTTTTAGTATTTGTACTTTGATAGGATTGTTTTTTTATGTTTACAAAACGCAGCAGGCAAAAAACAGAGAACTGCTTTTTAAACAACAGCAGCAAATTGCTAACGAAGACATTTATAATTTGATGATTTCGCAGCAAAATGAAATTGAATTAACCCGAATCAAGGAAAAGAAAAAAGTAGCCCAGGAATTGCATGATGGTGTTTTGGGCCGTATGTTTGGAGTAAGAATAAGTCTGGATAGTTTAGATAAAATTGATGAGGCAGAAGCAGCTTCAAAACGAAAGAAGTATTTAGCTGAGCTTAAACACATTGAAGAAGATATCCGGGAAATATCGCATGACCTAAACAGGGAAAAATCGGAATTAATTAATAATTTTGTCGTAATTTTAAACAAACTATTTGATAATCAAAGAAATACGTATCCGTCAAAATTAAAAACCTCTTTTGATTCGCATATTAAATGGGAGCTTGTAAATAATATAGTCAAGATTAACTTGTATCGAATTATTCAGGAAGCACTTCAAAATTGTAATAAATATGCAAAAGCAAGTACAATAAGAGTAGAGTTTAAAAGTGAAATCGATCATTTAGTTCTATCGATTATGGATGATGGAGTAGGATTTAACGTCAAGCGTACAAAAAACGGTATTGGTTTGCATAATATTGAATACAGAGCCGCAGAATGTAAAGGCACAGTTACTATCAAATCCGCCAAAGGAGAAGGAACGCTTCTTGTTATAAAAGTTCCAATTGATCAAAAAATTAACCTGCAAAAAAATGACATTTAATTTCAAAGCCCCAATTTCGGAATTAATTAAGCCCAACATCTTAATTGTTGACGATCATCCCTTTATTATTGAAGGATACAAAAATGCAATAACACGTTACAAACCCAAAGAATATGAGTTTGAAATTGCACAAGCCTACGATTGCAGATCGGCTTATGATTTATTAGAAGATCAGAATACGCCGCAGTTCGAGATTGCTTTTCTGGATATCAGCATGCCTGCGTATGAAGAAAAAGATCTTTTCTCAGGCGAAGATCTTGCGAAACTTATCATGAAGAAAATGCCGTACTGCAAGATTGTTTTATTGACCATGTACACGGAACTGCTTAAAATTAAAACGATTATCAGAACCATAAATCCAAACGGATTAATCATTAAAAATGATCTTACTTTTGATGAATTGCTTGTCGCTATTGATAAAGTAATGAAAAACCATAAGTATTACAGCCAGTCGGTAGTTAAAATGCTCAATCAGTCTCCGCATAATTCAATAGAAATCGATGAGTTTGATAAGCAGATTTTGTTTCATTTATCAAAAGGAACTGAAGTTTACGAAATGCCGCAATACATTCCTATTTCTTTAACCGAAATTGAAAAACGAAGAATAAATCTTAAAGAACTGCTTAAAGTACGATCAGGCTTAGACGAAGATCTGGTTAAAGAAGCAAAAAGCAAAGGGCTGTTTTAAAGATTTTTGATTTTAGAATGTAGATTTTAGATTCAGACAAATAAAAAATCCTAACAGATTTTTAAATCTGTTAGGAAAATTGAGACTGAATACTGCCACTGAATACTGAGACTGAATTTATTCACTCAAAGCATCCCAGCCGCGTGCCTTTAAAGCAATTCTGGTATTAGCGCGGGTTACTAAATGAATTCCTTCACTTTCCTGTGCCATGTGGCCAATAATTGAAAAGTTTGGATTCCCTTTTATTTTATCAAAATCATTAATATCGATAGTAAAAAGAAGTTCATAATCTTCGCCGCCATTAATAGCAACGGTTGTACTGTCTATATTGAATTCTTCGCAAGTCGAAATAAACTGCGGATCTAACGGAAGTTTATCTTCGTATAAATTACAACCCACTTTCGATTGTTTGCATAAATGAATAATCTCCGAAGATAATCCATCAGAAATATCAATCATCGAGGTTGGTTTAATTTCAAGAGCATGCAAAAGCGTACGAACGTCTTTTCTTGCCTCTGGTTTCAATTGTCTTTCGACCAAATAAGTATAAGGATCAAGATCTGGCTGGCTGTTTGGGTTTACCTGAAAAACTTGTTTTTCGCGTTCTAAAACCTGTAATCCCATATAAGCAGCGCCAATATCTCCGGTTACAACCAGTAGATCTGTTTGTTTAGCACCATTTCTGTAAACAATTTCATCTTCATCTGCTTCACCAATTGCCGTAATGCTGATAATTAGTCCTTTTTGAGATGAGGTAGTATCACCGCCAATAACATCTACTTTATATTCTTTTGCGGCATGCGTAATGCCTTCAAATAATTCTTCTAAGGCTTCGAGTGGGAAACGGTTAGAAACAGCAACAGAAACCGTAATTTGAGTTGGTTTTGCATTCATTGCGCAAATGTCAGATACATTTACGACAACCGCTTTGTAACCTAAATGCTTTAATGGCATATATGCCAGGTCAAAATGAACACCTTCAATTAATAAATCAGTAGAAACCACTACTTTTTTGTTCTTAAAATCAAGAACTGCGGCATCATCGCCAATACTTTTTAAAGTAGATTCCTGTGTGACATCAAAATTTCTGGTCAAATGTTCAATTAAGCCAAACTCGCCTAATTGAGCTATACTGGTACGCTGCGGATTTTTATCTTCAATCATTTTTTTGAGTTCCAAAGTTTGTAAGGCGCAAAGGTACAAAGGTTTTTTCTTTTAAAGTTGCAAAGGTACAAAGGTTCAGAGGTACAAAGGTTTTTTCTTTTAAAGATGCTAAGATTGTGAGATGCTAAGGTTCTAAGTTTTTTCTAACAGATTTATTCTGTAGAGACGCACTGCAGTGCGTCTAAGATCCAGTAATCACAATTTATGTCTTCTTTATTTAAATAAATTGGGGTTACGTTGTGTAGACGCACTGCAGTGCGTCTCTACGGCAGGAAAAAATATTTTTAAAAATATTTTTTCCTGCTGACAAACTGTTGTCACCGGGCCATTTTACTTTTGAAGTATAGAAATTTAAAAACATAAAAATCATGAAAACATTAGAAGCACAAGTAATTACTTCAGAAGATTTATTGAAACACTGGCAAGGTCACCGCGCACTTACACGTCGTTTAATTGAAATTTTTCCTGAGAAAGATTTCTTCGAATTTTCAATTGGCGGTATGCGTCCATTTGCAAAATTAGTTGATGAACTTTTAGCTATTGCGGTTCCGGGTTTAAAAGGAATTGTGACTAAAGAAACAGCACCATTCTCAGAAGGAGCAGAAAAACTGATTTTTAAAGCGCAGTATCTTGAAAAATGGGACGAAGCGACAGCAGAAATCAATAAATACTGGGAACAATTATCTGTTGAAGATTTCAGCGAAACCTTTAATCTTTTTGGGCAATATGAATTTCCGGTTATTCAAAACATCTTGTATTTTATTGATAATGAAGTACACCACCGCGGACAAGCTTATGTATATTTAAGAGCATTAAATATCGAGCCGCCATTTTTCTGGGAGAGATAATTAAAGAATTTTCTTGTAACTTTATAAAGTAAATCTAAAATTAAGGACTATGAGTTTAAAAAAGATAATGTCAAATTATGCAGATTATAATTTATGGGTAAATCAACAGTTTGTGAATTGGCTTTCGCCGAAATCAGATGAATTGCTTTATACCGAAGTTCCTTCAAGTTTCTCCACTATTGTAAAAACGCTGGATCATATTTGGTCAACAGAAGAATATTGGTTTTCTGTGATTTCAGAGACTGCAATGTCTGAAAAGAAAACAGAAAATGAATTATCGAAAGAAGAAATATTTAACGGACTTTTGAATTCATCTTCAAAATTGAAACATCTTATCAATTCATTGTCAGAAGAAGATTTGGTTAAAGAAGTTAAAATTATCAATCCGTGGTTTGAATGCGAACTGCCTATTTCTGAATATTTAATCCAGGTTATCAATCACGGTACTTATCATAGAGGCCAGATTGTAACAATGGGGCGAAATATAGGAATTACAGATGCTTCAAATACCGATTATAATTTTTATAATGTTATGAAACAGAAATAAAAAAAAAAACTCCCGAAGATAATCTCTCGGGAGTTTTTTTTATAAAAGCCTTTGCCTGTTAATTTCTAATAATTCTAAAACGCGCGTCTTTAATCTTTCGGGTTCAAGGATTTCGGCATAATCTCCAAACATTAAAAACCAGCGGGCAAAACCGCTTTCTATATCACGGCACATAAAATTCATTTCTATTTTGCCGTCCACTTCTTTTTCAGAAATATAACCGTGGTATTTTCTTTCGGTCGACAAATATCTTGCGATTTTCTTTTCGATTAAAATCCGAACTTTTGTGGTTGGAATTGTCTCTGTTTTGGTTAAATAAGAATCTAGAGAATCGTGTTCGATTGTAAAATCAGATTCGCTTTTTTTGATTCCCAGAATTCTGTCTGTTCGAAATTGGCGGTAATCTTTTCGTAAATGACAATATCCTAAAAAATACCAATTGTTATGATCGTGAAAAACACCTACAGGCTCAATGTTTCTTTGTGTGGTTTCGTCTTTATCAAAAGTTTTATACGAAAGTAAAATTTGCTTTTTCTCGGCAATTCCTTCAAATAAAACAGCCAGAGTATTGGGCGAATTATCATTAAACATAGGTTCTGTACTCTGCATCTGCATGACCACTCTCGATTCAATATTCGAAAGCCAGTCTTTATCTGTGCTTCTTAAAACGGATTTTAGTTTGTACATCGCCGAGGCATAATGACTTCCTAAAGAAGGATCGGTAAATTTCTGCATTAGTTTTTCGGCAGCAATAAAACTGCTGACTTCCTCGCGCGTAAACATAACAGGCGGTAATCTGTAACCTTCCATTAAAGCATAACCCACTCCGGCCTCACTGTAAATAGGAACACCCGAAGCTTCGAGAGTTCGAATATCCCGGTAAATCGTACGCAGACTACAGTCAAAACGATCCGCCAATTCCTGCGCTTTTACAATTTTTTTAGATTGCAATTGAATCAGGATAGCTACAATTCTGTCAAATCGTTTTGGAGTTTCGTCGAGCATTTCTTTAAGATTCTGAGGTTCTGAGTTACTAAGTTTCTAAGCTTTTTTACAGCTGTAAAGATTCAAAGATACAAATGTAAAAAGTAAAGAGAATAAAAAAAGCTGTTCCAAACTGGAACAGCTTTTTTAAATAATTGTAGAAACGAATTAAAATCTATACAAAACTCCAAATTGAGGCTGATCGAAGATGTTTTCAAATAAATTAATGTTTAATTGAAAAGTATCAGACGACGGACCATTTTCCGGAGAAACACTGTTGTAAGCCAAAACGTTTGCCAAGACAAAAGTTACTGCGATATTTTTGGTTACAAAGTAATTTAATCCCACATTAATATCAGCGGTTAAACTGTTATCAGTATCACTTCCGGCAAGCGGTGTTTCGGTTTTGTTTTGTCCGTAACCCAAACCAACTTCAGCATAAGTTTTAAAACGTTTTTTGTCTAATTCTAAGAAATAATAGCGAGCAAAAGCTCCAACTCCAAATACATTAGTTTTGATACCAGTTGCTTCTTCTTTATTACTGGAGTAATCTATTTTAGCTCCAACCGCAAATTTATCATTCAATAAGTAGCCAAATTTTGGGCTGAACCCATAATAATCATTTTCACCTCCGGTGCTTATTTTAATAGAACCTTCAAGAAACATATCGCCGTTTTGAAAAGTAATACCTTTTGCAGAGTTCATTTCAGAATCAACTTCTTGTTGTTGTGCATTGGCAAATGAAAAAGTCAGCATTGATAAAATAATAAAAAATCTAGTTTTCATGATATTTAGTTTTTAAGTTGTAAGATTAAAGTTATGTTTTTAATGTTAAAACCTTTGCTGTACTAGTCGAATGCATTAATATTGATTCTATTGAGTTAATATTTGCGCTTTTTTATAGGTATTTACTTGTTTAATTGCGGGTAAAAATTTAAGTTTTTAGGGATGAAGCCACGTATTTATTGAGAATTAAAGTTCTATAAAAACAAAAAACCCGATAACTTATGTTATCGGGTTTTATCTATTTTTAATTCTTAACAAACTTTTTAACTATTGTCTTTCCTTCTTTTTCTAATTCAATTATATATACTCCGGAACTTAGAGAATTTACTTCGATACTATTTTCATTCAAACTTCCCTGGAGTACAACTTGACCGTTTAAATTACTTATTTTGTATATCGTTGCGGTAGTATCTGGCTGCTGTATAAATAACCTTTGAGCTGCCGGATTTGGATACAGAATATATTGATTCTTTTTTTGGTCATGATTTTCTACAGAAAGAGTCGTTGTAGTGACTGAAACCGGATCGCTTGAAGCTGAAATGTTTTTAGCATAATCTTTAGCCTTTATGGTATAGGAGTAAGACGTTCCTTCACTTAAGCCAGTAAGAGTATAGCTGGTTAGGTTTGTAGTTCCAATTAAAGTATTTCCCTGGTAAATATCATAACCCGTAACAGCTATATTGTCTGTTGATTCTTCCCATGACAAAACAGCTGAGGATTTAGTAATATTTGATACACTTAAATTTTTTGGTATGCTTGGAGCTTCAAATTCAATAATACGTTTTTTGATGTCAACAGTAAAATCTCTAATTTCTCCGTAGGTAAATTGCTCACATGAAGTTGGAATTCCATTTTCCTTCATTGCAATTCTTAGCCCTGTTTTTCCAGTCATTACTGTCGAAGGAAGTGTAAATGTTGCAATCGCTGTAAAATCTAAAGAGGATGGATTTTGGTATGAATTGCTCCAAACTAATTCTCCAGCATCATCAAAATCTTTATCGCCGTTCAAATCAATCCAAATAGCTAAACCATTTGACATATTTTTAGGGCTGTTATATCGATTTCTGGTCACAGACAGAATAATAGTGCTTTGCTGACCAGGAGTCAAAGAAGCAGTGTACGCTGTATCGTCTGTATATCCATTAGAAGGGGCATCTCGAACTAATGATCCAAAATCGAAAGAAGTAATTTGATCTCTCTTAGTTTTGGATATTTCTGGTTTGCAATAACCTGGTAAAGCAACAGTTTTAATAGATATCTTATTGCTTTCCGATGAGTAAGCATCTTCCATATTAGCAGATACTGTAAAGGTATAATCTGTATTGTCTTTTAAATCAGTAACTTTAAAGGTGGTTTCTCCATTTGTTAAACTTCCAACTAGTATTGAATTTCTATATACCGAATAAGAGCTAATCGCGGGATCGTTTTTTGAAGCAGTCCATGTTAATACTACAGATGAGGTTGTAATTTCGCTAGCAGTAAGATCGGTTGGAGGTAAAGGTGCAGGATTAAAGCTTGCAGGTCTGATAGAAATACTTTTACTCATACCTGATTCATTTCCCATTTCATCAATTGCTTTTATTTTGACCTCGTCATAGATTGTAGAATTCATCAATTTCATAGTAGTGAAAAGATCTTTAGTTTTACCTATAAGAGTATTATTGTTAGGATAATATGTAGCATAAATGTAATAAGTAATATCTAGTCCTGACTCATTTTTTGAGTGTGCCCACGAAAGATCAGCTTTTGTAGCAGTGATTTTTAAAGCTTTTAAATCTGTTGGGGTATAAGGTATTGGAGCTTTTATTGTTGTAACTAATAATGGAGTACTTGCTGCAGATAATGTTCCATCATTTTTTTTTGCTTTTACAGTAAATACATAGCCTGTTATTTGTTTTAAACCTTTTACAGAAAAACTATTAGTTTCAGAACTTCCGATTAAAGTAGATTCCTGATAAATTTCATAACCAATAATATTGGCAGTATTTGCAGGAGCCGACCATGATAAATTTGTTGCTGTCCAATCTGTTCCAGATGCTGAAAGATTTGATGGTGCAACAGATGCATTATTATCTTTAGTAGAGTTTATGATATTTACCGTGTAATCTTCGGTTCTGCCATAATTGTATGTGCCAGTATAATCTCCACAGGGGTAAGGGATTCCAACTTCATCACCTTGACTTGTTATTCTTATTCGGGTATTGCCATTAATAGCAGTTTCAGGAACTGTAAATGTACCAATAACAGGACAATTAGTGGTAACCTCATGATTCCAAACACGTTCTCCAGAATCATAAAAGTCTAAATCTCCATTATAATCAATCCAGACGGCATATCGTTGGCCAAATTGCGTTCGACCGCTTAGATATTCTCTTCCGGCAATAGTAATGGCATAAGTTTCACCTTTTTTTAGTTCTGTAATTAATTGGTCGGGATTCTGTTTACTATCAATTGATCCTATTTTTACTCTTGATATAGTAATACCTAAAGTACTGCTAAATCCTTTAGAAACGCAGTAGTCAGGAGGTGTAGTTACTGTAAAAACGCTGCTTTCTGCCGATAT
Source organism: Flavobacterium sp. GW821-FHT12A05 (assembly GCF_058807735.1). Lineage (NCBI taxonomy): Bacteria > Pseudomonadati > Bacteroidota > Flavobacteriia > Flavobacteriales > Flavobacteriaceae > Flavobacterium > Flavobacterium sp. GW821-FHT12A05. The sequence goes on along the minus strand of NZ_JBXAQY010000007.1, from coordinate 317,834 downwards.
GTTTGCAGAAGTGTCTTTTGATTTTATTGTAAAAGAGTAAGAGGTATTGGCAGTTAATTTAGATATAGCATAGTTTGTCGAGTTTGTTGTTCCTAATAAACGTCCATTTTGGTAAACTTCATATCCTGCGACTGCTATGTTATCTATGGATGGGGTCCAAGATAAATTAAAACTTGTAGGGGTAATTTTTTCGGCAGAAAGACCCGAAGGAACTGTAGGAGGAGTGCCATCTGAAGTTTCGATTATTAATCCTATACTTTTTTCGGAGTAATTTCCGTCAGCATCTCGTGCTCTAACAGAAAATGAGTAAGTATTGTCAGAAGTAAGTCCTGTCACTCTGAATTTTGTACCTGTCGAAGTGCCTACTAATAAATTTCCTCCTTGAAAAATTTGATAGCCTACTACACGGTCATTATCAGTAGATGGGGACCAGGATAAATAAACGCTGGAACGGGTAATTTCAGAAGCAGTCAATTTAGTTGGTCGTGTTGGCGGAGTTATATCTAATGTTTTTATCTCGATTCCAGCTTCTTCAGAAACATTTCCGGCCGCATCTCTTGCTCTTATCTTAAAAGTATACCACGTATTTGAGGCTAATCCTTTACTTGTAAAAGTAGTTGAGTTCGAATTTCCAACAAAGAAACTGTTCCTATAAATATCATAAGAAGTAACACCTATATTATCAGTAGACGCTTTCCAGGACAATGTTAAACTAGTACCTGTATTCTCAATTACTTTTACCATTGTAGGAATCGTTGGAGGGGCATTGTCAACGACTTGATAAAAAACAAAACCGTCTTTTTTAGAATTATTTTCCAATGGAAAAAGAGAAGAATTTAGTTTTTCTTTAGAAAATAAAGGTGAAATTATAAAAATTCCTAAGACTGTAAATAATTTAAGTTTAAGTAAAGTTTCTTTCATAGGCGAAGGTTTTAAGTAATTCTTTAGATAAAATGTTTTTTGATGGTTGAAATACTTGGGGGTATTTTAAAAAGAAAGTAATTTCTGAGGTAAATCTATTGTTTTTTTATTGATTAAAAAAAAGGATTTAATATTATTTTAAAGAATCTAAAAGGCTTTGAAATCAGCTAAATAGAAGGTAGTAAAAAACCCGATAACTTTCGTCATCGGGTTCAATCTATATTCTATTCTCTTTATTCTGTTTTCTATCTTCAAAAGAAAGTCTAGTCGTTCAATTTCAAAACAGCCATAAATGCTTCTTGAGGAATCTCAACGTTTCCTACCTGACGCATACGTTTTTTACCTTTTTTCTGTTTTTCAAGAAGTTTACGCTTACGCGAAATATCTCCACCGTAACATTTTGCGGTAACGTCTTTACGAAGTGCTTTAATCGTTTCACGAGCAATAATTTTTGCCCCAATTGCAGCCTGAATCGGAATGTCGAATTGTTGTCTTGGGATTAATTCACGTAATTTTTCGGTCATTTTTTTACCAATATTATACGCGTTATCTTCGTGAATTAAGGCAGAAAGAGCATCAACAGTCTGTGCGTTTAAAAGAACATCCAGTTTTACTAATTTCGAAGTACGCATCCCAATAGGAGAGTAATCAAAAGAAGCATAACCTTTAGAAACTGTTTTTAGACGATCGTAAAAATCGAATACAATTTCGGCTAGTGGCATGTCAAAATTCAATTCAACACGTTCTGTAGTCAAATACGTTTGGTTGGTAATTAAACCACGTTTCTCGATACATAGGCTCATTACGTTTCCTACGAAATCAGCTTTTGTAATGATGGTAGCTTTAATAAAAGGCTCTTCAACTCTATCTAAACGAGATGGTTCAGGTAAGTCAGAAGGATTATTTACAACAAATGAAGTTTCGGGATCTTTTTTGGTGTAAGCCAAATACGAAACGTTAGGTACAGTTGTAATAACTGTCATGTCGAATTCACGCTCTAAACGCTCCTGAATAATTTCCATGTGAAGCATTCCTAAGAAACCACAACGGAAACCAAATCCTAAAGCGGCAGAACTTTCAGGAGTAAAAACTAACGAAGCATCATTCAATTGCAGCTTCTCCATAGAAGAACGCAAATCTTCATAATCTTCAGTGTCTACAGGATAAATTCCGGCAAAAACCATTGGTTTTACATCCTCAAAACCTGTAATCATATTTGTGGTAGGTGTTTTGGCATCTGTCAAAGTATCACCCACTTTTACTTCTTTTGCTTCTTTAATTCCAGAAATCAGGTAACCAACATCTCCGCTGGAAATTACATTTTTAGGAACCTGATTTAATTTTAAAGTTCCAATTTCATCAGCAAAATATTCATTACCCGTAGCCATGAATTTAATTTTTTGCCCTTTTTTGATTTCTCCGTTTACAACTCTAAAGATTACCTCAATTCCACGGAACGGATTATAAACCGAGTCAAAAATCAAAGCTTGCAAAGGCTCATCCGGATTTCCTTTTGGAGCAGGAATTTTTTCGATAATTGCAGCCAAAATATTCTCAACACCAAAACCTGTTTTACCAGAGGCATGAATAATATCTTCTAATTTACAGCCTAATAAATCGATAATATCGTCGCTTACTTCTTCTGGATTTGCACTTGGTAAATCTACCTTGTTTAAAACCGGAATAATTTCTAAGTCGTTTTCAAGAGCTAAATATAAATTTGAAATCGTTTGTGCCTGAATACTTTGCGCAGCATCAACAATCAATAAAGCTCCTTCGCAGGCAGCAATAGATCTCGAAACTTCGTATGAAAAATCTACGTGGCCCGGAGTATCAATTAAATTCAGAATGTATTCTTCACCTTTATAAGTGTATTCCATCTGAATAGCATGGCTTTTAATGGTAATACCACGCTCACGCTCCAGGTCCATGTTGTCAAGCAATTGTGCTTTTTCTTCACGAGCTGTAACGGTTTGTGTTGCGCCTAGTAATCTGTCCGCCAGTGTACTTTTACCGTGGTCAATGTGTGCAATAATGCAAAAGTTACGAATCTTCTTCATTTTAATATATCAGTTCTCTTAACGAGTTTTAAGTATTTTTCAGCCTCTAAAGTGCGCTGTAGCAATTGCTTTAACGCCTCTTATTAAGGGGCAAAGATAGCGCAAAGTTTTGGATTCTGGAATTTAGTTGTAGGATTTTGAGTTTTGAGCACAAAAAGCTGTTTTTCAATGATTAAACACTTTTGGCATTTCTTAGTTTGTCTTTAGCTTACTATTTAAAACTTCAAGAATACTTGTTTAAACTGAACTTGTTTTTAAAATTCAAAGTTGAATCCCTTTTCAGTCAGTTTTTTGTAAATATCAGGATCGAACTTATAGAGTTTTGCAGCTCTGTGCGATACGTCTTGTTGTTTTTCATCTAAAGCAACGAGTAATTTCATGTGAAGAATTTTTCGACGGAAATTAGATTTGTCCAATTCAATCCCGAGGATTTCTTCATAAAGATGCATCAGCTGTAATAAAGTAAATTTTTCCGGCAGCAAATTAAAACCAATTGGCGCCTGACGTACACGGTTTTGAAGCTGCAGTAAACTAAAGTTTAAAATCTCGTTATGATCAAATATCAAATTTGGGATTTCCTTAATCTTGCACCATCTCGCTTCTCTTACTGTTATACTCGCTTTTACATTGTAATCTTCTTGATTTACAAGAGTATAATAGCCTATAGTTACAATACGACGGTCTAAAACACGACTGGGGTTTGTAAATGCTTTTAACTGCTCCAGGTAAATATTGCTAAGACTCGTGAGTTCATAAAGAATTCGGTGTGCGGCATCATCGGCGCTTTCTTCTCTTTTCATCCAGCCTCCAAGCAGTCCCCAGTTTCCTTCGCTTTCTCCTCCGGCATGCTGTACCAAAAGTACTTCAAGACTTTCTTTCTTGAAGCCAAAAATGACACAGTCAATTGAAATTCCGTCAATTGCGGGTGTTTTAGAAATATCGTTAGAAGGTAATGCTGCCATTCTCTGCTTGTATAAGCGTGTTATTAAAATTCAAAATTAAAACCTTTTTCAGTCAGTTTTTTATAAATATCCGGATCGAACTTGTAGAGTTTTGCAGCTCTGTGTGATACATCCTGCTGTTTTTCATCTAAAGCAACGAGTAATTTCATGTGAAGAATTTTTCGGCGGAAATTTGATTTATCCATTTCAACACCCAAAATTTCCTCATAAAGCTGCATCAGCTGTAATAAAGTAAATTTTTCAGGCAGCAAATTAAATCCAATTGGTGCCTGACGGACACGGTTGCGGAGGTTTTGAATGCTGTATGACAAAATTTCGTTGTGATCGTAAATCAAATCCGGAATGTTATTTATTTTATACCATTTAGCATCAGAAGCGGTAAAACCGGCCTTGATATTATAAGCTTCTCTTTTTACGAGCGCATAATACCCAATGGTGATAACACGTCGAAGCGGAAAACGATCCGGATCTCCAAATGCTTTTAACTGCTCCAGATAAATATTATCCAGACCCGTAAGTTCGTTTAATAAACGGGTGGCTGCAGCATCAGTACTCTCTTTTTTATAAATCCATCCTCCCGGAAGTCCCCATTTTCCTTTACTGATTCCTTCGGCGTGCTGTACTAAAAGCACTTCTAAACTTCCCTCATCAAATCCAAATACAACACAGTCAATAGTGATTGCATTCATTGCATTTTGTTCGCTTTTTGCAACAGAGTCGGCATCTACTTTTTTATCCATTTGCGAAATAAGTTTTGACAAATTAAGCAAATAAAATGCATAACTGTCTTTAATGATTACGTAATATTTTTTTAACAAATCAAAAAATTGATAATCAGTTGTTTAAAATTTATTCGAAGGCAGAATTAAAAAGAATAAATTCTTAAATACTTGATGGTCAATTTTATAATTGATTGTTTTTTCTAAAATTTTTATTTCGATTTAAATTAAAATCTTGTCAGATTGATAAAAATGAATCCTTATAAATCAGAATCAAAAAAAAATAGCCTTAATATTTTGCTAAAATAGAAAAAAAGTTTTACACTTGTAGTCAAAATCACCATAAGATAAGTTCAATACGACTATAAGTTTTAAGAAGAACCATTTTATGCTTTATAAAATCAACCATACCTGCTTATAAATATTGTGTGATTTGACTGAAAACCAATTCTCTATGGAGCTTAAACTTTAATCAATATAACCGTAACTAACTTAATTTAACCAACTCTTATTTATTATGAAAAGCAAAGATTGTATTCAAACAACCGTGTTCTCGTTTTGTACGACGCTGTTGTTTAGCTTATTTATGATACAGTCGGGTTTTGCTCAGGCACAATCCCGATCTGTAAGTGGAAATGTAACATCCGCCGTTGACGGAATGGGAATTCCCGGAGCGACTGTTGCAGTAGAAGGAACCAAAATTGGTGCAGCCACTGATTTTGATGGGAATTATAAAATAGAAGCAAAAACAGGCGATGTACTTGTGTTTTCTTTTATTGGATTTAAAGCTCAAAAAATAACTGTAGGAACTCAAAAAACAATAAATGTTACTTTACAGGAAGAAACATCAGAACTTAAAGAAGTTGTAGTTATTGGATATGGCTCTCAAAAGAAAACATTAGTAACCAATGCCGTTAGTCAGGTAAGCGGTGAAAGTCTTGTAAAAACCAATACTACAAATGCGCTTCAGGCATTACAGGGACAAGCGGCCGGACTTCAAATTACCTCTACTTCGGGACAGCCGGGAGAAAGCTTAAATGTGGTTATTAGAGGTGTAGGTTCTACGGCAGGAAGTAATCCGCTTTATGTAGTTGACGGAATTCTAACGGGAGACATCTCTTATTTAAATAACTCAGATATCGAATCTATTTCTGTTTTAAAAGATGCTGCTTCTGCCGCAATTTACGGTTCGCAGGCATCAAACGGAGTGGTTTTGGTAACAACTAAAAAAGGAAAACGCGGTGCAACCGGGCAAATAACATTCGACCAATACTATGGCGTACAATCGGTAGCCAGAAAAGTAGACTTGCTGGATGCCAGAGAATATGCAACCATATTGAATGAAGCAGCAGTAAACTCGGGTAAAAATCCATATTTTACTAATGCTCAAATTGCAGGATTAGGTTCTGGAACAAACTGGATGGACAAAATGTTTACCGAAAATGCAGCAACAAAAAACTACTCTTTTGGTGCATCCGGCGGTTCAGATACTTCGGTTTATTCTACTTCATTATCTTATTTAGGACAAGAAGGTGTAGTAGGCGGCAAAGATTTGTCGAACTACGAGCGCTATAATTTCAGATTCAACTCAGAACATAAATTATACAAAGACGTCCTTACGATAGGAGAGAATTTGAGCTTCGCTTATATCGATAAAAACGGAATTGGTGTTGGAAATCAATACAACAACTCTTTAAGAAGCGCTTTTCAGGTTACGCCATTACTGCCAATGTATGATGCAAACGGAAATTACTTTGATACTTCTGCAAGCACTGAGCCTTGGTTAACCGGAGTTGCAAATCCGTATGCTTTAATGACCTACAATAATCAGAATGAAAGCAACAGCCAAAAACTATTAGGAAACGTTTACCTTCAAATTCAGCCTTTCAAAAATCTGACTTTTAGAACCACTTTGGGATTGGATTACAATGTAAACGAAGGACATTCTTATTCACCTGTTTATAGATTATCGATTTATGCTAACAGCGCTTTTGATAGAGTAAATCAAAACATGAACAAAAGCAAAAGCATCAACTGGGATAATTTGCTGACTTATAAATTTGATGTGGCCGAAAATCATCATTTTGAAGCCATGGCAGGAACCTCTTTTATTAATTATGATATCACTTCTATAGAAGCGGCCAATGCAGATTCTGTTTTTAACGACTTGGAACATGCCTGGATAGATAACACGACAAACAAAGATGGCGCGAGAATGACCATGAAAGGAAGTAAGTTCGAGAATAAATTGATGTCTTACTTTGGAAGATTGAACTACAATTACAAAGAAACTTATTTACTAAATGCCACTCTTAGAGCCGATGGTTCCTCAAAATTTGCTCCGGGAAATCAATGGGGATATTTCCCGTCAGTTTCCGGAGGATGGGTTGTTTCAAATGAAAATTTCCTAAAAGATTCACGTGCGATAAACTTCCTTAAGCTTAGAGCAAGCTGGGGTCAGGTTGGTAACCAAAGTATCAGGTCGTTTCAATATTTAGCCTTGGTAAAATCAAACAATACCAATTATATTTTTGGTGATAAAGAAGGCGTTCTTACACCGGGAAGTTACCTTGAAAATATAGCAAACCCTGATTTGAAATGGGAAATTTCAGAACAAATTGACCTTGGTTTAGATGCCCGATTTTTAAATAATGCATTGAGTGTCAATTTTGATGTTTACAAAAAGACAAACAAAGACTGGTTGATTTTAGCTCCAATCTTAGCAACTGCCGGTGCCAATCCGCCTTATATGAATGGGGGTGACGTAGTTAATAAAGGAGTAGAGTTAAGTTTAAATTATCAAAATAAAATTGGAGATTTTAATTACAGCATAAGCGCAAACGGAGCTTACAATAAAAATACAGTAGGACAAATACCAACTTCAGACGGTATTATTCATGGATTAAGTAATGAACTTTATGACAATGCCGGTGAATTTTACAGAGCGCAGAACGGATATCCGTTAGGATATTTCTGGGGATACAAAACAGGAGGCGTTTTTCAAAATCAAGCACAAATTGACAATTACAAATCTCCAGGTGGCGTAGTGTTACAGCCAAATGCAGCTCCCGGCGATATTATCTATGTAAATACAAATGGAGATGATAAAATAGATGCGACAGATAAAACCAGTATTGGGAATCCAAACCCTGATTTTACTTATGGTTTTGCTTTATCTGCGAGTTACAAAGCTTTCGATTTTTCGCTTAATGCAAATGGTGTTGCAGGAAATCAAATTGTACAATCGTACAGAAACCAAGCTGGGGCTTATGGCAATTATACTTCGGCAATATTAAGCCGCTGGCATGGCGAAGGTTCTTCTAACACAATGCCTAGAGTGACTGAGGACAATCGAAACTTTGCACAATTTTCAGATCTATATGTTCAGGATGGTGATTTCTTGAGAATCAATACCGTAACATTAGGATTCGATTTAGCAAAAATGAAACAGTCAAAACCATTTTTTGCAAGTCAGTTTAGAGTGTATTTCTCTGTATTAAACCTTTACACTTTTACGAAATACGACGGAATGGATCCTGAAATAGGATTTGGATCTTCAAATGACGACCAAAAGTTTTCATCAGGGGTTGATGTGGGGTATTATCCAAGACCAAGAACATTCATGCTGGGTCTAAATGTTAAACTTTAATACATAAAAAAATGAAAAATACTTATTTATATATTTTCTGTTTGAGTTTATTTTCTCTGGGTTCTTGCAGTTTAGAAACAGAACCGCTGACACAGCAGACAGATACGAATTTTTATAAAACTAAAGACGATGCTTATGCAGCATTAGTAGGCTGCTATGACGGAATGCAGGTGGCAACAGGAGCTGCTGGTTTAGGCGTTCCGGTAATCAGCGAAGTTATGTCTGATGATTGTTTTGGCGGAACAGGTAATTCTGACGGATACAATTACGCAGCCATTGATGAGTTTGATATCAAACGTTCACCATCAGATGTTGATATGCTAAACGGTAACTGGATTGCCTACTACAAAGCACTTTATCGCTGTAATGTGCTCCTTACTAAAATGGATCAAATCGAGTGGGACGGAGATACCGCTTTAAGAAACACTTACGAATCTGAAACAAGATTTATTAGAGCTTATTTGTATTTTGAAATGGTTCGTTTATGGGGAAACATACCTTTATTGACCGCACCTTCTACCGAAAATATTCCTCAGGCAGCGCCCGAAGAAGTGTACAAAGTAATAGCGCAAGATTTAGTTTTTGCTTCAAACAATCTGCCGTCAACAGCATACAATGCAACAACAAGCGGACGCATTACAAAATGGGCAGCAAAATCTTTGCTGGGACGTGTTTTCTTGTATTACACAGGATATTACGGAAAAACTGATTTAGCCGGAGTAGTGACAAAAGCACAGGCTTTGGCACATTTAGAAGATGTGGTAGCCTCAAGCGGACACGGATTAGTAGAGGACTTTTCGACTCTTTGGCCTGCAGCTTCTGTAGATAAATACGCAGGAGAAAGTAATAAAGAAATTGTTTTCTCTATAAAATATACCTACACAAGCGATTATAACGGAAATACCGATGGTAATCATTGGCTGGTCATGTTTGGTATGAGAGAGTTTTCATCTTACCCATACGGGCGAGGCTGGGGAATTACAGTAAATTCTAAATTATGGAATGCGTATGCGGCTAATGATACAAGACGCGTTGCAACCGTTATAGGAATTACAGAAGAAAAAATCCCATTTGATAAATTAAACAACCAAAGAGAATATACCGGTTACTACAACAAAAAATATTCTCCAATGGTAGACAAAGACGGAAAAGATCTGCCGCTAACTATGGGAAGCCAGTTTTGGGATATCAGCCAGTTTCAGGATTATGTGGTGTTAAGATATGCTGATGTATTATTAATGGCTGCTGAATTAGGAAGCGGAAGCGCACAGGATTATTTTGATAGAGTTAGAAAAAGAGCCTATAAAACAGCTTTTACTTCTCTGCCGGTAAATTATGATAATATCATGACCGAAAGACATTTAGAATTTGCGCTCGAGGGTGTGAGATATTGGGATTTACTGCGTCAGGGAATTGGAAAAGCATCTACAAGTATTGCCGAAACGACGACTTTACTTAACGGAGGAGCCCAAACGACCAAAACGATTTCTGCAGTAAACATCCAGAATACAAAAGGATTACAGCAAATTCCAAACACGCAGATCACCTTATCTAATGGAGTTTTAAAACAAAATGCCGGTTGGTAATTTTAACTAAAAAAGAAAGAAATGAAAAATATAAAACTAGTAATCACAACATTTTTGATGCTGGCCATGCTGGTATCATCTTGTTCGCCTGATAGTTATTCTCTTGACGGTGCGATGGATAAATCAGATATACATTTTGAAATTACTCAGGATTTAGCAGTAGATCCAGGCGGCAATACCGTCATCTTAAAAAATACAACTCCCGGAGTAATATTAAATTGGGATTACGTTACAGGAAAATCAGATAAGGCGGTACAAACCGTAAAATATGCCTTTAAAGGAAATTACACTATAAAAATCGCAGCAGTTACCAGTGGCGGCATTGTTCAGCTGGACCCTGTAACTATTACTGTAAGTCAGGATAATTTAAATTATGTTAATGATCCGCTTTGGACCGCTTTATCCGGAGGAGTAGGAAAACAAAAAGTATGGATTGCCGATAATGGAAAATACGGTTTAGCAATGGGGGCTATGTCTTATGCAGACCCTAGTACTACAGTAGAATGGGGCAATTTTACACCAAACTGGGAGCCGGAAGGAAATGCAAATTCAAGCTCAGATGCCGATATGCACTGGGGAAGAACCATGACTTTCAGCCTTGAAGGCGGGCCATTTATGACAGTTCGTGAAAAAGATGGAACAGTAAAAGAAAATGGTACTTATTTCTTAGATATCAATACGCATACTTTAACCACAATTGGAGCTACGATTTTAAGACCAGACAATTACATAGCAAACGCAAGTAACTGGAACAACAATATCAAGATTTTAAAACTTACTGAAAACCAGTTAAGGATTGCGATCATGAGAACCAATAGCGAAGGACCATGGTGGTATATCTGGAATTTTGTCTCAAAAGAATATGCAGATAGTTATGTGCCGCCTGTTACGGGACCAACTTACGACGAAGGCTTCAATCCAACTTTTGCTTCAGGCGAATTATTAAAAATGATTACCGGAGGCGTTGGTGCAGGAAGAGTTTGGAGTTTAGACGGAAAAGGAAATCCGGTTGACTGGTTAGGAAAAGGAAAAGGATGGACTGTCAACGCAACAAGTTCATACAATTGGGGATGGAATGACGACTGGGCAGACGCTGCAGGTAATTCTTGGATTCGTTTCGATCAATTTGGAGGAAAACTGAATTACACCCGAAGCCAAAATGGAGTCGTAACCACAGGATTATTTACTATAGACGAAGCAAAAAATGAAATTAATTTAGGAAGTAATACCCTTATCCAAAATTCGACAAGCTGGATGAATCCAACAACCAATGTTATTAAAGTCGTAAAAGCTTACAATACTGATTTCCTTCAAAAAGGTATTTGGTTTGGAACTTCTTATGATGCCGGTAAAGACGAATGGTTTGTATTCCACTATATAATTCCATAAAATGAAATAAATTTTGGTTAACTAATAACTTGGAGGCAGGATTAAAACTGCTTCCGGGTTATTTAAAATTTAGAACACTATGTTGCAGTTTACCTCATATAAAAAACTAGGATTACTCTTTGCAGGCTTTCTTTTATTGGCAGCATGTACAACATCAAACAATCAAAAATTTGAGAATCGCAAAGTTTCTTTCAATTCAGATTGGAGTTTTCATTTAAACGACAGCATAATCGACAAAGACACCATTGGAGCTACAACAAAATGGAGAACTCTTGACGTGCCTCACGATTGGAGCATTGAAGGAAAATTTGACGAAAAAAGTCCAGCAGGATATGGAGGAGGAGCTTTAAATGGAGGTTTAGGCTGGTATAAAAAAACATTCAAAGTCGCTGCAGAAGACAGTACAAAAATAACTGTAATTACTTTCGACGGCGTTTACAAAAACAGCGAAGTCTGGGTAAACGGACATTATTTAGGAAAACGTCCAAACGGATATATTGGTTTTCAATATGAAATTTCACCGTACTTAAATTACGGAGACAAAAACAACGAAATCATTGTAAAGGTTGACAATTCAAAACAACCTAATTCACGCTGGTATTCGGGTTCAGGAATTTTTAGAAATGTCTGGATCGAAACGACAGACAAACTTCATGTTGGCCAATGGGGAACGTATATTACGACTCCAAAAGTTACAGTCGAAAAAGCTTCGGTTAATTTTGAAACTACCATCAAAAATCAATATGCGGAAGAAAAGAAAGCAACAATAACCATCACTATTTTTAAAGAAGATACCAAAGTAACATCGGTTACTCAAAATATAACAATTGGTGCCAATGCCAATCAAACCTTAAAACAATCGACAGAAGTTGGAACACCGATTTTATGGTCGGTTGAAAAACCAGAACTGTATACAGCCGTTACCGAAATTTCGCTTGACGATAAAATTGTAGATGAATACAAAACCAATTTCGGAATCAGAGATTTTAAATTCGATTTGAACAAAGGTTTTATTTTGAATGGAAAACAGGTCAAAATAAAAGGAGTTTGTTTGCATCACGATTTAGGTCCGTTGGGTGCTGCAATTAATACGCGCGCGATTGAACGCCAATTGGAAATCATGAAAGAAATGGGCGTAAACGGAATCAGAACTTCACACAATCCACCCGCTCCGGAACTTTTGGATCTTTGCGATAAAATGGGTTTCATTGTCATGGACGAAGCTTTCGATATGTGGAAACAAACCAAAACCAAATACGATTATGGAAACGATTGGGACAAATGGCACAAGAAAGATCTAATCGATCAGTTACTTCGTGACCGAAATCATCCAAGTATTTTTGTTTGGAGTATCGGAAACGAAATCCCAGAACAATGGAATGAAAAAGGTGTAGAAATTGCCAAAGAATTAGCCGCAATTACGCGTCAATATGATAAAACACGTCCGTTGACTGCAGGAATGAATCCGCCAGTAAATATGAATATTGATGCGGTAACTTTACAATTTGAGAAAAAAGACGTATCAATTAATCCACTTGCAGGATCAGGAATTTTAGATTTAATCGGATACAATTATGCGCATCAAACGTATGAACATCATCTAAAAAACTTCCCCAATACCCCTTTCATAGCAACTGAAACTACTTCAGGTTTACAGACAAGAGGCTATTACGATGCCGTTTCAGACACCATCAAAAAATGGCCGGTAAGATGGGATCTTAAATTTACCGAAGGAAATCCAGGCAATACCGTTTCAGCTTACGATCAGGTACAAACGCCTTGGGGATCAACGCACGAAGCGACTTGGAAAGTCATTAAAAAACACGATTTCCTTTCCGGAATGTACATCTGGACAGGTTTCGATTATATCGGAGAACCAACGCCTTACGAATGGCCGTCGATTAGTTCGTATTTCGGAATTGTAGATTTAGCCGGTTTCCCAAAAGACGTTTATTATATGTACCAAAGCGAATGGACAGACAAAACGGTTCTTCACATTTTTCCGCATTGGAACTGGAAATCCGGACAAACCGTTGATGTTTGGGCGTACTATAATAAAGCTGATGAGGTGGAGCTCTTCGTAAACGGAAAATCAGTTGGAAAAAGAAGTAAAAAAGGAGACGATTTGCACGTAATGTGGCGAATTCCTTTTGAAGCCGGAACACTAAAAGCCGTTTCTCGTAAAAACGGAAAAGTAGTTTTAGAAAAAGAAATTAAAACAGCTGGAAATCCTTCTCAATTAAAATTAACTGCGGACAGAAGTACAATTAAAGCCGACAAAAACGATTTATCATTTATCACAGTTGATATTTTAGATGATAAAGGAACGATTGCACCAAATGCGAATAACGAAATTAATTTCTCTTTAAAAGGAAATGGAAAAATCGTTGGGGTTTGCAGCGGAGATCCTGTAAGTCATGAATCGTACAAAGGAAATAAACACACGGCTTTGGCTGGAAAATGTCTAGTAATAGTTCAGTCTGGAGATAAATCAGGAAGATTGGAATTAACCGCAAAAGCAAACGGATTAAAACAATCGACAATTGTTATTACAACAGAATAAGAAGTCTAAGGCCTATCCTAACAGGTTTCCAAAACCTGTTAGGTATCAATAGATTTTTGAGGTATTAAAATATTTTTATTAAAGTATTAAAATAAAATACCTAACAGGTTTCCAAAACCTGTTAGGATAACTAACATCTAGATTATTAATCAATGAAAAACTCAAAACTAACCGCATTATTTTCTGCTCTTATGTTTGGATTGTTAGCAGTTCCAAATGCTAATGCGCAAATTCAAAATGCAGACGTACTGAATGCACCAATAGATATCAGTAAAGATTTTCAGAACTACCTGAACACTTTTTATTTCGCAGACGAATTGGCTTCTTTTGATCCTGCAACCGGAAAAGGAACCATCAAATATTTGAGATACAATTACAAAACACGTCAGGCTTTTAACAACATGATGATGAAACCAGATGCCGAAAAACCAAACGAATTTCCCACAACAGAATACGCAGAATCTCCTGTTTTGCCATTCGAAATTCAGTTTGTTTCAGATCGAACGGTTAGAATCAAAACCACTTCGGGACCGCAATTTCATCCACAGGCAGCGTCATTAATGCTGGTTGATGGCGTTCCCCCAAATCATCCTGAATTATGGAAATATGCTAAAATTGAAGGCGGTCACAGTTATACAAGCAGACACGGAAAAGTTGAAATTTTGACAAAACCCTGGCACGTAAAAATCTACGATGAAAAAGGAAAATTGCTGACAAGCACACTTCACGATACCGATTTTAAAAACACATACACACCGACACTTCCGTTTTCTTACGTTCGCCGAAACAGCGATTATTCAAGAAGTATGGGTGCGGCTTTCAGTTTAGAACCAGACGAAAAAATATTTGGATGCGGTGAATCATTCACACAATTCAATAAACGCGGACAAAAAGTAGTTTTATGGACGGATGACGCCAACGGAATCCAAAATGAAACCATGTACAAACCGATTCCGTTTTACATGAGCAGCCGTGGTTATGGCGTTTTCATGCACCATTCAACACCAATTACAGTGGACTTTGGAAAGTATTTTGGAAGTGCCAACGAAATGTATATTGGAGATGATGAAGCCGATTTGTTTTTCTTCATCGGAGAACCAAAAGATATTTTAGATCAATACACCAATTTGACTGGAAAAGCTGCCATGCCGCCACTTTGGTCTTTTGGTTTCTGGATGAGCCGAATCACGTATTTTTCAGAAAAAGAAGGAAGAGATGTTGCCAGAGATTTGCGTAAATACAAAATCCCAACCGATGTAATTCACTTTGATACAGGCTGGTTTGATGTTGATTGGAGAAACAACTACGAGTTTGCAAAATCTCGTTTCCCAGATGCCACAAAAATGATGTCTGATTTAAAGAAAGACGGTTTCCAGGTTTGTCTTTGGCAATTGCCTTATTTCACACCAAAGAATACCTTGTTTCCTGAAATTATGGATAAAAACTTAGCAGTAAGAGACCGTAAAGGAAATCTTCCGTATGAAGATGCTGTTTTAGATTTCTCAAACCCGGAAACGGTAACTTGGTACCAAGGTAAATTGAAAAAATTATTCGATGAAGGCGTTGCAGTTTTCAAAGTAGATTTTGGAGAAGCGGCTCCGCCAGACGGAATTTATCATTCTGGAAGAACGGGTTTTTATGAGCACAATTTATATCCGTTGCGATATAATAAGGCTGTCGCCGAAATTACGCAAAAAGAAAAAGGGTATACTTTAATTTGGGCGAGAAGTACTTGGGCAGGATCACAGCGTTATCCATTACATTGGGGCGGAGATTCTGAAACTACTAACGGCGCAATGTCGGCAGAGTTACGCGGCGGACTTTCATTAGGACTAAGCGGATTCAGTTTCTGGAGCCACGACGTTGGAGGATTTGCAACCAAATCTCCTGAGAATATTTACAGAAGATGGACACCATTCGGGATGTTGACTTCGCACGTAAGAAGCCACGGAGAACCGCCTCGCGAACCTTGGTTGTACAGCAAAGATTTCTTAGAAGGATTTAGAAAAGCCGATAATATGCGTTACGAATTGATGCCTTATATCTACGCTCAGGCAAAAGAAAGTTCACAAAAAGGCTTGCCAATGATGCGCGCTCTTTTTGTAGAATATCCAAATGATCCCGGAGCTTGGTTAGTAGATAATCAATATTTATTTGGTTCAAGTATGTTGGTCGCACCGCTTTTTGAAGAAGTTGAAGAAAGAGACGTTTATCTTCCGGAAGGAACTTGGATCGATTACCAAACTAAAAAAGTATACCAATCCGGCTGGCATAAAATTAAAGCCGGCGAAATTCCAATTATAGTTTTAGTAAAAGATGGAACGGCGATTCCGCACATTGGTTTAGCGCAGTCTACAAAAGATATGGATTGGAGCAAATTGACTTTAAAAGTTTATGCCAGCGAAAAAACAACAATGGCGACAGCCAAAGTATTTTTACCAGAAGGCGATGCAGTACAAGAAATAAAAGTAACCAAAAATGGAAACAATTTTGAAGTAGCAGCAAACCCGTTAAACGGAAAAACCACTTTTAAAACAGAGTGGGTAAAATAAAGATAAAATACCACAGATTACACAGATTAAAAGGATTAAAAATTTAGAATTAAAAATTAAAAATCTGCTTAAATCTGTGAGATCTGCGTGAAAAAATAAACACACAGAATTTAAAAATCATTTTAATCTGTGACCAAAAAAATAATCCCAACCAGGATAAAAATAAGTTTTTGTTGAGTTTCTAAATCGGGTGAAAGCCTTGCCAACACCCGATTTATTAAAATATGAATTAAGAAAAATATCATGAAAAAACACCTAATTCTTCCCGCTTTATTACTTTCAGTTTCGATTGGCTACAGTCAGAAAGCAAAAAACGCTTACGAACTCGCATCGCCAAACGGACAAAATAAAATCAAATTTGAGCTGGTAAAAAATGCTCCGAAATATGCCGTTTCCCACGGAAAAACCGAAATTATTTCTCCATCAGATTTAGGATTTCTATTAAAAGGAAATGAAGATTTCAGTTCTAATTTCGAAATAAAAAATGTCAAAAATTCCACTTTTGACGAAACCTGGGAACAAGTTTGGGGAGAAAAGAAAAACATCAGAAATCATTACAATCAGCTTTCGGTTGAATTACAGCAAAAAAACGGAAACAAGCGCAAACTTGAAATTCAATTCAGGGCTTTCGATGATGGAGTTGCATTTCGATATGTTTATCCCAAGCAAAATGTAAAAGACAGTATTTTCATTATGGATGAAAAAACGACTTTCAACTTAAAAGAAGATGGAAAAGCGTGGTGGATTCCGGCCAACAGAGAAAACCGTGATGAATATTTGTTTAAAGATGCTCAGGTAAGCACGCTTGATACGGTTTTAACACCGCTGACAATCGAAAGCAAAAACGGATTAGCGCTGAGTTTTCACGAAGCCAATCTAATTGACTTTGCCAGTATGACTTTGGTCAATACAACCGGAACCCAATTAAAATCGGATTTGGTGCCGTGGTCAGACGGTGTAAAAGTTCGTGTAAAAGACACCTTCACTTCTTCTTGGAGAACTATTCAAATAGGTGAAAAACCAACAGATTTAATTACCTCCTATCTAATTTTAAACCTGAACGAACCAGACAAATTAAAAAACACCGCGAGCTATTTTAAACCATATAAATATTTAGGAATTTGGTGGGGAATGCACATCGGGAAATATACTTTCTGGGAAAGTGACAAACAAGGCGCGACCACAAAACACGCCGAAGAATATATTGATTTCACGGCAAAAGAAGGTTTTCATCATTTATTAATTGAAGGATGGAACAAAGGCTGGACACCGGGCTGGTATGAAAACCGAATGCACATGTTTAGTTTTACCAAAAACGCAGACAATTTCGACTTAGAAAAAGTAGTCGAATACGGAAAGAAAAAAAATATCGAATTAATTGGCTATCATGAAACAGGCTCGAACCTTATTAATTACTTAAAACAAGTTGATGAAGGTTTTGCTTTGTACAAAAAACTCGGAATTCATACCGTAAAAATTGGCCATGTAGGTTCTAAATTAAACATGAAAGAAATGCACTTTGGGCAGTTTGGAGTAAATTATTTCAGATACATTTTAGAAAAAGCAGCGCAGTACGATTTAGCCGTTTTGTATCATGAATCGATAAAAGATACCGGAGAACGCAGAACTTTTCCAAACATGGTTTCGAGAGAAGCAGCGCGCGGACAAGAATATAATGCGTGGAGCGAAGGAAATCCGCCGAACCATTTAAGCATTATTCCGTTTACAAGATTACTTTCGGGACCAATGGATTTTACGCCTGGAATTTTTGATGTTGAGGTAAAACAAGGTTATCCGGGAAAAAGAATTCAGGGAACAGTAGGACAGCAATTAGCAATTTATATCACGACATATTCTCCAATTCAAATGCTTGCCGATCTTCCGGAAAATTACGAAGGAAAACCAGCCCTTCAATTCTTAAAAGATGTGCCTACAGATTGGGAAGATACAAAAGTTTTAAACGGAGAAATTGGCCAATACATTACCACAGTCCGTAAAGACAGAAACAGTGCCGATTGGTTTCTAGGAAGCATTACAAATGAAAACCCAAGAGAGCTTGAAATTTCACTTTCTTTCTTAGATTCCAATGCAAATTACGAAGCTCAGATTTATGCCGATGCTGAAAAAACTGATCAAAAACACAACCCGGAAGCCGTTACAATTTCAAAGAAAATAGTAAAAGCTTCAGAATCACTAAAGTTACGTTTAGGGGGCGCAGGAGGCACAGCAATTCGGTTTAAAAAAATATAATTATTTTAGATTTTCAAATTAATCTAAAAACATAACTATCAAAAACTAAAAACCACAATCAATGAAAAACAAATTTATATACTTCTCGGCAGCGCTGACGCTTATGTTTTTTGTTTCGTGTAAAAATGAAGCACAAAATTCAGGTTCTGAAACCGTTCAGAAAGAATATCAGGGAAAAGAAATCGGATCAGAACACGATGCCGAAATAGATAAATTAGTTTCTCAAATGACTCTTGAGGAAAAAATTGGAATGCTGCACGGAAACAGTATGTTTACCAGTGGCGGCGTAAAACGTCTTGGAATTCCGGAATTAAAAATGGCCGACGGACCGCTTGGAGTTCGCGAAGAAATATCGCGAGACAGCTGGGCTCCAGCTGGTTTAACCAATGATTTTGCAACATATTATCCGGCTGGAGGCGCTTTGGCCGCAACTTGGAATGCCGAAATGGCGTATACTTTCGGGAACAGTGTTGGGCAGGAATTACGTGCCAGAGATAAAGACATGCTGCTTTCTCCGGCAATTAATATGGTAAGATCACCGCTTGGAGGAAGAACGTATGAATACATGTCTGAAGATCCGTTTTTAAACAAAAAAATCGCTGTGCCGTTAATTGTTGGTTTACAAGACAATGATGTTATGGCATGCGTAAAACACTTCGCAGCAAACAATCAGGAAACCAATCGTGATTTTGTCGACGTGCAAATTGATGAGCGTACACTTCGCGAAATTTATCTACCGGCATTTGAAGCAGCAGTGAAAGAAGGTCATGCGTATGCCATAATGGGCGCTTACAATAAATTTAGAGGAGAATATTTATGCGAAAACGATTATATGCTCAATAAAATCCTTCGTGACGAATGGGGATTTAAAGGCGTTGTAGTTTCAGATTGGGCTGCGGTGCATTCAACAGTAAAAACACTTCAAAACGGATTGGATATTGAAATGGGAACGCCAAAACCTTTCAACGAATTTTTCCTTGCCGATAAATTAATCGCGGCCGCTAAAAACAAAGAAATTTCAGAAGCCGAAATCGATAAACATGTAAAAAGAATTCTGCGTGTCTTATTTCAGGTAAAAGCAATGGGAGGAAAAGACCGAGTGAAAGGAAGTATTTCTACCGAAGCACATTATCAGGATGCTTATAAAATCGCCTCAGAAGCAGTGGTTTTATTAAAAAATGACAACAATGCCCTGCCTTTAAAATTAGACGGAGTAAAATCAATCGCGGTAATTGGGAACAATGCAACAAAGAAAAATGCTTTAGGCGGATTTGGTGCCGGAGTAAAAACAAAAAGAGAAATTACACCGCTTGAAGGTTTAAAAAACAGATTGCCATCCAACATAAAAATTAATTATGCCGAAGGATATTTAGAAAGATATGATGAAAAGAATAAAGGAAATTTAGGAAATATTACTTCAAACGGCCCTGTTACAATCGATCAGTTAGACCCTGCAAAAGTTCAGGAAGCAGTTGAAGCGGCTAAAAAATCAGATGTTGCCATCATTTTTGCGGGTTCAAACCGTGATTACGAAACCGAAGCATCAGATCGTAGAAACCTGAAATTACCATTTGGACAAGAAGAATTGATTCAGAAAGTGTTAGCCGTAAATCCAAAAACAATTGTAGTAATGGTGGCCGGAGCACCTTTTGATATTGATGCCGTAAGCCAAAAAACGTCAGCTTTGGTTTGGACATGGTTTAATGGTTCTGAAGGAGGAAATGCTTTAGCCGATGTATTATTAGGAAAAGTAAATCCGTCAGGAAAATTACCTTGGACAATGCCTAAAAAACTTAACGATTCGCCTGCACATGCAACAAACAGTTTCCCGGGCGGTAAAACAGTAAATTACGCCGAAGGAATTTTGATTGGATACCGCTGGTTTGATACTAAAAACGTTGCACCATTATATCCTTTTGGATATGGATTGTCATATACCACTTTTGCTTTTGGAAACGCAAAAACAGATAAAACTTCTTATGCTCAAAATGAAACCATTTCAGTTTCTGTTGAAGTAAAAAACACAGGAAAAGTAGACGGGAAAGAAGTAGTTCAGTTGTATGCTGCTAAATCAGATTCAAAAGTAACCCGTGCAGCTCAGGAATTAAAAGGATTCAAAAAAGTATTCGTAAAAGCAGGAAGTTCGGAAACTGTAACCATTCAAATTCCGGTAAAAGAGCTTGCTTATTATGATGTTGCTGCCAAAAAATGGACAGTTGAACCGGGAAAATATACTTTAAACATAGGAAATTCTTCAAGAGATTTAAAATTCAAACTTGACTTAACAATTAAATAAAATGGAAAAGATAATCAAAGGTTACCTATTAAGTTTTCTTCTGTGTTTTTCTTTTTTAAGTATTTGGGCATGCAGTTCAGACAAAGACGAAGAAAAAGCCACAGCAGAAAAAACGCTTACGGTTGATACAAACAAAATTGATTTTACTAGTAAAGGAAATGATGTCAATATAAAAGTGAGTACAACGGCAAATGCCTGGACAATAAGCAGTGCAAATACGAGCTGGATTCAATTGAGCCAGACATCTGGAGTTACCGGATCTGTTTTAGTTAAAATTACAGCTTTAGAAAACACGACAAAAGAGGTCAGAACAGCTGTAGTAACGGTAATTTCTGCTGAGGCTGGAGCAGTTCAGATTTCAGTTTCACAAGCTGCAGGATCTGCCGTTACAGGTTTGTATCCGAGTTACAATACAAATCCAATCGCAGCCGATCAAACAGGAATGTCAAGTACCGCTGTGCAATTAGCAGCAAAAATAAAATTAGGCTGGAATATTGGCAATACGATGGAAGCTACAGGCGGAGAAACCGCATGGGGGAATCCAAAAGTGACAAAAGCCCTGATCGATGCCGTAAAAGCAAATGGGTTTAATGCAATTCGTATTCCTTGTTCATGGAACCAGAATCTGGCGAATGCTTCAACAGCACAAATTCAAACTGCGTGGCTGAACCGGGTTAAAGAAGTCGTGCAGTATTGTGTAGATAATGATATGTATGTTTTGGTGAATATTCACTGGGACGGAGGCTGGCTGGAAAATAATATCAGCGAAGCCAAAAAAGCAGAAACCATTGCCAAGCAAAAAGCTTTTTGGGAACAAATTGCCACACATTTACGTGGATTCGACGAACATCTACTTTTTGCCAGCGCCAATGAACCCGATGTTGACGAAGCAGGACAAATGGCTGTTTTAACATCGTATCATCAAACTTTTATTGATGCCGTTCGCTCTACAGGAGGAAAAAATGCATATCGTACTTTAGTGGTTCAGGGACCAACAACCGATATTGAAAAAACAAATAAATGGATGACCGTTTTGCCAACCGATACAGCTGCAAACCGAATGATGGTGGAGGTTCATTATTACACACCATGGAATTTTGCAGGTTTAACCAAAGATGAATCCTGGGGTAAAATGTTCTATTACTGGGGTTCAGGATATCATTCAGCTACCGATACAGAACGTAATGCTAACTGGGGAGAAGAAGCAGATTTAGAGAAAAACTTCAAATTAATGAAAACCCAATTCGTCGATAAAGGAATTCCGGTTTTATTAGGAGAATTTGGGGCAATACGCAGAACAAGTTTAACTGGCGATGCTTTAACTTTACATTTGGCTTCGAGAGCCTATTATTTAAAAACGGTTGTAAAAACAGCAAGAGCAAACGGGTTATTGCCTTTTTATTGGGATGAAGGAAGCACGGGAGATAATAGTTTTGGAATTTTTAAAAGAAGCGACAATACCGTTTTTGATACTCAGGCTTTAACAGCTTTAAAAGAAGGATTACAATAAGAATACCTTATTTAAACATATAAGTGATATAAGTAAATGTAAATTCATGATTTGAAAAACTTAAAATATCTTATATCACCTATATGGTTTAAACAATTTTAAATTGCGAGATATGAAAAAATTTTCAATGGTTATTTTGTTGATATTTAGTTTGTTTGCTAATGCTAATGTCAAAATGCCTTTATTGTTTTCTGATGGAATGGTGCTGCAAAGAAACAAACCAATACCAGTTTGGGGTTTTGCTGATGCGAATGAAAAAATAGAAATCCATTTTAAACAGCAGATTCAAAAAATAACAGCCGATAAAAACGGAAAATGGACGCTTAATTTAAAAGCAGAAAAAGCCGGCGGCCCTTTTGAGTTAATCATCATCGGGAAAAATAAAATCAGCATCAAAAATGTTTTGGTTGGAGAAGTCTGGATTTGCAGCGGACAATCGAATATGGAATTTCAGGTTTTTAAAACCAAAAATGCCAAAGAAGAAATTGCAGATTCCAATTATCCTATGATTCGTCATTTTGGAGTTGCACAAGATCTAAGCGGAAAACCAAAAGACGATTTAAAAGCCGGAAAATGGGAAGTTTCCAGCAAAGAAACCGTTGGTAATTTTACAGCAGTGGGATATTATTTTGCCAAAAAAATATATGCAGAATTAAAAATCCCAATCGGAATTATCAATACTTCTTGGGGAGGCACCAATGTAGAAACCTGGACAAGCCGCGAAGCTTTTCAAAACAGTCCCGATTTTAAAGCCATGATCGCCGATGTTCCAACGCTTAATATCGATTCGATTTCAAAATTGTACGCCAGGCAAATGAAAGAAAGAGTCGAAAGAATTCAGGGAACTCCGGTAAGTTTAGAAAACGAAAATACATTCAAAGAACTAACTTTCAACGATACATCTTGGGGAGAACTTTATACTCCAAGTTTATGGGAAAACCAGCCTTTGGGAGATTTAGACGGTGTAGTTTGGATGCGAAAAACAATTACACTTTCAGCAGAAGATATTAAAAACAAAGCAACGCTAAGTCTTGCCAAAATCGACGATGAAGATATTACCTACGTTAACGGAATAGAAGTAGGCAAAAACTCCCAATATGATCTGAAACGTGTTTACGAAATACCAGCAAATATTTTAAAAGAAGGAAAAAACGTCATTGCCGTTCGAATCGTTGACAACAGCGGAGGCGGCGGTATCTATGGCGAAGCAGCTGATTTAAAATTATCATTAGGAAATAAAAACATACCGCTGGATGGAAATTGGAAATTTAAAGTTGTTGTGGTAAAAACATCATTATCGCCAAACAGCTATCCGTCATTATTGTATAATGCCATGGTAAATCCGCTGGTTCCTTATGGCATACAGGGCGTTTTATGGTATCAGGGAGAAGCTAATGTTTGGAGAGCAAAAGAATATAAAAAATCATTTCCGTTATTGATTCAGGATTGGCGAACCAAATTTAAGCAGGGAGATTTTCCTTTTTACTTCGTTCAATTATCCACTTTCAATGAGCAAAATGGCAACAGTAAAGTGGGCAGCCGTTGGGCAGAACTTCGTGAAGCACAATCTGAAACCTTAAAAGTGCCTAATACCGGAATGGCCGTTACCACAGATATTGGGAATGCAAAAGACATTCACCCAACAAATAAACAAGACGTTGGATTGCGTTTGGCAGCAATTGCACTCAATAATATTTATGGTAAAAAACAGGTTTACAGCGGCCCAGTTTACAAATCGCAGGAAATAAAAGGAAACGAAATCATTTTGACTTTCGACAGCATCGGCAGCGGATTATCAACGCCGAATAACGATGAAGTAAAAGGTTTCGAAATAGCAGGCGTGGACAAAGTTTTTCATTCCGCGAAAGCGATAATTAAAGACAACAAAATAATAGTTTCGAGCGATCAGGTTCAAAATCCCGCTGCGGTTCATTACGGCTGGGCCGATGACGATTCAGAAATCAATCTTTTTAATAAAGAAAAATTTCCTGCATCGCCTTTCAGAACTGATAATTGGGAAATGATTACGGCAAATGAAAAATATAAGGTTAGTAAATAGTAATTAGTCCTTAGTAATTAGTCGTTAGTGATTAGTGAAAAGTTTTTTCTTTAATTACATTTGAAAAACATTAAAACGAACTAAAAAATGTTTCATCGGAACAATTCATCGGTACATCATGAAAAAAACATTTCTCATTTTACTTCTCACATTTTATTATATAAACATTTCGGCACAATCGAAACATGTTTTGTGGTACAAACAACCCGCAGATTTTTTTGAGGAAAGTTTAGTTTTAGGAAACGGAAAAATGGGCGCAACCGTTTTTGGAGGAGCAAATTCAGATAAAATTTATTTGAATGATATTACGCTTTGGTCCGGAGAACCTGTAAATGCCAATATGAATCCCGAAGCGTACAAAAATATTCCAGCCATTCGCGAAGCTTTAAAAAATGAAAACTACAAACTGGCCGAAGAATTAAATAAAAAAGTAGAAGGCAAAAATTCCGAATCTTATGCGCCGTTGGGAACATTAGAAATTAACAATACTCAAAAAGGAAAAGCCGTCAATTACCATCGGGAACTGGATATTTCGAACGCCATATCAAAAGTAAGTTACGAAATAGCCGGAATAAAATATACCCGCGAATATTTTGTTTCGGCTCCGGATCAAATCATGATTATCAAATTGACAGCAGATGATAAAGGCGCTTTAAACTTTGATATTAACTTAAAAAGTCTTTTAAAATCTAATATCGAAGTGCGAAATAATATCTTAATCATGACAGGTTCTGCGCCAATTCATGAAAATCCCGGATATACGGTTTTGCCAAAATACCTTGACATAAAAGAAAGAGGAACAAGATTTACTACTTTAGTTCAAATTAAAAAAACGGACGGAAAAATTACAAGTTCGAGAGAAATCTTAAGTTTAAGAGACGCAACCGAAGCGGTTATTTATGTGTCTGCCGCTACAAGTTTTAACGGTTTTGATAAAAATCCTGCAACAGAAGGTGTAGACGATGTAGCAATTGCGGCACAAAATCTAAATAAAGCTTTTGCAAAACCATTTGATAAACTAAAAGAATCTCATATTGCCGATTATCAAAAATTCTTCAATCGGGTTAATTTAGATTTAGGTAAAACTACAGCGCCAGATTTGCCAACTGATGAACGTTTACTGCGATATTCAGAAGGTAAAGAAGATAAAAACCTTGAAATTCTTTATTTCAATTACGGACGTTATCTGCTTATAAGTTCTTCGAGAACTTTGGGTGTTCCGGCCAATTTGCAAGGAATTTGGAACCCGTATTTAAATCCGCCTTGGAGCAGTAATTATACCATGAATATTAATTTGGAGGAAAATTACTGGCTGGCAGAAAACACCAATCTTTCAGAAATGCATTTACCGCTTTTAAGTTTTATTAAAAACCTTTCGGTAACAGGAAAAGTAACGGCTAAAACTTTTTATGGCGTGAATGAAGGCTGGGCTTCGGCACACAATTCAGATATTTGGGCCATGACCAATCCGGTTGGAAATTTTGGAAACGATGATCCAAGCTGGGCTTGCTGGCCATTATCCGGCGCTTGGCTGAGCACGCATATTTGGGAACATTATATTTTCACCCAAGATAAAAACTATTTAAAAACAGAAGGATATCCGATAATGAAAGGCGCTTCGCAATTCTTTTTAGGATGGCTGGTAACCGATAAAAACGGAAATTTAATTACGTCGCCTTCAACTTCTCCCGAAAATAAGTACATAACGCCAGACGGATTTATTGGCGCAACGATGTATGGAGGAACTGCCGATTTAGCGATGATTAGGGAATGTTTTGATAAAACAATAAAAGCTTCAGAAGTTTTAAATATTGATGCCAGCTTCAGAGCAAAATTAGAAACTGCGCTGTCCAAATTACATCCGTATCAAATCGGGAAAAAAGGAAATCTGCAGGAATGGTATTTTGACTGGGAAGATGAAGAACCTAAACACCGTCATCAATCACAGTTATTCGGACTTTTTCCAGGCGATCAAATTACGCCTTTAAAAACACCGGATTTAGCCGAAGCGGCAAAGAAAACACTAGAAATAAAAGGCGATGAAACCACAGGCTGGTCAAAAGGATGGAGAATTAATCTTTGGGCAAGACTTTGGGATGGAAATCGTGCTTATAAAATGTTCCGTGAATTACTTCGTTATGTTGATCCGGACGGAAAGAAAACCGATAAACCAAGAAGAGGAGGAGGAACATACCCGAATTTATTCGATGCACATCCGCCATTTCAAATTGATGGTAATTTTGGAGGAGCTGCAGCTGTTGCCGAAATGCTGGTACAGTCAGACGAGAAAGAAATCAGATTACTGCCTGCTTTACCAGATGCATGGGAAGAAGGTTCTGTAAGCGGTATTTGTGCAAGCGGCGGGTTTGAAATTGAAATGATGTGGAATAATAAAAAGCCTCAAAAAGTAATTATTTCTTCTAAGAATGGAGGAAAAACAACTTTGATTTTCGGCGATAAAAAACAAGATATTGTTCTAAAAAAAGGAGAAAAATTAGAGGTGAAATTCTAAAAGTTGTTTTGAAAACAAATGTCATAAGCGTAGTCGAGGGCTTATTTGATGTGAAAGGCTTCGACTTCGCTCAGCCTGACAATAATGTAATAAACCCGACAGGTTTTCAAAACCTGTCGGGTTTGTTTGTAAGGACAAGCTTCGTAGAAGCGAAATATCTATAGAAAAGAATGACAGTTACAATATAAAGCTCCAGCGGAGCGACATAAGAATCTGTGCAAAATGAAATATTTCGCCTCGCTGAGGCTCTTATGCATTGACACGATAAATTTCTATAAATATTTCGTCCCTCTGGAACTTATTCTTTTGCCGTTTCCTCTTTTTCTTCAGATTTATGAGATTGTGTTTCTTTAAATTCCTCGTACCATTTCTCGATTGACGGATAAACAAAGGCAGCGACTTTTTTCAC
Source organism: Flavobacterium sp. GW821-FHT12A05 (assembly GCF_058807735.1). NCBI lineage: Bacteria > Pseudomonadati > Bacteroidota > Flavobacteriia > Flavobacteriales > Flavobacteriaceae > Flavobacterium > Flavobacterium sp. GW821-FHT12A05. Next base: position 290,397 of record NZ_JBXAQY010000007.1, on the reverse strand, counting down.
CGGATTATAAAAAATCGATTTGTCTAAAGTTTCTTTTTTGGCAAAAGTATTATTGAAGTTGATTTTCTCGAACAAAGCGATAAAAATACTTAGAATGAGAATTGTTTTTAGAACTCTAAAAAAACCTCCGCCTAATTTATTTGCCCATCCTAAGAAAGCAAAATCGGCAATTCCGGTAAGGATTTTAGCTAAGAAATAAACCCCAATTACGACTAAAATAAAAGTCAGTATAAAAGCAGTAATTTGTATAGTATTTGGATTCCAGGAAACATGTTTGCTAATCATTTCTTTCATTATCGAAGAAAATTTTATGGCAAGATAAATTCCCAATAACAAAGAGATAAAAGAAGCAACTTCTACAAAAAGGCCATTTTTAATTCCTTTATATAAACTAAAAATTAAAAGTGCGGCAACGATAATGTCAAAAAAACTCATGTTTCTGTATTTTAAATAAAGGGGCAAATATAGATTTTTTTTAGGTTCATAGCCCACAGATTATAGGGATTTAACGGATTAACGCAGATTAAAATTATTTGATTTATAGCTTAAAGTTTTCGTGATTTATCATAAAAGATTAAAATAATGAAATCCATGTTAATCAGTTAAATCCGCGTCATCAGCGTGCCATTTTACGCACTATAAAAACGGAAGTTTTCGTTTTTTAAGGTCTTTGGGTTTGAAGTCCGTATCTTTGCAAGCTAAATTTTACGTTTTTTGAATTTATAATTCACAATTCATAATTTATAATTATAAAAAATGTCTAGAGATACACAACTAAAAGAGCGTTGGGAAGCGCTTGTCGATATACTGTCAAATCAATTTTCGCAAGGCGAAGATTTAGATTTAGATGCTATAATTTACCTAATTGGAGTTCAGGAACTCGGAAAAGTGCACCGCGAATTCAAAAAAGACGAAAAACTAAACCTGATGCATATTGCAATTTGCAGATTGCTTGAACCATACGGATTTTATGAGTTTGAATTTTTTGATGATGAAGGCTGGCCACATTACAAAGTAAAAGAACAATTACCTCCTTTAAAAGCGGGAGAACAGTCGGTTTTAATGAAAGAAGCAATTGTGAATTACTTTTTAGAAAGAAAACTTATTGAGTAGTTTTTTTAGTTTTCAGTTTTCAGTCGCAGTTTACAGTGATGTTACTGAAATCTGTGACTGAATACTGCGACCGAGAACTGCGACTGAAAACTGAAAACTAAAAAAATGTGTAGATACGCCATGACATCCTATAAGCCTCATTATGCTTGTTTTAATTGTCGGAAGACATTTAAGAGAAGACTAAAAGGGGATATTAAAAAAGGAGAAGAATCAACTTATGAAGCCAAATGTCCGGAATGCGGCGAATTAATGGCCAATATGGGACTCGATTTTGAATCGCCAAAGAAAGACGATATCAAAAAATGGGAACATATTGAAAGCCTGTATTCTGTTGGAATTACATTTCATTCCTGCGGTTGCAGTGGGCCGGGTTATATTCCAAATTCAAAAGAAAAATTAATTGAATATTTTGAGAAGCTGAAAGAAGGGTATTTTAAAAATCTTGATTTTTGGCGAACCAGAATTGAACCAACAAACAATATCGAAAGAGATAAAGATTGGAATAAAAACTGGGCAAAACTGGGCAGTATAGTATCAAAACAGAGAAAAGAAATTGTTAAAAATCAGGAAGGCATAGATCATTGGCTTACAAAAGTCAGAGAAATTGAACGTAAAATTGCGCTTATTAAGTAATTGAAAAATTCCTGCGATTCTGTAAATACAGTTGCAAAATTCTTAAAACTGCTGCTGTGACTGCACACTTTAAACTAAAAACACTAAATTTGTAATTCAATTATTGAAGGAAAATGATAGACAAGATAAAACAACACATAGAGGAAGCCAAAGCCTTTAATGATAAAAACAAAGAATCTTTAGAACAATTCCGCATTAAATATTTAGGTAGTAAAGGGTTATTAAAAGAGCTTTTTACTGAGTTTAAAAATATTCCGAACGACCAAAAAAAGGATTTCGGACAAGTTATAAATACTTTAAAAGCGGTTGCTGAAGAGAAAGTAAGAGTTATTCAGGAAGAGCTTGAAAGCAAAGAAGAGAAAAAAGGAGTTTTTGGCGATTTAACACGTGCTGCAGAACCAGTAATTATTGGTTCTCGTCATCCAATTTCAATCGTTAAAAATCAAATTATAGATATTTTTGCTAACATCGGATTCAACGTTTCTGAAGGACCGGAAATCGAAGACGACTGGCATAACTTTACGGCATTAAACTTACCTGAATATCATCCGGCACGTGATATGCAGGATACATTTTTCATCCAGACAAACCCGGATGTGTTATTGCGTACGCATACATCATCTGTTCAGGTGCGTTATATGGAAAATCACAAACCGCCAATTCGTACTATTTCTCCGGGACGTGTTTTCCGTAACGAAGCGATTTCATCTCGTTCTCACTGTATTTTCCACCAAGTTGAAGGATTGTACATTGATAAAGATGTTTCTTTTGCCGATTTGAAGCAGACTTTGCTTTATTTCACTAAAGAAATGTTCGGGAAATCTAAGATTCGTTTACGCCCGTCATACTTTCCGTTTACAGAACCAAGTGCCGAAATTGATATCTATTGGGGTTTAAAAACCGAAACGGATTATCGTATCACAAAAGGAACAGGCTGGTTAGAAATTGGAGGATGCGGAATGGTAGATCCAAACGTTTTGAAAAACTGCGATATCAATCCAGACGAATACAATGGTTTTGCTTTTGGAATGGGAGTAGAGCGTATTGCCATGCTTTTATACCAAATTGGTGATATCCGTATGTTCTATGAGAATGATGTTCGTTTCTTAGAGCAGTTCAAAGCAAATATTTAAAAAAAGTTATATAGTAAATAGTGATTAGTAAAGAGTTTTCTTTCTAATCACTATTTACTTTTTACTATTCACTAAATAAAAATGAAAAAAGATATAACAATTCCAGAAGTAGAAAACGTATTTCTTGCAGCAGTGCAGGAATGGAGCGACGATTTTATGGAAAAAGTATGGTACGCTTACTTGGTAAACGACAGCGATTTTAACCTAGACAGCGTAATGGTGGTTTCAAAAGCATTTGGAACAATTGACGGCGAAATGAAAAAAACTTCAGTTTTGCGCCACGCTTTTGTTGAGGTTCCTGCGGTTTCTGTAGTGAAGATAGAAATGGTCGAGAAGAGCCTTTTAGCACTTAATAACGAATTCATGGTAACTTTCTTTATTGGAAATACTTTATACGACAAAAAGTTTATTTTCAAATCTAACCTTATTAATGAAAATGATACTGAAGAAGTGCCAATTTTATTTGTTGAAGGGATTATGGTGAAGTAGTGTTCAGTTTTCAGTTTTCAGTGGCAGTCTCAGTATTCAGTCACAGTGCGTGAAAGTATAAAAAAGTCTAAAATTTTATTTTAGACTTTTTTATTGTGA
>NZ_JBXAQY010000007.1:0-286830 GCF_058807735.1 Flavobacterium sp. GW821-FHT12A05 | reverse complement strand
AAACTGAAAACTGAAAACTGAAAACTGAAAACTGAAAACTGAAAACTGAAAACTGAAAACTGAAAACTGAAAACTGAAAACTGAGACTGAGACTGAATACTGCGACTATTCCGGCAGCAAAGGCGGACGCATTTTATAAGCTCCGGTTGAAAGACTTGTAATGAAATCTTCCAACGCATTTAATTCAGATTGGTTTAGATTTAATTTTTGTATCAGTTTAGAAGTAGTAGGAAACAAAGTATCATTTTGCTGGCTTTCTTTTCTTTTAGGCTGCGGCATTCCAGCGTTATACATATTTAATACGCCTCTTAAATTAGGAAATAAACCATTGTGCATATAAGGCGCATTTTGTGCGACACCTCTCAAGGATTGTGTTTTAAATTCGCCTACATTTTCGGCTTTTCCGGTAACATTATACCTTCCTAAATCCTGATATTCTCTTCCGTAATAAGTCAGGCCAATATTATGAAATTTATTGTCTGCGAAATTGGCTGTATTATGACAGTTGATACAACGCGCTTTTGTGCGGAATAAATGCAGACCTTCGACTTGCTTGTTGGTTAATTGCGTTGAATCGCCGGCTATAAATTTGTCAAATTTGCTTTTCGGGCTTATTAAAGTTCTTTCGAAAGTGGCAATTGCTTTTAATATTTCTTCCTGAGTCAGCTTTTCTTTACCGAAAGCCTTTTTAAAATAAGGTTTGTAGCCTTTAATTTTATTTAAACGTTTCGTTGCTAAGTCAATGTGAAAATTCATTTCCTTAGTATCTTTAATAGGGAAACTAGCCTGATCTTCTAAAGTTGCGGCTCTTCCGTCCCAAAAGAAAATTTTAGAATAAGCAATATTCATTAAACTTGGAGAATTTCTAATTCCCTGAAGTCTTCCTTCTCCATAAGAAACCCTTCTGGCATCGCCCCAGTTTAATTCCGGATCATGGCAATTGGCACACGAAATCTGTCCGGATTTTGACAATCTTGGGTCAAAGAACAGTACTTTGCCTAATTCAGCTTTTTCTTCGGTATACGGATTGTTTTCTGGAAATTCAGGTGTTCCTAAAGAACCGATATCTTCAAATCCTTGGGCATAAACAAGCGAATCGACTTCTGGTTTTGGCCATTTAGTATAATCGCCGCTGCTGTATAATCGTTTTAATTCGGTAATCGTAAAAGCTGGTTTAATCTTAGAATAAGAAAGGATAACAAGTGAAAATAACATTGCCGTAAGGGCAATAAATTTTGGTTTCATTTTTTAATAATTTAATTGTACACCCATCTGAACCCAATAGGTGTTATTGGTATTGATGTTTGTGTAATCTGTTGATTGTTTTTTTAATGCAATCTTTTCTCTAAAATTTGTAAAGAAGACTACCGTTTTATTTTTGGGCATAGGATAACTATATTCTAACCTGTAAGAGGGGGCAAGATAGTTGGTTGTGCTTATTATGTAATCATGAATAATTACTTCATTAAAAAATCTTTTATTTGTACCACCCGAAGTGTCATAATAGTCTAATTGAGACGGAAGTGAAAAGTAAAGGTTTAGATTAATGGTTGTGTTTATTTTACTTTTTTTAAAAACGAAGTCTTTACTTGCATAAATGCCGGTATTTAATGAGTTTAATTCAATATTACTTGTGGCTAAAATATCATTATACTTGTTTTTTTGATATATGACATCTAAACCAACTAAATAGTCAATTAACGTATTTGTTCTTTTTGAAATAGAAGTCTGCAAATTCATTGAGTTTAATGAATTTTTATAATTAAGTCCTCTGCTTTTTACATCATAATTTACAGCATCGCTTTTATTGTATTTAAAAGTGGTTTTTATTTGTTTATCATCCCATCTATTAAAAGCAAATAATTCGATATGATTTCCCTTTGTTTCAAACTTGTATTTTAGATCATCATTAGTGGTATAGACACTATTGTATAGATTATTGTTTTCTTTTTGATTGTAATATAAAGCTGTAAAAATGTTCTTTTTATTGCTAAAAGTATATCCCAATCCAGTTTTGGTATAGCTGTCTTTATAATGAAATTGAGAACCACTGATGTTTGATTTCAAAAAATTTATAATTCTGCCGTAACCTGCATTAAATCGTAAGTAAGTATCGGGATAAAATTCGACATTTAATTGACTGTTTTTATACATGTAAGAATAGTCTTTGTCTTTTTGTGTATAACCTCCTAAGATAAATGCTTTATGATTTTGTGTCATTTGATACCCCAGCTGTATTTCTCCACCAATTTGCCTAACAGTAATTTCAGGTCTTGGATCTATATTTCGGCTGTATTTCTCAGCATTATAATTGATTTTTGCGGAAACCGATATTTTGTTTGTAATCTCCTTAGAAAAACCTCCATTTAAACGGTACTGCTGATTGTTCCAGTTTCCCTTTCTCGGTACTAGAAAATAATGAGGGTCAATAACCTCTTGTTCTTCTGATCGATCATCAGAAAGCACCCAGCCTAAATCTTTTTCCTGAATTTTTCTAATAGTTAAATCTCCAAATAATTTCCAATTACTTTTTGTTGTATAATATCCCTGTGCCAAAAATTGATAAGTGTTTATTTCATTAGCAATTTGTGTTCTGGCAAATTCATTTTTTTGATATTCATAAGATACTTGGGTAAAAGTAAAATCTTTAATATTTTGATTGGTGAATACAATAGGGTACTTGAAGATTTGATTTTTAACTTGTGTATCAATAAGATGATTTGCCACAGTTATGGTGTCCTGCGATTGAGCAGAAAGATTATTAAAAATAAAAAACACAAGTAATGCCCAGATTTTCCAGGCATTACTTTTAAAGTTTAAAACTCTAATGGTATTGATTTTCATTAATGAAAATTTTAGTTGAATCCTCTTGGATTAGCAGTTATTTCTACAAAATCGTTCGTAGAGTTATTTGTGTCTTGTAAAATGATTCTTCCGGCAATTGTAGTTTTAGTTTTTCTAATTACGGATTTTGAAGAATATGATCCGGTAGTTAAATACGTGTTTCCACCATCAATTTCTGATGATAATTTCTTTGGAATAAATCCAGAACCTAAATCTTTTGTAGTATCAACACCATCTATAAGTGCAGAATTTGGGATTTGCAAATACAGTGCAGCATCTCCTTTAGGGTTTTTGTACTTTTTAAGACTAGAAAAATCAGCATCACTCATTTTAAGAATAGCAAAAGCTTGTCTTCCTGTTGGGTCTAAAATCATATCTTTATTACCATTGCTCCAGTATAGAATATCTAAATCTGGCACCGCTGGATTTTGAATGTCATATTGGTAAGTGCTTCCTAAATAATTTCCTAAAAATGATTCAAAATCAGCACCGCTTAAGTCAACAGTTAATTCAGGATTCAATATGCTTATTGAGTTTCCAGTATTGTCCATGTAATTTGATTTATGGTTAATTGCATTTTGAGCAATAACTATACTCTTTCCTGGCTGTACAGGATGTTGAGTTCCTGTACCGGGAATTCTTAAAATATTAGAAGCATAAACAAAATTGGTATTAGCACTGTTTCCCATCGTCATATCAGCAGATTTGCTCCAGTCGAATTGCCCTGTTGGCAGTGTATAAGCAAATACAGTTGTTGATAAAGAGCCATATAATTGTGCAATTAATAAACCATCTGCATATTGTACAGTATTTGAGTTATTGTAGATCTCGATAAATTGATCTCTAAAAGCAGCTCCTTTTTTAACATCAGATCCGCCATAATAAATTTGTTTAATTACAAAGTCACCCACTTTAGAAGTTTTCATTTCGATAGAAATAGGAGCCGTGGTATTATTTACAACAATACTGCTTGCAGATCCATTAAAATTAATTTCAGCTTCAGTAGGCGCATACCCAAAAGTCTCATTAAATTCTGCAGATTTCATGATTTTTGTTGCGGTAGCTGAATATGTTCCAGGTAAAATTTGATTAAATTTAGCAATACCTTTATCATCAGAATCAGCAGTATACTTATTACCTGTCTCATTGTTAACAATGGTTACAGTCGCTTTTTTAGTTACTAAGCTGTTAAATGTCACATCATATTTAATAGAAACACTAAAATCTATAGGCTTCAATTCTTCTTTTTGATTAGAGTCGTCGTTACTGCACGATTGAATCACCAGTGCACATAATGTTATTATAAAAAGGATAGTTTTTTTCATAGTATGATATATTAAGTTTAGAATTGATAATTAATTTTTGTACCAAAGGAAAAATCGGCTATTTGGGTTAAAGTTTTTTCATTCGCAACATTGTAATAATGAGGTTTTAGGTTTAAGAAATTAGTTGCATAAAGTGAAACGCTAAAACCGTTAAGAAAATCTTTTGAGACTCTTAAATGGAAATTATGAACCATATTTTGGAGTTTGTTTTCTGTTTCGAGTTCAGAAAGTATTATATGGCCATATTTTTGCAGATCTGATTGACTTTCTACCGGAATTGCATGATATACAAGTCTGTCATCTAAATAGCCATTAGGATAGTTGCTAACAGGATATTTCATTCCTTGAAACAGAATATGCTCACTTCTTACAGCGATTAATAAACCTGCTGATGGAATATGATAATTGAAATTAAAACTCATCGTTAAATTGTCATTTATATTAGGACGAGGATTAAATACACCATATCTTTCTGGTGATGTAAGACTTTTAGAAGCAGTATATGTTTTTGTATCTGAAAAGTCATTTGATTTTACATAAGAAGCGTTCATGCTGATATCCAGGTTTAAAGCCTCTATTTTTTCAAAATTTATAAGTGCTTCTATACCTTTGTCTTCCGATGTAGTTTTATTAGAAATACTATTAGTGAAATAATAAAAGTTCTCAGTTCCATTTATTTCATAGGTAGGAATTTGAGTTCCATTGGTTTTTACTTCAGCCTTCGGTATTACTTTGTAAACAGGAAGACGTTCATTTATAAAGCCGTTATAAAGTTTATTGTAATAGGCTGTTACATTTACCGAGGCAAAAGGGATGTTAAAATCAATTCCTGCTTCTGTTCGATATGATTTAGAAGGTTTTAGATTTAAATTATCACCTGGAGTTATTATAGTCCGAATCCAGGCTTTTTGATAAACTCCGGGATAAGTATAAATTCCATCGCCTATTAATGTGTCAATATAGCGGTCGCCTGTGTAAATTTGATTTAGAGAAGGAGACTTAGATGATAATCCCAATCCAGCTCTTACTCTAACCGCTTTATTTATTGAAAAAGAAGAATTTATACGAGGTTGTATTGATGAATATCCGGCTTGATTATCATATCTTAATCCTAAATCGATGTTTAAAACTTGATTGTCCTTGAACTTTTTAAAGATTTTATCTTCAAAATAAGCAGAAACTTGATTTTCTGTTTTTGTTCGATTGAAACTAAAATCTCTATATCCGAGTGTATTATCGCCTTCTCTTGCAAGAGTATAGAAATTTATTAATCCGCTGACACCGCTTTTTCTTCCGGCTCCTTTATTAGAACTGGTTCGATTTGAAATACCAAAAACAAAACTGTGAATCCATTTAGAGTCATTTGAAATTACTTTTGTTGTTTCAAAATTTATAAAAGTAGATACAGGAATTCCTTCAACGCTGCTTGTACTTGTATATTGAGATGGAAGTATATAAGCTTCATGTATTCCTTCTTCTTTAGTATTAGTTGCGGCTGTAGCAGATGTGTTTATCCATTTGTCTTTTGTAGATAATTGCTTATCATAGCTGATTCCCCCATTTATATTTATACCTTCTACCCATAAATTTTTTGGTTTCCACATAAAGTTATTAGATACAGAAAAGCCTTTTTTTTCATTTTTTACAACGGCAGCAGTAACATCATCAGGATCACTTTTTGAGTTGTCTAAATTTAATCTGAACGAAGTATTAAGTGTGTTTTTTATGCTTGATGATTTATTTTTAATAAGCCATGCCACGTTGCCATTGACTCTTTGATAAGCCACTATATTATCTCGTGCATCAGAATTAGAATCTAAGTAGTTAAAGCCGACATTCATCGAATTATTTAAATCTAGTTTTAAACCCTTTGTTACGTTTAGTTCTGTAGTAGCATCTCTTATCGATGCCGAAACTCTAAACGGGCTATTTCCTACTTTGGTTGTTATTAATACCAATCCAGAAGTTAGATCGCCATACTTTGCAGATGGAATTCCTTGAATTACTTTAATTTCCTCGATATTATTTGTAGAAATTTCTCTTAAATCGATACCATAATTGGCGTTTGAAAACGTGTTTACTTTCGTTCCAAAGGTATTTGGAGCATAAGATCCATAAGGCCCTGTTGAATTAGGATTTAAAGCCTGCATATTTTCATTGTTCGAAATCGGAATGTCATTCATGACAAATGAAGTTCCAAATGCTTTGTTTCCAAAATTTGTTGTAGAAGCACTTCTAAAAACAATGTTCTTAAACTGATTTAGATTAAAATCTGTACTTGCCTGCCCTGGAAGCTGCTGTAAAACATCATCTAATGAAAATGCCTGAACATTGTTTATAGCATTTTTACCTAATGTTAATTCAGAATATTGTTTTTGTTTATTGGCTGTAACGACGACTTCTTTAAGACGAAGTGTATTATCTTCAAGAGTAATAATGACATTATTTTGGTCATTTTTTAAAGCCACATTTGACTCCATTTTTCCTAATAAGGAGAAGTTTAATACAATATCGTCATAGTACGGAATCGTAATTGTAAAATTCCCGTTTTTTTCAGAAATGCTCCATGTTTCAGATTTAGTATCTCGTATAAAAACGCCAGCCAATGGTGATGAAGATTCTTTATCTATTACTTTACCTGTAATTACTCTTTGAGAAAAAACAGCACTCGAAATGAGAAGGAAAAATAAAATAGAACGCATTGTGTTTAATTAGAATCAATAAAAATAATAATGCAAATCTATTGATATTTCTTTGCGAAGCAAGGTAAAATTGTTGATTTATAATTGATGAATATTTCAATTTGTGAGAAAATCGTATTCTGAAAATTTTAAAAATATAGAATTATGTTGTTGATAAACAGTTAGATATTGTTTGGTTGATTTTGTAAGAACCTAGGATTAACTTTTTTTTGGTAAGATGTAGCTTTGATGTATTCTCAAAGAAAGTATTTCTTGTTAATTCATGATTTTTTTTGAATTTAGTTTCTCGAAATTTAAGATTTAATCAAAATAAAAGGGCCAGAAAATTAATTCTGGCCCTTTTTATAATCATGTTTTTAAGAACTTAATCCAACGATTCAGTTAGTTTCTTAAAAATTGTTTTAGCGTCTTTTCCTTCATATAAAATAGCATAAACGGCATTAATAATTGGAGTTTTTGCTCCGTAAGCCTGATTTAGTTTATAGGCACTTTTTGTGGCATAATAACCTTCGGCAACCATACTCATTTCCATCATGGCACTTTTTACAGTATAACCTTTACCAATCATATTCCCGAACATCCTGTTTCTGGAGAAAACGGAATATCCTGTAACTAATAAATCACCCAAATAAGCTGAATCATTAATGTTACGTTTCATTTTATGTACTTTACGGATGAATTTTTTCATTTCGCGGATTCCGTTACTCATCATTACTGATTGGAAGTTATCTCCATAACCTAATCCGTGGGCAATTCCGGCCGCAATAGCATAAATGTTTTTAAGCATAGCTGCATATTCGGTACCAATAATATCATCAGAAATTTTGGCTTTGATATAATTTCCAGAAAGTGATTTTGCTACGATAGAAGCTTTTACAGGATCACCGCAGGCAATGGTTAAATACGAAAGTCTTTCAAGTGCAACTTCTTCGGCGTGGCAAGGACCTGTAATAACTCCTATATTGTAATAAGGAATGTCGTATTGAATGTGAAAATGCTCGCCAACAATTAAACTCGTCTCAGGAACGATGCCTTTAATGGCCGAGAAAATAATTTTATCAGATAAAGAAACCGTCATGTTTTGTAATTCGGCACCTAAGAAAGCTGAAGGAATAGCAAAAATAATATAATCTGCATATTCTACAGCCTCGTTTATATTACTGGTTAATTTAAGTTTGTTGGTATCAAACTCAACTGAACTTAAATAGTTTGGATTGTGTTTGTATTTCTGTATATGTTCGATTGCAGCTTCATTGCGCATATACCACGCAATTTCTGAAAGATTTACGCATAACATTTTTGCAATTGCCGTTGCCCAGCTTCCTCCTCCAATTACTGCAAATTTTAAATTTCCGCTCATTATTTTAATAATTTAAAACAAAAGTACTTAATAATGTGCTAATAAAGCAAAATCTAATTATAGAATTTGTCAAATGCAGTTGGGTACATTCCTTTTTTGAATTAAAAGCAGCTGAATTTCAGAATAATTAAAAATATTTTATCATGATACAATAAAATAATAAACTACCCGTTGTAAGTCTTTATAAATTAGAATTTTAATGAATTTATCAAGATTTGAGTTAGTTAGTTTTGTTTTAGTATTTTAAAAAGGCGTTCCTAAAGTAGTTAAGAACGCCTTTTTTAGTTTTCAGTTTACTGTCGCAGTTTTCAGTGATATGCTAAAACTGTAAACTGACACTGACTACTGTGACTAATAAGAAAGTTCCACAATAGATTTTACTTTGTCTAAAGTTACCAATTGGTTTTCGCCAAGACCTTTCCAGCCTCTTTCGTCGAAACGTTTTACGATAAAGTCAGCAGTATTACTGTAGTTTTCTGTGTACTGAGAAAGTTTAGTGTCCATTCCCATTGTATGGAAAAATTCAACTGTTTTATTGATTGCTTCTTTTGCAACTTCATCATCAGAACCAGAAAGATTAAAAATACGTCTTCCGTATTGTGCTAATTTTCCTTTTTTAGTTTCAAACATTACGTTGTACAAACTTGGTCCAATAATCGCCAAAGTTCGTGCATGATCGATTCCGTAAAGGGCTGTTAGTTCGTGGCCAATCATGTGAGTTGCCCAATCGCTCGGAACACCTTTTTGAATTAATCCGTTTAAAGCCATTGTACAGCTCCACATAAAGTTAGAAGCTAAAGTATAATCAGTTGGATTTTCTACAACTCCCGGACCAATTTCAATTAAAGTTTGTAAAATTCCCTCGGCAATTCTATCTTGCAAATAACCTTCGTGCGGGTAAGTCAAGTATTGCTCCATAACGTGTGTGTAAGCATCGACAACACCATTCTGAATTTGTCTTTTTGGTAAAGAAGCAATTACCGTTGGATCACAAATAGAGAATTTTGGGAACATTGCGCTTCCGCCAAAAGCCAGTTTTTCCTGAGTCGATTCAATTGTAACCACAGAACCGGAATTCATTTCGCTTCCTGTTGCCGGAAGAGTTAAAACGGTTCCAAAAGGCATTGCATTTTCTTTAATCAAAATACGTTTCTGCAAGATGTCAATTGGGTTGCCTTCAAAATGAACCGCTGCCGAAATAAATTTCACACCATCTATAACAGATCCGCCACCGACAGCCAGAATAAAGTCGATTTTTTCAGCTTTAATAACATCAACCGCTTTCATTAAAGTTTCAAATCTTGGGTTGGGTTCAATACCGCCAAATTCCACAATTTCAAAACCTTTTAAGTTGGCAGTTACTTGATCGTAAACACCATTTTTAAAGATACTTCCGCCGCCATAAGCCAAAAGAATTTTAGCATCTTTTGGAACCAAAGTAGAAAGTTTCTCAATTTGTCCTTTTCCGAAAATTAAATTAGTCGGATTATATAATTCAAAGTTTAGCATTTTTTTTTTAAAGGTTCTAAGATGCTAAGGTTCTGAGGTTCTAAGTTTTTTCTTTGAACTTATCTCGGAAACTTAGCATCGTTGTTTATTTTATTTTTTTAGTTGCTAAGTTACTAAGAAGCTAAGGCACTAAGCTTTTTAGGAATTTAACCTTAGAACCTTAGTGTCTTAGAATCTCAGAACCTTTTATTTCAATTTCTGTAATAATTTCCCGGCTACCAATTTAGACGATGCCGGATTTTGGCCTGTAATTAAAAGTCCGTCTTCAACTGCATAAGGCTGCCAGTTTGGACCTTTAGAAAAAATTGCCCCGTTTGATGATAAAGCATCTTCTAATAAAAACGGAACGACTTTAGTTAATCCAACCGCTTCTTCTTCTGTATTAGTAAATCCGGTTACTTTTTTACCTTTTACTAAATATTCACCTTTTACTTTTACGTTTTTCAAAACAGCCGGAGCGTGACAAACAAAAGCGACTGGTTTGTTATGTGTGTAAAAAGATTCGATTAAAGCGATAGAACTTTTATCTTCAACTAAATCCCAAAGAGGACCATGACCACCTGGATAAAATACAGCGTCGTAATCTTTTTGGTTAACGGTTGATAGTTTTAAAGTGTTTTTTAATTTTTCCTGTAAAACCTTATCAGCATCAAAACGTTTTGTGTCTTCTGTTGCCGATGCCGGATCAGCACTTTTTGGATCAATTGGCGGTTGTCCTCCAAGCGGAGAAGCAATTGTAATTTCAACTCCCTGATCTAATAATTCATAATAAGGTGCAGCAAATTCTTCTGACCAGAATCCGGTTTTTTCTCCCGTGTTGCCCAGCTTATCGTTACTGGTCACAACAAATAATACTTTTTTCATCCCTTTTTTATTTGATTTTTGAGCCACAGCAGAGGTGCTTACAGCTGTAAATGCAATTATTGCGAGTAATGCTATTTTCTTCATAATTTTAAAATTTTAAACAAATTTAATGCTTAAGTGATATTTGTAAAAATAAAATAAACTATGTTTGTTATAAATAAATTTATGTCATGGTAAATCTAGAATGGTACAGAACTTTTAAGGCAGTTTATAAAAACGGTAATTTTTCGGTAGCTGCAAAGGAATTATTTATGAGTCAGCCTGCGGTTAGTCAGCAAATTTCAATGCTTGAGGCTCATGTTGGGAATAAATTATTTAATCGGAAATCAAAAGGAGTAGAGCCAACCGAATACGCTAAGTTACTGAATAATTTGATAATAGACGCACTGGACAGACTCGAAAGTGTCGAGACTGGTTTTCGAGCTAAGGCGGAAGATGCCAACCGATTAATCTCTGTTGGAATTTCAAAACATCTTTTTAATTGTGTGGGCGATCTTTTAATTTCGAAGTTTGATTTAATCGATTTTACCTTTGCAGATAATGATGAACTATTTGCTTTGGTCGATGCTAAAAAATTGGATTTTGCCATTACCACAAAAAGGTTCGATACTTTTGATACCACTTATGAAATTGTTGGAAAAATTAAACTGATATTGGTTGCTCCAACTACTTTGGACATAACCGATTTCCGCCAGAAATTAAAAGCAGATAATTATACCGAGATCGAACAATGGCTCAACGGACAAAAATGGTACAGTCATGACGCCCGAATTCCGCATATAAAATTGTTCTGGCTGCACGCTTTTAATAAAAAAAGACCATCCATGATTCCGAATTATATTATTCCTTCAGAGTCTGATATGCTCAGGCTTTTATCTAAAAATGAAGGAGTAGCGGTAACTTGGAACTGTAATGCAAGAAATTATATTAAAGAGAATAAACTGCAGTTAGTATGGAATAGTTTTCATGTACCGGAAGAATTTGTGTATTTATTGGCGCCTAAAAACAATAATTTGAAATCGTTTTTTGATATTATTGAAAAGGAACTGAAGTTGTTTTTTGGTAATAGATTATAAGTTTATTCTAGTGTTAGTCGTTGAAAATCAGAATATTATTTCTGTTTGTGTTGAGGAAAAGAATAAATTTGATAAACTAATTCCTAAAACAACAAGATTATGAAAAAGATAACAGCAATTTTAATGCTCACGATGGTGTTTTTTATGTCTAATTCCTGCAGTAAGCATGATGATGAGGCAATAGTAGATTGTTTTGGAGATTCGATTTTAACCGAATTAAAACATACAGCAGATGGAACTAATCCTAAAATAATTAATTACTCTATACAATACAGCGGAAGTAATACGGTAACTTCTGTAAAATGGACTTTTGGCGATGGAACTCCAGCCCAAACAGTAAGCAGTGCCACAGGTGCAGTATCGCATACGTATGCCGCAGCTGGAACATTTGAAGTTAAAGCTGATGTTACGCTTTCTAAATCCGGAGGCAGTTGCACCGTTAGCCCAAAGAAAAGTGTAACGGTGAATTAAAAAAACAGAAAGAGAATAAATTGAGGAGAGTCAGTTTTATAATTTATTGCTTTGGTAATAGATTATAAAATTGGCTCTCATTCGTTATATTTGTTTGATAGGATTTAGGATTATGGAAAATTTACAAAATATAAGAATCGCTGTTGACGCCATTGTTTTTGGTTATAAAAACAACGATTTATATGTATTATTGATTGAGCAGCAATTTGGTACTTCAGAAAAATATTGGGCCCTGCCAGGCGGTTTAGTCAAAAACGATGAATCACTGAGCGATGCGGTAATACGTGAATTACACGAAGAAACAAACGTACAGCTGACTTTTATGGAGCAGTTATACACTTTTGGAGACGATATTTACAGAGATTCCAGAAATCGTGTTATTTCTGTTGCCTATTATGCTTTAGTTGATGCTTCGAACTTAGACATAAAAGCCAGTACCGATGCCGAAAGAGTGCAATGGTGCAAAATAGATGAGATTCCCACTTTGGCTTTCGACCATAATTTGATACTCGTAAAAGCTATCAATAGACTAAAATCAAAATTAACCTACGAACCAATTGGTTTCGATTTACTTCCTGAAGAATTCTTGTTCTCAGATCTTGAAAACCTCTATTGTACAATTTTAGAAAAAGAAATCGACCGAAGAAATTTCAGAAAAAAAATACTCAGCTACGGTATTTTAGAAGAAACTGAAAAATTTTCACCTATAAAAACAGGTCGTCCAGCCAAACTTTTTAAGTTCAATAAATTGAAATATAATGAGTTAGTTGGTGCTGGGTTTCACTTTGAAATAAAGTTTGCGTAATTTTTACACAAAATAAATTGTTTATTTAAAATTTAATTCTACATTTGCGTATAATTAACGCAAACTAAAAAACTATGATACTAAATCTCGACCCAAAATTCGCTCCTTTTCAAAATCAGGAAGAAATCAAATTTCAAAGTTTTACCTTTTCTGGCGGAGAACCTCATATTAAAATCAGTCCGGATTTTGATACAAACAGAAAAATAACAATTACACATAGATTAAATTCTTTCAACGATTTAGGCTTTTTGTGCGTTACCGTTGACGCTTTACGAAGAATGGACGTTAAAATCATTGATCTTTTTATTCCGTATTTCCCGGCGGCAAGACAAGATCGTGTTATGATTCCCGGGGAACCATTATCTGTAAAAGTATATGCTGATATTATAAACGCGCTGCAGTTAAATAAAGTGTTTGTTTTTGATGCACACTCTGAAGTAACACCTGCTTTGTTGAACAACAGTACAGTAATTCCGAACTATACTTTTATTAGAGAAGTCTTGAATAGAATTGGTCAAAACGTAAAATTGATTTCTCCAGACGGAGGCGCTTTAAAGAAAATCTACAAAGTTTCTGAATTTTTAGGAGGCGTTGAGGTTGTTGAATGCAGTAAAAGCCGAGATGTAAAAACCGGAAAGTTATCTGGTTTTAAAGTTTATGAAGAAGATTTAAACGGAATGGACTGTTTAATTGTAGATGATATTTGCGATGGTGGCGGTACTTTCGTTGGTTTGGCCGAAGAATTGAAAAAGAAAAATGCCGGAAAATTATACTTAGCGGTAAGCCACGGAATTTTCAATAAAGGTTTTGAGGTTTTGAACTGTTTTGACGGCATTTTTACTACCAACTCTTTTAAAGATTTCGAAGGCGAAAGCGTTCAGGTAATTGGACTGGATCAATTAGTTTAGAAAGGTTCAAGTTTTCTCTGAAACCTGAAACAAAACAAACAAAAATGAAATACAACATAGAAAACATAGCTACGGAAAGTAAGTTTTTATTTTTCTGGGGACATCAGCCAACTAAAGATGGAACGATTACCAAAACCTGTTTTAGCCAGTGGTGGTTAAGTTCTTTTAAAGTAAACGGCGTGACGTATAAAACGGCAGAACACTGGATGATGGCAAAAAAAGCCGAATTGTTTAATGATGAGAAAGTTTTGGAGAAAATTCTTCAAGCCAAATCTCCTGCCGAAGCTAAAAAACTAGGTCGTGAAGTTAAAAACTACAACGATGTGATTTGGTTAGAAAACCGATACGAAATTGTAAAGGAAGGAAACTACCATAAGTTCAGTCAAAACCCTGATTTGAAAACGTTCCTGCTAAATACAAATGACAGAGTAATTGTAGAAGCAAGTCCGGTTGATCCAATTTGGGGAATTGGAATGGCAAGCGATCATACAGATGCTTTAAATCCTGAAAAATGGAAAGGCTTAAATCTTTTAGGTTTTGCTTTAATGGAAGTTAGGGATGAATTGAAATAAAAACTTGGAAAATGAAAATTGAACTTCTTAAAGCTGATATAACAGAAATTGAAATTGATGCGATTGTTAATGCGGCAAATACTTCTTTGTTAGGAGGAGGTGGAGTTGATGGAGCGATTCATAGAAAAGGAGGAAAAGCAATTTTAGATGAATGTATTCAAATTCGTAATAAGCAAGGAGGATGTAAAACTGGTGAAGCGGTTATAACAACGGCAGGAAATCTGCCTTCAAAATATGTCATTCATACAGTCGGTCCAGTTTGGAATGGCGATAAAGAAGAGAAATCGAAATTATTAGCAGAATGCTATACAAATAGTTTAAATCTGGCTGTTCAAAATGGAATTAAATCTATTGCTTTTCCAAATATAAGTACAGGTATTTATCATTTTCCAAAAGACAAAGCTGCAGAAATAGCAATACAAACAGTAAAAGATTTTGAAAGATCAGTTGAAATAGAAAAAGTTGTATTTGTCTGTTTCGATGATGAAAACTACAAAATATACAAAAGCCTTTTGTAGATGTTCCATCGGAACATTTCATAGGTAGAAAAAAATATTAAGACATGAATGAAAAAACAGCAAAAAGCGTCAGCAAATTTTTAAGTCTGGTGCTAAGACATTCCCCCGAAAAGATCGGACTAAAATTAGACGAGAACGGCTGGGCAGATGTAGAAGAACTAATTTTAAAATGTTCTCAAAAAGGAAATAAACTAGACGCAGTTCTTTTGGATTACGTGGTAGAAAATAACGATAAAAAGCGTTTCGCTTATAACGAAGATAAAACTAAAATCCGTGCAAGTCAGGGACATTCCATTTCAGTTGAATTGGATTTAGCCGAAACAGAACCCTCAGAATATTTGTATCACGGAACAGTTGCAAAGTTTATGGAAAGCATTCAGAAAGAAGGTTTGAAAAAAATGAATCGTCAGCACGTACATCTTTCCAAAGACAAAGAAACAGCAACAAAGGTTGGAAGCAGACGTGGCGTTCCACAAATCTTAACCATTAGAAGCGGTGATATGCACAGAGACGGATTTAAATTTTATTTGTCTGAAAACAATGTTTGGCTTACGGATGAAGTTCCTCCAAAGTATATCGAATTTAAATCATGAAAAGAACCTTAGTTTTTGGTGATATTCACGGCGGCTTAAAAGCATTAATTCAGTTGTTAGAAAGAATTGATTATTCAGAAAATGACCGATTTGTTTTTCTGGGAGATTATGTTGACGGCTGGAGCGAATCAAAACAATTAATTGATTTTCTTATTGATTTATCCCAAAAACAAGAATGCATTTTTATAAAAGGCAATCACGATGCCTGGTGTCAGGAATGGTTAGAAAATGATGTGATAAACGATATTTGGTTTTTACACGGAGGAAAATCGACTATAGAAAGTTACGCCGATATTGAACTTTCAGAAAAAGAAAAACATTGTCATTTTTTCAACGCAATGAAAGATTATTTTGTAGACGAAAAGAACAATTTGTTTATTCATGCTGGTTTTTCATCCATGCACGGTCCGGAGAAAGAACATTACAAAACCAATTATTCCTGGGATAGAACTTTGTGGGAAATGGCTTTAACGATGGATAAAAGAATCGCGAAAGATTCGCTTTTGTATCCAAAAAGATTATTGCTTTTTAATGAAATCTATATAGGTCATACGCCTACGCTTCATTATAATGTTGAGATCCCAATGCAGGGCTGCAATGTTTGGAACATAGATACAGGAGCTGGGTTTTATGGAAAATTAACTTGTTTGGATATAGAAACAAAAGTATTTTGGCAAAGCGATGCCGTGCAGACATTTTATCCAAATGAAAAAGGAAGGAATAAATAGCCATGAAGAAAATTTATAAAGCGCCAGAAGAAATTCCCTTGCAAATTGATTTAAAAACCGTTTTCTTAGCAGGATCTATAGAAATGGATAAAGCAGTTAACTGGCAGAAAAAATGCGAAGAATTGCTGCAAGATCAATACGTTATTTTTAACCCAAGAAGAAACGAGTGGGATAGCAGCTGGTCGCAAACTATAGAAAATGATAATTTTAGAGAACAAGTAAATTGGGAACTTTCGGCTCTTGAAAAAGCAGATATTGTAATTATGTATTTTGCAGAAAATACAATGTCGCCAATATCGTTACTGGAGTTTGGACTTTATGCACAATCGAATAAAATGAAAGTAGTTGTAGAGGAAAATTTCTGGCGCAAAGGCAATATTGATATCGTATGCGAAAGATATTCGGTAGAACAATTTAAAACATTAGAAGAGTTAATTCAGAATTTATTAAATAAAAATATATGAACCCACTATTATTAACCGACGGTTACAAAGTTGACCACAGAAGACAATATCCAGACGGAACAACATTAGTATATTCTAACTGGACACCAAGAAAATCTAGATTAGAAGAAGTTGATGAGGTTGTATTTTTCGGCCTGCAGTATTTCATCAAAAAATATATCATTCATGATTTTGAAGAATATTTCTTCAAGCAGCCAAAAGAAGAAGTGATTAAGAAATATTCTAGAAGAATCAATAATTATTTGGGCGAAAATCAAGTTGGTACAAAACATATCGAAGATTTACACGATTTAGGATATATCCCAATGGTTTTTAAAGCCTTGCCAGAAGGCGCGAGTGTTCCGTTGAGAGTGCCAATGTTTACGATGTACAATACAATTCCGGAATTTTTCTGGCTTACGAATTATTTCGAAACGTTACTTTCTGCGGTTATCTGGCTTCCTTGTAACTCAGCAACAATTGCAAAAGAATATAGAAAGGTATTAGATAAATATGCTGACCAGACTTCATCTGTTCCAGAATTTGTAGATTGGCAGGCGCATGATTTCTCTATGAGAGGAATGGGCGGAATCGAAGCAGCGCTGACTTCTGCAGCTGGACATTTATTAAGTTTTACAGGATCTGATACCATTCCGGCAATAGATTTCTTCGAAGAGTATTATAAAGCCAATTCAGATTCAGAATTAATAGCAGGTTCAGTTGCTGCTACAGAACATTCTGTAATGTGTATGGGAACTACAGAAGGGGAGTATGAAACGTTCAAAAGATTAATTACAGAAGTTTATCCAAAAGGAATTGTTTCTATTGTTTCTGATACTTGGGACTTATGGAAGGTTTTAACCGATTATTTACCGCGATTGAGAGAAGATATCGTTTCAAGAGAGGGTAAAGTCGTAATTCGTCCTGACAGCGGTGATCCCGTTGATATTATCTGTGGAAATCCAAACGGAAAAACAGAACAAGAAAAGAAAGGCGTTATCGAATTGCTTTGGGATGTTTTTGGCGGTGCTGTAAATGACAAAGGATTTAAAGAATTGGTGCCGCAAATTGGCGCTATTTATGGTGACAGTATTACCGTGGCAAGAGCGATTCAAATTTGCGAAAGGTTAAAGGAGAAAGGATTTGCTTCTACAAACGTTGTTCTCGGAATTGGTTCTTTTACGTATCAATACAATACCAGAGATACTTTTGGATTTGCAATGAAAGCAACTTACGGAGAAGTAAATGGAGAAGGAAGAGCAATCTTCAAAGATCCTATTACTGATGACGGAACTAAAAAATCAGCCAAAGGATTGATGAAAATTGATTTAATCGACGGGAAGTATCATTTAACTGATAATGTTTCTTGGGAAGAAGAAAAACAAGGTGAATTGAAAGAGATTTTCAGAGATGGGAAACTTTTGATTGATCAATCGCTAAGTGAGATTAGAACTCGAGTAAAAAACAAGATAAATGTTGAAGCATAAAAACAAGAAAGCCTGAATGTAAATCCAGGCTTTTTTTATTGGGTTCTGCTTGTCATTGCGAGGAACGAAGCAATCTCATTTGCTAGATTAGTGAGTATGTTGGAGTGTGGTTGCTTCGTTCCTCGCAATGACAAGATTGTGAGTTTTTATTTCTTATAAAAATTATTATGATCGATATATTCCCAAACTTTTGGCGGTAATAAAGGCTGAATATTTTTACCCTCTTTAATGCTGTTTCTAATAAAAGTTGAAGAAATCTCTACGATTGGTGCATCGATTACATGAATTTTCGGATGCGATTTTAATTCGACATTTTCAGGTTCATCAGAAATACGCGGGTAAACATAAATGTCGTGATTCTCGAGAATTACTTCATAGTTTTTCCATTTATGAAGCGTTTTCAGATTGTCTTCGCCCATAATCAAAGAAAAATCATGATTAGGGTATTTTTCCTGTAAATGCGCTAAAGTAATTACAGTATAATTCGGCTGGGGTAATTTAAACTCAATATCTGAGGGTTTAATTTTCGGATATTCTTCTGTAGCCAGATAAACCATTTGCAAGCGCTGATGATCGTCGAGCAAAGTCGCTTTCTTTTTTAAAGGATTATGAGGCGTAACGACCATCCAAATCTGATCTAAATCTGCAAACTCGGCCATATGATTGGCGATGATCAAATGACCAACATGAATGGGATTATACGTTCCGAAGTAAAGTCCTATTTTCATTTTTTTAAGTTTCACAGAGAGTCGCTAAGATAGCACAAAGATTCGCAAAGTTTAAAATATTACTTTTGCGAATCTCTGTGTTTTTTCTTTGTGTATCTCTGCGGAATAAAATTATTTATTTACAAAATCCTTCACCAACTGATAGGCCTCTTCTTTAGCCGTATCTAAATCGTAGTTTTTTATAATAGTATCAAATTGAGGTGCCGTTGCCAGTTCAACCGATGCTTTTGCAATACGCATATTGATTTTATCATCACTTTCGGTAGAACGTTGTTTTAAGCGGCGTTTTAGTTCGTCAACACTTGGCGGTTTCACAAAAACGGCTAAAGTCTGCTCCGGAAATTTATGTTTAATACGTAATCCGCCTGCTACATCAATGTCAAAAATTACATTTTTTCCCATAGCCCAGATCCTTTCAATTTCGGCTTTTAAAGTTCCGTAGAAATTATCACGGTAAACTTCTTCCCATTCCAGGAATTCTTCGGCTTTAATATGCTTTTTAAATTGCTCCAGCGAAATGAAATAATAATCTTTTCCATGTTCTTCTTCACCGCGCGGATCACGAGAAGCTGCTGAGATCGAAAATTCTAAATTTAAATCTTCTTTCCCTAGTAAATGCTTTACTATAGTTGTTTTTCCTGATCCAGAAGGCGCTGAGAAAACAATTAATTTTCCTTTGTTCATTATTGTTATGCTTTAAGCTTTAGGCTTTAGGCCTTAGGCTTTAATTTGATTTCGTTTTTAGCTTATGGCGTATTGCCTAAAGCTTATAGCTTTAAAGTACATTCAAAACCTGTTCTTTAATCTTTTCTAGTTCATCTTTCATCATCACAACCAATTTCTGCATTTGCGCATGATTTGATTTTGATCCCATAGTATTGATTTCACGTCCCATTTCCTGAGTAATAAAACCAAGTTTTCTGCCATTAGCTTCATTTCCGCCCAAAGTTTCAATGAAATAATCTAAATGATTAGTTAAACGAACTTTTTCCTCGGTAATGTCTAATTTTTCAAGATAATAGATCAATTCCTGTTCGAAACGATTTTCATCAACATTAACCTGTAATTCAGAAATTGCAGTCTGCAGACGGTCTTTAATTGCCTGAACGCGTTCCGGATCAAGAGCCAGAGCATCGTTCATATATTGGCGGATATTTCCAATTCTAAGATTGAATTCTTTTTCTAGAGATTCTCCTTCGTCTTTTCTGAAATTTAAGATATTCTGCAAAGCTTCATCGATAATAACCTGAATCTGCTCCCAGTCATTTTCGTCGATTTCCTCACGCTCTGTTTTTAAGGTATCCGGCATACGAACGGCCATTTTCATTAATTCAGTTTCATCGGCATCCGGATAAACTTCTTTTAACTGAGCAATATAATTTTTTACAACAGGAACATTTACCTTCGTCGAAGTCTGCTCAGCAGTACTTTCAATGTAAATTGCAAAATCAACTTTTCCTCTTTCCAGTTTTGTTGAGATTTGCGTTCGAAGACCCAATTCCATTTCGCGGTAAAGCGAAGGCATTCTTACGTTTAGGTCTAAACCTTTACTGTTTAAGGACTTTACTTCGACTGTGATTTTTTTTGTAGGCAATTGCAAAGAAGCTTTGCCAAACCCTGTCATAGATTGTATCATATAATTGAGTATAAAGGCGCAAAGATAAATAAAACTTTGCTGTGTTTAGTCGTAAAATGCTAAACTGTTTTATGCTGAACAACTTAAAGTTTTTTGGGCGTTCCCTCCGGTCGGGCTATCCGCTCCCAATCTTTTTTTGAGCAGAAAAAGCTCAAAAAAAGGATTTCCGCTTCTATCCCTAACGCAAACTCAGATTCATTAGAACTTTTGGATATTATTCACCCAAAGCTTTCATAACCTGAAGAATGTTCTGCTGGCTGTTGCCAATGTAGATTTTATCCTCAATAATAAAAACCGGACGGCTTATAAAAGTATAATGTTCCAGGATGTATTTTTTAAAATCAGCTTCGGTAAGAGATTTATCTTTTAGACCCATTGATTTGTACAATTGTGCTTTTTTGCTGAACAAAGCTTCGTAACTGCCGGAAAGTTTATACATTTCTTCCAGCTCAGCTTCGGTAATTGGATCTTGTTTGATGTCGTGAAAAACCAAATTGTTTTTTGGAAGACTTTTGATAATTTTTCTACACGTGTCGCATGAAGCTAAGTAATATATTTTGTCCATTTTTTTTGCTTTTATTAGAATACAAAGAAAATTCATTTGAAACTGAAAATTGCCTATTTTTAGAAAAAAAATAAAATTATGAATTCAGTTTTTGATGTACAGAAAACTATTAGAGAGATTCTTTTGAAGATATTAGATAATCATTCATTAGAACAATTAAACAAGATTCCAACAGGATTCAGTAATAATATAATTTGGAATGTCGCGCATTGTGTCGCTGCACAACAAACGTTGGTTTACAAATTATCGGGCCTTCCAACAATGGTTTCAGAAGATTTTATTTTAAAATACAGAAAAGGGACAAAGCCTGAAGGAGATGTTTCGCAAGCTGAGGTCGACGAAATAAAAGCTTTGCTTACTGCAACATTAGAGAAAACACAGAATGATTTTGAAAGCGGTCTTTTTGTTGATTATAATGAATATACAACCAGCATGGGATTTACACTTAAAAATATTCAGGGTGCTTTGGATTTTAATAATTACCATGAAGGAATTCATACCGGAATTATAATGTGCATTAGAAAGTTTGTTTAAATAAAAAATGCCCCAAATAGTGTCTAACTTTTTGGGGCATGTTCATTTCCGGACGGTTTTTTTTTATTCTATAATCGTTTCTATTGTTACTTTCATGGCACCGGCACCTTTGTGCTTTGTTATTTCCATAAAGGCTCTTTTTGAAAGATCTATTTCGCGGGTTTTTACAAATGGACCACGGTCGGTAATTTTTACAATTACAAATTTTCCGTTGGCTTCATTAGTCACTTTAACTCTTGTTCCAAAAGGAAGTTTTTTGTGTGCAGCGGTATATTTGTTGTTGTTAAATCTGCTGCCGTCAGCTGTTTTTTTACCATTAAAACGGTCTGCGTAGTAGGAAGCATGTGCCGTTTTTTTATATAATTTCAGTTTTAAACCTTTATCTGTAAAAACAGAATCTGTAGGAAGTGCAATTATATTTGGTTTGACATTTTTTACAGTATCCTGTGGTGCTTTTGGCTCAATTACCGGCTTTGTCTGGCTTATTACGTAGGTATAACAGCTTAGCAAAGTTATTGCAAATGTTGTAAGTATGATGTTCTTTTTACTCATGGGTTATTTTTTTTCAGACTTGGGGGAGTTTGTACAAATAATATGCCGAGATAAAAAAAGCCCTATTTTTCTAGGGCTTTAATTGGTTGTTACGCGAACCATAGGTTCCATGGAATTCTACTTAAAATAAGTATTAATCCTAATCCGTAAAAAATAGCAAAAGTTTTAAATTTAGCTTCGCTATTGATTAATTTTTTATGTTTTGACCATCCAATAGTAATTAAAACAATTGCTATAAGGTTGATTAACGGGTGCTCTAATGAAGTTAATCTAAGCGCAGCATTAGACATTTGTCCTAAAGAATCTTTTCCTAGCGGAGAAACAAAATAAAGGATTAGTCCAATTAATAATTGCGTGTGCGTTCCGATTAATGCAAACAAAGAAATTTTACGATCCTTTGCGGTAAATTCTTTTTTAGAAGTAAGGCCGATGATAGCATTGATTACGGCAATCAATAAAAGCAATAATGCTAAATATGCCCAGCCAGAGTGTAATTTTTGTAAAAAATGGTACATAAACTGTGTTTTTTTGTTAAAAACAAATATAGCAAAAAAGGCTATAAAAAAACGGCACTGAACTTAAAAGTCAATGCCGTTAATGATATTTATTTAGATTCTAAATATTAGAAATCGTAACGTAGAGTAAAGTTCCAAGTTCTTCCGAAACCAAAGAATACCTGGTTAACATTTGCTACACCTTTGTAAAGCATACCGTTTGAAGCGTATGTTCCTTTAGATCCAACTGGTTGTCCAGCAGCAACTGGCAAGTTGTCATCAGCAAAAGTATTTGTTCTTGACTCAGCGATGTAAATTTTGTCAAATAAGTTATTTACGTTTAATCTGAAATTAACTGATTTGTCTTTGTTTTTACCTGTTAACATTTTGTATGAGAAACCAGCGTCGAATAAACCGTAAGATGGTAACTCTAATGCACCTTTGTTAGTTGGGCTTGTAAAGTTAGTTGGGCTTAATCCAGCGTATAATTTATCATTAAAGTTGTAGTTAGCATCAACAGTTACTCTTGTTAAAACTTCGTAAGAAGCTCCTAAAGAAGCTGTCATTTGAGCAGCGTCACCAACTTTTACTTTGTCCATGTATACTGTAGCTGCAGTGTATCCTACAACAGGAGTATTATCTGCTTGGTAGTATGCATTAACAGTTGCGTTTCCTTTGTATTCCCAGATTCCGTAAGAGAACATAGCGTTAACTCTAAATTTGTCTGTGATGTTAGAAGATCCTTCAAACTCGATTCCAGAGTGAACCTCGTTAAGACCTGTAAACTCAGTATAAGTTGTGTTAGCTACGATTCCTCCACCAGCTGGAAGTGCGTTACCTTTTAAGTATCTGTCATTCCAAGTTGTGTTGTAAAGGTTTACAGTAGCGTTAAAGAATCTTGAACGGAAACCGTATCCTGCTTCAAATCCAGTAATTTTCTCATTAGTAAGATTAGGGTTTACTGTAGATCTGTTGTTTGGATAAACTGAGTTAAAGAATGGTTGTCTTGAGTAGTATCCAGCATTAACGTAAACATTATGCTTTTCGTTGATGTTGTAGTTAGCTCCACCTTTTACGTTTCCACCTAAGATGTTTTTGTAGCTTGTAGAAGATAATGGATCTGTTGGTAAGTAAACAAAATCATCTTCTCTTTTAAACCCTTGTTGAGAAATTGCTCCCTGAACAAATGCAGTTAAATCGTTTTTAGAGTACTCTAATTGAGTAAATGCACCATACCATCTAACTTTTCCTGTACTGTTGAAAGAAATTTTATCGTAGTTCTTTTTATCGAAAACATTCCATTGAACATCTGTTGGGTAAGTTGTTGTTAAGTGTCTTCCTGCTGGTTTTTGAGCAGCAATAAAGTTGTCATAATACTCGTCTCCACCTAATAAATCATTTACTACTGTAAAGTGATATCCTGTGTAAGTTCTAGCATCAATACCAAAGTCTAATGTTAACGTTTCAGATAATTTTTTGTTTAAGTTAATTACCGCTCCGTACCAGTCATGAGAGTTGATTGATGAAGTTTGAGAAATACCAGAAGTATTGATATTTGTACTTGGGTTGTAATCGTTTATGTTTGAGCTTGTATTGAAATACGAGCTGTTTTGATAAACGCCGCCAATTTTTGTTCTTGTTTGAGGACCTGTAAGACCACCAATTGTAACTGTTTGACCAGAGTTGTAAGCTACAATTTTATCATAATCGATTAAACCATCAGGTCTTCTGAAAGCTAAAACGTCATTATATCCTTTTCCTTTGATACCACCAGTTGCACTAGCTCCAGCACCACGACCCATAGAAGCGTAAAGAACAGAAGAAAGTTTAGTAGTTTCGTTGATTTTATAATCCCAGTTGAAAGCAGCGATAGGCTTGTGGTAGTAGTTTTTTCTAATGTTGTACTCTTCACCATTTAAGTAACCTGTATCAGCATTATATCTGATGTTTGGTTTGTCAAGAGAACCATATTGTTGGTAAACAGCGATTGTAGAAGCTGTAGATCTTTGGTTGTGCCATTGAGGTGCACCAGTTACAGTTAATTGGAAATCGTGTTTGTCGTTTTTAGTAGAATATCCTAAAGCAATGAAGTAGTTTGATCCTTCAAATTTAGTTCCGTCAACATATCCATCTCCCATTGTTTGAGAAAGTAATACAGAAGCAGAAAGACCATTGCTTAATTTTCCTGTATTGTATGAACCTTGAATTTTGAAATTTCTTCCATTTCCAAATCCAGAAGAAACAGATCCTCCTTCTTTCATGTCAGAAGATTTAGTAACAACGTTGATTGTTCCCCCTACAGATGGCGTAGCCAATTTAGAAGAACCTAAACCTCTTTGAACCTGCATAGCAGATGTAACATCTGATAAACCAGCCCAGTTACTCCAGTAAACAGAACCATTTTCCATGTCGTTAACCGGCATACCGTTAATCATAACAGCGATGTTATTTTGGTTGAAACCACGAATGTTAATTCTTGAATCTCCAAATCCACCACCTGATTTAGTAACATACACAGAAGGTGTATTTCTTAAGATTTCAGGAAATTCCTGAGTTCCTAATTTTTCTCTAATTTCTGCAGCTTTAATTGTAGAAACAGCAACCGGAGTTTTTCTGTCTTTTGCAATATCTACAACTGTACTTTTTACAACAATCTCGCTTAATTCGTTTGAATTAGAAGATAAAACGATAGTTCCTAAGTTTGTAGTACCACCGTTTGAAACAGAGAATCTTACAGTTTGATTTTCGTAACCTAAGTAAGAAACAACAACTTCTCCTGTGCTTGTTGTTGCGTTTAGGGTAAATTTACCATCAAAATCTGTTGAAGTTGACGCAGAAGATCCTTTGATCTGTACGTTTGCTCCTGGTAATGAACCAGTACCGTCGGTAATAGTACCAGTAACTTTTCCTTGTGAAAATACGGTTGAAACTATCATAAAAAATAGTCCAGTAAGTAACCAATTTTTCATTTTCTTCATTTGTTATTTAGTTTATTGTTTTTGGCAAAATTATAACAATAAAATCAGATAATGTTATCAAAATGTTAAGAAAAATAAGTTTTGTAATTAGTGTTGCGTATTAAAATGAATTTTTCTTTTTTCTTTAAGAAAAATGATGATTTGTTGAATTTGGATGCCTTAATTTTGTTAAAATAACAATGTTTTGAATAAAGACGTAGCCTAAAACTTTCAATTTATGTTAAAATATAGTGTCTTTGTAGTTGTTCTATACGAAAAAACGCCTTAATTTTTGTTAAATTAAGGCGTTTCAGTGTTTTATAAAAGCAAACTTTTAGTTAATTTTTATTTATTCTTTAAAAAGTGATTCAATAAAAACGAAGTAGAACTGTCGTGATCCTTAACAGTTTTAGAATTTATTTCGTCTAAAATGGAGTTTGCTAACTGTTTTCCTAATTCAACGCCCCATTGATCAAAGCTGAAAATATTCCAGATTACACCCTGAACAAAAATTTTGTGTTCGTATAAAGCGATTAATGATCCTAAACTTTTTGGAGTAAGTTTTTGAATTAGAATTGTATTAGTTGGTTTGTTTCCTGTGAAAACTTTAAAAGGCAATAAATAAGAAGTTTTCTCTGCCGGTAAACCTTGTTTGTCAAATTCTGCCTGAACTTGCGCCGGAGTTTTTCCGTTCATTAAGGCTTCAGTCTGAGCAAAGAAGTTTGACATCAATTTATTATGATGATCTTCGTTTCCGTATAATGGTTTTACAAAACCGATAAAATCAGTTGGAATTCTTTTTGTTCCCTGGTGAATCAATTGGAAAAAAGCATGCTGCGAGTTTGTTCCTGGCTCTCCCCAAATAATAGTTCCAGTTTGGTAATTAACAGGTTTTCCGTCACGTCCAACACTTTTACCGTTACTTTCCATAGTTGCCTGTTGTAAATAGGGAGCCAGTTTTGATAAATATTGTGTGTACGGAATTAAAGCTTCGCTTTCGGCACCAAAGAAATTATTATACCAAACACTTAATAAAGCTAAAATTACCGGAATGTTTTCGTCAAATTCTGCCGATTTGAAGTGATCGTCCATTTCGTTAGCACCTACTAATAATTGGTTGTAATTGTCAAATCCAATTGCCAGTGCAATGCTCAATCCAACGGCGCTCCATAAAGAGAATCTTCCTCCAACCCAATCCCACATTGGGAAAATGTTGTCTGGGTTAATTCCAAATTCAGTTACTTTTTGAATGTTTGTTGAAACCGCCACAAAGTGTTTTGCAATATCTTCCTGAGAAGCTGATTTCAAGAACCATTCTTTAATCGTTTCAGAGTTTGATAGTGTTTCCTGAGTTGTAAAAGTTTTAGAAACAATTAAGAAAAGTGTTGTTTCTGGATTTAGTTTTTTGATAATTTCATTTACGTGATCACCATCTACATTCGAAACGAAATGCGTGTTCAAGTGGTTTTTGTAAAATTGTAAAGCTTCAACTGCCATAACCGGACCAAGATCTGAACCTCCAATTCCAATATTTACAATATCAGTAAAAGCCTTTCCTGTATAACCTTTTCTTTCTCCCGAAATAACTTCGTTTGTGAAATTTTTGATTTTGTTTTTTACTTCGTAAACTTCCGGAATGACGTTTTCTCCATCAACATTAATTACTGACGATTCCGGAGCACGTAAAGCAGTATGAAGAACAGCGCGATTTTCAGTTTGGTTAATTAACGCTCCGCCAAAATATTGAGCAACTGCATCTTTTAATCCAATAGAATTTGCCAATTCTAACAAAAGAGAAACAGTTTCCTGACTGATATTGTTTTTAGAATAATCTACTAAAAAGTCGTTCCATTGCAAGTTGAATTTTTCAGCACGAGCAGTATCTTGTTTAAACAATTCTTGTATTGTAGTTTCATGAATTGCATTATAGTGGTTTTGCAGATTTTTCCACGCTTCAGTCCCGGTTGGGTTTGTTGTGTTTAAAGCCATTTGTATTTTTATTGAAGATTTTGTTTTTTTTAGTAACACAAAAATACTGAAATAACTTTTAAAAGGATAATGGATAAGGATTATATAACAATTAGTTACGAAAACGTTTTATGTCGGTAATTTCAAATTCTACCAAATCTTCCACCATGGCTTTTTATTGATCGCTATAATTTTGTTCGAAACATCAACATCAATTCTTTTTGGAGATTCGTTTTTAATTTTAGAATCATCAAAAAAAAGTTCACCATTATCGCTCATTCCAAGTGGCGATTTGGTTCTTTCTTTCCAGTTTTCGGTCTGTAATACTGGAATTAAGTCAGTATCGATTTTTTCGCGAAAGCGTTTTTGAGCTTTTTCTGTGATTTCTTCTTCCAGATTGGAGGATGAATTTTTAAAAAGAGAAAGTGAATTGTCTGGTATGTTTAAAATAAAAACCTGTGTTTTATCACCAATTTTATAAATATCCAACACTTTAAAATAAGCAATAGTGTCTAATAGAAAATGACCGATTTTTGCTGAGTCGGGATTGAATTTTGATAAATCTTTTGCGTGTGCGCTTGCTATTAAATACCTGAAATTTCCCGAAAGACCTCCGCCCATAGAAGTCATATCAGTAAATCCTTTTTCCTGAATAATCTGTCCGACTTTGTAATTTGAAATTAAATTTTCTGGTAAATTGGTATCTCTGTAAAATAGTTTTAAATCTGAAAAAGTTTCATTGTAAATCGCTTTAAGCCGATCGTTTTTCATGTTTTCTATTTTTTTTAGAATTGAATTTTTAAATGCTACAAATTCCCAATGCTGTCCAATTCTCTTTTCAAAGGTTCGATTTGTTTAAAGAAACGGGTTTTGTCATTTCCGGTTAAAGATTCTCCGGTTGGTAAATTTAAGCGAAGCGCATCTACCTGAACTCCGTTTTTCCAGAAGCGGTAACACACGTGAGGCCCAGAAGCTAAACCAGTACTTCCAACTAAACCAATAGTTTGTCCTTGCGTAACCCTTTGTCCGCGTTTTACCAAAATTCTGGACATGTGTAAATATTGCGTAGAGTAGGTTCCGTTGTGTTTTACTTTTACAAAGTTTCCGTTTCCTGCTGTATATCCGGTTGCTTCTACAACTCCAGATGCAGTTGTTGAAATAGGTGTTCCGGTTGGAGCAGCGTAGTCGGTTCCTTTATGTGCTTTCCAGGTATGTTGTACTGGATGAAATCTGTTCATAGTGAATCTTGAAGTGATTCGGCTGAACTTAATTGGCGTTTTTAAGAAAAAGTTCTTTAATGTTTTTCCTTCGTCATCATAATATTCAATCTTTCCAGAAGTAGTATCTCTTTCAAAAGGAAAGGCATAAATGATTTTGCCTTTATATTCAAAGAAGGCTGCTTCAAGTTCTTCAACGCCGTCGTATGTTTTACCGTTTATAAAACGTTCCGTGAAGATTAAACCGTAGCGATCGCCTTTTTTAAGTTTGAAGAAGTCAATTGACCATGAAAATACTTTTGTAATTCTGCTGGCAAGAGCGGTTTCTACACTTTCGTTTCCTAAAGTTTCAGATAATGAACTTTTTAAAACGCCTCCAATAATTTTTCTTTTTAAGGTAACCGGTTTTACTTTTTTATATGCTTTTGCAATGCTGTCTCTTAAATCGATTACATAATAAGACAAAGCATCAGGCTGATAAATAAAAACCTGAAGATTATTTGTTTTGTTTTTTGAACGAAGTAAAGTAAAAGGTTTATTGTATCGAATAGACCTAACATTAAAAGAATCTTTTACCTGTTCTACAATGTCATGCACCTTTTTATTGCCAATATTTTGACTTTGTATAATGGAACCAAAGGAATCTCCTTTTGATATAGTATCATTAACAACATTAAAATCAGCGTAATTAAAACCGAATTCTACTTTTTTAGTTTTTGGTTTTGTAATTTTAATTTCAACTTTTTCTTCGGCTTTATGACATGAAAATATTGAAAATAATACTATTATAATTACGAATGCTTTTTTCAAACTCTTTAAATTTTTTAGGAAATTAAGCGGTTGGTTCATTTCCCCAATTGGACAATTCTTCTTCGGTCCACAATTTAGGAAAAAAGATGCGTCTTTGGTATTTTGGATGCATATATTTTTGCCAGTCACTTCCTCCGGTCGCTTCACCGTTTCCTTTTCCGCTTTCTAAAATATATTTTATAGCGGTATTTAAATGCTGCATTACCCAGGTAATGTTCACAGTATGATCGTAATGGCGCATTGCTTTTATCAATTCAGGATTCTGCTGATCTTCAATTGGCAGCTGCGTAAATTTTTGCCAAATGTTTTTCGTTTTAAACGAAGTCATTTGTCTTAAGAACTGATCTTTGTATTTTTTTTCGAACTCATTAAGTAAGTACGATTTTTCGCCGGTATGATAATCCTTTCCTGCGGCCTGCCAATATAAATGCTCAAAACTGGTTTCAAGATCTGTGTTTTCGTCAAAGTTTGCTTTGTATCTGCGGTCCGTTAAATTGATAACATCTGTAGAGGCAAACTCAATCAATCTATATTGTGCACTTTGAAATCCGCTTGCAGGAGTAAGCGTGTTTCTAAACTTCATATATTGGTCAACTTCCATTCCGTTCTCCATAATACTGAACGAATTGGTCAGCATATCAAAATAACGTGTAATTCTGGAAAGTCTTTCGCTGAAAAAATCAACCTGAATGTTTTGTGTGTCGGCAATCTGATCGATTTCCCACAAAATCATTTTAAAGATTAATTCGTTTACCTGATGATACATGATAAAAACCATTTCGTCAGGAAGCGTCGTACGTTGTGTTTGTATATTTAGAAGAGCATCTGTTTGAATATAATCCCAATAGGTAATGGGTTTTGACCAAAGTAATCCTTCTAACTGAACATCAGTTTTTTGGTTTATTGCTTGAAATTTAAGGTCAATTTCTTTTAAAATTGATTCTGAATGCTCAGTAAGGTTCATTATTTTTTAACTTTAAATGGATTTTTTAATCCTTTATATTCATCAAGATCTGCTTTCAGAGATCCAACAGCTAAATCGGCTTTAATTCGAATTGGAACTTTGTTGTCGTCGTCTGTAATCCAGAGGGTTAAACTTTCTTTTTCTTTGAAAACTCGTCCTGTTTGTACAAGTGGTTTAAAAACCATCGTAGAAACGGACCCAAATTTAGTCGTAATATCTTGACGGCCTACATATTTTAACTTAAATTTTGTGATTTCGTCATCAAAAAACATGTCAATTGTAATCGCTTCGCCCGATTTTAATTTGTCAATATTAGGATGGTTTCTTAAGAAGTAAAAAGCTGACACTATATCTTGCACGCTCTCAGTGACTACGATTGTTTTTTCGGTTTTACGTTTATAGTCTTTTACTAAAACGCGATTTTCATTTTGATTAAAAAAACCTTCCTGATTTTTGGTGTAACCTCCTTCGTCGATTTTTCTCACAAAGCGATAAGGGTAACCGGTTTCTTTGTCGAAATAGCTTTCGTAAAGATCTTCGACTTTAAAGAAAAATTTTGACATTCCGGTTGTATATCCTTTACCAACAGCATGATGCACTTTTTTGTTGTTTATAGTAGCATCTTTAATTTCGAGGGTTGCATATCCGGCGTTTACGATTCCGTAATGGATTCTAAATTTGAAATATTCTCCAGTGTCAAAAGCATTTTCTCTTTGAGTATCGAAAGCTAAAGTGGAGAGAATTAATATAGCGAGGACGAATTTTTTCATAGTACAATTTTTACATTTCATTATAAAGGTAAATAAATGCAAATTCTATTCCAAATGTACTAAAACAAAAAAACTCAGTCAAGAAGACTGAGTTTTTATGCTATTAACTAACCAAAAAACTATAAATTATGAAATTTATATCAATTCAGAAGGAAACCACCCCTTCTTGATTTGCGAGTGCAAAGATAGATACAAAATCCATAAAAAAAATAGTGAATTGTAAGTTTAACATAACATTTGCATAAAAATCATCATTTTACAGAGAATTTTTTCGCATAATGTAAAAATAATGCATTTTTACAAAGTTCCTCTCAATTCTTGTTCTCTCTCAATTGACTCAAACAGCGCTTTAAAGTTCCCTGCACCAAATCCTTTTGCTCCCATTCTTTGAATAATTTCGAAGAAAAGGGTAGGTCTGTCCTGAACAGGCTTTGTAAATATTTGCAAAAGGTAACCATCTTCGTCGGCATCGACCATGATCGCTAACTTTTCAATTTCATTAATATCTTCTTTCATCATATCCATGTGAACTCCTAATCTTTCAGGAATTGCCTGATAGTAGGTATGAGGTGGAGCCGATAAAAATTCTACACCGCGCGCTCTTAATTGTGATACTGTTTTAATAATATCATCTGTAGCAATAGCGATATGCTGAATTCCAGGTCCGCCGTAGAAATCTAAATATTCTTCAATCTGCGATTTTTTCTTTCCTTCGGCTGGTTCGTTGATTGGGAATTTAATTCTTCCGTTTCCGTTAGACATTACTTTGCTCATCAAAGCTGAGTACTCTGTAGTAATTTGTTTGTCATCAAAAGACAGGAAGTTTACAAATCCCATTACGTCTTCGTAGAATTTTACCCAAGTATTCATTTCATTCCAACCCACGTTTCCAACCATGTGATCGATGTATTTTAATCCAGTTGGTTCCGGGTTGTAATCTGATTTCCATTCTTTGTAGCCAGGTAAGAAAACACCGTTGTAGTTTTTTCTTTCTACAAAAATGTGAACCGTTTCTCCGTAAGTGTAAATTCCCGAACGAATAACTTGACCAAATTCGTCTTCTTCAACAGTTGGTTCCATAAAAGAACGTGCGCCGCGTTTCATGGTTTCTTCGTAAGATTTTGTAGCATCTTCAACCCAAAGTGCTGCAACTTTTACTCCGTCACCATGTTTTTTCAAATGTTCGTTAATTGGAGAATCTGCTGTTAAAGGCGTTGTTAAAACGATTCTGATTTTATCTTGTTTTAAAACATACGATGCTTTGTCTTTTACTCCGGTTTCTAATCCAGCATAAGCTAATGACTGATATCCGAAAGCAGTTTTATAATAATGCGCAGATTGTTTTGCGTTTCCTACATAGAATTCTACATAATCTGTTCCTAATAACGGAAGGAAATCTTGTGCTCCTTCAAAGATTTTTTCTAATCCGTATTCTACTGATTTTACTTCTTTACTCATTGTGTTTATTTGTTTAATCGGTTAATCGTTTAATTGATTTTCCGAATGTTGTGTTTAAAATTTGTTTTTTACCGCAAAGAGCGCAAAGATTTTTTATCAATAAGGTTTTGTAAAATCGCAAAAGAACGCAAAGCTTTGTGAACTTGGTTTGATAAAACTTCCTTGAAAACTTTGTGAACTTTGCGTAAAATCCTTTGTGGACTTTGCGGTTAAATTCGGTTAGTTATTCAGTCCAGGATTTGTAATACTGCCCATCATCCAATCCCATTGCTTCTTCCGTTACCATTAATGGACGGAAAGTATCAACCATAACGGCTAATTCCTGAGTTTCTTTATGACCAATACTGCGTTCCATTGCGCCTGGTGCGGGACCATGCGGAATTCCTTTTGGATGTAAAGTAATATGTCCCTGCTCGATATTATTACGACTCATAAAATCGCCATCAACATAATAAAGTACTTCGTCTGAATCTATATTACTGTGATTGTATGGCGCCGGAATTGCTTTCGGGTGATAATCGTAAAGTCTTGGGCAGAAGGAACAAACGACAAAAGTGGCCGTTTCAAAAGTTTGATGTACCGGAGGCGGTTGGTGAACACGCCCGGTTATAGGCTCGAAATTGTGAATTGAAAATCCGTATGGGAAATTATATCCGTCCCAGCCCACAACGTCAAAAGGATGCGTTGCATAAA
Organism: Flavobacterium sp. GW821-FHT12A05; assembly: GCF_058807735.1. NCBI lineage: Bacteria > Pseudomonadati > Bacteroidota > Flavobacteriia > Flavobacteriales > Flavobacteriaceae > Flavobacterium > Flavobacterium sp. GW821-FHT12A05. The sequence goes on along the minus strand of NZ_JBXAQY010000007.1, from coordinate 253,279 downwards.
CCACTTCGTGAATCATGCCTTCTTTTTTGATTTTAATTAAAAAATCACCTTTTTCGTCGTGCGTTTCCAATTCGCTTGGCAAAATAAAATCACGCTCACAAAACGGAGAATGTTCTAAATGCTGACCAGACTGGTTTTTATATCGTTTTGGAGTATAAAATGGAGAATACGATTCTACATAAAATAGTCGGTTTTCTTCGGTTTCGAATTCGATTTGGTAAATAATGCCTCTTGGAATAATTAAGTAATCGCCATATTCAAAAGGAATATTCCCCAGCATGGTTCTTAATTTTCCTTTTCCTTTATGGATGAAAAGCATTTCATCAGCATCGGCATTTTTATAGAAATAATTTCGAAGCGATTCTTTAGGCGCAGCCAAACCAATAATACAGTCTTTGTTGACTAACATTGCTTTTCGGCTGTCAAGAAAATCATTTTCTGGTTTTAATTCAAAACCTTTAAAAAGTAATGATTTTATATTTTTTCCGATTGCAATTTTTGGTTCAACCGAATAAGAGTTTAAAATTTCTTTAACCTGAGTTGGTCTGTGAACATGGTAAGATAGAGACGAATGTCCGTGAAAACCTTCTGTTCCAAATAACTGTTCGTAATAAAATCCGCCGTTTGGTTTTTCGAATTGGGTGTGTCTTTTTTGAGGGAAATCCCCAAGTTTATGGTATAGTGGCATGGCTTTTTCAATTAGATAATTTGTAAATTAGATAATTCGAAAATTTGAATTGCAGAGTGAATAATCAGTTCAATTTTTTTCAATTGACTAATTATCTCAATTCGATAGAAGCATTATTCCGGATTTCTCTTAATGAGAAATTGAAGATACTCTAATAAACCTGTCCAATTTGTTTTCATTATGACAAATGTCGTAATTTTTATTGATCAAAATTACATATTATATTATTTATAACATAAAATATTTGTAAAAAATCAGTTTAAAACATAAAACCTATGCTGAACCATGTAAAGCTTTTTGATAATTCCGGCGACCACGATTGTTTGATTTCGATTGGGCCAATTATGGTTTCTAATCCATAACCTAAAGCATAACCCGTATATTTTGGCATTGAAACCCAGTCGACTGAGCTAAAAATGTCATCGCCCAAGTTGGCAAAATTGGCCGAAATATTAATATGGTTCTTTTTTAGAATTTCATAATCTATGGTAATATCTGATTTTATAAAACTATTTCCGGCAATACTTAAAAAGTCGTAGCCATAAAAGTAATTGAAGTTGTTGATTTTATTATATCCATAACCGCCTAATATAAAATCGAAAAACGGTACGCTGTCGCTGCCAATATTAAATCCGGCGTCGGCGCCAATTTTTATAGTGGCTTTTTTAAAGAAGGTTTTAACCAAGGCAATTTCGGCTTTTGCAATTGAGAAAGGCTTGAATTTATTTGTATAATCCGAAGATGCCATATAGGTTTGAACATCTGTAGAGAAATACAATCCTGAACTTGGATAATATTTATCGTCAAACGAATCGTATTTTAAGTAAGCAAAAGCACTGAAATAATTACTCTTGTCAATTATATTTTCGGCATTTGAAAGTGTCGGCGAATTTATTTTCAGGTATTTGTATTCCAAGCCGCCTCCCATAAGAAACTTTTGCACAAATATGGTTTGGAAATAAGCCTGATTGTTCAAGTCCATAAAATCGACATTGATCAGGTTTAAATTCTGAGTTTCTGCAAGAAGTCCGCTTAAACTAGTGGTAACATTTCTATTAAATTGGTTTAATCTCGAGCGAAAACCAAAGCTGATATTAAAACCATTTTCGACATAATAGTTTAAATCGTATCTAAAATTATCTCCCAAAATAATGTCAAGTGAAGTAACATCATTTTTTAAGAATGTTTTTTTATGTGTAAGATTCAATAAAACAGCGCTCTTGTAAAGTCCGTCATAATGAAGTCCAAGTTTTAAAAAAGTCTGGGTTGGATTTTCTTTTAAAACCAAATCAAGATCGTCTTTTTGACCATCTGGTTCCAGACAATACGAAATGGTGCTAAAGTTTTGAGTAGCATTTAAATTATTGATTCCGGTTTTTAGATCATCATACGTAATCGTGCTTCCGTTTTTAAAACGAAGTTTTCCGCGAATGTATTCTTTCGTATAATTATCTAATTGAGCTGTATTTATTTTTTCAATTTGAAGGGTGTCCGAAGCAACTTTTAATCTTGGTTTTTTATAAAAGTTGTCTTCGTTTACCAATGATTTAATTTTTTCGTAAACGGCAAAAGCAGCTTCTTCTCCTTTGCGGATGATTTCTTCGCCTTTGTCAAATGAAATTACGCCATAATCGCGAATGTCCGGTTTTATATAAACATCGGTGTCTTTTATTTTGTTTTTCATTTTGTCTATCGATTGCAGATTGGTAATCTGAACCAATATTCTAGTGGCGTTTTTAAGGTTTTTTCGTTTCATTAAATCATCCTGAACGTCAACCCCAATAATAATGTCGGCACCAAGATTACGAACTTCTTTTATAGGATAATTGTTTACAACGCCTCCGTCGACTAATAAATTTCCGTCTATTTCTACCGGAGTAAATAATGAGGGAAAAGCAGCACTGGCCATCATGGCCTGAACGAGATTTCCTTTGTTAAGCAAAACTTCTTCGCCGGTTTCTATATTGGTTCCGATACAAAGAAACGGGGTTGGTAATTTATTGAAATCACGAACGTGACGAACGTTTCTCGTTAAACTGCTTAATAAATTATAATTGTACATTCCTTTTGAAAGCGCTTCGGGAATGCCGACTCTGAATTTACTAAATGGCAAAACAATGGCGTATAATTCGTCATTTTTTTTGCCGTAAAAGTTCTTGGATGAACGCGGAATATAATCGTTTATTAAATCGTCGAAATTGGTTTTTTTGAAAATAGAATCAATTTGAGAGGCGTTGTAACCAGAAGCATAGAGTCCGCCAATGACAGATCCCATACTGGTTCCACCAATATAATCGATTTTGATTCCGGCTTCTTCCAGAACTTTCAAAACCCCAATGTGTGCAAAACCTTTGGCGCCGCCACCGCTTAATACCAAACCAATTTTAGGTCTTTTTATGCTGTCTTTTTTTATTTCCTGCGAAAATGTTTTTTCTGGAAGAAGTACTAAAAGTGTAAAAAACACCAATGCCACGCCCCAGATGGAAATGGAAAACTGCGAGAGACAAAAGGTTATTTTTTCCTGCCAAAAAAGAGCGACCCAAGAAGCTCCTTTTTTGGTATTGGAAAAAAAGCCTTTTGACCGAGTATTTGAAATGGACAGCTGGATTGGGCGCATAAAAAATAACTAGTTGGTTTTGTAAAAGTCGACAATTTTTTTGGCTTTTGATACTCCTACGACGGCAGATATTTCTTTTTCTGTCGCTAATTTCAATCTTTTAACACTTTTGAAATGTTGTATTAATGTAAGCATGGTTTTTTCGCCAATTCCCGGAATACTTTCTACCGATGAATTAAGTGCGGCTTTGCTTCGTTTGTCACGGTGAAAGGTGATCCCGAATCTGTGCGCTTCGTTTCGTAACTGCTGAATTACTTTTAGGGTTTCGGATTTTTTATCTAAATAAAGCGGAATGGAATCTCCGGGATAAAAAAGTTCTTCGAGACGTTTTGCAATACCAATAATGGCAACTTTACCGCGTAGACCTAATTCGTCAATACTTTTTAAGGCTGCAGATAATTGTCCTTTTCCACCGTCAATAATAATTAATTGCGGTAAGGGTTCATTTTCGTCTAATAATCTTTTGTAACGACGATAAACAATTTCGGTCATCGAAGCAAAATCGTCAGGGCCTTCAACGGTTTTTACGTTAAAGTGACGGTAATCTTTTTTGCTTGGTTTTCCGTCTTTAAAAACTACACAGGCTGCAACGGGATTTGTTCCCTGGATATTCGAGTTATCGAAACATTCGATATGGCGAGGCTCGCTTGGCAAACGCAAATCTTTCTGCATCTGTGCCATGATTCGGTTAGTATGTCTGTCCGGATCAACGATTTGTAATTGTTTCAATTGTTCGATTCGGTAGAATTTTGCATTTCGAATCGATAAATCCAGAATCTGCTTTTTATCTCCAAGCTGTGGAACGGTTGTTTTGATGTTTTCGCCCAAATCAATTTCAAACGGAACAATAATTTCTTTTGATAATAAATGAAAACGCTCGCGAAGTTCTACAATTGCCAGTTCTAATAGTTCTTCGTCGGTTTCGTCCAGCTTTTTCTTCATTTCCAGCGTATGCGAACGAATTATCGAACCATGCGAAATTTGAAGGAAGTTGACATAAGCGGCACTTTCATCGGACACAATCGAAAACACATCGATATTGGTAATCTTTGGGTTTACAATGGTTGATCTTGACTGGTAATTTTCGAGAACTTCTATTTTTTCCTTGATTTTTTGGGCTTCTTCAAAACGTAAATCTTCGGCATATTTTACCATTAAACGTTTGAAATCTTTCATGCTTTCCTTGAAGTTCCCTTTTAGGATTTCGCGGATTGCATCGACTTGACGCTGATATTCTTCAAGAGGCTCCAAACCTTCGCACGGACCTTTGCAATTGCCAATATGATATTCGAGACAGACTTTAAACTTGCCCGAATCGATATTGGATTTGCTTAAATCGTAATTGCAGGTTCTAAGAGGATATAATTCTTTGATTAAATCGAGAATAGTATGTACGGTTTTGAAACTGGTATATGGGCCAAAATATTCTGAGCCGTCTTTGACCATTCTTCTGGTTGAGAATATTCTTGAAAAGGGTTCTTTTTTTATACAAATCCACGGATAACTTTTGTCGTCGCGAAGGAGAACATTATATCTGGGCTGTAATGTTTTAATTAAGTTGTTCTCTAATAAAAGTGCATCACTTTCTGTAGGAACTACGATGTGTTTTATGGTCACGATTTTTCGAACCAAAACATTTGTTTTAGCTGTATCGTGAATTTTATTAAAGTAAGAAGAAACTCTTTTCTTTAGATTTTTAGCTTTACCTACGTATAAAATTTTACCGTCTTTATCATAATATTGGTACACGCCGGGATTATCCGGCAAGGTGAGAATTTGAAGATCTAAGGACGGTTTTGACATTCTGTTTTATTTCTGAAGATAGGTGAAAAGCGTTTTTGAAAACCGTTTTGATTCCTGGAAAAAAGCTTAACACTGATTTAGTTTCAAATTTACGAAATCAAAAGAATAATTTCTATATTTAGATTTTATAATTCTACATGAAAAATAGTAAGCCCTTGGTTATTTTTGGCGAGTCGATTTTGCCGGGAGAACATAAAACCATAAATGTCGAAATAGCGCGATTACACACTACCACAAAACTTAATATTCCTGTAATTGTCCGTCGTTCAAAGCACGAAGGTCCTGTTGTTTTATTTTCGGCAGGAATTCACGGCGACGAAATTAATGGGGTAGAGGTCGTTCGGCAAATCATCAGTAAAAAAATAAACCGTCCGCACAGAGGAACCATAATTTGTATTCCGGTTATCAATATGTACGGTTTTGTCAATAAATCTCGCGAGTTTCCTGATGGCCGCGATTTGAACCGTGTTTTTCCGGGAAGCAAAAAAGGTTCTCTTGCCAGCAGATTTGCGTATCATATTGTTGCCGAAATTTTGCCGATTATAGATTATGCGGTCGATTTTCATGCCGGAGGCGCAAGTAGATTTAATGCACCGCAAATTAGAATCACCGAGAATAATCCGGAACTTAAAGTTCTTGCCGATGTTTTTAACGCGCCGTTTACTTTATATTCCAAAAACATTGGAGGTTCTTTTAGAAATACCTGCGAAAAAGCCAATATAAAAATGCTGCTTTTTGAAGGAGGAAAATCTCTTGATATAAACAATGTGATTGCCAACGAAGGGATTATGGGGGTAAAACGTTTGCTGTATTATTTAGATATGCTCGATCCAAAACATATTGTAGAAAAGGCAGAAGATTCGTCGATTTATATTAAATATTCGGTTTGGCTTCGTGCGAAATGTTCGGGATTGCTTCATGATTATAATATGATTGGGAAGTTTGTAACCAAAGGCACTATCTTAGCCACTATTACAGATCCGTTTGGAAAGTTCGAACAAAAAGTAAAAGCGCCGCACAGCGGATATGTTATCAATGCCAATCATTCGCCTATTGTTTATGAAGGCGATGCGATTTATCATATCTCTAAAAATTCTCCTATCAATGTCGACGAGTAAAAAAGAATTACGACTTCAATATAAAAATCTTCGAAAACAACTTTCTGAAAGTGATATCGAAGAAAAAAGCCTGGCGATCGCCAATAATTTAATTGAGATGGCTATTTGGGATAAAACGTATTATCATGTTTTTCTTCCAATAATAGAATTGAAAGAAGTCGATACGGAGTTTATCCTGCATTTACTTTCTGGAAAAGACAAAGAAATCGTGATTGCTAAAAGTGATTTCGAAACCAGAGAAATGACGCATTTTTTATTGACGGATAATACCAAAATCAAAAAAAACGAATACAATATCCCTGAACCCGTAAGCGGACTTCAGGTTCCTACGCAAAACATTGAAGTTGTTTTTGTACCGCTTCTTGCTTTTGATGTTTTTGGAAACCGAATTGGCTACGGAAAAGGTTTTTACGATAAATTTCTAGCCGATTGTAAACCTGAAACGATTAAAATTGGTCTTTCCTTCTTCGAATCAGTAGATCAAATTGATGACGTTTTTGAATCTGATATAAAATTAGATTATTGCGTTACGCCTGAGAAGATTTATAATTTCCAATAAATTTCCAAATATATATTCATAATCAAGACGCACTGCTGTGCGTCTCTACTTAAATTTTCTTATATCACTTATATGGTGTCAATCATAAGGTGAAATAAATTATATTTTTCGGCATAAAATATTTAACAGGAATCTTGGCATCAAATTTGGATTGCGGAAAATTGCAGATAATTTTCTTAGTACATCCGGAATGCTAGTTATTATTTGAGAGAAAAAATCAAATTATTAATTCCTAAAATTTATTTTAAATGAAAAATAAAGCCTTTTATTTGTTAGCATTCCTTTTTCTTGTTTTGGCAAGTTGTAAAAAACAAGATGCTTCAGCCATAGAAGCAATGGATATGACTGTTGTTGCAGTGACGGATGAAATTCCCGAAGAAAATATTTCAGATCCCAATACTGAAAGTTACGCCGGACTTGAAGAAAACCCTTTTGAGTCTCCAAAAAAATCACCTCTTTCTACTTTTTCCATAGATGTTGATAATGCATCTTATACCAATATTCGCCGTTTTATAAACGAAGGTCAAAAAGTGCCTAAAGATGCTGTTCGTATCGAAGAAATGATGAACTTCTTTAAATACAAATATCCGCAGCCAGAAGGACAAAATCCGTTTTCGATTAATACCGAAGTAAGCGAAAGTCCGTGGAATAAAAATTCTTTGTTGCTGAAAATTGGTCTGCAGGGAAAAAATGTTCCAATGACAAATCTTCCAGCTTCGAATCTTGTTTTTTTAATTGATGTTTCGGGTTCGATGGATGAACCTAATAAACTGCCATTATTAAAAGAATCGATGAAAATTTTGGTAAAAGAACTGCGTCCTAAAGATAAAGTTTCGATTGTGGTTTATGCGGGTTCTGCCGGTGTAGTATTGCCTCCGACTTCTGGAGATAATAAAGACGAAATTATGGATGCTTTTGATGAACTAAGTGCGGGCGGAAGTACAGCCGGCGGAGAAGGAATCGAACTGGCTTATAAATTAGCTCAGGAAAATTTCATAAAAGAAGGAAACAATAGAGTCGTAATTGCAACCGATGGTGATTTTAATGTTGGCGCTTCTACAGATGCCGATATGGAAAAACTGATTGAAGAGAAAAGAAAATCGGGTGTGTTTTTAACTGTTTTAGGTTTTGGAATGGGTAATTACAAAGACAGCAAAATGGAAATTCTTGCCGATAAAGGAAACGGAAATTATGCCTACATTGACAATATTCAGGAAGCGAATCGTTTTTTAGGAAAAGAATTTAAAGGTTCGATGTTTGCCATTGCGAAAGATGTAAAAATCCAGATTGAGTTTAATCCAAAACATGTCCAGGCATATCGATTAATTGGTTACGAAAACCGAAGATTAAAAGATGAAGATTTTAAAAATGATGCGGTCGATGCCGGAGAATTAGGAAGCGGACATACCGTAACGGCGCTTTACGAAATTATTCCAACAGGTGTTGAAAGCGATTATGTTCCGTCGGATTTAAAATATACGAAAGTTAAAACGGATGAATCTAATTACAGTGATGAATTGGCAACGATTAAATTCCGTTACAAAAAGCCCGATGGTGATAAAAGCATTGAGATCGTAAATACAATCCCGAATAAAAAAGTTGCTTTGGACAACAGTTCATCTGATTTTAAATTTACAACCGCTGTGGCCTGGTTTGGATTGAAACTAAGAGATTCAAAATTCATTGCAAATTCAACTAGTGCTGATATTAAGAAATTAGCAAAAAGCGGATTAGCAAATGATGATGAAGGTTACAGAGCAGAGTTTGTTAGGTTAGTTGATGCGGTAAACTAAGTTAAATTCCAAAAAAAATATAAAATCCCAAATTCCAAGTTATGAATGGAATTTGGGATTTTTATATTTTAAATATTTGAAACTTTTATTTAACTTCTTTAATTGTTGTGGCATCGATCCAGCCTTCGGTTCCGTCTGTAAGTTCGATTTTTTTCCATTTTCCCACGGTTTCCATAACGTAAACTTTTGCACCTTCGTGAAGTAAAAATATGGCAGCACCCGCTTTTTGAGGTTCGCTTCGAACTTCGCTCAATTCTGCAAAAACAATTGCCGGGCGATCGTTATCAAAATGACTTTTTTCAGACATTCCCGCTGAAGTGCTTAATACCAAAGCAACCAATAGAATAAACATTCCGATGAAATAAATTCGTTTGGCAATTGTAATCTGTGAAAAGTAATATCCAATAAAACTCAACAAAAACAAAAAGGCAATGGCAACAGAAATTTTTGCCCATTGATTGTAATCAAAAATACCGGTAAAGTTTTGAATTAGTTTTGCAAAACCCACTTTTGGAACTTCTTTGATCTCATCGATCGTTAGTTTTTTGGCAAATTTCAGGTTGTTTAAAGCGTCAGGATCGTTTGGCTTTAATACCAATGCTTTTTCATAATTATAAATAGAAGGAGCGACCTTATTTAGTTTGTAATAACTATTTGCGAGATTAAAATACAACTCTGCCGACTGTTGTTTGTTTTCTTTAATAATATCTTCATAAACCTGAACAGCTTCCTGATATTGTCCCTTTTGGTACAAAGCATTTCCTTTTTCAAAGCTGCTTTGAGCAAAGAAAACCTGCGAGATTAATAAAAAGAGATATAATATGTTTTTCATTTTTTAGATGTGTAATAAGATTTTCAACTTTGCGAACTTAATGCTGCGCAATCTAAATCAATTTTCTTGGCGAACTTTGCGGTTAAAAAAAACTAAACGATTTGTTTTTCTAATTCTGATATAATTAAAACAGCTTTATCATAATCCTGCTGAATCGAAGCGCTTGATGCCGGAGCATAACGTGCAAACTCGCAGTTTTCTGTCAAATTAATAAAATTCTGAACCGTTTCTGGATTAGCATTTCTGGATAAAAGCAGTTCCTGAATATTGTCTTTACTCATTTCTGAAGTTTCAATATGAAGTTTTGCTTTTAAGAAATTATGCATTGCTTTTTCCAGTGCAATATAAAATGCTTCTTTGTTATTAAGCTGTTTTTTGGCCTGCGATAAATATTTTTTCGCCAGCTTATTGTTCATTCTGATTCGGTTTCCGGTTACGTCGCTGTCAATTGCTTCTTTTTTCTTCTTAGCTAAAATTATAATTGGAATAATAGCAAATGGGAAGAAAAGCAGCGCATAATACAAATCTGAACCGTAAAAATCATTTTTAGCAATGCTTACCAAAGTTGTTTTTGGCTTGATATATTTAAATTGTTCTGTTTTTGTAATTACGTTTTTAGACGCTGTCGAAGGATTTGCTTCGGCTAAAGTTGGTCCGTCTAAAACATCCACCATAATTTCAGGAGACGTAATTGTTTTATATGAACCTGTGTTCAAATCAAAATAAGAGAACGTCATTGGTTTAATGGCGTATTTCCCTTTGTACTGCGGAATAATAGTGTACTTGTCACTTATTTTTCCAGACATTCCAGCCAATGAAGTGGTTACTTTTTCATCGTGAACCGGATCATACATTTCTAAAGCATTTGGAACAACAGGCTTTGGCAGCGTAAACAATTTCATGTTTCCTGTTCCCGAAGCACTGACAAGTAAATCCAGACCTTCACCGCTTTTTAGTGTTGTTCTTGATGGTATAACTGTAAAGTTAAATTTACCAACAGCACCTGTAAAACCTTCCGGTTTACCAGTTTCAGGAAGTGGTCTAACACTTATAGATCTTGCTCCTGTAGTTACCACTTTATTGTCTTCGGTAATAATCATCTGACCAAACATATCGCGTCGATTTGTTGGTAATTGAACTCCAATGTCTAATGAAAACGGTTCAATTGTTAATCGTCCTGATTTTTGAGGATATAAAATGGCTTTTTTCAATATCACATAATGGCATCTCTGTCCTTGGTAAGTTCCTTCTTCCATTACCAATCGGGTGATATCGATGTTCTGATTCCAAAAATCGTTGTATTTAGGTTTAGCCAGTTCTCTAAATCCGGTAACACCAATTTCGTTAAAATACAATTTGTAAACAACAGTTATAGGTTCATTTACATAAGGAGTTGTTTTAGAAACTTCTGCCACTAATTGTAATAGTTCGTTTCCAGAACCTCCGCCTTGCTGTCTAGGATCATTAGGGTCTCGTTCCTGAGCAACAGCATTGGTTACCGTAACTTTTATTGGAGTCGTTTTGTAAATCTGCCCGTTGTATTCTATTGCAGCCTGTTTAATTATAAGAGCTCCTTTTTTCTCAGGCTGTAGAATATAGGAATATATTTTTTGAAAAGAGCTTCGGCCGTTTATCCAGGACTGACTTACCTGCTGGCTTGGTCCGCCTACAATTTTAAATCCATCAAATGAGGGTTGGTCAAAATTATCTCCATCAACATTCATGACGAAATCAATACGAAGTCTTTCGTTAAGTCCAAGCGTGTTTTTGCTTACCCTGGCTTCAAATTGAACTTGAGCCATAAGCCCTTGAAAAGTGAATAGTAATAGAATTAAATATCTTTTCATTTAAATTTTGATCGTTGTTTGTTTTAACTGCTAAATCGTTTATCCGTTTAATCGTTTACTAATAAACAATTTAATAACGATTAAACGATTCAACTTATTTTACCAGTCTTTCTCCGGTTTTTTAGGATTTCCTTTTACTTTTTGTGCGTTTACTTTGTCTTGAATTTTCTTTTCTTCGTTGTTTACAGCATCTAATAAATTCTGAACACGTTCTTTTGAAATTCCGCCAGGCATTGGTTTTGGTTCTCCGTTATTGTCAGACTTGTCGTCTTTCTTCGGATCATTTTTACCATTTTTGTCTTTGTCTTTATCGCCTTTGTCGTCTTTTTTATCTTTGTCCTTGTCCTGATCTTTATTTTTATCCTTGTCCTTGTCTTTATCTTTGTTTTTATCCTTGTCTTTGTCCTTATCCTTATTCTTGTCTTTGTTTTGATCGTTTTTAGGAGGATTTTCTTTTAGCTTTTGTTTGGCGTAAGCATAGTTGTAACGCGTTTCATCGTCAGTAGGATCGTTGCGCAATGCTTCTTTATACGCTTCAACTGCCTGCGAATAATCTTTCTCTTTCATGAAAGTGTTTCCAAGATTATGATAAGCTTTGTGCTTTTCTGGTCTTGTTTTGGCATTTTTTATGGCATTCGCGTAAGCGTATTTTGCTTCAGAAGACTGATTTTGTCTATAAATCGTATTTCCTAAATTGTATGAAGCTGCAGCGCGCTTTGGAAATTTTGATGCCGAAATTCTATAATTAGCCTCTGCATCAACAAATTTATTCTGCTTATATTCTTCATTGGCACCAGGCAATATCTTGTCTTTTTCCTGAGCAGAAACTGCAAAAGAAAGCGTTAGTAAAATATAAAGAAGTAAATTTTTCATTCTAATTTTTTATGTTTTTTATTTCGCCACGAATTGCACTAATTGTCACGAATTATATTGTTTGAAACAATCTATTTTTTCGTGTAAATTCGTGTAATTAGTGGCTAAACATTATTATTTCTTTTCGTTGAATAAATTCAACTCTTTAATCCAATTTGTTTTTCTTTCTAAAAGAAAAATGTCTACAAACAACAATAAGAAACCAAAACCAAGGAACCATTGAAACTGCGATTGAAAATCGGCCATTTGTGTCGATTCAAATTCGGTTTTTTGAATGTTGTTTAAAGCGTTTTTAATGTATTCTAAAACCTCTTTAGTATTTCCGCCGTAAACATAACCGCCTTTTGTGGCTTTTGCAATAGTTTTTAAACCTTCTTGATTTAATTTTGTAATAACCGTTTGTCCGTTTTGATCTTTCTGGTAATTTTTAACTACGCCGTTTTCTTTTAAAGGAATTGTTGCTCCTTTTTCTGTTCCAACACCAACGGTAATGATTTTCATTCCAATTTTGTTGGCTTCTTCTGCCGCAACAGAAGCACCTTCAGAATGATCTTCTCCATCAGAAATTAAAATCAAAAGTTTACTTGTTTTACTTTTCTCGTCAAAATAAGTGGCAGATAAACGAATCGCTTCATCAAGAGAAGTTCCTTGCGATGAAACCATATCCGGACTCATACTTTGCAGGAACATTTTGGCAACGCTGTAATCTGATGTAATTGGTAAAACCGGAAAAGCACTTCCTGCGTATGCAACAATTCCGATTCTATCATTTCCAAGCGAATTAATAATCTGTGAAACGAGCTGTTTACTTTTGTCTAAACGACTTGGCGCCACATCTTCGGCAAGCATACTTTTAGAAACGTCAACAGCAAAAACAATATCAATACCTTCACGTTTTACGGTCTCCATTTTGGTTCCAATTTTCGGATTTACTAAACCGATAATCAGGCAAGCCAAAGCCAAAAGTAAAATCGATAATTTTAATACTGGTTTAAAAACAGATGTTTCCGGACTCAGTTTTTTTACCATTTCTATATCACCAAATTCACGTTGTTTTTTTCTTTTCCAATACAAATTGAAAAAGAAAATACACACCACAATTGGGAGTAATAATAAGAGATATAAATATTTTTTTTCGTCTAATTCCATTTTTTAATTCTAGTAATTCTAGTTTTCAGTTTTCAGTCGCGGTTTTCAGTTGTTTACTGTAAACTGTGACTGCGACTAAAATATTAAATAAAGCTTCTATAAACCGTATTTCTTAAACCAACTTCTAATAAGAGTAAAAACGCTGCGAGTAAAACAAAAGTTCTGTATTTTTCGTCGTAATCGTAGAATTTTAATTCCTGTATTTCTGTTGTTTCTAATTTATTAATTGCACTGTATATTTCAGCTAATCTATCGTTGCTTGTTGCTCTAAAATATGTTCCATCAGTTTTACGGGCTATACTTTTCATTAATCTTTCATCGATTTCAACTTTCTGCATTTTGAATAAGAAACCTCCGTTTGGTGCATACGCGTATGGAGATTCTGCCATGCCGTTTGTTCCAATACCAATTGTATAAACTTTTATTCCGTATTGTTTTGCGATATCTGCAGCGGTTTCTGGTTCAATAAAACCAGCATTGTTAACACCATCCGTCATTAAAATAACTACTCGGCTTTTTGCTTTACTGTCTTTTAAACGGTTTACTGCAGTTGCAAGACCCATTCCAATTCCGGTTCCGTCTTGTAAAACAGTATCGTATTTAATTCCTTTTATAGCTTCCAGAATAATTGGTTTATCGCTTGTAACGGGTGTTTTTGTATACGCTTCAGAAGCATATAAAACCAAACCAATTCTGTCATTTGGTCTTTCTCCAACGAAATCTGAGGCAACTCTTTTTAAAGCTTCCATACGGTTTGGCTTTAAATCTTTTGCCAGCATACTTCCAGAAACGTCAATTGCCATTACAATATCAATTCCTTTTGTTGTTTTAGTCTGATTGCTTATGTCTACTGTTCTTGGTCTTGCTAATGCAACAATTAAAGAACTTAAAGCGATAATTCTAAAAACGTATAAGCAAGGTTTTAATTTGGTTAAAAGCGACTGACTGTTTTTAAAACCTGCGGTCGAACTCATCTTTAAAGTAGCCGACTGCTGGTTCCTTTTCCAAAAAAACCAAGCGATTGCAATTGGAATTAATAGAAACAACCAAAAGAATTCCGGATTTAAAAAAGTGATCTTATTATTCATTAGTTACTTGCTTTTTTAAGTTCAACAGAATTTAAAATTCGGGTTGTGATGTCGTTCGCATAAGTATCACCTTCTTCGTGTAGAATGATAATTTGTTGTAATCCCTGATCTTGTTTAAAAAGCAGGATTTCATAATATGCTTTAGTACTCGTTTTAGTCGTTGGGTTTAAAATGCTCATTGTTCCATAACCTTTTACTCCCTGAATACCTTGATTGGTCTGAAAATCTTCTTGTTTTACAATGATATTTTGACCACCCTGAAGCTCGATAACTTTTAAGCTTCCTTCTAAAGCTTTTGATAAATCAATCTCAGTTGGTGTTTTGAATTTAGTAGTCGAAACGGCAACATAGAAATTATCAATCATACTTCCGTATGCAAAAAGCTGCATTTCTTTTATCAGGGCCATAGTTTCTTTCGGAAGTGCTTTTAAAGCATCCATACGTTTTAAAACTTTTGGAGTTTCAATAATAACGCCTGGATTTCCGTATTCACTTTTTACCCATTCTCCTTCTAATAATTCTTTAGACGGATGTCCGATAAGATTGTCTTTTACGTATGTAAAACCTTTTGTTGCTATGAAATAAGTAGCAGTTGCTAATATTAAGAACACAACAGAACCCACAGTAATTGCGATTCGTTTGTTTCTTTGTTTTCGTAATTGAAGCTGAATTTGTTTTTGCTTTTGAGCTTCGTTCAGCAATTGATCTTCTTCTTCAGCCGGAACTTCGGTTGGAATTGCATTGTCAAGTGTTAAAATTACTTTCTGAATTTTATTTCTATCATCAGTAATTTCAAATTCCAGCGGTTTGGATTTTGCAAATTTTACTAAATCGGCCTGACGTAAAACACGTTCCAGATTTTCAACTGTTTCCGGAGTTAAAGTCATTTTCTTTTTGCTCGATGCCGCCCTAATTGCCTCAATTAATTCAGAAGTTGTGCTTTCCATTGCTGGAATATGAATGGCTTCTTCAATATAATTACGGGCAATATCTGTTAGTTCGCTATAATATTCTTTGATTTCACCTTTTTGAACCAATTCTTTTTGCTCCAGGTTATTTAATAAACTAGTCGCTTTTTCGATAGGAGTTTTATAAACTTCTTCTTCGATTTTCTTTTTCTGGTGTTTTTTAACGTACCAATATATAAAAGCACCAATCGCTAAGATAATAACCAAAGCCAAAACGTATTTCCACCAATCGCCAATACCGCCATCAGCAGCGGTAATATCTTTAATGTCGTACATTTTTTGCTGTAAAGTATCTACTTTTACATTGGCAACTTCTACACGAATAGAATCAGATAGATAAGGTTTTTTGTCGATTAAAATCTGAACGCTCGGAATTACATATCTTCCGGAATCAAATTGTGTTAGTCCATATTTTTTGATTAACTCATAAGTATCATTTTTCTTTACCGTGTCAACCGGATAGGACTGAATTACTTCAAGCGCTCCAAATTTCTTCAGTTTAGGAAAAACTACTTTCGAATTAGCATTTACAACCGTTTTAAGTGTAAGCTTAAACTCGGCGCCAATTTTATTTTTTGTAGTATCAATACTTGTTTCGACTTGTTTTTGCTGGGCAAAAGCAACCGAAGTAAGCAAAAATAAAAATATGTAAAACTTTAATTTCATTATGATTAACGATTGAAGATTAACGATTTTTGATTTCAGATTTATTGCGAAACTTAAATATTAATCTTTGTTCTTTTTATGAATTATTTTTTGATGTTTTAATACTTGAGACAAAAATTGAGATTAATTGATTGGCCTCTGTTTTTGCTCGTATTAAACTTTCCTGATCTGTCGAAAGGTTTGCTTTTTCTATTATTTTTAAGCAAACAAATGTTTCTCTTAATTCTTTCAGGCAAATTCCCATTTTATGGATAAAATCTTTTTTACTTTCTGCACTTTGCGCTTCGCCATAATTTAAAGCAGGTGATGTACTAGAACGAGTTATCTGACCTAATAAATGATTTCCAGCGTAATTTTTTTCAAATGTAATTGTTAATAATATTATGCTCGCAGCAAAATCAATCAATCTGTTTTCTAATTCTTGTTTAGTCATTTTTTAATTCTTCCTTTAACCATAAATCATATCCATCATAAATCAAAAATCGTTAATCAAATATCAAAAATCTTTACCTTGATTTGAAATATCCAAGCAATTTAGTAACGTAATTTTCGTCGACTCTTGTATTTACAATACCTGCTCCGGATTTACGAAATGAATCTTTGAAATAATTTACTCTTTCCTGATAATGTTTTTCGTAATTCATTCGAACTGTTTTTGAACCTGTATCGACTAATTGCGTTTTTCCAGTTTCGGCATCAAGCATTGTTACCATTCCTAAATTCGGAATTTTTTCTTCGCGGATATCGTATACACGAACACCTGTAAGGTCATGTTTTTTTGAAGCAATTTTTAAAGTCTGCTCATAATCTTCAGACATGAAATCTGAAATCATAAAAACAATTGCTTTCTTTTTTTGAGTTCCTGATAAGAATTTTAAAGCCTGAGCTACATCTGTTTTTTGACTTTTTGGTTCAAATTCGATCAATTCACGAATGATTCTCAAAACATGCGAACGGCCTTTTTTAGGTGGAATGTACAATTCGACATTATCAGAAAATAAGATTAACCCAATCTTATCATTATTTTGTGTAGCCGAAAAAGCCATCGTTGCCGCAATTTCGGTTACGATGTCTTTTTTAAACTGATTTTTTGAACCAAAACCTTCAGAACCCGAAATGTCAACCATTAAAACCATGGTTAATTCTCTTTCTTCTTCAAAAACTTTTACGTGGGCTTCGTTGTAGCGTGCGGTTACATTCCAATCGATATTACGAATATCATCGCCATATTGGTATTGGCGCACCTCGCTGAAAGTCATCCCGCGCCCTTTAAATGAAGAATGGTATTCTCCCGAAAAGATGTGATTACTCAGTCTTTTGGTCTTGATTTCTATTTTCCGTACTTTTTTTAAAAGCTCTTTTGTATCCATTTTTCGGATTGCAGATTTTAGATATTAGATTTTAGATTATTTTTAGATTGCAGATTTAAATCTAAATTCTGCAATCTAAAATCTAAAATTTTTTTAAGGTACTTCAATCTCGTTTACGATTTTGTTGATAATGTCTACAGAAGTAATATTTTCGGCTTCGGCCTCATACGTTATCCCAACTCTGTGACGTAAAACATCATGCACAACGGCACGAACATCTTCTGGAATTACATAACCGCGGCGTTTAATGAAAGCGTAACATTTTGCAGCATTTGCTAAATTGATACTTCCACGCGGTGATGCTCCAAAACTAATAAGTGGTTTTAAGTCGGCCAGTTTGTATTTCTCTGGATAACGAGTAGCAAAGATGATATCTAAGATGTATTTTTCGATTTTTTCATCCATATAAACCTCACGAACTGCTTCTTGCGCACGTAAAATCTGCTCTACAGAAACTACCGGATTAACTTTTTCGTAACTTCCTTTTAAGTTCTGACGGATTACGAAACGCTCTTCGTCGATTTTTGGATAATCAATTACCGTTTTTAACATGAAACGGTCAACCTGTGCTTCAGGAAGCTGGTAAGTTCCTTCTTGCTCAACCGGGTTTTGAGTTGCTAAAACTAAAAACGGGCGGTCTAGTTTAAAAGTAGTGTCGCCAATAGTAACCTGCTTTTCCTGCATTGCTTCTAAAAGTGCAGACTGAACCTTTGCTGGAGCACGGTTAATCTCATCGGCAAGTACGAAATTGGCAAAAATTGGCCCTTTTTTAATAGAGAATTCGTTTGCTTTGATGTTGTAAATCATCGTTCCGATAACATCGGCAGGTAATAAATCAGGAGTAAACTGTATACGACTGAAAGAACCCTGAACCGCTTGTGACAAAGTATTAATCGCTAATGTTTTTGCTAAACCAGGAACACCTTCAAGTAAAATGTGCCCTTGTCCCAAAAGACCAATTAATAAACGCTCGACCATATGTTTCTGGCCCACAATAACTTTGTTCATTTCCATTGTAAGAAGGTCTATAAAAGCACTTTCTCTTTCAATTTTTTCATTTATCGCTCTAATGTCTAAAGTCGTTGTATTTTCTTCCATATAAATATTTTTATAACCTTGATTTGTACGCCTTGTTTTTGAGAGTGCAAATTGACTATTTTTTGAGAAGTAAGATGTTAAAGAATGGTTAAAACTTCGACCAATCAGCTAATTTTAAGGACGAATTGTGAATCTATTTTTATATTTTTAAGAACTTTGATGGATATGTTTGTAAAAAGCATATTTATTACCAAAAATAACGCAATGAAACCATGAGTAAAACAACATTATCGCCTATAATTTCGGGCACTATGAATTGGGGTGTTTGGGATAAAAACCTAACGCCAAAAGAAATGGAAAACCTGATACAAGTTTGTATCGAAAACAAAATTACAACTTTTGACCACGCCGATATTTACGGTGACTATACTACCGAAGCCGACTTTGGTAAGGCATTCAAAGCCAGCAAGATTTCGCGTGAAAAACTACAATTAATTACCAAGTGCGGTATTCAGCTGGTAACTGAAAGTCGTAATAACAAAATTAAACATTACGATTATTCTAAAGACTACATTATCTGGTCTGTTGAAGAATCTTTAAAGAAACTAAAAACAGATTATGTTGATGTTTTTTTACTACACAGACCGAGTCCCTTAATGCAGGCTGATGAAATTGCGGAAGCAGTTGAGAAATTAAAAACAGAAGGTAAAATTTTAGATTTTGGACTTTCTAATTTTACAAGTTCTCAAACAGAATTGATTCGTCAGAAAACAGAAGTAAGCTATAATCAGGTACAATTTTCTGCAACTCACTATGAAGCAATGGTTGACGGAAGTTTAGACTATATGCAGACAAACGGAATTCGTCCGTTATCGTGGAATCCGCTTGGAACTGTTTTTAGAGAGGATACTAAAAAAACGCGTCGTTTGAAAAAATTATTCTCGACTTTATTGGAGAAATATCATTTAGGAGCAGATACGCTTTTACTTGCGTGGGTTCTAAAACATCCAGCTTCAATTATTCCAATTGCAGGAACAGTTAACATTGCCAGAATTCAGTCTTTAGCGAAAGCGATCGAATTAGAAATGGACAAAGAAGACTGGTTTGCGATCTGGACAGAAAGTATGGGCGACGATGTTGCTTAATTTTTAGTATTCAGTCGCAGTGACAGTATTCAGTTAACTAAAATATTTTGCCACAGATTAGATGTATTAACACAGATAAAAAATTATTGAAATCATTTTAATTTGTGGCAAAAAATAAAAAATATAGAATGAAAAAAACAGTTTTAATTACTGGTGCTACAAGCGGAATTGGAAAAGCAGCTGCACAGATTTTAGCAAAAAACAATTTTAAAGTTATTCTCTGCGGAAGACGTAAAGATCGTTTAGAAGAATTGGAAAAAGAACTTTCGGCTTTTACAGAAGTACATTCGCTTTCTTTTGATGTTCGAGATAAGAATGATGTTTTGGAAAAAATTGAGAATCTTCCGGATGCATTTTCAGATATTGATATTTTGATTAATAATGCCGGAAATGCGCACGGATTAGACCCAATTCAAACAGGAGATTTAGACGATTGGGATGCCATGATCGATATCAATGTAAAAGGACTTTTGTATGTTTCGAAAGCGGTGATTCCGAAAATGACGGCTAAAAATTCAGGACATATTATCAATATTGGTTCAACAGCAGCTAAAGAAGTATATCCAAACGGAAATGTATATTGCGGCACCAAACATGCCGTAGATGCTATTACAGCTGGAATGCGAATCGATTTAAATCCTTTTGGAATTAGAGTTGGGGCAATTCATCCCGGAATGGTGGCAACAGAATTTAGTGAAGTACGTTTTAAAGGCGATGTCGAAAAAGCTTCAAATGTTTACAAAGGTTTTGATCCGCTGCAGGCCGAAGATATTGCTGATATTATTCATTTTGTAGTTTCAAGACCCTATCATGTCAACATAGCCGATTTAGTTGTGATGAGCACCGCGCAGGCCTCTTCAACAATTGTCAAGAAAAATATTTAAAATTAGATAGTTAGACTTCTTAGATAGTTAGATCTTTAGATTATCTTAGGAATCTGAAAATCATAAATCTAAGAAGTCTAAAAATCTAAGCTAGTCTAATAATCTAAAAATAAATGATTAATAAGCGCCTTTTAATAAAAAATCTACTTGCTCACAATGACGAGAGCAGTTTTTATGATAAAAAAAGGCAGCTGAATCTTCATTCTCGGGAAGGTAAAGCAAAGTTTCTTAAACATATTTGTGCACTTTCTAATTCAAATCCGGCTAATAATTCTTATATCGTTGTTGGAGTAGAAGATCAGGATAATGAAATTGTAGGCGACGATTTCTTCGATGACAGCCGAATTCAGAATCTCGTTAATGCTTTTTTAGAAAATCCTCCAAAAATTCAATACGAAAACGTACCATTTCCCAATCTTCCAAAAGATAAAGTTATTGGTTTAGTTACGATAAAGCCTAAAAGCAAAATTTCCTATTTTAAAAAAGGAATTCATACCATACTTGCCAATAGTGTTTTTATAAGACGAGGCAGTAATTCCATCCCTGTGGAAGAACATGAGGAAGTCGAAAAAAATAATCAGAATACCGAAACTGTAATTGGAATTGAAAATAGTTCAAGAAACAGTATCCAATATACGTTGGACGGGGTTATCGATTTTATGAATTTCAGGCATAAAGATATGTCGCCAAAGTATCGTGTTTTTAAGGAATTGTTTGTGATTTGCTGGGCGGGAGTTCCTAAAAAATCGAGAGATAAAACTTTTTTGTCCCGCGTAGATATTGAATTGATTAATGAACAGGTTAAGCTTTTTTATTCGGCGCAGGATGTGGTTACTATATTTTATGACGATGATAGTTTTACTATTACAGAATATGTTCCTCTTGGCTTAAACGACAAAACCAGTTATTATCCGCTTGAAGAACAAACAATTCATTTTTTTGATAATGGTTATTATAAAATTGATCGTCAGATACTTTTTCAACCGCCTGAATTTAATCGGAAAATGTTATTCCATATTTACAATTCAAATATGGCGCTGCTTCAAAAATTACAGAGGTGTATTTCTTTATCGGAACGTGAAATGAAAGATCTTGAAAATCTGCCTTCGACTTTCATGATTTGTTATTTGAATGGTTTCGATGATGCTAAGCAAAAACTAATCGATGCTAAATTACTTTTAAAGCCTTACGGACAGGCATATTTATCTTTTAAAGAAGCTTTGAGGGTTTTGAGGAAGATGAAGTATGATGTTCAATAAAGGTTCTAAGTTGCTGAGAAGCTAAGGTTCTGAGGTTTTTTTAGAGACTGATATATAGAGACGTACTGCAGTGCGTCTAACCAATACTGAAATTATTTACTGAAATTTCAAAAACTTACTCACTTTATCATAAGGGAATAAAATCTCTTTTGGGCCGTCGGCATAAGAAGCGGCTTCATAAGAGTTGTAATATAAAAGTAAACCTTCTGAGGTATAAAAAATGTTTTGTGGTAATTGGAACTTATCATTTTCAAACATTAATCCGGTTGCATTTATGTTTGCATTTTCGGGAATGTTATATTTGGTTCTGAATTCCTTTTCGGCGAAAGCCTTAAAGTCTTTTTCGTTTTTAAAAATTTGATCGTTAAAGATGGTTTTTCCTGTTTTTCGATTAAATAATAAAGATCGAAAACCCTGATAACCATGAGCGCCGCCGGTAAAGGTGTAATGATCTATTTTAATATTTATAATCTGATCTGATTCGAATTCGACATTTCCGGTTATTTTTCCTTCCCAGCCAAAGGTATCATTTGGAAATTTTTGGTGCATTTCTTCATAAGAAGCAATAAAAGATTTCGACAAAGATTTGTAATCATTGACTTTTGTTGAGTCTTCGCCGAAATAAATAATTTCTTTTACAACTGCGAATACTTTTTTATTGATGCTGTCTGCAACGACAGGGATTTTTTTTGCAATAGGAATATCTATGGTAATTTTTGGGCAGTCAGTTTCGCACGGAATCGTTGATTTTTCTTCAAACGTTTCATTTTCAAATGAAAGCTCTTTGTTGCAACTCGTAAAAATCAAACACAGAAAGACTAAAAATGAATACTGTTTCATATCAAAAAGTGTTAATTATATACAAAGGTAAGAAGTTGTGTCAGGATAAAATAAATTAAGCGGTAAATTTGTACTACAATTATGGATTCAAAATTTATAACTATATGAAATTCAATACAAAAGTAATACATGGTGGTCAGCATCATGATCCAAGTACAGGAGCTGTTATGCCTCCGGTATATCAAACTTCAACTTTTATTCAGACAAGTCCGGGTAAACCTTTGGCAGATTATGAATACAGCAGAGCGTCGAACCCAACTCGTACGGCTCTTGAAGAAGCTTTAGCAAGTATTGAAAATGGTACTCGCGGATTGGCTTTTTCATCTGGTTTAGCGGCTACAGATTGTATTTTAAGATCGTTTAAAGCGGGTGACGAAGTTATCGCAATGGATGATTTATATGGCGGAACGTACCGTATGTTTTCTAGAATTTATAAAGATTCAGGAATTAAATTTCATTTTGTTGATATGACTGATATCGCAAAACTGAAATCATTAATCAATGAAAATACAAAATTGGTTTGGGTGGAGACGCCAACTAATCCGTTAATGAAATTGGCTGATATTGCCGAAGTAGCAAAAATCACGAAAGAACATAAAATATGGTTTGCTGTAGATAATACTTTTGCTACGCCATATTTGCAAAAACCTCTTGATTTAGGTGCTGATATTGTAATGCACTCGGCTACGAAATATTTAGGCGGGCATTCTGATGTTATTGCTGGAGCTTTAATCGTAAAAGACGAAGCTTTAGGAGAACAATTGCATTTTCAGCAATTTGCAACCGGAGCAACTTTAGGGCCAATGGACAGCTTTTTGGTTTTAAGAGGAATCAAAACACTTGCGCTAAGAGTTCAGAGACATTGCGAAAATGGAGAAAAAGTAGTAGAGTACTTGAGTAAACATCCAAAAATAAATACAGTTTATTATCCTGGATTAGAGAGCCATCCATTTCATGAAATTGCTAAAAAGCAAATGAAAGCTTTTGGCGGAATGGTTTCTTTTACATTTAAATCAGGTAAAAAAGAAGATTCGATTGCGTTTTTAGAGAAACTAAAAGTATTTACTCTGGCTGAATCTTTAGGTGGGGTTGAATCATTGGCAAATCATCCTGCTTTAATGACACATGCATCGATTCCTGCAGATAAAAGAGCAGAAGTTGGGATTACTGACGATTTAGTTAGATTAAGCGTTGGTATTGAAGATGCAGAAGATTTAATCGCAGATTTAGAACAAGCTTTAGCATAGAGTAAATTTCAAATAAAAAAAATCCCAAATTCCAATCGTAATGATTTTGGAATTTGGGATTTTTTATTTGAAATATCTTTTAGAATTCTAAGTAGTAAATGTATCCTACATTGAGCCATACTTGCGAATCGTTGCTTTTGTTTTCTTTGTAAAGATCTTTGTTTGGGTTAAGACCGTCTACCCAGTCAGAAGTATACCCCTGATAACGAACTTCTACCATTAAATCGCTCATTGGGGCAATTTTAAGGTGGCCTCCAACACCAAGTGTTCCTGATAAAACTACTCCGTTTTCGCTTGAGAAACCATGCTGGCGTCCGTCTGAAGGAGTTAAGTATTTTGGAAAAGTAGTTGCAGGAAGACCCAATTGGCCTAATCTAGAATCGACTTTGGTAGAATAGTAACTAACCTGAAAACCTAAACTGATGTACGGGCTAAAGCTACCAATTGTGTTTTCGAAATCATGAATTTTCATGAAAGGAGAAAATTCTAATTGAGCTCCAAGGTTTACTAAAGTAGAACTTCCGTGCATAGCCTGCAGGTGTTTTACAAGACCTTTCTCTTTCTCTCTTTCTACCCAGTGGCCAAAATGTTCTAATTTGGTTGTGTTGAAAGATAACTCAGATCTAACTTTAAAATGTTCTGTAAAGAAGCTTTCTCTGTTATTATTGGCAGAAAAGTTAATGAAGTGTACAACTCCAACTCCAAATCCGGTGTTTCCAATGGTGGTGTCAAAATTGTTTCTCTCGCCATAATCAGATCGAAAAGATACAGGTCCGAAAATAACTCCTACTTCTTGTGCAATGCCTTGCGCTGTTGCTATTGTAGAAAATCCAAATAAGGCGAAAATCGTGGTATATAGGTATTTAAACATGGTTGGGGCTTTCAAATCTTGGGCAAATATATAAAAAACCTAGTCTAATCAAAATATTAAATACTTCTATTAAAAAATTAGTAACAAAACACTTAATTTTCTGACTTTAAGTAGGGTAATTTGAAGTAATTTCGGAAGGGAAAAATTGTATTTTAATTTTTGTTTAGAAATTACACAATTCTCCTTTAAAAACGAAAAAAAATAACAAACCATGATCAATTTCATTTATCTTTGCATGTTGTAACGAAAACGTTTTCTTAAAACGTATTTTCTTATTTAATTGATTAAGTTTAAAACTATTATTTGAATAATTTATTTAAAGATGGAACAAAAAATAAATGAATTTATGGCTCTTGTTGAGTCAAAAAATCCAAACGAGCCAGAATTTCTTCAAGCCGTTAGAGAATTTGCAGAAACGGTAATTCCATTTATCGCGGAAAGAAAAAAATATGATGGTAAAAATTTACTTCTTAGAATAGCTGAGCCGGAGAGATCTATAATTTTTAGAGTTCCATGGGTTGATGATAAAGGAGAGATTATCGTAAACAGAGGCTTTAGAATTCAAATGAATTCTGCAATTGGACCATATAAAGGAGGAATTAGATTTCACCATACCGTAAACTTATCTGTTTTAAAATTCCTTGCTTTCGAACAAGTATTTAAAAATAGTTTGACTACACTTCCAATGGGTGGAGGAAAAGGAGGATCTGATTTTGATCCGGAAGGAAAATCTGATGGAGAAATCATGCGTTTCTGTCAATCATTTATGACAGAATTATGCCGTCATATTGGTCCTGATCTTGACGTTCCTGCCGGAGATATTGGAGTTGGAGCAAGAGAAATTGGTTACTTGTTTGGTCAATATAAAAGAATTAGAAATGAATTTACAGGAGTTTTAACTGGAAAAGGTTTGGCTTATGGAGGTTCATTAATCAGACCAGAAGCTACAGGTTATGGTGTTGTTTATTTTACAGACCAAATGCTTCGTACTATTGGACACGAAATTAAAGGTAAAAGAGTTGCTATTTCTGGATTCGGAAATGTAGCTTGGGGTGTTGCTTTAAAAGTAAATGAACTAGGAGGTAAAGTAGTTACAATTTCTGGTCCTGACGGATACATTTATGATGAAGAAGGGATCTCTGGAGAAAAAATTGAACACATGGTTGAAATGAGAGCTACTGGAGATAATAGAGCAGAAAGATATTTAGAAAAATATCCTAATGCTGTATTCCATAAAGGGAAAAGCCCTTGGGAAGTAAAAGTAGATATCGCAATTCCATGTGCTACTCAAAACGAGTTAAACGGAGATGATGCTAAAAAATTAATAGATAATGGTGTTCTGTGTGTAACTGAGGCTGCAAATATGCCTTCTACTTTAGATGCTATTAAATTATTCTTAGATAATAAAGTACTTTTTGCTCCTGGTAAAGCGGCAAATGCCGGCGGGGTTGCTGCATCTGGATTAGAGATGACACAAAACTCTATTCGTCTTAACTGGACAAGCGAAGAAGTAGATTTAAGATTAAAAGATATTATGGTTGGAATTCATAACCAATGTAAAAAATACGGTGCAGAAGAAGACGGGTATGTTAACTACGTAAAAGGAGCTAACATTGCAGGATTTGTTAAAGTTGCCGATGCTATGCTTGCGCAGGGTGTAGTATAAGATTCATTACAATTAAAAAATGCTCTCATTTATCAAAAGATAAATCGAGGGCATTTTTTTTATTTATGCCAGAACAAAAAACAAATACTTTCGTTTGTACTATATTTGTTTATCCGAATAAATTAAAAATGGTGAGAAGATATTGTTGTGTTTTATTTTTCTTTTTGTTTCAATTTGGCTTTGCTCAAGGCCAATTGTCATGGCAGGGATATTTTTCATTTAATGAAATAAAAGATATATCAGAATCTCCAACAAGAGTTTTTGCAGCATCAGAAAATGCATTGTTTTCTAAAAATTCTGCTGCTAATATTCTAAAAACAACCACAACAGTTGATGGACTTTCAGGGCAGACTATTTCTGCGGTTTATCACAGCGAGGCATTCAAAAAAACAATTGTAGGCTATGAAAATGGTTTGATGATTGTCATTAATGAAACCGACGGCAGCATGATAAAGAAAGTCGACATCATTAATAAACAATTACCGGCAAGTCTTAAAAAAATCAATCATCTATTAGAAAACAATGGAGTGCTTTATGTATCCTGTGATTTTGGAATTGTGCAGTTTAATTTGTCAACATCGCAGTTTGGAGATACTTATTTTATTGGAGATAATGGAGCTGAAATCAGCGTAAGACAAACAGCCTTTTTTAACGGATTTATTTTTGCAGCAACTTCTACAGGAGTTAGAAGAGCAGACAGCACCAATCCTAATTTAATTGATTTTAGCCAATGGACGGTCGTTAATTCAGGCGATTGGTCAAATATAAGTACTCTGGATACACAATTAATTGCAATAAACGCAAGTGGTAATATTCATCGCTATAGTTCGAATACATTTGTTGGGTTTTCGCAATTACCGCAATCTGCGCAGGACATGCGTGCGGTTAATCATAATTTGTTTGTTACGACTTCAAACACGGTTTATGTTTATAACAATCAAATGGTTTTAAATCGTCAGATTGTGAATACGCAGCTTCCCGAGGCCAATTTAACTTTTTCATGTGCATCGGCAGCAGGCGACTTAATTTACATCGGAACAAAAGAAAAAGGTTTGTTTTCTTCGTCACTTTCCGGAGCAGGAACTTTTGAAAACAGTACTCCAGATGGGCCGCTTCGTAATAATATTTTCTCGATAGATGTTACGCCAAATTCGCTTTGGGCAGTTTATGGAGATTATGACATTTATTATAATCCTTATGGATTAGATCGTTATGGTATAAGTAAACTTAATAACTCGAAATGGTTAAATATCCCATATTCAGAAGTTTATGATGCGAAATCAATTACGCGTATTATTGTTAATCCTAATAATGAAAAACAAGTTTATGCGAGTTCTTTTTTCTCTGGATTACTGCGGATAGAAAATGATATTCCGAATTATTTGTTTAATGAAAAAAACAGCGGTTTAGAAAGTTTAACTTTTGAAGGACCAAATTATATTGATGTTCGTATAAACGGAACTGCATTTGATAAATCAGGAAATCTCTGGGTAACAAACAGCAGAATTAAAAACGGATTAAAGGTTTTAAAACCAAACGGAAGCTGGCAGAGTTATGCAACAAGTACGATTTTAAATAATGCCGAAAGTACAAGTTATGCTAATATCGTGATTGATAAAAACAACACAAAATGGATATCGACTTATAATGACGGAGTGATTGCTTTTAATGAAAACGGTAATGTTTTTAAAAAAATAACAACAGGCGCTGATACTGGAAATCTGCCAACGGCTGACGTTAGATCTGTCGCAATCGATAATAAAAATCAATTGTGGATAGGAACTACAAAAGGATTAAGGGTTTTGTCTAATATTGGAAATTTTCAAACAGACAGCCAGTTAAAAGCAAATCCAATTATTATAATGGATGATAATCTGGCGCAGGAATTAATGTACGAACAGTTCATTACTTCGATTGTAGTAGATGGAGCAAATAATAAATGGATTGGTACTGCAGATTCGGGAATATTCATGGTTTCTCAAAACGGTCAGGAAACTAAATATCATTTTACAATCAACAATTCGCCTCTGCCAAGTAATACGATAAACGATATTAAAATTAACAGCACAACGGGCGAGGTTTTTATAGTAACTAACAAAGGAATGATTTCGTTTAAAGGAATCGCAACCGGAGCAAATGAAGATTTGAATAATGTATTTGTATATCCAAATCCGGTTAGACCTAATTATTCAGGAACCGTAAAAGTTGCCGGTTTACTAGATAAAGCCAATGTTAAAATTACAGATATCGAAGGAAACTTAGTTTATGAAACGACTTCAGAAGGAGGAACTATAGAATGGGACACCACTGCTTTTGGAAGATATAAAGTGGCATCAGGTGTTTATATGATTTTTATTTCGGCACAAGACGGAGGTGAAACTAAAGTCAAGAAAGTGATGATTATTCGATAGTTCTCAGTATTCAGTCTCAGTATTCAGTCTCAGTATTCAGTGACAGTTTTCATAATCTAAAATCTAAAGTCTAAAATCTAAAATCTAAAATCTACAATCTAAAATCTACAATCTACAATCTAAAATCTACAATCTAAAATCTACAATCTAAAATTGTGCAAGTCAAAACAAAAGCAATAGTAATTTCATCTTTAAAATTTCAGGAAAAAAGTTTGATTGTAAAATGTTTTACACTTTCAAGCGGACTGAAATCTTATTTTGTGCGCGATGCTTTTTCCAGTCGAAAAGCGAGTCAGAAAATTGCTTATTTTCAACCATTGTCTATTTTAGAAATCGAAGCTGTCCATAAAAACAAAGGAACTTTAGAAAACTTCAAAGAAATAAAAACCGCAGTTCCGTTTCAGACCATTCATACTGATATTTTTAAAAGTACAATCGTGATGTTTCTGTCTGAAATGCTTCATTATTCGATTCAGGAAGAAGAAAAAAACGAACCGCTTTTTGTGTTTTTAGAAACTGCCTTAACCTGGCTCGATCATCACGACGAAATTTCAAATTTCCATTTAATTTTACTTTTGGAAATTACAAAGTATCTGGGTTTTTATCCTGATGTTTCTGAAATTGACTTGCCTTATTTCGAAATGAACGAAGGGATTTTTACGCATTTTCAGACTTCAACGGCTCTTTCTGAACATGAAACAAATCTGCTTAAAAAACTCCTTGAACTAAAATTTGATAACAGCCAGAAAATCTTTCATGTTATAGAGAGACAATTGCTTCTTAAAATTTTAATTGATTTTTACAGCTCCCATTTAGAGGGTTTTAAAAGACCAAAATCGCTGGATATTTTGAAAGAAATCTTTTCTTAAGAACTGTAGCCTAATTTCATATATTTGGCACACCAAAAACCAATTTATATGAAAAGAATAATTACTTTTTTACTTCTTATTTTAATAAACCCCGCCTTTTCGCAATCTGTCGATTTAGATCCGCACAATTTTAATGTATCTTATGTAAATCTTCCTCCAAAACCTGTTTTAGACCGAAAAAACAGAACTTTTAGTATCACGATTAACTCTCTTAATGCAGCTGATCCAAAGGGGGCAAAAGAATACTTAGAAGAAAATTCAGGTATAGATGGATTTTCGAGAGTAGCTTCAAATGGTTATCTTGAAATTGTCTTCAATTTAGAGAATTCGGTTTCGATTTTAGAACAAGTAACAAAGCAAGTGATTTTTGAAAGAAATGCAAATGGAGTAGAAGTTCCTGTTACCGTATTTACGAATGTTTTTAAATGCAGGGATTACGGGAGTTATAATGTGGTGTGTGCTGCAGACCCGTCTTTAAATAAAAAATATAGTTTAGATAATAGTTATACGACACTAAAGTCATTTAGAAATCCGGGAGAAGCAAACGCAAGCAGTTTTTTGTCACCTGGAGAGTTAAAAAGTAATTATTGGTCGAATATTGTTTCTAATATTGAATACAGATTAAATCGTGATTATGGTTATATAGTAGAGCAAACATCAGACTATGTATGGATTTTAGATTCTAAAAAACATCCGGAATATGACAGTAGTGTTAAAGCGCTTACCAGTATTAAGGCGATTTTTAATAAAATGGAGTATAATGAAGATGTTGCAGCTTTAAAAACAGAATTAGAACCCTTAATTGAGTATTTTAAAGGAATCGATAAAACTTATGCTGAAGATGAAAGAAAACACAGAAAACTTCGATATGAAGCCTATTTTAATCTTGCTGTTATCTATCATTGGTTAGATATGCCGGATGAATCTGATGTTTGGTGTGCCAAGTTAATTGAAAATAAATATGATGCCTCAGACGCAGAAAGCATAAAACTTAAAAATGAAAATTTAAGAGAGATGTTTGCTGTGAATCAGACTAAAAGCCGACATATGGATGTTGAGCTTCGATCGAACGGAGCTAAACATGAGGAAGTTGATGCTCTTAATTTTGACCCGAATTATTTCTTGAAAAATGATCCAAAATACCAATTGGTTTCTCTTATTTTAACAACAAATGATACTGTTTCAGGGTATGCAAAAATAAGAGCATTAGAAAATTTGGACCGAAAAATTTCAGTAAGTATTCCGGATGAAAACGGAAATCACAATCATATTTTTAAGACCTATTTTGCAGATCAGGTTACAAAATTAGTTCTTCAGGAAAATGATTTTTATTCAACCGTATCTTTTAAAGAAGCTTTAAGAGCGGGATCAAAACCAGTTTTTAGATTTGTTCGTGAAATTTTAAACGGAAAAACAATTTCGTTGTACGGATATGCAAATAGCGAGATAATCATCAAAAAACAAGGTGAAGCCACAGGTTCTTCTACAAGTTCTGTTGGCTGGCAGATGAATACAAAATCTAAGTTTGTAGAATTAGCGCGGCCATGTCCTAAATTAGTTGCAAGGGCAAATGGAACAGAATTTCAAAACGATCTTAATTCGCTTAGAAAATTTGTAGAAGCATTAGACGCTTGTAAATAAAATTTAATTTTAATTGAAATAAAAAAAGAACTACAGTTTGCGGCTGTAGTTTTTTTTGGCTCAAATCTCAACCATTTTCGCCCGGTTTCCTTTTGAAACCATTTAAAACGTTAGCATTTGTTAAAAATTATGTTATAAATTGGTTCAAAATGGTCTTTTTTCCTTCATCTTTTATCTATTTTACTCAAAATTCCTTACTTTCGCACCTCGTTTAAGAAAAGGATAAAATGAGTACAAAATTTACTGAATACAAAGGACTTGACTTGCCAGCTGCAGCGTCAGAAGTTCTTGATTTTTGGAAGAAAGAAAATATATTTGAAAAGAGTGTAACAACTCGCGAAGGTGCTGAACCTTTCGTATTTTTTGAAGGTCCGCCTTCAGCAAACGGATTACCAGGAATTCACCACGTGATGGCACGTGCGATTAAGGATATTTTTTGCAGATATAAAACTCAAAAAGGTTTTCAGGTAAAAAGAAAAGCCGGTTGGGATACTCACGGTTTACCTGTAGAATTAGGTACCGAAAAAGAATTAGGAATTACAAAAGAAGATATTGGTAAAACCATTTCTATCGAAGAATATAACGAAGCGTGTAAAAAAACCGTAATGCGTTATACAGACGTATGGAATGATTTGACCGAAAAAATGGGATATTGGGTTGATATGGAAGATCCGTATGTGACTTATAAACCAAAATATATGGAGTCGGTTTGGTGGCTTTTAAAACAAATCTACGATAAAGGTTTGTTGTACAAAGGGTATACAATTCAACCGTATTCTCCAAAAGCAGGAACTGGATTGTCTTCTCACGAAGTAAATCAGCCTGGAGCTTACCGTGATGTTACTGATACTACAATCGTGGCGCAGTTTAAAACGTTGCCGGAAACATTACCAAGCTTTTTACAAGGTTTTGGAGATATTCACATTTTGGCTTGGACGACAACGCCTTGGACATTGCCGTCGAATACCGCTTTAACAGTTGGGCCAAAAATCGATTATGTTTTAGTAAAAACATTCAATCAATATACTTTTGAGCCAATCAATGTTGTTTTAGCTAAAAACTTAGTTGGAAAACAATTTGCAAAAGGGTATTTCTTAAGTGAAGACGACGCTGATTTTGATAATGTTAAAAACGGCGATAAAAAACTTCCGTATAAAATTTTAGCCGAAGCAAAAGGAGCAGATTTAGTAGAAATCCGTTACGAGCAATTACTGCCTTACGTATTGCCTTATCAAAATGCTGAGAACGCATTTAGAGTAATTGCGGGAGATTTCGTTACTACCGAAGACGGAACAGGAGTGGTGCATACCGCGCCTACTTTTGGTGCAGATGATGCTAAGGTAGCAAAAGAAGCAAAGCCGGAAGTACCGCCAATGCTGGTTTTAGATGAAAACGGAACAGCAGTGCCATTAGTAGATTTACAAGGAAAATTCACTTCGCATGTAGGTGATTTGGCTGGTAAATATGTTAAAAATGAATATTACAATGCAGACGAAGCTCCGGAGAAATCTGTAGATGTTGAAATTGCTATTCGATTAAAAGAAGAAAATAAAGCCTTTAAGGTTGAAAAATACGTACATAGTTATCCACACAGCTGGAGAACTGATGAGCCGTTGTTATATTATCCACTAGATTCTTGGTTCATAAAAGTAACCGATGTAAAAGATAGAATGTTCGACCTGAACGAAACTATCAATTGGAAACCTAAATCTACTGGTGAAGGACGTTTTGGAAACTGGCTTAAAAATGCCAACGACTGGAACTTATCTCGTTCTAGATATTGGGGAATTCCGTTGCCAATTTGGAGAACTGAAGACAAAAAAGAAGAAGTTCTTATTGGTTCTATTGAAGAATTATACAATGCGATCGAAAAATCGATCGAAGCTGGTTTTCAAAAAGAAAACCCATTTAAAGGTTTCGAAATCGGAAACATGTCTGAATCAAATTATGATTTAATTGATTTGCACAAAAATGTTGTCGATCAAATTACTTTAGTTTCGGCTTCAGGCCAGCCTATGAAACGCGAAAGTGATTTAATTGACGTTTGGTTTGATTCTGGAGCAATGCCGTATGCACAATGGCATTATCCTTTTGAAAATCAAGATAAAATCGACCAGAATAAAGATTTTCCTGCGAATTTCATTGCAGAAGGTGTCGATCAAACTCGTGGATGGTTTTATACCCTGCACGCTATCGGAACATTGGTTTTTGATAAAGTAGCGTATAAAAACGTAGTTTCAAACGGTTTGGTTTTGGATAAAAATGGAATTAAAATGTCTAAGAGTAAAGGAAATACTATAGACCCGTTTAAAACTATTGAAGAATATGGTCCGGATGCCACACGCTGGTATATGATTATGAACGCAAATCCTTGGGATAACTTAAAGTTTGATCTTGAAGGAATTGCTGAGGTTCGTCGTAAATTCTTCGGAACATTATACAACACATATTCATTCTTTTCGTTATATGCAAATATCGATGGGTTTAAATATGCTGAAGCAGAAATTCCGTTAAACGAAAGACCGGAAATCGATCAATGGATTATATCTGAATTACATTCATTAATAAAATTTGTTGACGAGTGTTACGAAGATTATGAACCAACAAAAGCTACAAGAGCAATTTCTGATTTCGTTCAGGAAAACTTAAGTAACTGGTACGTTCGTTTATGTCGTCGTCGTTTCTGGAAAGGCGAATATGCTCATGATAAAATTGCAGCTTACCAAACACTTTATACTTGTCTATTAACGATCAGTAAATTAAGTGCTCCGGTCGCTCCTTTTTTCATGGATAAATTGTACAGAGATTTGACAGCTTCTACAGGAACTGAGAATTTTGCCAGTGTTCACTTGGCTGAGTTTCCAAAATTTGTCGAAAACTTTGTTAATAAAACGTTGGAAAGCAAAATGCAGAAGGCGCAGACTATCTCATCTTTGGTTTTATCATTGCGTAAAAAAGAGATGATTAAAGTTCGCCAGCCTTTGCAAAAGGTAATGATTCCGGTACTTGACGAGAATCAGAGAGCTGAAATTGAAGCGATTTCTGACTTGGTAAAAGCAGAGGTAAACGTGAAAGAAATTGAACTTTTAGACGATGCATCGGGTATTTTGGTTAAGCAGATAAAGCCTAATTTTAAAGCCCTTGGACCACGTTTTGGAAAAGATATGGGATTGATTTCTAAGGAGATACAAGGTTTTTCTGCAGATCAGATCAACCAGTTAGACAAGCAGGGAACGTTAGATATTGTTATTGCTGGAAATAATGTAACTTTATCATTAGAAGACGTCGAAATAACATCTCAGGATATTGAAGGATGGCTGGTTGCAAATTCAAACGGAATTACAGTTGCACTTGACATTACAATATCTGAAGAATTGAAAAATGAAGGTATCGCGAGAGAATTGGTAAACAGAATTCAGAATATCCGTAAAGATTCAGGATTTGAAGTTACTGATAAAATTAAGATACAAATAAAAAGAAACGGTCTTTTAGAAGAAGCAGTTTCAAAAAATGAAGACTATATTAAGTCTGAGACACTAACAGACGACTTGGTTTTTGTTGACGCTTTAGAAAACGGCACAGAAATTGAGTTTGATGATATTAAAACATTGATATTAATTTCAAAATAAAGAATAATACCATGATAGATGAAATTACAAGATACTCTGATGCTGATTTAGCAGAGTTCAAAGAAATAATCCAGGCAAAAATAAAAAAAGCGCAAGAAGATCTTGATTTGATTAAGAGTGCTTATATGAATGATTTAAATAATGGAACTGATGATACTTCTCCAACTTTTAAAGCTTTTGAAGAAGGAAGTGAGACCATGTCTAAAGAAGCAAACTCTCAGTTGGCTATCAGACAAGAAAAATTCATTCGTGATTTAAAAAACGCGCTTTTCCGTGTAGAAAATAAAACTTACGGTATTTGCAAAGTAACAGGTAAATTAATTGGCAAAGAAAGGCTTAAAATCGTTCCTCATGCAACAATGAGTATCGAAGCCAAAAACTTGCAGAGATAATAAAAAAATATCTATTAAGAAGCGCTCCTTTAAGGGGCGTTTTTTTTTGTTTAATGTTTTTTGTATTTGAGGATAAGAAGGGATTTTGTTATTTGGGAAGAAATTAATTGCAAACAATAAAAACCAAGTACAAGAAGCCGGGATGCTTTTGTAAGAAAGAGAAAAACGTCGAAATAGATTGAAAAAATATTTTAATTAGAACTATCTGTTTAAAGATAGTTCTAATTAAAATGAAAAGTTAGGCAAGATTTTTTTCTAAATCTGCTTTGTGTTTTCTTAAAACCGCTCTTGTCATTCCAAGATTTGCTTTGGTTGCGTCGGCAGCAAGATAGATCATGAATTTTTTGTTTGGCGAAATGTCAATAATGTGAATTTGATTTGAAAGTGTGATCAAAATATCCTCGATATCCTGATTTAAATTCAAAGCTTTTACAGCATTTAATTTTGCTTTTACAACTTCCAGGTTATAGGCGGCAGCAAGTTCAGGGTCGAAAGCGGTGTCTACCGTTAAATTTCCAAAACTTAATCCTGTCTCAATTTCTGTTACAGCTACTGCTATAAAGCCGTTTACGTTAGTTTTCATTTCATTCAAAAACACGTTTAAAAAGTCATTACTCATAGTTTTTGGGGTTTGTGGTTAATAGATCTATGTTATTTTAATAGGGAATTTTTGCTTAGTTCTACAGATAATTCGTCTGTAGAATGCATTAATAAGCCAAGGTTACTTCCTTCTTTTGAAAAAGCAATGACGAAGTTTGAACCGCTTATTTTATTTCCGACGACAACCCCATCGGAACTTTTTAAGTAAAGTTGTTTTAAAGAGCCTTTTTCCAGATCAAGCAAAAATTTCTCGCTCATTGATAAGATTGCTGCGCTCATTGCGGCAATGCTGTCGCCATAGTCCAGATTTAGGGAAGTGATTAGTTTTCCTTTTCCGTTTAGAATTAAAGCGGCGCTTGCTTTAGTATCGACCAAAAATTTGTTTAGAATAGTAGTTATTTCATTCATATTTTGTAAGGTTTGGGAGAAATGTTAAAATTAGTTCGTTTTGGTATGTATTTCGGGTTGTAGTTGTGTTTTGTCCTAAACAAGTGTTAATTTTTATTAACAAATATAAATTAAATTATGTATTATTGTAGAACCAAATCGTTAAATATTTTATTTTTTTACTTAAAAAACTTACACAATGGCTAAAGTATTGAAATTCAAAGATGTGAATTCTGATGTTGAACACAGAATGAAGGAATTTGAGAAGTTCCGTATCAAATTCAAAGCAGATGTTAAGAAGGCAGAAGCAAAGAGGGCTGCAGCCGGAAAACCTAGTAAAGGCATTTTTAAATCTATATCGGATTTCTTTACAGACAGCCCCGCAAAAGCACCTGCAAAAAAATAGATTTAATTCAGGATTTGGAGTAGACAGCTCCGTTTTAGTTTTATTACAAAACAATTAACGTTCCTAATGGAGCGTTTTTTTTGATTTAATTGCTATTTTTGCGCATCAAAAAATCATAAAATGTCATTAAGAAAAGCGTATTTCCTTATATTTCTAGTTTTAATTGTCGACCAGCTTTCTAAAATCTATGTAAAAACAAACTTCGTATTAGGCGAGGAAGTTGTTCTTTTTGATTGGTTTAGAATTCATTTTATAGAAAATGAAGGAATGGCATGGGGAACAAAAATACCAGGGGAATATGGAAAACTAATTTTAACGGTTTTTAGAATTTTTGCAGTATTCGGAATCGGATATTGGTTAGCAGATTCAGTAAAGAAACGTCATTCTACTTATTTGATCGTTTCAATCGCTTTAATTTTTGCCGGAGCTGCCGGAAATATTATCGATTCTGTTTTTTACGGAGTAATTTTTGACGACAGTACGCATAACTTAGCAACACTTTTTTCGCCGCATCCATACGGAACATGGTTTCATGGTTTAGTGGTAGATATGTTTTATTTCCCTATCTGGGAAGGTAATCTTCCTTCTTGGCTGCCAATTTTTGGAGGAAAGCATTTTATGTTTTTCAATGCTATTTTTAATGTTGCCGATATGGCGATTTCAACAGGAGTTGGAGTATTGTTGGTTTTTAATAAAAGAGCATTTCCTAAACACGCATAATTATTTTTAGGAATTCCAAAACATAATTCCAAATTCCAATATTTGAAGTGTTAATTGCTTGCAAATATTGGAATTTGGAATTTTTCATTATTGGGGTTTGATATTAATATGCTATTTTTACAGTACAAAAAATCAGAATTATGCAAAGTCCGTCTTTCTCCATTTATGATGCTTCTGCAGGATCAGGAAAGACCTATACTCTGGTTAAAGAATATTTAAAAATTATTCTTTCGTCTCCAAAAAACGATGCTTATCGTAATATTTTGGCCATAACGTTTACCAACAAAGCGGTTCATGAAATGAAAAGCCGTATTGTTGGGAGCTTATCTGAATTTGCCAAAGAAGAACCTTCTGCAAAAGCAGTCGATTTAATGGAAGATTTGTCTCGGGAAACCGGACTTTCTGTTATTAAAATAAAAGTGAAATCTCAAAGTATCATCAAGCACTTAATTCATAATTATGCGGCTTTTGATATTTCTACAATTGATAAATTTACCCATAAAGTAATTCGGGCTTTTGCGCATGATTTGAATCTTCCTATGACTTTTGAAGTTACTTTGGATACTGAAAATTTATTGGTTGAAGCTGTTGATGCAATTATTGCGCAGGCAGGTCAGGACGAAACACTGACTAAATTGCTGATTGATTTTACGATGGAAAAAACCGATGACGATAAAAGCTGGGATATTTCGCGTGAGATTCTCGAAACGGGCCGTTTGGTTTTGAATGAAAACAATCGAAATGAAATTCTGCATTTTAATGATAAAACAATCGAAGAGTTTGTTGAAATTAAAAAGAAGATGCTTGCCTTGTGTAAAGAATTAGAATCGGAAAATGAACAATATGCCATTGGTGCACTTGCTTTAATTGATAAAAACGGAATCGATTTAAAATCTTTTTCAAGAGGAACATTTCCAAATCATCTTGAAAGCATTCGTGACGGAAAATTTAATCCGCGAAATAAAACCTTTCACGAGTTCGATGATATTGCGATAAATAAAACAGCAAAAGACAGAGCGTTAATTGAAAATATAATTCCGGAACTACTTCAAATATTAGATAAGATTTATAAAAACTTTGAAAAAAGAGATTTTTATAAAGCATTTTTGAAGAATATAACACCGCTTTCATTGCTTAATACGGTAAGTAACGAATTGGCTAAAATTCAATCAGAGCAAAATATTTTATCAATATCAGAATTCAATGCAATCATTCATCGTGAAATTCAGAATCAGCCGGCGCCATTTATTTATGAGCGTTTAGGAGAACGGTATAGACATTTTTTTATTGATGAATTTCAGGATACTTCAGAAATGCAATGGCAGAATTTGATTCCGCTTATTGATAATTCACTTTCCGGGTTAGACGATTTAGGAAATAAAGGAACCTTGATGATTGTGGGCGATCCTAAACAATCCATTTATCGCTGGAGAGGTGGAAAAGCGGAGCAATTTATTGAATTAAGTAAAGATGTAAATCCGTTTAATAATCCGGATAAAGCGATTAAGCACTTAAATACAAATTATCGAAGTTATAGTGAGGTAATTCAGTTTAATAATGCTTTTTTTAAATTGATTTCGACTGAATTTACAAATGAAGATTATAAAGATTTGTATGAAAATCATAGTTTTCAAAATACAAATTCAAAAAAAGGCGGGTATGTCAATATTTCTTTTCTTCCTGTAATTGAAAAAAATGATTTTGCAGATGAAGAAGAAGTGGTCGAAAAATCAGATTTATATGTTTTAGCAACTTTAAATACAATCCAAAAAGTAGTTCGTGAAGGTTTTGAGTATAAAGATATTGTGATTTTAACTCGAAAAAGAGATCAGGGAATTGCAATTGCAAATTATCTTACAGAGCAAAGCATTCCGCTTTTGTCATCAGAAACATTAATGATTCAAAATGCGACAGAAGTTCGGTTGATTGTTAATCTCCTAAAGTATTTGAACAATAGTGCCGATTTAGAGTCGAAAGCGTACTTTCTTCATTTCTTAGCTGAGAATAAAGAAATCGAAATGCCGATTCACGATTTTATTGCGCAGGGAATGGCGCAGAAACTTGAAGAAGATTTTGAAAAATGGCTTTTGAATTTTGATGTTTCGCTTTCTTTTGAAAATGTCCGAAAAAAATCGCTTTACGAAGCAGTTGAAATCATCATTTCGAAATTCATTCTTCCATCAGAAGGAAATGCTTATGTGCAGTTTTTTCTGGATATTGTTTTAGAAAGAGACATTCGGAATCAAGCTGGAGTAGCTGATTTTTTAGGTTTTTGGGATAAAAATTCGGCGAAATTCAGTATTCCTTCCCCAGAAGGAAATAATGCAGTTCGAATTATGACGATTCATAAATCTAAAGGATTGGAGTTTCCGGTTGTAATTATGCCTTTTGCCGAGGAAGATTATAATAGAAAACCCAAAGATAAATTATGGCTCGATACCGAAGAGTCTGATTTGGGAGTTCCAAAAGCCTTAATTGATAACAGCAGTGCAGTTGAAGGTTTTGGTGAAAGTGCTTCGGTGGTTTTTAATTTAAAAAAGCAAGAAGAATTATTGGATAATATTAATGTTTTGTATGTGGCATTAACGCGTGCGGAAGAGCAATTGTATATTATTTCTCAATCTTTAAAAGAAAGAAAAGATGGGGAATTCCCTAATAATATGGCTTCTTATTTTATTAAATATTTGATGCATAAAGGAGTTTATGATTCTGAAATTTTAGAATATGAATTCGGAAATAAAACGAAGCTTTCCGCATCTGCAAAATCAGTCGATTTAGTAAAAACAATTCCAATAGTAAAAGAGGTTTTGAATCCTAAAAACATTAAAATTGCACAGCGGGAGGCATTGATGTGGGGAACGCATCAGCAAGAAGCAATTTCTTATGGGAATATTGTGCATGAAATTCTAGCTTTCGTAAAAGACAAATCAGATATTGATCTTGCGGTTACAAAAGCGCTTGAAAATGGCCTAATAACAATTGATCAGTCTGAAATGGTTTTGAATACACTTTGTGAAATTGTAAATCATCCCGAATTAAGTATTTGTTTTGATGGGGATTATAAGGTTTTAAATGAACAGACAATCGTTCAGAAAGAAGGAAAAATTCTAAAGCCGGATAGAGTGGTATTGAAAAATAATCAGGAAGCCTATCTTTTGGATTATAAAACTGGAGCAATTAATTCAAAATATCAACATCAAATTCAAGAATATCAAGATGCTATTGAAGATTTAGGATACAAAGTGTTAAAAAAGGCTTTGATATATATAGGGTCGGAAATTGAAGTAGTAAATTTGTGAAAAAATTAATCAGATGTTAAAGAAATAATGTGGCTATTTTAGGCTTAAGTTGTTAATTTTTAACGTTTTAAATAAATATAAAAAATGTACGGTAAAATTAAAGAACATCTGCAAAGTGAGCTGCAGACAATTGAAGAAAATGGAATTTTTAAAAAAGAGCGTATTATAACATCTGCTCAAGGTGCTGAAATTACCATATCTACAGGAGAAAAAGTTTTAAACTTTTGTGCAAATAA
Organism: Flavobacterium sp. GW821-FHT12A05; assembly: GCF_058807735.1. Classification (NCBI taxonomy): domain Bacteria; kingdom Pseudomonadati; phylum Bacteroidota; class Flavobacteriia; order Flavobacteriales; family Flavobacteriaceae; genus Flavobacterium; species Flavobacterium sp. GW821-FHT12A05. Next base: position 212,368 of record NZ_JBXAQY010000007.1, on the reverse strand, counting down.
TTATTTAGGGCTTTCCTCGCATCCTGAAGTTGTTCAGGCGGCAAAAGATGCAATGGATACGCATGGTTTCGGAATGTCATCGGTTCGTTTTATATGCGGTACTCAGGATATTCATAAAACATTAGAGAAAAAAATCGCTGATTTCTACGGTACAGAAGATACTATATTGTATGCTGCTGCTTTTGATGCAAACGGTGGGGTTTTTGAACCTTTGCTTGGAGAAAACGATGCTATTATTTCAGATAGTCTAAATCACGCTTCTATTATTGATGGCGTGCGTTTGTGTAAAGCGGCGCGTTATCGTTATGAGAATAATAATATGGAAGACTTGGAACAGCAATTAATTAAAGCTAATGAGGCAGGATCTCGCTTTAAATTAATTGTTACTGATGGTGTTTTCTCTATGGATGGTTTGGTAGCACCTTTAGATAAGATTTGTGATCTTGCAGATAAGTATGATGCAATGGTTATGGTTGACGAATGTCATGCTGCTGGATTTATTGGTGCAACAGGAAAAGGTACACTGGAAGCAAAAGGTGTAATGGGGCGCGTTGATATCATTACAGGTACTCTTGGAAAAGCTTTAGGCGGAGCTATGGGAGGATATACAACGGCTAAAAAAGAAATCATTGAAATTTTACGTCAGCGTTCAAGACCTTATTTGTTTTCTAATTCACTTGCGCCGTCTATCGTAGGGGCTTCAATAAAGGTTTTTGAATTATTAGAAAAAGATACTACACTTAGAGATAAGTTAGAGTGGAATACGAATTACTTTAAAGAAGGTATGAAGAAAGCCGGCTTTGATATTATTGATGGTGATTCTGCAATCGTTCCGGTAATGCTTTATGATGCAAAATTATCGCAGACAATGGCAAATGAACTTTTAAAAGAAGGTATTTATGTAATTGGATTCTTCTTTCCTGTAGTTCCAAAAGATAAAGCAAGAATAAGAGTTCAGCTTTCTGCCGCACATACAAAAGAGCACTTAGACAAGGCTATCAGTGCTTTTATATTAACAGGTAAAATGTTAAAAGTTATATAATTACCACATTTGGTGAATTTTTGTAGGTTTTTTTTAACATTTGATTTTGTATTTAAAAAATTTGGTGTTACTTTTGCTTGTAATTAACTAAATTGTAATTAAAAAAATTAAGTATGAAACATCTTAACAAACTTTTAGTTGCTGTGATGATGGTGATGGGTTTAACTTCTCACGCGCAAGACAGTAACAATCCATGGGCTATCTCTTTTGGAGTTAATGCCGTTGACACTAGGACTAGTTCTGGTGCCGGAAGTGGATTTTTCAATCAACACTTTTCTCAGCCATTTGCTGTAAAAGACAACTGGAATATTCTTCCTTCTTTATCTTACATTGGTGTGTCTAGATATGTAGGTAGCGGTTTCTCAGTTGGTTTACAAGGATCTGTAAACAAAATTGATAAATATGTAACTTTCAATCCATCTGCTCCAGGGCATGATTCGAGAGGAAACGTTGTAACTAATCCTGGTGACTTGATGTACTACGGAATTGATGCTACTATCAAATACAGCTTCCAAGAATTAATCAAATCTAAAGTGATTGATCCTTCGTTATCTGTTGGTGGTGGTTATACATTCTTCGGAGATAGCAGCTACGGAACTGTTAACCCAGGTGCTGGTGTTACTTTCTGGTTTACAGATGCTATTGGTCTTGAGTTAGCTACAAGATACAAATGGTCAGTTAGTGGTGATAGAGAAGATAAAGCTGGTGTTCCAGATGCTCCATCTCACTTCCAACACACTGCTGGTTTAGTTTTCAAATTCGGAGGTAAAGATACTGACGGAGATGGAATCTATGACAAAGACGATGCTTGTCCAGATGTTGCTGGTTTAAAACAATTCAATGGTTGTCCTGATACTGACGGAGACGGAATCGTTGACGCTAGTGATGCTTGTCCAACTGAATTTGGTTTAGCTGCATTAAACGGATGTCCTGATAGAGACGGAGACGGTGTTGCTGATAAAGATGACGCTTGTCCAGATGTTGCTGGTTTAGCTGCTTTAAAAGGTTGTCCTGATACTGACGGAGACGGAATCGCTGATAAAGACGATAAATGTCCTACAGTTGCTGGTCCTAAAGAAAATGGTGGTTGTCCTTTCTTAGACGCTGATAAAGATGGTGTTTTAGATAAAGATGACGATTGTCCTACAGTTGCTGGTCCAGCTAGTAACAGAGGATGTCCAGAAGTAACTTCTGAGGCTTTAGAAGATCTTAAAGTTCAAGCTAGAGCAATCTACTTCAACTCAGGAAAAGCTACTTTCAAAACTGGTGACAAAGAAACTCCAGCTAGATTAGACGCTATTAAAGAAATCCTTAAAAACTATCCAAACGCGAAATTCTCTATTGAAGGACACACAGATAGTACAGGTTCTGCTAAAATCAACGACAAACTTTCTCAAGAAAGAGCTGACGCTGTATTGAACGCATTAGTTGAAAGAGGTGTTAACCCAGAAAACTTACAAGCTAAAGGTTTTGGATCTTCTCAACCAGTTGCTAGTAACAAAACTGCTGCAGGTAAAGCACAAAACAGAAGAACTGAAATCAAACATATTGGTTCTAAATACCAAGGTAAACTATAATTTACTTTGTAAATAATACTGAAAAGCCATTCTTAATTGAATGGCTTTTTTTATTTTTATCAAATGGTAAATACTTCTTTTTTAGAAAAAATTGCGGCTGTTGTAATTCAGAATTATTCGGATAAACTTACTGAAACTACAATCATTCTGCCAAACAAAAGGGCAAAGGTTTTTTTAATTGAAGCTCTAAAAAAGGAAACTGCAAAAACTATTCTTTCTCCGGAAATTATTAGTATCGAGGATTTTGTGCAGGATGTAGCATCGATAAGATCTATTGACTCTATCGAGCTTTTATTTGAGTTTTACGAAGTTTACTTATCGGTTACTGATAAACAGCACCAACAATCTTTTGAGTTATTTGCCAATTGGGCAAAAACTCTTTTACAGGACTTTAATGAAATCGATCGTTACCTTTTAGATCCAAGTCATGTTTTGTCTTACTTAAAAGATATTGAAGACATCAAGAAATGGGGAATTGAAGTCGAAAACAAAACCCAGCTTCTAGAAAATTATATCGACTTTTGGAAATTGCTTCCGCTTTATTACGAATCACTTTATGGCCATCTTTTAAATAAAGCTATTGGTTATCAAGGTTTGATTTATAGAGAAGCAGTAAACAATCTGAATCATTTTTCTAATACGATTTCAAATCGCAATTTTATATTCGCAGGATTTAACGCCTTAAATGCTGCCGAAGAAAAAATAGTACAGCATCTTTTAGCATTAGATCAGGCTAAAATTTATTGGGATGTCGATCAAACATTCTTGAATGATCCTTATCATGATGCCGGACTTTTTGTTCGTCGATTTAAAGAACAATGGAAACATTATAAATCCCATCCTTTTGAATGGATTGTTGATGATTTTTCTCAATCTAAAAACATCAAAGTAATTGGTACTCCAAAAACCATTGGACAAGCAAAATTAGCAGGAAGCATTATTGAGGATTTAATCAATGAAAATCCAATAGCTTCTCTTGATAAAGTTGCAGTGGTTCTTGGTGAAGAAAATTTACTGATTCCTGTTTTGTATTCGCTTCCATCTTCGGTTGGGGCTTTAAATATTACAATGGGATATTCAGGAAAGAATAATCCATCGCAAATATTGGTTGCCAAGTTTTTTAAAATGCATACAAATGCCCTTTCACGTGCTGGTGGCAGTTATGTCTTTTATTATAAAGATGTGCTTGATATTCTTACTCATCCTTTGGTTGAACCTTATGCGGGAACCAATCATTTAGTGCGAATTATTAAAGAGAATAATTATACTTTCATTACTCTAAACAAGATATTAGAACTCAATTCAAATCCGTCTAAACTATTTTCTTTATTATTTCAGAAATGGGAAAACGGATCAGTAGCGGTTCTCGAAAATATATCAGCAATTTTACTTCTTATAAAACAGAACTTCAGCAATGATAATGAAGAAGAGAAAATCGCTAAAACTTTTGTTTATGCTGTCTTTAAAGTAATCAATAAGCTTATTAATTATTATTCGCAGCACAAACACATTGATAACATCGATACACTTCATGCAATTTATAAGCAGATTATTGATGTTGCAGAAGTTTCTTTTGAAGGTGAACCACTTAGAGGCTTACAGATTATGGGGGTTCTTGAAAGTCGTGTGCTTGATTTTGATACTGTAATTGTTACTTCTATGAATGAAGGAAAATTTCCAGCCGGGAAATCTCAAAACTCGTTCATTCCGTATGATGTAAAAAAAGAATTAGGTCTGCCTACTTTTAAAGAAAAAGATGCGATTTATACTTATCACTTTTATCATTTACTACAGCGTGCAAAAAATATTTATCTGATTTATAATACCGAAAATGACGGATTAGATGCCGGCGAACGAAGCCGTTTTATAACACAGCTTGAAGTTGAGAAAAAATCAAAGCATAACCTGACTTTTGATATTTATAATCCGGTATTGCCAAATACAGCTTATCAGCCAATGGTAATTCCGAAATCAGAAGCGGTTATGGAACGATTGAAAGAAATTGCAGCTGCAGGTTTTTCTCCTTCGGCATTGACAAGTTATATTCGGAATCCAATTGAATTTTATTTTCAAAAAATACTACGAATTCGAGAAGTGGAAGAAGTGGAAGAAAATATCGCTTTGAATACACTTGGAACCATAATTCATGAAACGTTAAAAGCATTGTATGATCCTTTTATTGGAAAGTTTATTTCGGAATCTGACATCGCAAATTGTTTTAAATTATTAGATGAAGAAGTTTTAAAACAATTTAAAGTTGTTTATAAAGAGGGCGAAATTAAAAAAGGACGTAACCTGCTGGCTTTTGAAGTAGCGAAACGAAATGTTTCTAATTTCCTGAAAATGGAATTAGAATCTATTAAAAATGGTGATGCAATTAAAATTATTGCTTTAGAAGAAACTTTTGAGCGTAGTTTGGTTCATCCGAGTTTACCGTTTCCGGTTTTAATTAAAGGAAATGTCGATCGAATTGAACTTCGTAACGGAAAAATAAGAATCATCGATTATAAGACAGGAAAAGTCGAAAAAACGAATGTAATACTTAAGTCATGGAATGGCTTAACACAAGAGCTTAAAAACGATAAAATCATCCAGGTTTTAGCTTATGCTTTTATGTACGAAAAGAATGCGGGCGAAACTCCAATAGAAGTTGGAATTATTTCCTTTAAAAATTTAAAATCCGGTTTCCTGCCTTTTGGGTTTAAGGAAGAAAAAGATTTAGATATGATCGTTGACGGAAAAGTTTTAAACAGTTATACAGAAGAAATCGTACTGCTTTTAAACGAAATATTAGATATTAATATTCCTTTTGAAGAAAAGGTGTAATTAAAACTAAGAGCCAATTTATTTCAGATTATATTGGGTTCAAAACGATTCGATAATCTATTCGATAAACAAAATAGGGGTATTTTTAACGTTTGCCGATTCATTTTAGTAAACAACGAATAATAGAAGAATTTTATATTAGACTGAAAATCGCATTTATATAAATAAAAAAGTGCTCTTTTTGAAATTTTATAAAGGTTGTTTTGGGTTGATGTATTTATTAGCCGAACCTCTTTTTGTGGAGAAACTTTATAATTGAGTCCCGATGAATGTTGACGATGAATCAAGATAATTATATTAAATCTTGAAATTTAAAATGTAATCCGAGTTTTTGATGAATTGATTTTATTGAAAATGATAAACTTCACATCATAAAGGAAAAAGGCGCAATAATATTCGATAATTATTGCGCCTTTTTGTAAGTAGTTTTTAGCTGAATATTTTTTTAAAGAAACCTTTTTTTACTGGTTCTTGCGAAAGTGAATTATTTATTGGTCCGTTTTCAAAACGAAATCTTCTAAACTTCATCAGTTTTACATTTAAGTCAAAGCGTAATTCGTCTACTGTTTTCATTGGATAATTTTTTTGCAAATTTACGAAAAACTTCAACTATACCGGGTTTCTATGGCTGGTACAAGTACGATTTCAATTTTATCAATAAAAATGTTTGAATTATAGGTAAATCTCTTTTTTCTGTTAAATATTTTTAAAGAATTTCTTTTAAAAATTGCTATTAATTATACTATAAACAAAAGTGATTCAGATAGTTGTGTGTGGTTGCTTTTTTAACAAGTGTTTATGGAACAATTCTAATTATTGAAATAACTTTGACTCTCTTAAAAATTTAATATTGCTATGATTGATTTAACTACACTAGTAGAAGAAACTGGTGCCGAATCTGGAATTACCTTTAATATAGACGGGATTTTAATAGAATCTGTCAATTTAGAATATGACGGAAATGTTGCCGCAATGATTGGGATGATATTAAAAATGTGTCTGGAAATGTCTGAGGATGTAAATAATGGTGACTTAAAACAGGTAATGATTAAAAACCACGATGGTATTGTGGTTGCAAACAAAGATCAGGACGATAACTGTGTTGCCTTACTTTCTAAAGATTTAAGTAAAATGGGTCTGCTGCTTAGAAAAATGGATACTATTTTTAACAATTAATTTAAAACCAATATATACATAAACATGTCAGATTTTTTACAAAATTTTCAAAATGATTTAAAAGAAAATGTTAACGGATTCATTGCAGTTTCAGTAACTGAGGTTGAGACAGGAATGTCTTATTGCTCACTTTCTGTAAATCCAGATTTTGATCCGGAATTGGCATCTGCTTATAATTTAGAAGTGGTTAAAGCAAAATTAAATGCTATTAAAGCTCTAGGATTAGATCAAAAAATAAATGATATTTTAATTACATTAACGGATCAAATACATATTATAGATGTTTCTGAAGACGGTCAGTATTTTATTTACTTAGCTGTCGATGCTAAAAAAGCAAATCTTGGATTAACAAGAGCGACTTTGGCAAAATTCAAAAAAGACATTATTACAAAATTATAATTTTTGCCCCCAAAATGAGGAAAAGGCTGTTTCAAGATTTTTTGAAATGGCCTTTTCTGCTTTTTGATTTTTTTTTAATTGAAAAAATCCAGTAAGATTGTTTTTAATTCTTCTTTGTTTTCGATGTGACTCATGTGTCCGTCTTCAAAAGAAACCAATTCTACGGTTGTATCTTCGATTTGAGAGAGACTTTCCTCGTAGTTTAAAACAGGATCTTGTTTACCCAAAATCAACAAAGTTGGAAAGCGGTTTTCATGTAAAAGCCATTCTCGGTCTTTGCGTATTTTCATTCCTTCAAGCGAAGCTATAATTCCCTGTAAAGGTGTTTTTAAGGCTTGTTCTCTTGCTTTATCAATTTCGACTGCTAAGCGAATTCTGTTATTTTCACTAAACAAATTCCCAATCGCAAGGTTTACAAAGTTTACATAATTTTGTTTTACCGCTTTTATGGCGCGATTTCGATTTATTTTTTTCTCGTGACTATCTGCTTTTGATGTCGAATTTAATAAAATCAGTTTGGTTATACTTTTTGGGAATAATTCGGCGAAAGCCAAACCTACATAACCGCCCATAGAATGACCTAAAATTGTCGCTTTTTCAATTTTTAAATGTTTTAAAACTTCGTGAACAGCATTTGCATTGTCTTCCATTTCATGAACATAACCAAGGGAATCAGATTCTCCGTGGCCCAATAAATCGATCGTTATTACGCGATGTTTTTCTGAGAATGTATCAACGTATGTTTTCCACATTTTTTTATTTTCTAAAAAGCCGTGGAGTAATACAATTGCAGTTCCTTCTCCAGAATCAGTATAAGATATTTTGGTGTTTTTATATAAAATGTTTTTCAAAACGATATTTTTTGTTGAGAAGCACAAAGTTAAGAAAGCTGAAGTAAAATATTGTGATGTCTTGATTTAATTGGGAAATCTTTAAAGAAGCTATAAGTTTATTTATAACAAATAAATAATTGTGGAAGAATAAAAAATGGCTTCCGTTTCTGAAAGCCATTCTAAATTAAAATGTGTTATCACCATCTAAGAGATTTCCTAATCCGCCAAGAAGACTGCCTTCATCACGGCTGTTTCCGCCAGATCTTGGTGCCGATGCAATAATGCGGTCAGCCAGTCTGGAAAATGGAAGTGACTGTATGTAAACCGTTCCCGGACCTTTTAAAGTGGCATAAAATAATCCTTCACCACCAAAAATAGAATTCTTGATACCGCCAATAAATTCAATATCATAATCTACATCTTTGGTAAAACCAATAATACATCCCGTATCTACTTTTAAGACTTCGCCGTGACCCAATACTTTTTTAGCCATTGTGCCGCCGGAATGTACAAATGCCATTCCGTCTCCTTCGAGCTTCTGCATGATAAAACCTTCACCGCCAAATAAGCCGCGTCCTAATTTCTGCGAAAATTCTATTCCGACAGAGACACCTTTGGCAGCGCATAAAAATGAACTTTTTTGGCAGATAAATTTTCCTTGAAATTCGGTTAAATCAATCGGGAGGATTTTTCCAGGATAGGGTGATGCAAATGAAACTTTACTTTTGCTGTTTCCTTGGTTTAAAAATGCCGTCATAAATAAACTTTCGCCGGTAAGAACTCTTTTACCTGCGTTTAAAATTTTGCCAAATAAACCAGATCCCTGTTGCTGAGAACCGTCTCCAAATATAGTTTCCATCTGGATATTGTTTTCCATCATCATAAAACTGCCAGCTTCTGCAATTACAATTTCCTGTGGGTCTAATTCTATTTCAACATATTGCATTTCTTCTCCAAAAATCTGATAATCTATTTCGTGTGCCTGCATAATTTTTAAGTTTTTGTTTTTTAAAATTAGACAAATAATCCTGTAAAATGTTACAGCTTTTAACGTACTTCAGCTGTTTTTAAGAACATTAAATGATTTTGTTATTTTAAATTAGTCTTAATTATGTTTTTTATTGCTTTAAATTATATATTTTTGCATCGTTATTATATTTTATCAGAATGGCATTAATTAGTGATTTGACCACCAAAGTATTATTTGAAACCGAAAAAGGATACAGTTATCAATGTGATTTGACTAATAGTATAATCATCAATTTTGTTGATACGGTGTCAAGTTATAAAATTCATGATTTTTTGATTTTTCAAAGAAAGGTTAACAGCGTTGACATTCTTAACATGCTTTATGACTTATCTGACCAGTCAGATGCACAGTTGATTGAAACTACCAAAAGAAATTTTTCCAGAAATCTTACTATCTGCGAAATAGTGCAGTTAAGAGATTTATTAAACGGAACAAAATTTACTCTTACTTTACATTCTCTGCTTTGTAATACTGTCAATGTAGAGCTTATTTAGATTCTTACTTAGATTAAATCCAAATTTTCAGGCATTTAGAGCTGCCTCCTTTAATTTTTGTAATTTTACAGAGATAAAAACAAAGGTTATGAAAGATTTACTAAGAACAAGTACTTCATTAGTTGAAGGAATAGAAAATATATTGAACTTACAGGCAAAAATAGAAAGCGACGCTTCTAATAAATATTTGGCTATGGCTGCATGGCTGGATAGAAACGGTTATGCTAATACAGCATCTTATTTGTATAAGCAAGCCGAAGAAGAGAGAGAGCATTTCCTAAAAATTTTCAAATATATTACAGATATGGGAGGGATTGCAGTTACGCCATCTGTTCCAGAAGTGCAGCAAGAATTTGCTTCTTTTAGAGAAGTATTTGAAATTGCTTTGCAAAACGAAATTGCAGTTACTCAGGCAATCAATAAAGTAATCGCAAAATGTAGAGCTGAGAATGATTATGCTACAGAAGATTTTATGATGTGGTATGTGGCTGAGCAAAGAGAAGAAGAGAAAAATGCAAGAAGAGCTTTAGAGCTTTTTGAATTGATCAACGGAAACGAAGCTGACGGCAAATTCCAATTGGATGTTCAGATTTCAAAAATCGGATAAATATCGATTTATATAAAAAAACAAAGCCCTTAATACTAAGGGCTTTGTTTTTTTATTATGATTTATTCATTCATTAAGCTTTCGATCTCATCAGCTTCAACCGGAATATTGCGCATTAAGTTAAAAGGTTCTCCTTTTTCCTGAACCACAACATTATCCTCCAAACGGATTCCGAATTTTTCTGCTGGAATGTAAATTCCCGGCTCAACCGTAAATACCATATTCGCTTTCATAGGTTCGTGAAGCAAACCGTAATCGTGCGTGTCAAGTCCCATGTGGTGAGAAGTTCCGTGCATGAAGTATTTTTTGTAAGCTGGCCATTCTGGATTTTCGTTCTGAACATCGGCTTTGTCTAGTAAACCTAAACCAAGCAATTCCGAAGTCATGATTTTACCCACTTCAACATGATACTGTTTCCAAAGTGTTCCTGGAGTCAACATTTTTGTCGCTTCATTTTTAACTCTTAAAACAGCATTGTAAACCGCTTTTTGACGATCTGAGAATTTTCCTGAAACCGGAATTGTTCTCGTCATATCGCTTGAATAATTCGCATATTCTGCCGCAACATCTAACAAAATTAAATCTCCGGCTTTACATTGCTGATTGTTTTCGATATAATGTAAAACATTTGCATTGTTTCCAGAAGCAATAATTGGCGTATAAGCAAAACCTTTAGAACGGTTACGAATAAATTCGTGAGCTAGTTCGGCTTCGATTTCATATTCGGTAACATTTGGTTTTACAAACGAAAGTAATCTGCGGAAACCTTTCTCTGTAATATCACAAGCATGCTGAATCAAATCGATTTCTTCACTTTCTTTTACAGAACGAATGCGTTGTAAAATTGGATTGCTTTTTGCAACATTATGAGCAGGATAACGCTCTTTCCACCATTTTACAAAACGAGCTTCGCGAGTTTCAGTTTCAACAGAAGCGCGGTAATGCTCGTTTGTGTTAATGTACATCGTATCGGCATACGTCATCATTTCGTTCAAAACTTTATGAAAATCCTGTAACCAATAAACCGTTCTAATTCCCGAAACCTGAAACGCACGTTCTTTTGTTAGTTTTTCTCCTTCCCAAACTGCAATATGATCGTTAGTTTCTCTCAAGAAAAGAATTTCTCTTTGACTTTCATAAGGCGCATCCGGAAACAAAAGCAAAACACTTTCTTCCTGATCAACACCACTTAGATAAAAAATATCTCTGTGCTGCGCAAAAGGCAAAGTACTGTCGGCGCTAACTGGGTAAATGTCATTTGAATTGAAAACGGCAACCGAATTAGGTTTCATTTCTGCCGTGAATTTTTTGCGGTTTTTTACAAAAAGAGCGCTGTTTATTTGATGATATTTCATAATTATTTCGTTTTTGAACTTCGAATTTCAAAATTAGTGATTTTTGAATAAGTGGCGTACAGTTGATTTATTAAAGTTTTCTTATTTGTTTTTTTGTTTTGCCACAAAGACACAAAGGCACAAAGTTTAATTTGATTTTGTCATCTTGACGAAGGAGAGATCACACTCGTAACTCTACAAAGATTGGCGATTTTATCTCACGCAGATTTAGCAGATTTAGCAGATTTTTTCTTTTAACAATTGCAGATAACCACAATCTTGTCATTTCGAGGAACGAGAAATCTTCGCAAGCAACTCGACAAAGATTGAAAAATCTTAGCTGCTTAGAATCTTAGTGTTTCAAAATCTTAATTTGGGCGTGCCCCTTCGGGTCGGGCTTTCGGCTATATCTTTTATTCCGCTCCGCTTCATAAAAGGATAACGCCTCTATCCCTCACGTAAATTTGAATTAAGTTCGATTAAAAAAGAAATTCAATTACGTTATTTTGTAAATTGCTATTTTAATGCACAATCGAAATACTGAATTAATACTCACTGATTATGATAGATCCTGCCTCGTTAACAGCCGCAATTGATAATGCAAATAAAGTTGCAAATACTCCTTTGTTTACAACAATTATTGATAAAATAACTGGTTTTAAAATTAGTCAATGGGCAGCTGAAGGAGAAGTAAGAAAAAAAATGATTCATGATGAGTATGAAAAGGCAAAAGAAAATGGAATAATGGGAATTCAATATATAGAGAATCTTCGTCATACCACTAATTTGATTGATACAGCCGTTAAGAGTTCTAAGTATATTGATGAAAATAAAACTAATGACATCAAAATTGACAACGATTTTTTCTGGAATACACTTGAATATGCAAAAACAATTTCAGATGAAGAGATGCAGGAGTTGATTGCTAAAATTATTGCAGGGGAGTTTAACCAGTCCGGAACTTATTCAATTAGTACTCTTCAAGTTGTTAAAATGTTAGGAAAGAATGAATTAGAATTGTTTGAAAAAATTTGTTCATTATGCATAAATAAATTTCAAATACCGAAAGCAATTTTTTCTTCATCTAAAAAGGGAGAAAAAATTTTAAGATCTTTATCGTGTCATTACGGTGTTTTTCAAGAGCTACAAAATTTGGGATTGTTTTTGCCGAATGTTATGACAACCAAATGGGATAATCCTGAAAAGCAAGATCTTACAGTAACTTATTTTGATAAAAATATTAAATTTAAAGTGTTAAATGAAAAACATGTTACTTTTTCCATTCCCTCTTATTTTGAATTATCAAATTCAGGAAAACAAATCTTTAATCTTCTAAATCCAGTGTATAATCAAGATTATTATAATTGGTTAATTGAAAACTATAAAATTCTCAATTATTATATAAGTGAGAATTAATAAAAAACCTTTTTATAAACAATTTTTTTAACTATTTCAATAGCGCAGATTTACAATCAGTACCCGCAACAATAATTAAAGTCCATAAAAAAACCGAAGCTTTCAATTTGAAAACTTCGGTTTTTCTTTTATAAAAATAAATTTCTATTTCTTATCAAGTAACTTCTCCAAAAGCGCCACTTTTTCTTTTTCAACTTGAATCAATCTTTCGTAAAGTTTTTCATTTTTATCAATAGTTTCAAGAAGCTTATCTAACGGATTAAAAGTGCAATTATAGTTTTTTATAGATGAAGAATCATCATTATAAGTATTTCCAATAATATTAAAAACCGCGTCTTCAGAAAAATTTCTTATTACTTCAGGTGTAACTCCTAAAGCAAGTGCAATAGTTTTAAGTTTTTCGTCATCAACACTTTCGCTTCCTTCAATAATAGATATAGATTGCTGAGTTGTGCCAATTGCCTGCGCAAGGGCTTCCTGCTTCATATCTCTCAGTTCTCTAATTCGGCTAATGTTTCTGCCGATATGTTTTGGTTTTACTGTGCTCATAGTTCAAAGATATTTAAAAATCGGTTACATTTTTGGTTTCGGTAGAAAACAAGTTCATTCTTGCTAAATACAATTTGTAAATTATTTTATGCCAGTAAAAATACAACTTTTCTGATCATCGTTTGATTTTGAATCTAGAATTGTGTAATCTTGATATTCAGAAAATCAACTTCGATTAATACCAATAAAATGCAGAATTCCAATTTCAAATTAATTACAATTGCCGAAATCAAAACCAAATATCCCTTTTTAATTGAAGATGAAAAGTTCGATTATTTTGATGAATGGGAAGATGATGATTTTTTTCTAACGGCAGAAGAAGATGTAAATTTTGAAAGGAACTTTTATCTAGATCTTTATGAAGAAAAAGAAAAGAAATGGTTGGCCAATTTGCTAAATCTTTCGGCTGAAAAAATCGAAGAAATAAGAATTGAAGGCATTTTTATAAATGGAAATTTCTCTGTAAGCGGTTCAATTATTAATGCCGAAGGTGATTATGGTCCGTATGTTTTTGTAAACGGAAATATTAACTGTCAAAGTTTATTGTTAGGCGGAGCCAATGTTGAAATAAAAGGAAATATTCGAGCAAAAGAAGTGGTCATGACTTATTATAATCATGGCAGTTTTAATTGTTTAGGCTTAATAGATTCTCCAGTTTTTATTGTTAACGATCATAATACAACATTTGCAGAAAGAAAAAATGATTTGTTTTATTATAATGATAGAGATGAAATTGATCCGAAAAATGAATGCGAATATGACGATGAAACCGACGAAGAAATTATTTCAAATGAACTTAGAAAGTTATTGGATAATCCGTTCATTGAAACTTTTGAAGAAATAGAACGAGATTTGGCAAGAGGCGAATTGGTTTTAAAACAAAATAATCCGCCCGCTAAAACTTGTGAATATTGGCGTGATCGTGTTTTGGCAAATTATAGAGATCTAAAACTCGTTCCTGAAGAATTTAAAACCAAAGAACTTTGTAATCTGGCTTTAGATATTACTTATCATGCTTTGCTTTTTATCGATCAGGATTTTATAACCTCTGAACTCTGCGAGAAATTAGTCAGTAAAGATGGTTTTGCAATTCAGGTAATTCCTGATGAATTTATAACAAAAGAGCTTTCTTTTAAAGCAGCCGAAAACGGTACAACTTTAAGATTAATCCCGTCAGCATATTATTCTGAAGAACTGATTCTGTTGGTTTTTAAAAACGGAAAACATCAACCGGATATTAACGATGTTCCTTCTAAATTTATTTCAGAAAGCCTTTTAGAAGAATATGTGAAAATAGGAAAAGGACTTTGGCTTGATAAAACCTGCAAAGAAAACGGAATAGATAAATTGCAGGTTTTAAAACAAGTAATCGATTCTGGAATTCAATATTTGGATAATATTTTTGGGAATCATTTTAGCAAAGAAACCGTTGAATATGCTTTTTCGATTTATAAAAACGACGAAGATTGGAATAAATATGTTCAAAAATACAAACAGAAATTTGAACGACTTGAGAAATGAAAGAGCTATTAATAGAAAGTAAAGGAATAAGAACCAAGGAGTATTTCATACCGCCTTTTGAGTTAAGAGAAGGGGAGTTGGTTGTTTTGTATTTGTATGGAGGGGCTCATTTTCAAGGCATCAAAACGGAATTAGTGAATGTTTTTACTGGAAGAATAAAAAATGAAAATGTGATTGTCACGAAGTCGTTGACTTATGTAGATTATTTTAGAGAATCAAAATTTAGAAGTTTGTTTTTCCCACTAAGAGTTGGCAAATATTTAAAGAAAAGTGGAAATTTAGAAAGCAAATTTATCCAGAAAATTTATGAAATTCCCTGGATTAATAAAAAGACGAAAATAAACGGACTTCACTGGAATTCTAAAAGACTACTTTCATTGTACACAACATTTTCAAAAACAAAACATATTGTTTTTGAATTAGCAGGACTAGGGCCTGATGATGCAAAAGAAAACTATGATATAGTTAGAAATGAAATTAGAAAAGGAGGTTCTGCGATACTTATTGATTGGGCTTCCGACATGAAAGATGATTGCGATAAATTTATAACTTTAGAATGGCTGATCGATTTTGAAGAAAATAAAACAGTGTTTAAAATCTAAATGAGTTAAATCGAATTAATTATGAAGTCAAAAATTAAAACCAGAAAAATCCAAAAACAAGATCTAGACTTCGCCTACAAAGCAATCTGTGAACTCGAAAACGAAGTTTTAGATTTTAAAGTTTTCGAAACGATATTCAATGAAAACATTTCAAATCCAAAAAATCTTTATTTAATCGCCGAAAACGAAAATGAAGGTTTAGGTTTTATCAGCTTTCATACTCAAAATCTCCTTCATCATGGCGGATTGGTGGGGGAAATTCAGGAGTTTTTTATTCATCAAAATCATAGAGGTCAAGGCGTCGGTCGTTTGCTGATAAATGAAATTAAAGATTTTTCAGAAAAGAATAATTTAAAAAGCATTGAGGTTACGACCAATAAAAGACGGGTAGAGAATGTGGCGATTTACGAAAATCTCGGTTTTGGCTTAACCCATAATAAATTTACGATTTATAAGTAGGCTTTCGGATAATCAAAATATTGGAAATAAAAAAAAACTGCTGTCGAAAGACAGCAGTTTTGATAAGCAGATGATTATACTGCTCCGTATTCCATACAAGTGCTGCCATTTGCTGTTTTGTATAAATACCAGCCACATGAGTTTATGGTATAAAAAGTGGCTTCCTGACCGTTACATAATGGCCATGGAATGCAAGGCGTACCATTACCAGCGTTGATTTTTTTTAATTCTTCTTTTGATAGTTTTTGGAATTTTTTCATGGGTTAATTTGTTTTTTGATTTCCTACTCTATAAGTTTTTCGGATACGACTTTGATAAAAATACAAATTATTTTTAAATAAATACTTACAAGAAAAGCTTTTG
Source organism: Flavobacterium sp. GW821-FHT12A05 (assembly GCF_058807735.1). NCBI lineage: Bacteria > Pseudomonadati > Bacteroidota > Flavobacteriia > Flavobacteriales > Flavobacteriaceae > Flavobacterium > Flavobacterium sp. GW821-FHT12A05. The sequence continues at coordinate 196,140 of NZ_JBXAQY010000007.1, read as the reverse complement.
ACCTTAAATTTGTCGTAATTTCCTTCTTTTTGGTTTGTATTGTAATTGCTGATCTTTAGAATAACTCAAAAACTGGTGACTCTTACTTGAAACAAGTTGAATTAAAGTTTAATATTGTATACTATAACTGCTTTAAGAAAGATGAAAGAATTAAACCCGAAAGTAAAACATCATTTAATAGTTGGTTCACTAATTGGTGTATGGCTTTTCGTTTTTGCTTTCATCATAAAACCTTTTGACGACGGCACTATAAATTTCAGAGCATGGTTTTTAATCAGTTTTGGATTTAGTTTTATGGCTTTTTTATGTTATGGTCTTTTAGCAATTCTTCAAAATAGCCTTTATAAAAAAATCAAAAAGTGGAATATTGGTTTAGAAATAACAGCTGTTTTTCTCTTTCACATATTGTATTTAATTGCAGTTTTTGCCTTTTACAAAAGTCCAATTTTAAACGGAGGATATAGTTTTGCAGAGTTCTTTTCGATAATATTTATAAAAGTTGCTTTGATTTTAACTCCTGTAATTGTTCTCGCAAGAAGATATTTAATCAAACTCATTCCAATGCAAGATGATTTTTTGCTTTTTAGAGGAGAAAACAGATTAGATGTTTTAAAAATTAAAAAAGAAGATTTGGTATGTATTTCCAACGCGCAGAATTATGTTGAGATTTTTTATATCGAAAATGATAAGCTGCAATCAAAACTTATTCGATCTTCTCTCAAAAAAGTGCAGGATGATTTTAGGTTTTTGGTTCAAATACATCGTTCACATTTAATAAATCCGATGCATTTTAAATCATGGAGAAATTCAAATACCATTATTTTAACTCAAATAGAACTTCCGGTTTCCAGAAATTATAAAGATGTTTTATTAGCGTTGTAATTTCATACCTAAAACGATGCATTTTGTACCTAAGGCAATAAAATAAGGCTTTCAGATGAATTTCTGTTCTAGTTTTGCTTCATCAATTTTTAAAACAAATTATGAAAACAAAACATTTTTGCCTCATCGGATTGCTGTTTTTTCTAGTCAGCTATTTATTATTTTCTAATATTTTACCCAGTTTCAATACAGCAATAGATTTTGCACATTGGTTTAATTTAATTGGAGCTTGTTTCTTGCTTTCGTTTAATGATGCATTTCCTAAAACAAAAACTAATAAAACAGCTTCGGTTTTGACAACTTTAGGCATTATTGCTCATATTGGTCTTTGTACAATCGATTTTATTATGTCCAGTTACGGAAATAATGAAATCGAAAAAGCCGAATTAAGTCAGCATATCAGCAATTCGCCCTTGATTTTTTATCCATTTGTAGCTGTTGGTCCGTCTTTGCTTTTTCTTGGTTTGGCTTTACATGCCTTTACTTTTATAAAAACAGAAACGATAAAATCTTTAATGGTAATTGTTGGCTCGATCGCTGTTGGATTTTCTTTTTTTGTTTTGAAAAATGGAGTTTGTATGCTTTTGAGCTGTTTGGTTTTTGTTTTAGGATTGGGATCGTTGCTTTATAAAAAGGAATCTGAGAAAGTATCGCAAGAATAAAAATCGTATTTTCGTTAATAATAAAAATCGAATAGCTTGAAAAAACATATAAAATACCTAATTGCACTCTTTCTGACTTTTGTCGTGATTGTGGGCGATGGTGCTTTATATTCTCAATCTAAATCGGCAGAATATTATCAGTCTTCATTTGTGGTTTTAAGAAGAGAATTAAATCTTAAGAGTTCTCAATTATACAAATTCGGACAAGCTGTTTCTTCTGAAAAAACAAGATTTTCAATTGTTTTGGATTTTCTTCATGCCGAAAACGTCTTTACTTTTCAAATCAAGAAACTGGTGAAACTGCAAAATTTGCTGCATCAAAAACTAACTTCGTTTATAAAACAATCTGTTTTTATAAATGAAATAATCACTTCAAAACACTTCGATAAAAGTTTATACAGCGCTTAAGGAAATCTATTTCTGAGCATAAATGATACAATAATGTCTAATCATTTATCATTTTCAAAATGTATAAACAAAAAAATAAAAAACGTTTAGAGCAATCTAAGCGACCGTTTCATTGGATAAAAAGAAAAATTGTAATTGTAATAACGGCCTTTATGTTAGGAATGGCAAACGGAATGCACACTGAAGATACCCGAATTAAAGGAAACCAGAATTATACAGAACAGCATAAAAAGGATTAAGGTTTTAATTAGAAAATTAGTCAATTTGATAATTAAAGAATTACTTCTTTGTCTTATGACCTTTGTCAAAGTTTTAAACTTTGACAAAGGTTTTTTGCGCATAATCTTGTCATTGCGAGGAACGAAGCAATCTCAAATCGTATATTGTTGTTAGTGTGGTTGCTTCGTTCCTCGCAATGATAAACTTTGTGTTATAAAAACAAAAAAACCGAAGCAAATGCTTCGGTTTTCATTTATTGGAATTTGGAATTTCGTTATTGAAATTTAATTAGTCAATCCATTTATAATATCTCGCTCCAATTAAAACTGGAATCTCTTTTTCAATTCGGTCAAGAACCCATTCGTTTTTAGGAGTTCTTACGCTTTGTTTTTGTTCTTTTTTATGAAGGCTTTCGTAAGTATTGAAGTCAATTTCTACACTTTCGGCTAAATTTTCGAAAAGTTTCACATCTGCCAAAGCCGATTTCCATTCTGACTGAATTGTTCCTTCAAAAACTTTCGATTTCGATCCGCTTCCGTAAGCCAGAAATCCGAATTTAGTTCCAGAAACGTCTTTGTTAGTATCATGAAAATGAGCCAAAGTTGATAATAATCCCATGAAAATAGAACCTGTATAAAGGTTTCCTATTAAAGAAGAAGCCAATTCTGCAGGTTGTAATTTCTCGGTTACAAAACTTCTGTAGTCATCAGATTTTGCAACTTCTTTAATTTTTGTCTGATAATCTGCAGGTGCAATATCATCGGCAATAATTTTTTCTGCACTGTCCAAAGCGTAGATTTCAGATAACATTCTTCTTCCCTGGAAAGAATAGGGTAAATGCATTACGATACTATGCCAAGTGTTATATAAAGTTTCGGTAGTGTTTTTTAATTTTTTGAATGAAAAGTAAGCATTGCGCGTACGATCCATATAACATTGGTTAGAATATTGACCGTCAAAAACCGGCTGATCTTTATGGATTTCGATTTCGGCTTCTAAATTATCAAACCAAGCATCGTTGTTTTGGTTTTGAGTAATTGCTTCTTTTGAGATAGTTCTGTAAGGTTTGAAAAAGTCAAAAACTCCTTTTGTAGATGTTGCCCAATTGTCATCAAAAGCAATAATTTTTGGGTTTGCAGTTACTAACATCGCAACAGCTCCCGCTCCCTGCGTGTATTCTCCACCTGAATTTAAATCGTATTTTGCAAAATCGGTTGTAACTACAATTGCTTTTTTGGCTGGATTTAATTTTACAAAATCAAGACAGTTTTGCAAAGCATCAACTCCGCCAATACAAGCAAAAGTGAAATCTACAACATCACATTCAGAAAGAGAATCTTCGCCAAATTTTTGCTCCATTAAACTAATTAAATACGAAGCAATTGGTTTTGAGCTGTCAATACCGCTTTCGGTACCCACATAGATTCGGCTTATTTCTTTTAAGTCAATTTTATTGTCAATGATAAGCTTGGTTAAAGCATTTGCTCCAAAAACAACCGTATCCTGATGAACGTCAGGGAAAGTCATTTTTAGTAATCCTAAGCCTTTTTCTAGTTTTTCTGGTTCAATATTTCTGGCGATTGCCAAAGTTTTTATGGGTAAGTGTATGTTTGCGACATCAAAAGAGATGGCATCAATTCCTGTTTTCATTCTTATTTTTTTGAGCCGCTAAAGGTAAAATTATGTTGTGGAATGACAATTTTTTAATCCCATAAAATTCTTCTTTCAGGACACTTTTGAAGAAAACAAATTAAAACTTTAAATAAAATAGTAATATGATAAACTTTTGCGAAAGTCAGGGCAATGCGTAATTAGCATAAAATAGGCATGTAACGATTGGTTTGCAGAATTTTATAATAAAATAAATTGGGAATGATTGCTTTTGGTACGTAAAAATACGTATACGTAGTCTATTTTAAAATCATTATAAATAACAGCGAAATGGTTGTAGTTCTTTTGTAATTGAGTTATTTTTGTGTAATTTTTTAAAACAAACTACTTAAACACTTATGGCACAATCTGCACTATTGAATGCTTCCATCTTAAAGAAAGTAGCTATGGCTCTTTCGGGAATATTCTTAATCACGTTTTTAGCGCTGCATGTTTCCTTAAATTTTATTTCTATTATTAGTGAAGATGTTTTTAACGAAGCTTCTCACTTTATGGGATACAATCCGCTGATACAATATGTAATGCAGCCAGTTTTGGCATTTGGAGTAATTTTCCATTTCGTAATGGGATTTGTACTTACAGCTCAAAACAGCGCAGCAAGACCAATTGCGTATGCAAAATACAACGGAGCGGCAAATGCTTCTTGGAGTTCTAGAAATATGATTATTTCTGGATTAGTTATTTTGGCATTCTTAGGATTGCATTTTTATGATTTTTGGTTTCCTGAAGTTACCTACAAATATATTGCAGGTACAGCGCCAGATGCTACAAGGTATTATGGTGAGTTAGTTCATAAATTTCATGATCCAATTCGTACAGGATTATACTGCGTGTCTTTTATCCTTTTAGGATTCCACTTATGGCACGGGTTTGCATCTTCTCTTCAATCTGTAGGGATGCACAACAAATACTCTAGATTTTTATCGAAAGTAGGTTACTGGTTCGCAGTTGTAGTTCCGGCACTTTTCGTAATTATCGCATTATTTCATCATTTCAATAATTAATATCAATTATAATGGCATTAGATTCAAAAATTCCAAATGGTCCTATAGCGGACAAATGGACAAATTATAAAGATCATATTAATTTAGTAAACCCTGCTAACAAACGTAATTTAGATATTATTGTAGTTGGTACAGGTTTGGCTGGAGGTTCGGCTGCGGCTACTTTGGCTGAGTTAGGATATAACGTAAAAGCATTCTGTTTTCAAGATTCTCCACGTCGTGCGCACTCAATCGCAGCACAAGGAGGTATCAATGCAGCAAAAAATTATAAAGGTGACGGTGACTCAGTTTACAGATTGTTCTACGATACTGTAAAAGGTGGTGACTACCGCGCACGTGAGGCAAACGTTCACCGTTTGGCTGAAGTTTCTGCAAATATTATTGACCAGTGTGTGGCTCAAGGGGTGCCATTGGCTCGTGAATATGGCGGACTTTTGGATAACCGTTCTTTTGGAGGAACTTTGGTTTCTCGTACATTTTACGCACAAGGACAAACTGGACAACAATTATTGTTAGGAGCTTATTCTGCAATGAACCGTCAAATTGGTCGTGGAAAAATTAAAATGTACAACCGTCACGAAATGCTTGACATTGTAATCGTGAACGGAAAAGCGAGAGGTATTATCGCTCGTAACTTAATCACTGGAGAAATAGAAAGACATTCTGCTCACGCGGTAGTAATTGGTTCTGGAGGATACGGAAACGTATTTTTCCTTTCAACAAATGCTATGGGAAGTAACGCTACAGCAGCTTGGAAAATTCATAAAAAAGGAGCGTTTTTCGCAAATCCTTGTTACACACAAATTCACCCAACATGTATTCCGGTTTCAGGAGATCACCAGTCAAAACTGACTTTGATGTCTGAATCTTTACGTAATGATGGTCGTATTTGGGTTCCTAAAAACCTTGAGGATGCAAAAGCAATCCGTGAAGGAAAGAAAAAAGCAACTGATTTATCTGAAGACCAAAGAGATTATTTCTTGGAAAGAAGATATCCTGCTTTTGGTAACTTAGTACCTCGTGACGTTGCGTCTCGTGCAGCTAAAGAAAGATGTGATGCTGGTTTTGGAGTTAACAAAACAGGTGAAGCAGTTTACTTAGATTTCGCAGCAGCAATTAAACGTTACGGAACTGAAGATGCTTATGTAAAAGGTTTAGATGATAAAGATGCTGCTTTGGTAACTAAATTAGGAGCTGCAATCGTGAAAAGTAAATACGGAAACTTATTCCAGATGTACTACAAAATCGTCGACGAAGATCCTTATACAACACCAATGATGATTTATCCTGCGGTTCACTACACAATGGGTGGAACTTGGGTTGATTATAACTTAATGACTACAATTCCTGGATGTTTCTCAATTGGAGAATCTAACTTCTCTGATCACGGTGCAAACAGACTTGGAGCTTCTGCTTTAATGCAAGGTTTAGCTGATGGATATTTCGTATTGCCATATACTATTGGAGATTATTTAGCTCCGGATATTAAAATGGGAGAAATTTCTACAGACTTACCAGAATTCGTTGAAGCTGAAAAAGCGGTTGTAGATCAAATCAATAAATTTATCAATAATAACGGAACACATTCTGTAGATTATTTCCACAAAAAATTAGGAAAAATCATGTGGGATAAAGTAGGTATGGCTCGTAATGCTAAAGGTTTAACTGAGGCTATCGAAGAAATTGCTGCTTTACGTGAAGAGTTTTATAAAGATGTAAAAGTTCCTGGAAGCGCTAACGAATTTAATCAGGAATTAGAAAAAGCAACTCGTGTTGCCGATTTCTTAGAATTAGGAGAATTGTTCGCGAAAGATGCTTTACACCGTAACGAATCTTGTGGAGGTCACTTCCGTGAGGAGTATCAGACAGAAGAAGGAGAAGCACTTCGTGATGACGAAAACTTTGCATACGTTGCAGCTTGGGAATACAAAGGAAAACCAAGTGATGCAGTATTACACAAAGAACCTCTTAATTACGAAAACATTAAATTAGTTCAAAGAAGTTATAAATAAAAAAGTTAAGAGTTAAGGGTTATGAGTTTAAAGTCGTTCGAAGATTTAGAGTGCTGGAAAGCAGCGCGTGAATTAAGAATCTTTGTTTCTCAAAATATTCTTTCAAAATTTCCAATTGACGAAAAATATGCCTTAACTAGTCAGCTTAAACGATCTTCTAGATCTGTTAGTGATAATATTGCCGAAGGGTTTGGAAGATATCATTATCAAGAAAATATTCAATTCTGCAGAATTGCCCGAGGTTCATTAACGGAATCTTTAAATCAGGTAATTACTGCTTTAGATGAGAATTATATTGAAGAAGATTTGTTGCAAAAATTTAGAGAAAGGTTCGAAAGAACCAAAGCAATATTAAATGGATATATAAATTATTTAGCTAGGATTAAAATGGAGTAGTAACCCTATGACGTTTAACTCTTAACTTATAACCCATAACAAAATTATGAAACTTACATTAAAAATATGGCGTCAAAAAAACGCTCAAGATAAAGGAGGGATTGTAGAATATCCTATTGATGGAATCGAACCAGATATGTCTTTCCTTGAAATGCTTGATGTTCTTAACGAACAATTAATCAACAAAGGGGATGAACCTGTAGCATTTGACCACGATTGTCGTGAGGGAATCTGCGGAATGTGTTCTTTATTCATCAACGGAGAAGCGCACGGACCAGACAGAGGTGTTACAACTTGCCAATTACACATGCGTATGTTTAAAGATGGCGATACCATTTTTATCGAACCATTTAGAGCAAAAGCTTTCCCTGTAATTAAAGATTTAGTTGTAGACAGAAGTTCTTTTGACAGAATTCAACATGCAGGAGGATTTATTTCTGTAAATACTTCAGGAAATACAATCGATGCGAATACAATTCCAATTAACAAACACGATGCAGATAAATCATTTGATGCTGCAGCTTGTATTGGTTGTGGAGCTTGTGTTGCAACTTGTAAAAACTCATCAGCAATGTTATTCGTTTCTGCAAAAGTTTCTCAATATGCATTATTACCGCAAGGTAAAGTGGAGGCGGTTGACCGTGTATTAAACATGGTTCACCAAATGGATTTGGAAGGTTTTGGTAACTGTACAAATACCGGAGCTTGTGAAATCGAATGTCCTAAAGGAATTTCGCTTGAAAATATCGCACGTATGAACCGTGAGTATTTAGCAGCAAGTTTAAAAGGATAATCTAAAAACGTACAATTTTAGTTTATATAGAAAAACGCTTCCGTTACGACGGAAGCGTTTTTTGTTTTTACTCATAATACAATTGCGATTCGCTTATTTCCTGCTTTTCTTTTCCTTCCTGCTGAATGAAACAAGTCAAAGTAGTTCCTCCAATCTGGTCGAAATAACTGATGTTGAGTTTATGGAATCCTTTTTCTAGTTTAACCACTCCGTAAGCTTCGTTCAGCCAGTGAATGCCGTCGTTGTTTACAACTAGTTCATTGTCTATAAAAAGCTTCGATCCATCATCAGAAAGGGTTGAAATGGTGTAATTTGCTGTTTCTGGAATAAAGATATATCCATCGAATTTTAAGCCTATATAACGCTCGATTTTCGATTTCCATTTTTCAGCACTTATTTTACCTTCAAAAACGCCGGAATTAACAGGTTTTGCTAAATCTAAATCCTGAACCTGCTGAAAAAATGTTCCGGTAAAATAATCGAATTTTAATCCTTTTTTGGTTGGTTTTAATGCTAAAGCCGGTTGTAGATCGGGGTTTCGAACCAATATTTTACTGATCGAGCTTTTTCTGCCGCTTGGGCTTATTTGAACTGTTTTTATAATTCGGTATTCGCCTTTTGGTATATTTACCGTTACGGGTTTAGTATAAAGTTCTGCCGTTTCATCTGGATTATAACCGTCGATGGTATAAAAAATCTGTCCGTTTTTAATTGTTGGCTTTAAATCTAAAATATATTTTGATCCAATTAATGCGGTTTCTTCAGCTCCAAAAGGAATTGGAACTTTATACATTCTTTTTTGTGCTTCCAGTTTTTCCAGATGATGCGGAATTTGATTCAATATAAAACTATTGTAGTTTTTATTTTTAGGTTCAGTCCAGGCAATTTCTGCCAAAGCAAAAATTCGGGGATAAATCATATAATTTAATTTCGCAGGACTTGTCAAATATTCAGACCAAAGATTCGACTGCACGCCCATAATATATTTTTGTTCCTCAACCGTTAAGCTGTCTACAGGAGTTGGGTTGTAATTGTATATTTTTTCAACCGTTGTCAACCTTCCAATTGTTAGAGGTTCTTGGGGAGAATAGCCTTGGTTGTAATCCAGATAAAGTACTTGTTCCGGATTCATAATCACAAAATGTTTTTGTTTCGCCGCGCTGATGCCGCCAGATTCGCCTCGCCATGACATTACGGCTGCATTTGGAGCCAATCCGCCTTCCAGCATTTCATCCCAGCCCAGAATTTGTCTTCCGTTTGCGTTTAGGAATTTCTCGATTCTTGTTGTTAAGTAACTTTGTAATTCATGTTCGTTTTTCAAGTCTAAGTCTTTAATGCGTTTTTGGCAACTTGGACATTCTTTCCATCTTGCTTTTGGGCATTCGTCTCCGCCAATATGAATGTATTTACTTGGGAACAAAGCCATAACTTCGGTTAGAACATCTTCTAAAAAAGTAAAAGTTTCTTCTTTTCCGGCACAAAAAATATCTTCAAAAACGCCCCATGATTCTACTACTTTATAGGTGCGATCCGGAAAACAGGATAAATTAGGGTAAGCCGTTACAGCCGCCGTTGCGTGGCCCGGCATTTCGATTTCGGGAATAATGTTTACGTAATGTTCTTCGGCAAATTTTACAATCTCTTTAATTTCTTCCTGGGTATAAAAACCGCCGTACGGATTTCCGTCAAAAAAATATGGGAATCTTTCAAATTTATTTCCTACTAAAGTCTGTGCTCTTTTAGAACCTACTTCGGTCAATTTTGGATATTTTTTTATTTCAATTCTCCAGCCCTGATCGTCGGTTAAATGCCAATGGAAATTATTTAATTTATAATAGGACATTTGTGCGATAAAATCTTTTATAACAGGAACCGAGAAAAAGTGACGGCAAACATCGAGGTGAAGTCCGCGGTAGTCGTATCTGGGCTCGTCTTCTATTGAAACGCATGGTAATTTTACTTCCTGATTTTTTGGTTTATTCGGCAAAAGCTGCAATAAACTCTGAACAGCATAAAATAATCCTTCTTCATTTCCGGTAACGGTTATTTTTTTTGAAGTAATATCGATTTTATAGGCTTCTTTTTTTAGTGATGAAGCTGGTTTTTCGGCAATAAACAAAACTTCAATATTGCTTTTTTTATTTGATGTATTGGCATTTACAACCGACTCGAAAATCTGCGCTGTTTTAAATTCTTTTGTGCTGTATTTATTCTTATCAAATAAAACTTTAATTTTTCCGCTTATGCGAATGCTGTCGCCGTTCGTTTTAAACGAATTTGGAGCCGGAATTATCGAAGTATTACCGGAACTGCTTTGTGCATTTGCCAAAGAACAGCAGAAAATCAAAAAGAGAAGTATACTTTTTTGCATGGTTACTTTTTTGTTTTGTTAAACAAATTTAAGGTTTGTAAATTAGTTTGCATTTTTTTTGCAAAAGGTATTTGTGTTTAAATGTCTTTAAAATAGAGTAATTAACTATTTAATTACTTTGTGTTATAATTTGTTTCGCAAGAATATTGCATTTATTGTTTACATTTGTTCAAAAAAAAGAATTCGCATGAATAATGATAATGAAGTGGTTAATTACACTAAAGAAGAACGTAAAAATCTTATTTTAAAAGAGATTAACTTGCATACGCGTGTAAGTTTTGAAACCCTTTCGAGTAAATTATTTGTTTCTGAAGATACTGTACGACGTGATATAAATGAACTTGAGTCAGAATCTTTGTTGATTAAAGTGAAAGGCGGTGCGATGACAAAAGCCTATCACCATTCTTCATCTAACCAGACTTATGCGGGCGAATCTAAACAAATTATTGCGCAAAAAACTTTAGGACTTCTTCATGACGGCATGGTTTTGCTAATTGGAGGCGGTACTACAATTAGAGAATTCATTCGGCTAATTCCTAACGATTTAAGTTTGACTATTTTTACGGTTACGGTTTTATCTGCAGTTGAACTTTTAGATAAACCCAATGTTAAAATTATCATGATTGGCGGCAGCATTTCGTCGTACAGCCAAATGTGTGTGAGCGGCGATGTTTACAATCAGCTGGCTAATATTAAAGTCGATTTATTAATATTAGGAACCAATGCTTTAGATATCGAAGGCGGTTTCTCAGATTCTGATTGGGAAACGGTTCAGGTTAAAAAAGCAATGATTCAGGCTTCAGAAAAAACAGCGATTCTTACGATTTCTGAAAAACTGGATACGGTTCTAAAAATGAAAATTGCCAACTTATCTGAGGTAGATTACGTTGTGACGGAAGTTGATCCAAGCGACGAAAAATTACAATCGTATAAGAAGGCAGTTCCAAGTTTAGTTTTTATTTAATCCCAATTCTTCATTAAAAAATTGATCCAGTTCTGGTGAAAGATTTTATCTAAATCTTCATCAGAATAACCGTGGTTTTTAAAAATCAGGACCAATTTTTGTAAATCGGCAATGGTGTTTAAATCATACGGAGATTGCTCTGTGCCAAAAGCGCCATCCAAATCTGAACCTACACCAATGTGATTGGCATTTCCGGCTAGCTGGCAAATATGATCCATGTGTTTGAAAACGGTTTCTAAATTGCAATTCATTTCTAAAGGCATCGAAATTCCTCTCTGCCAATTCGGAACCAGCATCCAGGCATCTAAAGCACCTCCAATAACAGCGCCTCTCGAGATTAAAGCTTTAATCATTTCGTCGCTGTATTGACGATTGTGGTCAACCAGGCTTCTGCAATTGTTATGACTTGCCCAAACGGGTCCGTTATAATGATCTAAAGCCTGCCAGAAAGCATCGTCGCATAAATGCGTTGCATCCAGAATAATATTCAAACGTTCCATTTCTTTTAATAGATCAATTCCGTTTTGATTCATTTTTCCGGTTGCGTCCGTTCCGTTTGCATAACGTCCCGGGCCGTAATGTGCAGGGCCAATCGCTCGTAATCCGTAGTTGTACGCTTTTTCTAAATACGAAATATCGATTATAGAATCAGCACCTTCTAAACTCAAAATATATCCAATAGGTTTTTTATCGTTTGGAGTTCCGTCATTCCATAAATCAATTTGTTTTTGGAGTGATTTTTTATCTGTAATTGGGGTTATTTCTCCGGCTTCCTCCATGGCTTTGTACCATGCAAGCTGTCCTTGTGTTTGTGCCCAGGCTTGTTCAGGAGAATTCCAACCCGGAATAATACTGTCGGGTTTTACAAATCTCGCAATTTGCGTTGCTACCACAATTCCTATATTACCGCGTCGCAAATCAGGAAACGAAACAGTGGCGCGTTCGCGATCTGGTTTATCGGTCATTCCTTTTTCTAAACTGCGCAGCGTGGGAACATCATTTCTTAAATCACGATTCCATTCCATCGCATTCATGCTCAGGTCTAAATGGGCGTCTATTATAAACATAGTATTTCGACTTAAATTTTATATATTAATTTCTCTGCTTCGGGCGGCAACTTTCCATTTATCGCAAATTTGATGTCCTTTATTCACCACCTGAACAACATCATAAAGCGCACAGGTAGGGCATACGTGATACGGAAGTGCATAAATAGTATCGCCAATTGCATATTCGTTTTTTCCTTGGTTTTCTAAAATCAAATGTTCTTCGGAATGTGATGTTGGGATTAGATTTTCATCATTTAAAATCACTAATCGTTTATCAATTGGATTTTCTGAAGAAACGGCTTTGTAACCAATATCAATACAAAGTGTTGATTTTGTTGGTTTTGAAATTACGGTTCCCACGATAACCAAAGCTGGTTTGAATTTTTGTTCCGGTAAATTAGATTGGTAATTAAAGTCCCAAAAAACAAAAGTTCCCGGACTGCATTCTACATTTTCCTGCGTGGCATAAAAGGGAAAAGTATTAGAACCGCCGGCAACAATTTTTAATTCGTAACCTAATTTTTGTTCGATTGCTTCGGTTTTTTCTTTTATATCAGAAAAGGAGTTTGAAGCGGTATTGATTCGTTCTTCGACACTGCCTTTTAAATGACCATCGTAAATGTGAATACCTTCAAAATGAAGATTTTTCAATTTAACGATTTTATCGACGAAAGCTGTCCAGTTTTGCGAAATCGAAAATCCGGTTCTGTTCATTCCGGTATTTAAATCCAGATAAATGTTCAGTTTTAAATGGTTCTCTTTAGCGATTTCATTTAAGGCTTTCGCCGATTCCAGATTGTCTGTAATGGTCGAAAAATGAGTGTCAGGATATTTTTGAAGCAGCGAAATCCATCTTTCTTTTTTAATTCCAACAGGCTGATAGGCGAGGAGAACGTCTGGAATTTCGTGTATGGCGGCAAGTTCAGCTTCGGCAATTGTGGCGCATTTTATTTTCTTGATATTGTAAATTTTAAACAATTCCAGAATTTCGCCAATTTTATGTGTTTTAATATGAGGCCTTAATTTTTGCGTATCACCATTTACTGAACCAATAAGGCGTTCGAGATTAAACCGGATACGATCTTCGTAAACGGCTAAAAATGGGGTGTCAATGTTAATTTCGGACTTAATTTTCCACCAATTTTCTTGCATAACTTAGTTTCTTGTTTTTTCTACCACTTCAATTAAATTTTGAAAAGCCTGCAGTGCCTGCTCATAATTTAAATTCAAAAGCATTTCTTTCGAAAATAAATTAGAACCAATTCCAACACATACAACTCCAGATTTAAACCACGATTTTAAATTACTTTCTTCAAGAGTTACACCTCCTGTAGGCATTATTTTTAAATTCGGGAAAGGCGCTCTTATTGCTTTTACATATCCCGGGCCGCCAATTTTATCAGCAGGAAAAAGTTTTACAACTTCGGCACCCAGTTTATTGGCATGTAGAATTTCGTTTAAGGTTGCGGCGCCGGGAATCCAGTAAATATTGTTTTTAAAACAGTAATTGCCAATTTCCAGATCAGTATGAGGGCAGATAATGCAATCTGCTCCTAATTGATGATAGGTTTCGGCATCGGCCACACTTAAAATAGATCCCACCGCTATTTTAACATCTAAATTGTTTTCTTTTTTAAAAGCTGTCATTTGAGCAAAAACTTCTTTTGCATCAGCTGCACGAGCTGCGAACTCGATAATTTTTATGCCAGCATCAGCCGCTGATTGCAATACTATTTGGGCTGTTTCGATATTGATTTGGGTTACTAACGGAAGTACACCTTGCGTTTTTAAAATGCTGTACATATGCTTGTTTTATCTGTTAATTCTATTACTTGAGCCGTTTTTAATAAAATGACTTATTTCGTCGAGCGTGCTTATGGCAAAATCTCCGTGTATACTTTGTTTGATTACACCGCAGGCCGTGGCCCATTCTATAGATTCTTGTCCGGATAATTTGTTGGATAATCCATATAGTAATCCGGCATTAAAAGCATCTCCGGAACCAATTTGGTCTGTTACAACGTGTATTTTATGTTCTGGCGTTTGATAAAAATTACCTTCATGTATCAGTAGACCTTTGTATAAATGTGCCGGCCCGTCAGATTTTCTAAAACTCATGGCGAGTGTTTTTAGAAAAGGCATTTTTACTTTTAATAATTCGAATGTTTTCTGGAAACGATTTTCATCAGATTCGTCTTTGTCTGTTTTGATTCCGAAGTAAATTTCAATCGCATCTAAATCGGCAACGGTTATGGTGCTGTATTGTAATAAATCGGGCATAATTTCCGACGGATGTTTTCCGTACTGCCATAATTTTGATCTGTAATTAAAATCAGAAGAAATAGGAAGGCCTTTTTTATGCGCGGTTAGGATGGCTTCTTTACAAGCCAGACCTGCTTCGTTTGAAACTCCCGGACTTATTCCTGACCAGTGAAAATGGGTGACATCTTCTAAAACTTCATTCCAGTTAATCTGATCTTTTTGAATGGTTCCAAAAGACGAATTGCTTCGGTCGTAAATTACCTGTGATTGTCTGATTTGATTTCCGGATTCGACAAAATATAAGCCCAAACGTTCGCCGCCATAAACACATTTTGAAGTATTTACTTTGTATTTCTGAAGTTCGTTTAAAGCCAGCTGTGCCAGATCATTTTGGGGCAATCGGCTGATATAATCGGTTTGGATTCCGAGCTGCGAAAGTAAAACACAAACATTGGCTTCGGCACCGCCCACATGAACTTTTATTTCATTAGCCTGCGTAAACCGGTTTCCATTGGCAACATTCATCCGAAGTAATAATTCTCCAAATGCTGCTATTCTTGTTTGTGAGGTATTTGTATTCATGTTTAATTTTTTTTAGCCATAGATTTTTATTGATGAACGCGGCGCTTAATTTTTAACACATAGAAACATAGTTTAAAAACATTTAAAGACGTTTCACTTGCATTAATAAACATAGTTACTATGTGTTAAAAGCTAGCTTTTTTTGTTATTCTTTATCAAGTAAAAAATTCTATGTTTCTATGTGTTTAAGTTTTTTTGCCACGAATTACACAAATTTTCACGAATTAATTTTTAGCGTAATGATTTGTGCTAATTCGTGTAATTTGTGGCAGAATAAAATCATTTTTAATCTGTGGCATATTTTTAATAAGCAGCCACAGATTTTGGGATTAAATTATTTTCCTTAACCAATACAGATTACTCTTTAATCTTTGTTTCTGTGGCGTATTCCTTGTCTAAAATAATTCGAAAACAGCTTCAACTTCAACAGGAATATTGTCTGGCAGCGAACCCATTCCTACGGCGCTTCTTACTCCAATTCCGTTTTCTTGTCCCCAAACTTCGGCAAACAATTCACTGCATCCGTTTATTACATACGGATGTCTTAAAAAATCGCCATTACAATTAACCATTCCTAAAACTTTTATTACTCTTTTTACTTTATTCAGGCTTCCAAAATTGGTTACGATGGTAGAAAGCATGGTTAGACCAACTTGTCTTGCGGCTAATTTTCCTTCTTCGATATCCATATCATCGCCAATTCGGCCAATAATTAAGGATTTATCGTCATTAACAGGTCCATGACCTGAAAGGTATAAATATTTACCATCAACTAAATACGGTTTATATATTCCTAATGGCTGAGGCGCCGGCGGAAGAGATAAACCAAGAGTTTCAAATTTTTCTTGTGGTAATAAATTCATGATATTAATGTATTATAGAGTTTAAAATAAAAACGAAAATGATTCCTAAAACAGATACTAAAGATTCCATGACGGTCCAGGATTTAAAAGTGTCTTTTAGGCTGATATTAAAATATTCTTTGAACATCCAGAAGCTTGGATCGTTTACATGTGAGCACATTAAACTTCCGGCTCCAACGGATAAAACCAATAAGTTAGGATCGAGTCCTGTTGTTTGCAGTAACGGCAGTAAAACGCTGGCCGTCATTAATCCGGCGGCTGTAGCAGAGCCCACACAAACGCGAATAATCGCAGCCATTATCCATGCCAATAAATAAGGATGAATGTTTATTTGTGTTAAGGCGTCTACTATAGTCTCGTTTACACCGCTTACAATCATAACTTCTTTTAAACCTCCGGCACCACCTACGATTAAGACAATTAATGCGACGTCTTTTATGGCGGCCGCATAATCATCCATCACTGAGGTAATGCTTCGGTTCATTCTGATTCCTAAAGTATACGTACAGATAAGTAAAGAAATCAGCATGATCATACTGGGTTCTCCTACTGTTTTGCAGATATTTTCTACTGTTTCATTTTTTGTAAACAGGGGTAATATTGAAGTGAGCGTTAATCCAAAAACCGGAAATAAAGCAGAGAATAAACTAAGTGAAAAACTTGGAAGTTTACCGTGGTTTACTACTTCTTCAACATTTAAAATTTCATGATCCGATTCGGTTTTGATGTTTTTAAGCAAATTCGAAAACAACAAACCGGCAATAAAAATAGTGGGAATTGCAATTATAATTCCATATACTAAAACAAGTCCAATGTCAGCCTTTAAAATACTGCTTAAAGCCATTGGTGACGGATGTGGGGGCAAAAAACCGTGTGCTACTGAAAGCGACGCCAGCATTGGAATTCCCAGATATACTTTTGACAGTTTAAATTGATGGGCTACTGAAAAGATTAGAGGTACTAACAAAACAAATCCAACACTATAAAATAGAGGTATCCCAACAATAAATCCGGTAATCATTAAGCCAAGTCGAACGTATTTTCTGCCCGTCCATCCCATAACTGTTTTGGCAATGACATTGGCGGCACCTGATGAAACGGTAAGTTTACCAATACAAGTTCCGAAAACGATAATCAATGTAATAGATCCTAACATTTCGCCTAAACCTTTTTGGACAGTTTGCGGCAAAGTGCTTACTGGCAGGCCTAAAAATAGACCTGCTAA
Organism: Flavobacterium sp. GW821-FHT12A05; assembly: GCF_058807735.1. Classification (NCBI taxonomy): domain Bacteria; kingdom Pseudomonadati; phylum Bacteroidota; class Flavobacteriia; order Flavobacteriales; family Flavobacteriaceae; genus Flavobacterium; species Flavobacterium sp. GW821-FHT12A05. The sequence continues at coordinate 178,777 of NZ_JBXAQY010000007.1, read as the reverse complement.
TAAAGCTGTTATGATAAAGGCAATAAACGGATTGATTTTAAGCCAAGCTATTTGAATGATTAAAAACGCAATGCATGCCGTAAGAATTAAAATGCTCATTTATCTTTTTTTGTTATTGTTTATCCCACCAGATTCTTGTTGTAAAAGTGTCTGCGCCCTGGCGCTTAACTGCTTCTGCTAAGTTAGCGGAATTCACTGAATATTCGCTGGTTGAGTATTTTAAACGTCTTGGTATTGTGCCGTTTGTAACATTGCCCGGGAAATTTACAGGAGTTAAAACAGGATATCCGGTTCTTCTCCAGTTAGAATAAATTTCCTGCTCGTCTACAAATAATGCGATGTAAATCTGGGTATGAATCTGATTCATTTTTGCGTCAAATGATCCTGCAGCATTGTACGGATTTGCGGTTAAATATACCGTTGCATCCGGAATAGTATAAGCTGCACCGTAAATTCCCATGTTTAGGAAAGAAGCTTTCACGCCTTTTTCATATAAATCTTTATCTGTTTCAGCAGTATACCATCCTCTTGCAGCAGCTTCGGCTAAATATAAATTAGTTTCGGCATTGCTGATTAGAACCAGCGGTGCATCATATTTAAAAACAGTACTTTGGTTAGGCTCAGAATAGGTTCCTTGTTCTGCAGCTGTTGGAGCTGTTTTTGTTCCGTTAGGAAAACCTTTTTGAACCGCAAGACTTGTATTTTGAGCTGTTCCCTGCCAAACTCCTGAGTAAACGCTGATTCTAGGATCGGCAGTTGATTGTAATAAATCAATAAATGTTTTGGCTAATTTACCGCCTTCTACATTTTTCTGTCCAAAAGATCCTGCTGTAAAATCTTGTTTTCTTGAATCAAAGCCAACCGGATTTCGGTTAAAATCATTTGGTCCGTCAGTGTATTTCATGATAGCATTATCTGCTCCGTTTAAAATTACACCGCCGGCAATTGCTTTCGTTACCCATGTTTTAGATAATGCAGGATCAACTTTAGACAATCTTAAACCTAAACGAAGCATTAACGAATAAGAGAACTTTTTCCATTTTGCAACATCACCATCATAAATAAAATCAGCTTTCCCAAAACTTGGTTTTGCCGGATCTAATCCTGCAGCAGCTTCATCTAATTCTTTCAATAAATCTTTGTAGATGAATTCCTGACTGTCATATTTTGGAAGGAAAACCTGTGTGCTGTTGGCTTTTGCTGCTTCAGAATAAGGAATGTCTCCATATAAATCAGTTACTTTATGGTATAAAAATGCTTTCCAGATTCTGGCAATATTAAGTCGGTTGCTATCGTTTGGACTGTTTTTTAAAGCATCGATTACGATTTGTGTTTCGTTTATACCTGTTGGATACGCCTGATTAAAATAAGCCGAATAATAAACTTCGTTATTTAAATATTTATCTCCTACACCAGAAGCTTCTTTGTATGTGGCATATTGCTGTATCATACCGCCGCATTCTAAAATGTTGATTAAGAAATAATTGTTGTTTAAACCATCCAGCTGTGCTTTACTGAAAACAAAATTCGGATTTGGTTTGTCAACTGAATTGGGGTTGGTGTTGATTTCTTCAAAATCATTTGTACAGGATGCCATACTTCCTAGAAGTATTCCTGCAATATATAATATGGTTAACTTTTTCATGTCTTTTAATTTAAAAATTAGAGATAAAACGAGTTTAAAATTTGATATTTAAACTTAAACCGAAACTTCTGGTTTTTGGCACTCCAAATTGTTCTACACCCTGAGCGTTTCCTGCACTAAATACAGATTCAGGATCTACGTTTGGTGTTTTCTTATAAAGGATGAATAAGTTTCTTGCCACAAATGAAATGGAAGCTCCCTGAAGTTTTGATAATCCTTTTATTTTCTCAATTGGTAATTGGTAACCTAAGATTATTTGTCTTAATTTGATGAAACTTGCATCATAAACAAATGTTGATGATATGTTTCTTAAACCGTCATAATACGTTCTTAAGTTTTCCGGAGCAATAACCATATCCACCGGGTTTCCGTTAGTGTCAACACCTTTAATTGGTAAACCACCATCACGACCGTCCAGGGTTAATTTTGTTAATCCCATACGAGTTCCGTACAAATCAGTTCCAGAGTATAAACTTCCTCCAAATTTACCGTCGATTAAAAAGCTGAATGATATGTTTTTGTATTTAAATTCATTGCTGATACCTGCTCCCCAAGGATGAACTCCCTGGCCTAATTCTTCAAGCGGACCTTGCGCAATAGTAGCCGAGCCACCGCTTACATTGTAAACCGTATTTCCGTTTGCGTCTTTACGAGGTTTGTATCCTTTTATAATACTGTACGGACGACCCACATCACTTGTAATGGTAACATATCCGTTTACAGAAGTTGCCATTGTAATAGAGCTTAACTGATCTGTAAGTGCTTCGACTGTGTTTTCGTTATACGAACCATTGAAACTTGCATCCCATGAAAAATTTTCTGTATTGATGATTTTACCGCTAAGTAAAAATTCAACTCCTTTATTTCTCATTTTTCCAAGATTCAATAAAGCAGTATTGGCTCCCGAAGCATTTGAGATTGTAGTTTCTACAATATCGTTTGTTGTTGCACGGTTGTAATATGCGAAATCAAGATTTAAGCGATTATTGAAGAAACCTAAATCAGTTCCAATTTCAAAAGTGGTCGAAGTCAACGGGCTTAAAGTCGAGTTAGGAACTCTTGTGCTTGTTGGGCCTTGTAATTGTTGTCCGTTATGTCCGCCCTGCACCATCGTAAAAGATTGATTTAATGCATACGGATCTGGAGTTGCGCCTCCAACCTGCGCCCAAGAAGTTCTTAGTTTAGCAAACGAAACAAATTCCGGCATTTTTATAATATCTGATACAATGATACTTGTTCCAACAGATGGGTAAAATACCGTGTTGTTATCTTTAGAAAGTGTCGAGAACCAATCCTGACGACCTGTAAAGTTTAAGAAAACGACATTTTTATAATCTAAATCTACAGCACCATAAACTGAATTTGTTTTTGTTTTTCCGTACGGATACGTGTAAGCAAGAGTAGATAAGTTGCTTATAGCATAAAAATCGTCTAACACAAAATTTGATCCTTCAAATCTTGTTTCGTCTCTTAAAGTGGTGCGAGAGTTAACTCCAAGTAAAGCATTTAAAGAGAAATTACCATAAATGTTTTTCTTAGTATAGTTAAGAATTGCTTCTGTATTTAAGTTAGATATTTTTGTTTTTTGACCTTGCGCATATCCAACCGGATTGTTTAAAGTTGTTTTTGGAATATATCCGAAGAAATCATAGTTGGTATAATCTTGTCCAATTCGTCCCTGAAGAAATAATTCAGGAGTAAAATTCAACTTTACATTCAACATCCCGATAAAGCGGTTTTTAGTGTCTTTGTTTTTAATTTTATTGACAACAAAGTAAGGATTTGTAGCTACAGCAACCGGATTCCATGCTTCTTCAATACCATTTGCATCATATCCTGGGGCAAGGTTTCTAATGTCAACTGTATTGGCGATCATGTACGTTCCCCAGTTTGGGTTAGCTTCGGCATCTGAAACGGTAACTCTGTTATTAGATTTTTCTAAATTATACTGTACAACAGCATCAAATTTTAACCAATCTGTCATATTAACATTACTTGCAATATTGATGCTTTTTCTGTTGAAATCAGAATTTGGCACTACAGATTGATTGTCTGTATTGGAGAAAGAAAGACGTCCTGTAGCTTTTTCTGTTCCTCCGGATAAAGCGACAGAATTGATAAATGTCGTTCCGGTTTCGTAGAAATTCTTAATATTATCTTTTTGAGGAGAATAAGGTCGCGCTACCCCATCGAACTGAACCACATCGGTTCCGTCCATTTTAGCACCCCAAGACCAGCGTCCTGCAGCAATAGCTTCGGCCTGATTTGTTGGTTTTTTTCCGTTTGCTCCAGAACCGTATTCGTATTGCCATTTTGGGATAATAGAAGGAGTTTCAAAAGTAAAAGAAGTATTATATTCTACTCCAATTCCTTTTTGAACCGCACCTCTTTTAGTCTGAATCAGGATTACTCCGTTTGCAGCATTTGCGCCGTATAATGCAGCCGCAGTTCCACCTTTTAAAACCGTTATGGTTTTAATATCATCCGGATTTATTACAGAAGTTCCGTCTCCGCGATCCACATTAATTCTGGTTGAGCCGGGACCGTTTCCAATTCCTGGTAAATTAAGTTGTGTATTATCGATAGGTAAGTCGTTTACCACATACATAGGCTGGTTATTTCCGTTTAATGAACCGTTTCCTCTAATTACTACGCGGCTGGATCCGTTTGGTCCTGTTGCGGTGCTGCTCACATTAACACCGGCAATTTTTCCAACTAAGGCATTCGCGATATTTGTTTCTTTTGCTTTTGTAAATTCAGTTCCTTTAAGCTCTGTTACAGCATAAGCAACAGACTTACTACTTTTTTTAACACCTAATGCTGTTACTAAAACCTGTTCTAATACATTTTCGGCAGGTTTTAATTTAATAACTAAATCTGTGGTACGGTCTAAAGTAAATTCTAAAGTTCCGTAACCCATATAAGTAATAATGATTTGCTTTTCGTTTTCAGCAACATTCAATCTAAATTTTCCTGATTCATCTGTTATTGTAGCTATTTTGTTATTGCCTTTTGCATAGACCGTGGCGCCCGCAATTGGCATTCCGTCGTCCTGACCAATTACCTGGCCAGTAATTTCAACCTGATTGCTTTTTTGTTCAAAGAGATGCTTTTTTATTGCAGTCTCCTTTGCATTTGTCGAGAGGATCATCCCCCCAATAAATACTAATGAAATTAGCTTTGTTTTCATAATAGTTTGGTTTTCATGTTTTCTTTTTGGTTTTTATTGGCGAATCAAATATATATATTTATTTTTCACAGTTGCATTTTTTTTGCATTAAATGCATTTTTTTTGCAATAAAATTTATTCAAGTATTTTTATAATCCAAAAAACATGAGGTAATTAAAGGTGTTTTGAGAAAATTTTGCAGAATGTGTTTTTTTATTTGAAAATAAATTTTGGCTGAAAATTCGTATTTTTGAAATATGAAAGTCACATTAATTCAATCCAATCTTCATTGGGAAGATGCCGCGCAGAACAGAAAAAACTTTGAATCGAAAATAAATCAAATCGATTCTCAGGTAAATTTGATTGTACTTCCAGAAATGTTTTCGACTGGTTTTACGATGAATCCATCGTCAGTAGCCGAAACAATGGAGGGTGAAACTATTTTATGGATGAAAAGAATGGCGCAAGAAAAAAACAGCGCCCTGACAGGAAGTTTGGTAATTACGGAAAACAATAATTATTATAACCGAATGCTGTTTGTTTTTCCGTCAGGAGAAATTAAATATTACGACAAACGCCATTTGTTTTCATTGGCTGGAGAAGATAAATTCTACACTGCCGGAACTCAAAAAGTAATTGTCGATTATCTGGATTGGAAGATTTGCCTGCAGGTTTGTTACGACTTAAGATTTCCTGTTTTTGTGAGGAATGTCGAAAACTACGACTTGCTTTTATATGCTGCCAATTGGCCAAAAGTGCGCACCAATGCCTGGGACACTTTGCTTAAAGCACGCGCCATCGAAAATCTGAGTTATGTAGTTGGGGTAAACCGCGTTGGTTTAGATCATCATGATTACGAACACATTGGCCATTCGCAGGTTGTGGACTTTTTAGGCAATTACATTCTGGAACCACAAGAAACAGAAGGTGTTTTTGTGGTTGATTTAGATAAAAATGAAATGCTGGAAACGAGAAAAAAACTCGATTTTTTAAGCGATAAAGATATTTTCGAAATTAAAATTTAGAAAGCCTTTCGTTTTTTCTCGTCGTCTTTTCTCTTTTTGTCGTCTTCTTTTTTCTCTACGTCAGGATTATACGGAACACTTAAGTCAATGGTTTCGTTAACATCCCAGTTGGTTCGTACATCAATTTCACGCTGAAAATAAAACACTTCTTCGGCATATCTTTTTTGAAGGAAACTACCGGTATCGTACTTTTTATTTTTGTTGTCGTCGTAGATAACTCGTATAGTAAACTGCGCCGGAACCATTAAATTAAATTCAATTTCGGTTTTTCCTTCAGAATATTCGCTTGCAAGTACTTCGTCTCCATTTTTATTGGTTATTTCAACAATGATAGGGAAACGTTTTACGTTTTTTAAATTCAGAATTAAATTTCCGTAATCAGCCGGTTCTTTTGTCGATAATTTATAAGATAAAGTATCGTTGGTTTTTTCATAGAAATCAGTCAATGCACCCGGGAAAAACGTAAAGTTGTATTTTTCCAAAGGTTCTTTCTTGAAATCAACATATAATTTCTGTTCGAACTCGTCGTATTCTGTTGTAAAATCAACCGCTGTAGAATCTTTATTGACCAGTTTGATTTTTGTTTTATCAAATTTAACCAGCGGAGTTTCGGTTTCTAAAGTAAATCTATCTCTAAAATTAATAGTACCATTTTGAACCGCTTTGATATTTAAGGTATCTTTTTTCTGGTCTTTATATTTAAAGGTGAATTTTTTCTCGTACTTATCTTTAGTCACATCTAATGATAAAGAATCAGCTTTTAATGGTTTAAACCAGACTTGAAGCGAATCTTTTTTAGGGAAACGCGTTATAATAGTTTCTAATTTTTCGTCATTGTGTTTTAATACAATTGCAGGTCGGTTTGTTTTAAAATCCTGTTTTCCTTCATACGGCAGGAGTATTCTGTTTCCTGAAACTTGTATTGGTTTAAATGTTTTTAAAGGAAGTGTTTCTTTAAATAATTCCAATTCAAAAATCGTATCGTTTGGTACCGTTATAAAGTGTTTGATAAAACCAATTTTATCATCTTTAGGATTAAATTTATTGTTGTTTCCTTTGTCTTTTAAAGCAACCAAAAGATATTTTCCGGCTTTTAAATTTTCAAATTCAAAAGTTCGCATACTGTCTAAAGTATTGGTAATGTAACGAGGAAATTCTTTGTAGATAACAGAATCTTTATATTTGTCATTTGCCTCATAAAGCATTACAGAAACAAAATTGTCTACTTTTTTTGCGTAAGAATCTTTAATTTTTCCGCTAAGTTTAAGAGAATCGATATAAGGTCCAGTCGAAAAAATATACTTAAACTGATTGATTGCATTTCCTTCATTATTATCGGCGATACTCTGCCCAAAATTAAAGCTGTAAGTCGTATTTGGTTGTAAAGTATCTCTCAGTTTTATGTTAATGAATTTGCTGACATTGGTTGGTGTAATCACCGGCTCATATTTCATTGGAGGAGAAATAATAAGCTGTTTGTTAAGGTTTTTTAATTTGATGTATTCATCAAAAACCAAAGTAATTTCGTTTCCTTTAAAATCAGTTGTCAAATTTTTAGGAGTGCTGGACACTAAAACCGGTGCCAGTGTATCTTTTAATCCGCCGGTAATGCTGCCTCTTTTGGCGCAGCTCATCATTAGTAATACCAATAAAAATGAAATGTATTTCAGTTTGCTTTTCAACATAGCGGTTTTTAAATTTGATTGCACAAAATAACAATTATATTTGCTTTAATTGAAATTTTTTGGGCATTTATTAGGATTTACAGCTTTTGTATTTTCTTCTTTTTTTGAATTTGAAATAATCAATACGTTATAATTTCTTACTTTTGAGTTCAAATGTAATCCCCCTGGTTTTGATAAAAAGAATTTTTTTGGTTTCAATATTTGTTTTGCTTTCTGCCTGCAGTAAAAACGACAAACCAATAATTGCTTTTTATTATTGGAAAACTAATTTGAAGTTTTCTGAAACAGAAAGAATTACCCTAAAAGATAACGATGTCCGCAAACTTTATGTCCGCTATTTTGACATCGGACTTCACCCTCAAACGCAAAAGCCATTTCCGATAAGTCCTGTTCATTTTTATGAAAACGTGCAGGAATTTGAAATTGTTCCGGTCGTTTTTATTCAGAATAAAGTAATGCTCGATAAGAGTCTGGACGTTGAAGATCTGGCCAAAAAGACAATTCATTTAATTACTGAAATCAATAACAAGAATAAAATTAATGGTTCCGAAATTCAAATTGACTGCGACTGGACATTGAATAGTAAAGACAATTATCTTAAATTTATTGAACAAATTAAAAAGCTTTCGCAGAAAAAACTTTCGGCAACAATCAGGCTTCATCAGGTAAAATATTTCAAGAAAACCAAGATTCCAAATGTAGATAATGGCGTTTTGATGTTTTATAATATGGGAAGCATCGCGCCGGATTCGTTAAACTCTATTTACAGCCGAAAAATCTCAGAAAGATATCTTAAAAGTTTAAAGAAATATCCGCTTCATCTTGATTATGCACTGCCTATTTATTCGTGGGCGATTCACATCAGAAACCAGAAAGTTTTAGGGCTGCGTTCGAAATTGAATGTAAGCGAACTTAAAAAAGATAAAAACTTCGAGCAGATTAGTCCAATATTTTTCAGGGTAAAACAATCTAATTACAAAAACGGGGTTTATTACGAAGAAAATGATCTGCTTAAAACAGAGATGATTTCTCCGGAAGATTTAAAAGAAATGGCTGAAGATTTAGACGACAATAAAGCGCAGTCTCCAAAAGAAATTATATTTTACGATTTAGACGAATTCAATTTAAATAATTATGAAAAGAATATTTTTAAGCAAGTTGTTTCTTGGTTTTAGTGCAGCTTTCCTTTTTGTGTATGGAATAATTTATGCTTGCGCAGATGGCGATTGGGATTATATGGGGTCGTACAACTCTAATTTTACTCCGGAAGCTTTTGCAGACAAATCGTATTCGCCGCTTTTTTTATCTGGAGGTATTTTCTACGGAATTGGTTTTGATACCCAGCATAATTCTCGCTTTAATAAAGACATAAAATCAGATTGGGCAGGGTATCTAAAAGGAAAAATAGATACAACAACGGTAAATTATTTCTTGATTGGAGATGAAAACCTGAATTATTATTCAGATAATAAAAACACCATTAAGAACAAGGAAGAAATTACAGATCTTCATGTCTATTATAAAAATAAAAAAGACAACGCAGCATCTGTAAAATGGGGCAAAAAAATGCCGTTGAAAGATGAAAAAGTAAAAAGCTTTGTGGAGTTTTTGTATTTGGCACAAAAAATAGAAACGGTTTCGATTAATAAAGATTATTGGAGTTACGAGCCTGTTGTGGCAAAAACATTCAATGATCCTAAAATGATTCAGTCAATCGAGAATGTTTACAATACTTTGTCTGATCCTTTTTTGAAAAACAGATATTGGTTTCTTACCATGAAAGCTCGTTTTTACAGCAACGATAAACAAAAAGCAATTGACTTTTTTAATAAAACAGAAAGTTCTGTTCCTAAAAACGTTTTGTATTACCGCGCACTTTCGTACGTTGCCGGAATCAATCATAAACAAAAAAAATATGCAGTTTCGAACTATTTGTATGCGCAGGTTTTTGATAAATGTCCAGAATTAAGAGTGGTAACGGCTTATTGTTTTAATCCAAAAAACCAAACCGACTGGAATAAAGCGTTGACATTGGCAAAAAATAATAAAGAAAAAGCGGCGCTTTGGGCTGTTCACGGATATTATAAAGATGAAAAGCAGGCCATCGAAAAGATTTATGAGTTAGATCCAAAAAGCGAGCATTTAAATTATCTCGCCACAAGATTGGTAAATGAACTTGAGCAGTCTATAAATAATTCATTTCAGCAGGATGCCGGAGACGATAAGCCTAAAAAGAAACTAAGTGTTGCAGAAAGCAAAACAGAAAATCAGGTTAAAGTCGACCAAAAGGCATTAGATTTAATTGCTAAAATTTCGGCGGCTGGAAATACAGATAGACCTTATTTATGGGATTTGTTTCTGGGATATTTACAGACTTTAAAAGGAGATTATGCAAATGCAGATAAGAACTTTGATAAAGCAGTAAAAACGCTTCCTAAAACAGAATTGGCAGGAATGCAGCTTCGTTTGCTTCGTTTTGTAAACAACCTGAACAAAATTGATAAGCTGACAGATAAAAACGAAAAAACAATCCTGGCCGATTTAAACTGGCTGTACAACGAACTTCCAAAAACATATAAAGGAGAGGAATTTCGATATCAAAATGCTTCTTCATGGAGCAGAAGTTATTTGTCTACACTTTATAGAGAAAAAGGGAATTTAGTTTTAGCCGAGATTTTTGGCGAATCGCGTTACAGTTATTGGAACGATGGAAATGCTTTTTATGATGATGAAAAGAATTTACAAGGAATAAAAACATTTTTGGCTAAGTCAAATAAAACCGAAATTGAAACTATCGGGGCGGGAATTTATAGTTTGAAACTGAAAGATATCAATAACTTTCAGGCAGTTCAGGCAACTTTTAAAAACAAAATTCCGGAAGCGATTGAGTTTTTAAAACAGACAGATTCAGTACAGTATTATAAGTTTTTAGGAAATCCGTTTAACGGAAGCATAAAAGATTGTCACGACTGCGATCATACGGCTTATCAAAAAAGAAAATATACGCAGATGGATTTCTTAACGACGATTAAAGAAATGCAGGACAAGCTGGCTAAAAACGAAGATGTTTACACCAATAGTTTGTTATTAGGAAATGCATTTTATAATATCTCGCATTTTGGAAACGGAAGAACTTTTTATGAAATTTCTATTGTAGGTTATGGTTCAAGTCCATATTCGTTTAGAGATTCCATGAAAAAGATGATTACGGACTGCAGCGTTTCAAAAATGTATTATCAAAAAGCTTTGCAGGCTGCATCAACAAAAGAGCAGAAAGCAAAATGTGTGTATTTAATTTCGAAATGCGAACGAAACGAATATTATAACAATAAATACAACAGCGTAAGATATTGGTGGGATGCAAATGATGATAAAGTAAACTTTATTGCCTGGAACGGATTTAAAACGCTTCAAAAGGATTACTCAGATACTAAATATTATCAGGATGTAATTGCAGAATGCGGTTATTTTAATACTTACGTTACTCAATTAAAATAAAATCAAATGGTTAATAAAATAGAGCATATAGGAATTGCAGTTAAAAACATGGACGATGCCAATGCATTATTCGAAAAATTATTGGGTGTTCCGTCCTATAAAGAAGAAACGGTAGAAAGCGAAGGCGTTTTGACTTCATTCTTTCAAACGGGAACAAACAAAATCGAACTTTTGATGGCCACAAACCCAGAAAGTCCAATTGCGAAGTTTTTAGAAAAGAAAGGCGAAGGGATTCATCATATCGCTTTTGATGTTGAAGATATTCATGCCGAGATTTCACGTTTAAAAAACGAAGGTTTTGTGTTAATTAATGAAGTTCCGAAGAAAGGCGCCGACAATAAATTGGTGGTTTTTCTGCATCCGAAGAATACAAATGGAGTTTTGGTGGAGCTTTGTCAGGAAATCAGGTAAAAAAATATCTTTTTTTATTTTAAATAATGTCTTGAAAATCAATCTTGTTTTTAAAACAAAGGGTTTGAATTGAAATTAAATGCAAATCAAGTCCTAAAATATTTGGAGTGAATGAAAAATAGTAGTAATATTGCATCCTCTAAACCGGTCCTATAGCTCAGCTGGTTAGAGCACCTGACTCATAATCAGGTGGTCCCTGGTTCGAGCCCAGGTGGGACCACTCATTTAGAAATAGAAAGCCTTTACAGCAATGTAAAGGCTTTTTTATTGCCTGATTTTTATTTTGTAATATAATTCTATCATTTAAAAATGTATTTTTACTTTTAATGACAAAAGTAAAATCATGAAGCTAGATCAAAAGGATAATAGTTATTTCATCACTTTAAAAAAGAGTTTTGAAAATAATGAAGTTAGTTTTGCTTGTATAAAGCAGGCTTTTGATTTTGCTTATAAAATGGTGTATGAAGGCGGATTTCATAAAGCTGTGAGATCTGGCGGTGAAATAGATAGAACCGATGCGGAGATTTTTCAAAATACATTTCAGGGAAAAATCGCCGAGATCGTACTTTATGATAATTTGAAACTTCAGAATGTTGAGGTAGAAACTCCGGATTTCAGTATTCACGGAAAAGGGAAATGGGATCAAACCGATTTAAAAGCAAACGGAAAATCAATATGCGTTAAGTCGGCAGCTTTCTTTGCGAATCTTTTTCTTTTAGAAACTAAAGATTGGGATTCAAAAGGAAGATACATTCACAATTTCAGAAATTCTGACGCTGTTGATACGTATGATTATTTTGTTTTGGTGAGAATTAAACCTGATATAAAATTTATTTTAAAAGAAACTTCAGAAACAAAAGAAAACTTATGGCAGGAAATTCAAAAATTTTCTTGGTTCTATGATATTCCCGGTTGTGGTTCGTTAAAAACAATTCGATATATAATTGAAAATGAATATGTAATTCCTAAAAATGCATTGTTAAACGGCAGAACTAAAATGGATGCAAGAAACTATTATATTCAATCGGGTAATTTGCATAATGTAGCTCGTTTATATTCTGGTTTAAAAGAAAAATAGATTAAATTTATCATTCAAAGACGAATTTAATCTTAACGAAAGATGGATAATTTAACTCCCGAACAGCGGAGAAAAAATATGCAGGCGATAAAAAGCACCGCCACAAAAGATGAAGTGAGGCTTGCAAAAGCTTTATGGAAATTAGGTTACCGATATCGAAAAAACAATAAAAAAGTATTTGGAAAACCAGATTTGACTTTTGCCAGTTATAAAATCGCCATTTTTATCGACAGCGAATTTTTTCATGGAAAAGATTGGGAAACACAGCAACTCCGAATTAAATCAAATCGCGACTATTGGATTCCGAAAATCGAACGGAATATGAAACGTGATATTGAAGTCAACGAGCATTTACTTTCGAAAAATTGGAAAGTTTTACGGTTTTGGAGCAAAGAAATTCAAAAAGAATTAGAATCTTGCATCGAAAAAATTAAACAAGAAATTGAACTTTCAAAATAAATAATGTTTCTAAAAACGCAAACCAATCAAAATATCGAAAACTACACAAGTGCTTTAAAAGCTATTGGGGCGTTTTCGAATTTGTTTAGTTCTTCAGACAAACCTTTTATTCAATACAGAGTTGCCGAGAATGCTTTTTGTAAAGCTTTTGGTGCCGATAATCTGGCACGCGCAGATGTGGCATACGATGCCATTGTAAATGGTTGTGGTATTGGAATTAAAACCTTTGTACTTTCAGGAAGTTCTAAAGTGGAGAAGGTTGCAGAATTTAATTCGCGCAGTTCAGAAATAAGAATACTCAAAGGTTTAGATTTAGCTAACAAACTGGCTGATTTTAGAAATGAACGAATCGAATTTGCAGATCGCGTTTACAATACTCAAAACAGGGTTTATCATATTATTGGCCGTGATAAATTTTTGATAAAAGTTTTTGAAACCTCTTATGATTTAATTGATAAAGAATCAATCGAAATCCTGGAAGAAACCAAAAGCTCGCTAAAGTTCAAAGACGCTTTAAACGAGTATAATTTTAATTTTTCTAAAAGCGTTTTAATGAAACGTTTCGTCGTTCCTGATGAATGTGTTGAAATTGCGGTCGAAATTTTAGAAGAGCCAATAAATGTACTTTTAAATCTGTCGCAGCCAAATCGTATAAAAGAAACTGGTTTTGTAAATGAAAAGCAGCTTCAAAAAGCAATTGGTTTATTAACAGAAGAAGAATTAATTCCGTTTGTAGATTATGTCATTCTGCCCTTATATTCTCCCGAAGCAAAAAAGAAATTAAAAGAACCCATTGTACCTGTTAAGAGTCAGCTGAACCAATGGAACGCCGGAGGAAGAAAAAGAGATCCGGGTGAGGTTTATATTTCGATACCTTCAAAAATTAGAAAGAACGCTCCTGATTTTTTTCCGGAGAAAGATGTGATTTTTAATCTTAGAATTCCAAATGGTGCGATTCTTTCGGCAAAAGTTTGTCAGGATGGGAGCAAAGCGTTAATGACTAATCCAAACAAAGCAATGGCCGACTGGATGCTCCGTGATGTTCTATTGTTGAAAGAAAACGAAATCCTGACTTATGATAAACTCAGAAAAATAGGTTATGACAGTGTGAAAATCACAAAATCAACAAATCACGACTATTTTATAGATTTTACAAAATTAGACGAATACGAATCTTTTATCGAAAAAGCAGCAGATAATCAAGATGGGCAGTTTAAGCTTTTTCTTTAGATTTTTTTGACTTTTTAGATTCTACTTTTTCGATAACCTTGTATATCTCTGATGCTAATCTTTGAATAACAGGCATACTCACAGAATTTCCGGCTTGTTTGTACAAATGCGAATTTGAAATGGCAGGAAGTTTAAAATCATCAGGAAAACCCTGAAATCTAAAACATTCTCTTGGAGTCAGTTTTCTAAAGCCAAAATCGGTTGTAATAAGCGGTACATTATGACCTCCGGTTCCCATATTGGCGGTTAGAGTAGGGCAGACACTCGATTTATTTTCTCTAACATATTGTCTTCTAAACTGATAAATTCTATCTTTATTTGTGATAGATTCTCTCAGCATATCATACATGTATTTGTCTTCGTGATAGTAAAACTTCTCGTCGACTTTTTCTTTGGTAATTAAATCTTTGATCGATTTGGTCAAGTCTTCTTTTTCAGGAAAATGAAATTCAAATTTCTCATCTTTAATGTAATCTTTATCAAAAGCTACAATGAAAATTCTTTCTCTATTATGAGGGATGTTTCCGAAATCTTTTGTGTTTAAAACTGCGCTGTCAAAAGTATAACCGCGTTTTCTTATTTCGTTTTCGATAACTTTAATAGTGTTTCCTTTGTCGTGCCCTTTTAGGTTTTTTACGTTTTCAAGAAAAATTACATTAGGACGCATTTCATCAACAAAATCTAAAATTTTAAAGAAATGATTTCCTCTGCTGTCCTCAAAACCTTTTCTATAACCCGCAACCGAAAATGGCTGGCACGGAAATCCGGCAGTTAAAATATCTATTTTTTCAAGAGATGTAACGTCTAGCGCCATTACATCTCCTTCAATAAGATTATGCTCAAAATTATTTTTATAGGTAATGCAGGCATTTTTGTCAAATTCATTTGCCCATTCCAGTTTAAACCCAGCTTTTTCAAACCCCAAACATATACCGCCTACACCAGCATACAAACTTCCAACTGTTTTTTTCATTTACTATTTTTTGCCCTGATTTAATGAATGACCTCAAGAGGTTGTAATTTTAATTATGCAAATATATTAATTCGCGAACACTTGATCGCTTCAAGAATTTAAAAAGAAAATCTTTTAATCTTTTAGATTTTTAAATTTACAGTTCTTTCTGACTTATTTAAAAATTTACTGATTTTAATGAAAAAAATATTTTGTAAGAATTGTTCTTTAAATGTAAGTCCTTGGAAAATAAAACTTAATTTTGTTTCAACGAGAATTTTGGATAATAAACTCTAACAATTTCCCGTTTAATAAGGTGTTACATGAAGTTTTTAAAAAACAAGTGTGATATTGAACTGTATTTTTGGAGGTAAAACAGTCTGATAAAAAATCCGAATAATAACACAATGCGTATATTAAGTTTGTGAGGTCTTTTTAGTTATAAAGTTGTTTTTTTCTAAAAATCGTATATTTTTGCCAAAGAATTTCCGTGAAAGAGTGCTTTTTATGAGAAATTTCTATAAAAAAATATTTGCCAATATTGTATATTATTGATTATCAGCGCCCCAAGTTTATGAAGATCAACAGAATTGTTTTTTTAGTATTTTTTCTAGTATTGAATGTGTCAAGTATCATGGCTCAGCCAGGCGGTGGTCCACCTGGACCAGGCGGTGGTCCAGATGCGCCTTTAGAAGGTCCAATAAATGAAGATATCCCTTATTTAATTGTTGCCGGATTGATTTTGGGTACAGCAGTTATATATCGAAATAAAATAAAAAAAGCCTTATTTGTTAATCGAATAAAGTCTCGAAATATATTTTCCAACAACATCGAATTCTAAATTTATTTTACTTCCTACTTTGAAATCTTTAAAATTAGTATTTTCAAAAGTGTAAGGAATAATCGAAACGCTAAATTCGTTTGTTTTAGAGTTTACAACCGTTAAGCTTACTCCGTTAACTGTGATTGATCCTTTTTCGATTGTAATATTGCTGAGGTTTGGATCGTATTCAAAAGTATAATTCCAGCTTCCGTTTGCTTCTTCAATTTTAACGCAGGTTCCGGTTTGGTCTACGTGACCCTGAACAATATGGCCATCCAAACGGTCTCCAAGTTTCATTCCTCTTTCTAAATTTACAATATCATCAGCTTTCCAGTCGCCAATATTGGTTTTTAAAATAGTTTCTTCAATTGCGGTAACGGTATAAAAAGAATCTTTTATGGCCACAACTGTAAGACATATTCCGTTGTGCGATACACTCTGGTCAATTTTTAATTCGTTTGTGATAGATGAGTCGACTGTAACATGTAAGTTGTTTTTGTCTTTTCGTATTTCGTGAATCCTTCCAAGGGTTTCAATAATTCCTGTAAACATTGTAGTTTTATTTTACTAAATTTGCACATCAAAATTAGTAATAAATAAGCTGAGCTCATGAATAAAAAAGCAGAAAATATAATTGTTGGAATTTCAGTAGGAGATTTAAACGGTATTGGAAGCGAAGTTATACTGAAAACTTTCGAAGATTCTCGAATGTTAGAATTGTGTACACCTGTTATTTTCGCAAATGCTAAAATACTTTCTTTTGTTAAAAAAAGTTTCACTTCGACAGTTCAGTTTCACGGTGTAGATAAATTAGATCAGGTAATTCCGGGAAAAGTGAATGTTTTGAATCTTTGGAGAGAAGGTGTAGATATTAATCTAGGTACTAATGATGAAAAAATTGGTGAGTATGCTATAAAATCTTTTGTTGCAGCGACTAAAGCTTTAAAAGAAGGTTCGATTGATGTCCTGGTTACGGCGCCAATCAATAAATACAATATTCAGTCAGAAGATTTTAAATTTCCGGGACACACAGATTATTTAGATCAGGAGTTAGAAGGAAATGCCTTGATGATGATGGTTCAGGATAATTTAAGAGTGGGTCTGTTAACAGATCATGTGCCTATAAATGAAGTTTCATCTCATCTGACAGAAGAATTAATTACCCGAAAAATTGAAACAATCAGAAAATCTTTAATTCAGGATTTTAGCATCGTTAAGCCAAAAATTGCAGTTTTAGGATTAAATCCGCATTGCGGAGACGGCGGCGTAATTGGAAAAGAAGATGATTTGATCTTGAAACCCGTTTTGAAAAAAATATTTGACAGCGGTACGATGGTTTTTGGACCATTTTCTGCAGATGGATTTTTTGGAAGCGGACAATATGAAAAATATGATGCAGTTGTAGCAACTTATCACGACCAGGGATTAATTCCTTTTAAGACCTTGTCTTTTGGTAAAGGAGTCAATTATACTGCGGGTTTAAACAAAGTAAGAACATCGCCGGATCATGGCACGGGCTACGATATTGCTGGAAAAGATATGGCAGATTTCAACTCGTTTAAAGAAGCCGTTTACCTTGCGCTGGATATTTTTCGCTCTCGTAATCAGTATGAGGAGATTAGCGAAAAACCTCTTAAAATAAAAGAAAAACAGATATAAACAAAAAAAGGTGAATAAGATTATTAGATTTATAATAATTTTATATCTTTGCACCCCAATTCGGATATGTAGTTTTCTATTCGAATTACACAAATTGATGTTGAAATGAGCAAAACAAAAGAATTTTTAATTCCTTTCGTAGGGTTAAAGCTGGGAAAACACCATTTTGAGTATCAAATAAATAACACGTTCTTTAAGGACTTTGAGTACGATGAGTTTCAAAGTTCAGATATTAAAGTGAGTTTGGTTTTCGATAAGAAAAGCAACATGTTAGAGTTAGAATTCAAACACAAAGGAACTGTAAATGTACCTTGTGATCTAACAGGCGAAGATTTTGATCTTCCTATAAAAGGGAAAATGAAACTGATTGTTCGCTTTGGAGAGGAATTCAATAATGATAATGAAGAATTGTTGATTTTGCCGCATGGAGAACATGAATTAGATGTGTCACAATACATTTATGAAATGATAGCACTTTCAGTGCCTCTAAAACGAGTTCATCCAGGAGTTAAAGACGGAACTTTACAAACCGAAGCTTTGACAAAATTGAATGAATTAAGCGTAAAAGAACAAAAGGAAGAGAGTAAACAAGAAGAAGATATTGACCCGCGTTGGGAAAAATTAAAGAAACTATTAACGGATAAATAATATAGTAAAATGGCACATCCTAAGAGAAAAACCTCGAAAACAAGAAGAGATAAGAGAAGAACACATTATAAAGCTACTGTAGCTCAAATCGCTACATGTCCTATTACAGGTGAGGCGCATTTATACCACAG
Organism: Flavobacterium sp. GW821-FHT12A05; assembly: GCF_058807735.1. Taxonomy (NCBI): domain Bacteria; kingdom Pseudomonadati; phylum Bacteroidota; class Flavobacteriia; order Flavobacteriales; family Flavobacteriaceae; genus Flavobacterium; species Flavobacterium sp. GW821-FHT12A05. The sequence goes on along the minus strand of NZ_JBXAQY010000007.1, from coordinate 160,364 downwards.
AGCTTACTGGCATGAAGGTAAAATGTACTACAGAGGGCAAGTTGTTATCGATAAATCTGAAGCGGTTGCTTAATACGTTTTTGTAAATTATACTAGAACTCTCACATAGTGAGAGTTTTTTTTGTTGGTTATAATTTTTGTTTTTTAAGAAAATACAGGCAAATTCGTTTTGATTTTTTTTGTACTTTTCGAGTCTTTTAAAAATTTTTCAAATACTAATATTTGAAAGGAAATAATAGAATATAATGAATACAATCACAGCCGCAATTACCGCTGTTGGAGGATACGTTCCAGACTTTGTGCTTTCTAACAAAGTGTTGGAAACAATGGTAGATACCAATGACGAATGGATTACCACTCGTACCGGAATTAAAGAAAGAAGAATTCTTAAAGATGCTGATAAAGGAACATCGTACCTTGCTATAAAAGCAGCACAGGACTTAATAGCAAAAGCTAACATAGATCCTTTAGAAATTGATATGGTTATCATGGCAACAGCAACACCAGATATGCTGGTAGCTTCTACAGGAGTTTTTGTTGCAACAGAAATTGGAGCCACAAATGCATTCGCTTACGATTTGCAGGCAGCTTGTTCAAGTTTCTTATACGGAATGTCTACCGCTGCGGCTTATGTGCAATCTGGAAGATATAAAAAAGTACTATTAATTGGTGCCGATAAAATGTCGTCAATTGTAGATTATACAGACAGAGCAACTTGTATTATTTTTGGTGATGGAGCAGGAGCAGTTTTGTTCGAGCCAAATTACGAAGGTCTTGGTTTACAAGACGAATATTTAAGAAGTGATGGTGTTGGACGCGATTTTCTTAAAATACCAGCTGGAGGATCTTTAATCCCGGCTTCAGAAGATACTGTGAAAAACAGACAACACAATATTATGCAGGATGGTAAAACAGTATTTAAATATGCTGTAACCAATATGGCTGATGCCAGCGAATTAATTTTGCAAAGAAATAATTTAACTAATCAGGATGTTGATTGGTTAGTGCCGCACCAGGCAAACAAACGCATCATCGATGCAACTGCAGGAAGACTTGAACTAGAAGAGTCTAAAGTACTAGTTAATATCGAAAGATATGGTAATACAACTTCAGGAACACTACCTTTGGTACTTTACGATTTTGAGAAACAGCTCAAAAAAGGAGATAATATTATTTTAGCGGCATTTGGAGGAGGATTCACTTGGGGATCTATATACTTAAAATGGGCTTACGATAAAAAATAAATCAAAACTAAAAACGAATCATTATGGATTTAAAAGAAATTCAAAACCTAATCAAATTTGTAGCAAATTCGGGTGTTGCAGAAGTGAAGTTAGAAATGGATGATGTAAAAATCACGATCAGAACAACTTTAGAAGGAAACGTAACGGAGACTACTTATGTACAGCAATTACCAGCTCAGGCTGCATTGCCACAAACAGCTGCTCCACAAGTAACTGCTCCAGTAGTTGTAAATGTTGCTGCAGAGCCTCAAGCTCCAGCTGAGAATTCTAAATTCGTTACTATAAAATCTCCAATCATTGGAACATTTTATAGAAAACCATCTCCAGATAAACCAGTTTTCACTGAAGTTGGAAGCACTATTGCAAAAGGTGATGTTCTTTGCGTAATTGAAGCAATGAAATTATTCAACGAAATCGAATCAGAAGTTTCAGGTAAAATTGTGAAAATTCTTGTAGACGATATGTCTCCGGTAGAATTTGATCAACCTTTATTCTTAGTAGATCCATCATAAATAAATTTAGATTTTAGATTTTAGGTTTTAGATTGATTTGGCAGAGTAAAGTTCGTCAGGCATCTAAAATTATCTAATTATCAAATTGTCTAATTATCTAATTAAAATAAGATGTTTAAAAAAATATTAATTGCGAATAGAGGGGAAATTGCACTTCGTGTAATTCGTACGTGCAAGGAAATGGGAATTAAAACTGTTGCAGTTTACTCTACAGCCGATGCAGAAAGTTTGCATGTTAAATTTGCTGACGAAGCGGTTTGTATTGGTCCTCCTCCAAGTAACTTATCGTATTTAAAAATGTCAAATATTATTGCTGCTGCAGAAATTACAAATGCAGACGCAATACACCCAGGATACGGTTTTCTTTCTGAGAATGCTAAATTCTCAAAAATTTGTCAAGAGCACGGAATCAAATTTATTGGTGCGGCTCCTGAAATGATCGACAGAATGGGAGATAAAGCTTCTGCAAAAGCTACAATGAAAGCGGCAGGAGTACCATGTGTACCAGGTTCAGACGGATTATTAGAATCTTACGAGCATGCACAAAAAACAGCGGCTGAAATTGGTTATCCAGTTATGATGAAAGCTACTGCAGGTGGTGGTGGAAAAGGAATGCGTGCTATCTGGAAAGAAGATGAGCTTTTAAAAGCTTGGGAAAGCGCACGTCAGGAAGCTGCTGCAGCATTTGGAAATGATGGAATGTACATGGAGAAACTTATTGAAGAACCACGTCATATCGAAATTCAGGTTGTTGGAGATTCTTATGGAAAAGCATGTCACCTTTCTGAAAGAGACTGTTCAGTACAACGTCGTCACCAAAAATTAACTGAAGAAACCCCTTCACCATTCATGACAGACGAATTACGTACTAAAATGGGAGAAGCTGCTGTAAAAGCGGCTGAATTCATTAAGTACGAAGGAGCTGGAACGGTAGAATTTCTTGTAGACAAACACAGAAACTTCTATTTCATGGAAATGAATACACGTATTCAGGTTGAGCACCCAATTACAGAACAAGTAATTGATTACGATTTAATTCGTGAGCAAATTATGGTTGCTGCCGGAATTCCAATTTCAGGAAAAAATTATTTACCGGAATTACACGCTATCGAATGTCGTATTAATGCCGAAGATCCTTATAACGATTTTCGTCCTTCACCAGGAAAAATTACTACGCTTCATATGCCGGGAGGTCACGGAGTTCGTTTAGATACTCACGTTTACTCTGGTTACAGCATTCCGCCAAATTACGATTCAATGATTGCTAAGTTAATTACAACAGCGCAGTCTCGTGAAGAAGCTATCAGCAAAATGCGAAGAGCTCTTGACGAATTTGTTATCGAGGGTGTGAAAACAACAATTCCTTTCCACAGACAATTAATGGATGATCCAAAATATATTGCAGGAGATTATACAACTGCATTTATGGATACTTTCAAAATGAAACCTATTGAGGAATAATAAATATAAAAGCTGTCGATTTCGACAGCTTTTTTTGTTTTAGCGTAATTTTATATTGGACTGGTTTCTCAAAGCCAGTTGAAATTTTTGTTACTTTTGTCAGGTAAACACAATTTGTGTATACTTTTTACACACTGTTTAAGCATTTTATACACTTTTGCTCATTTTCATTTTGGTATAAATTTTTGGCACAATCTCTAAAATCCCTTTAAAATTAAGGGTTAACAGAGAATTGGCCTGTAATGTTTGGTTTTCGGCACAATAGTTTCTTTATCTAAAGTGTAAAACAAACTATTAACTATTAAATTATACACATTATGAAAAATTTATTCTTATCAGCCGCAATTGTTTTAGGAGGTTTAACATCTTTTGCTTCAACATCTCCAATTACAAACTCTATAGTAAAAGTTATTTCGGTTTCAGATGAATATACTGAAATCAAATTAGAAGAATTACCAGCACCTATCGTAGAAGCTTTGAAAAAAGCATATCCGGATGCCGTAATTACTAAAGCTTATAAAAACGAAAAATCAGAATACAAATTAGACGTAACAGTTGGTGAAAAAGTAGGTAATCTATTTGCTAATGCTGACGGAACCTGGATTAAAAAATAATCTAAAAAGGCTCTAAAAGTCTAAAGATTTAAAAAGTATCAAACAATCTAACTTAGGTTCTTATGGAAATTCAGATTAAGAATACTAAAATTAAATTAACAATATTAAAATATCACTATCATGAAAAATTTATTTTTATCAGCCGCAATCGTTTTGGGAGGTTTAACATCATTTGCTTCAACTTCTCCAATTTCAAATACAATCGTAAAAACAGTATCATTTCAAGATGATTATGCTGAAGTTGCTTTAACAGAAGTACCAGCAGCAGTAACTGATGCGCTTAAAAAAGCATATCCAGATGCAGTTCTTAACAAAGCATACAAAAACAGTGCTTCTCAATATAAACTAGAAGTAACAGTAGGGGACAAAGTAGGTTCTCTTTATGCTAATGCTGACGGATCGTGGGTTAAAAAATAATTTAAACTAACCTTAAAAAACTATTATTATGAAAAAGTTAATATTATCGGCAGCTATCCTGTTAGGAGGGTTGTCAATGCAAGCAGAAAATGCGGGACTAACCAACCCGGTAACAAGTTCAGTTAACTACCAAGATGATTATAAAGAAGTCGATGCTGTTCCAGCTGCGATTAAAAAATCTCTAGATGAAGCTTATCCAGGTGTGAAATTGGAAAAAGCATTCGTGAATTCAAAAAAAGAATACAAAATTGAAGTCACAGTTAGAGGTGAAAAATCAGTTGTATACACTGATGCCACAGGTAACATCCTTAAAAAATAATTATAAAAACTAAGCATTATGAAAAAATTAATCTTATCAGCAGCAATTATTTTGGGAGGTCTGTCTATTCAGGCAGCTGTTCCATCAGAATCAACTTCAATAATTGCATCAGTTAGTATCCAGGACGGATATACTGAAGTTAGTGCAGATGCTGTACCAGCAGCTGTAAAATCAACAATCGAAAAATCGTTTGTAGGTTCTAAACTGGAAAAAGCATGGAAAAATGCTAAAGACGAGTACAAACTTGAAATTTCAAAAGAAGGTAAGAAGTATACTTTTTTTACAGATGCTTCAGGGAATATCATTAAAAAATAAGTAAACACAGAGCATTATGAAAAAGTTAGCCATCTCAGCAGCTATTATTTTAGGAAGTTTATCAATTCCTGCATTAGCAGAAATAACTCCAAATAAAGCAGAAACATCTATTTCTGTACAAACAGAATATACCGAAGTTACAACAGATGCTGTTCCGGCGGCTGTAAAAACTGCTCTGCAAACGGCTTATCCCAATGCAAAATTGGTAAAAGCATTTATTAATGATAAAAAAGAATACAAACTAGAAATATCAGTTGGTGACCAAAAGGCTACTGTGTATTCAGATGTCAATGGCAACTGGTTGAAGATATAATTAGGTGAAATTAGATTTATGTTTTTGGTGAAAAAGAGATTGCGTCGTGCAATCTCTTTTTTTTTCGCATAATTTTAAGAAATTATAACTTTAATAGTGTTATTTTAGCAAAAAAAGTCCCTAAAAACAAATGCCAAAGATATTAGTAATAGAAGATGATATTTCGTTTTGTAAACTATTAGAAAAGTTTCTAATTAAAAATAAATACGAAGTAGCTGTCGCTTTTTCCGCTGCCGAAGCAAGATCAATTATCAAAAATGAATCTTTCGATTTAATTTTGACAGACCTTCGTCTGCCTGATTCTGACGGTATTGTACTGATGTCTGAATTTAAAAATACTTATCCTGAAATCCCGGTTATTTTAATGACGGGATATTCTGATGTTAATACAGCGGTAAAAGCAATAAAAAATGGTGCAGCCGATTATATTTCGAAGCCATTTAACCCTGATGAAGTTTTACTCGTAATTACAAATGCACTCCAGGTTTCTAAAACAGAAGAAGAAGCTCCGATAAAAGAAAAGAAAACAGTTAAGAAATCTGTTTCTGCCGAAAATGAATTCGTAAGAGGAATTTCTGTAGCATCAAAAAAACTGCTGGATCATATTCAATTGGTAAGTCCAACAGATATGTCGGTTTTAATCATCGGCGAAAGCGGAACAGGAAAAGAAATTATTGCCAAAAGCATTCATCAGCAAAGTCATAGAAAAAGTAATAATTTTATAGCAGTCGATTGCGGTGCCATTCCAAAAGAATTGGCAGCAAGTGAATTTTTCGGACACTTAAAAGGATCTTTCACCGGAGCGATCAGCGATAAAATGGGCTATTTTGAAGCTGCAAATGGAGGAACTCTTTTCTTAGATGAAATAGGAAACCTTTCTTATGAAAATCAAATTCAGTTACTGCGTGCACTTCAGGAAAGAAAAATAAAGCCAGTTGGAAGCAATAAAGAAATAAACGTCGATATCCGCATTATTACCGCCACAAACGAAGATTTACGCGAGGCAGTAAAAAACGGTGATTTTAGAGAAGATTTATACCATAGAATCAACGAATTCTCGATTCAGTCTCCATCATTAAAAGATCGTGACGAAGATTTAATGCTTTTTGCCGATTATTTTCTGGAAAAAGCCAATCAGCAATTGAATAAAGAAGTCATTGGATTTTCGCCAGAAGTAGTTTCAATTTTTCAAAATTACAATTGGCCGGGAAATTTACGTGAATTGCAAAACTGTGTTAAACGTGCCACACTTTTAACTCAGGGCGACTTTATAGAAAGTGATGTGTTGCCAGTTGAGTTTTTTCAGGTTCAGAAGCAGCAACAGGGTTTCAGCGGAAGCGGTAACTTTTCATTATCTGAAAATGAAAAAGAAGCCATTATTCATGCCTTAAACAGAACGCAGAATAATAAATCTGAAGCGGCAAAATTGCTGAAAATTACCAGAAAAACGCTTTACAATAAACTGAAACAATACAACATCGACTAAACAATTTCTTGTTCTAAAGCCGAGAAAAGCTTGGTTGTTTTGGCTTTTAAGGCATTAAAAATATCTTTCAAATCCGAAATTTCAAGATTATTCTGTTCCAATGTTTTTAATATCGTACCAATGTCACGCGCCTCAATCTGCTTGAACATAGGCGCGATTCGATGTGCGATAGAATTAATCTCAGGTACATTTTTTTCTGTAATGGCCTTTTCGAGTAAAGTTAAATTCTCGTTGCTGCTTATTATAAAAGCTTTTAGTACATCTTTTAAAGCATCGTCATCGTAACCTAAAAATTCTTTTAAGGTATTTAAAGAATACAATTGGTTCGAAGCTGTTTCTTCCTTATCGTGAATTTCTACTTCCGGCAGTGTATCGTTATCTAAAATATGCTGAATCGTTTCTAGTAAAATTTTAGGCGAATACGGTTTTTTAACCACAGTTGTAAAACCAGCTTTGGTATAAACAGATGAATCGAGATCTGTTCTTCCGGTTAAGGCAATTACAGGCTGATTGTTATAAATTCCTTTTTTAGAATGGCGAAGCTTTTCTAAGAATTTAAAACCGTCCATTTCCGGCATTTGGATATCAGTAATCACAAAATCAAAATCAGTGGTCTGGATGGCTTCTAAAGCTTTTACAGCGCTGCTGAAAGAAAGTACCTCGTGTTTCTCTTGTCTTAAAACACCGCTCGTTAAATTCAGAAGGTTAATATCGTCGTCGATTACAATAAAAGTCTGTTTTTTTGTATTTCGGGCGATATTTCTTTTTATTTCTTCAACCGTAATTTCGCTGTGATCAAAAACCAGCGGAATTTTAATTTCAAACGTACTTCCTTTTCCAAACGTACTTTCTAAGGTTAGTCGACCTCCTAAAAACGAAATTATTTTCTGGCAGATCGCCAGGCCTAAACCAGTTCCGCCATATTTCTTTTCGATGTTCTCATTCGCCTGTGCAAACTCTTCAAAAACTAATTTCTGATTTCCTTTTTCAATACCAATTCCGGTATCTTCGATTCGAACAATAAAAAAGTTTTCGTTTTCCGTAACATACGAACTGATTTTGATATAACCTTCTTCGGTAAACTTATAAGCGTTTCCAATAATGTTGGTCAAAATCTGTTTCAAACGAAACGGATCTCCCACAATTCTGGTATTCAGTTTTTCATCCACATTAATAATCAAATCAATGTTTTTTTGTTTGTAAACCGTCTGGATGTTCTTCGCGGTATCTTCTATAATTTCAGGAAGAAAAAACGGAACTTTTTCGATCGTGATTTTTCCGGCTTCAATTCTCGAGAAATCCAATAAATCCTGAACCAGCTGCGTAATGTATTCTGATGAGTTTTTAATATTTTTAATGAAATACGATTGCTTTGTATTAACATCAGAATTGCCCAAAAGTTCAGAATAACCCACAATAGTGCTCAAAGGTGTTTTTAAATCATGACTTACCGTTGTAATTAATTGTTCACGGCTTTTTAATAAATTCTTGGTTTTGAAATTCGCAATCTCAAGCTGTTTTTTATATACCTGCGATTTTGAATAATCGCTTACAATTAAAACAGAAAAAAACAAAGTCAAGATTAAACCTGCAATAGCCGAAGCCGTTACGATCTCGTTGACTTTTTTAAGTGATTTTTCTTTTAAGGAATTGTTTTTTATTGAATTGATGATGATTTCTCTTTCGATAATTCGAAGTACTTTTCGAAGCTGATCCGAAATAGCGATTTCATTTTTAAGTAATTTATTTTCTTCAAAATTCAGCGATTCCTTTTTCTTTTCGGCCTTTAATTTTACATTGCTCAGCAGTTTTTTGGAATTAGCTAAAATAGAATCCGAAGCTTTTTTACTCAAAGTATTGGTACTGTCATCCGGAATATTCTGATTGAGATAATCGACATATTTTTGCAATACATTTCGTTGATAACTTCCTAATTGATTTGGGTTTTTATTAAAATCCTGAAGTTCGAGTTTTCGAAGCTTAAACTCCATTTTGGTAATTTCGTCAATAGCAGTATTTACCGAAACTTCGTCTTCGGCTTTATTTTTTATCGTTTTTAACTGCTGAATGTTTTTTGTTTTTTCAGAAAGTAAATACGTCACACTATCCAAAAGTGTTTTTTGATATTGAGTCGTAACGATTTGTTTCAGCGTATCAATTCTCGATTTTAAAGAATCCGTTTCAATAAGATAACTTTTAAAATCACTTTCAGAATTGGTTTGAATTGTTTTTCGGGCTAAACTTTCGGTTTTATATACATTCGAGAATAATTTACTTACTCGAAGGATTTTGGTTTTTTCGAAAGCAATTTTATCTTCTAATTTTTTATAAACGACATTTTCAGAATATAAAAACCATCCAACAGTAACAACCAAAGCAAGTAATGCAACATAGCTGAATAGAACTTTGAGTGCTGTGTAACTTTTTTTGCTCTCCATAAATGTTTATCTGGGGTTGAGGAAGTTTTTAATATTGGGAATTCCTTGCAATTTATTTAAAATTTCTATTTAAGAAAAGTAAAAACAAGCCGAATATTTATATAATTCCAATGCTCTAAAAATAAAATAACCGCAGATTATATAAATAATACTGCGGTTAAGTTTGTTTTAACTTTATGATTTACAGAGTTTCGTTTAACCATTTAAAGAATTCTCCCTGCCAAACCTGAGCATTTTGCGGTTTTAAAACCCAATGATTTTCGTCTGGGAAATACACAAAACGGCTTTTAATTCCTCTTAATTGTGCCGCCTGAAAAGCTTCTTGCCCTTGCCCAATCGGCACACGGAAATCTTTTCCGCCTTGGAAAATCAAAATTGGTTTATTCCAGTTCTGAACCAAAGTTGCAGGATTAAAAGTAGTATATGCTTTTTGCGCTACAGCATTATCTTTTTCCCAGTAAGGACCGCCAAAATCCCAGTTGTTAAAGAAAACTTCCTCAGTAGTTCCTAACATAGAAACCGTATTGAAAACACCATCATGAGCGATAAAAGTTTTGAAACGGTTTTTGTGAATTCCAGCTAAATAAAATACAGAATATCCGCCGTAGCTTGCACCAACACAACCTAAACGGCTTTTGTCAACATAGCTTTCTTTAGCAACATCATCAATTGCCGAAAGGTAATCGTCCATAACTTGTCCGCCCCAGTCTTTACTAATCTGCTCGTTCCATTCAACACCATGTCCTGGCATACCGCGGCGATTTGGCGCAACCACCACATAACCTTTTGCTGCCATTAAAGAGAAATTCCAACGGAAAGAATACGATTGTGTTAAAGGACTTTGAGGTCCGCCTTGACAGAATAATAAAGTTGGATATTTTTTAGAAGCATCAAAATTTGGAGGTAAAATTACCCAAACCAGCATTTTTTTGCCGTCAGTTGTAGTAACGTAACGTTTTTCGGTTTTGCTTAATGTTAAAGATTTATAAGTATCTGTATTTACATTTGATAATTGTTTCCAAGAATTTTTCTTTAGGTTATAAGAGAAAATCTCACCTGCATGATTCATATCTGTTCTTGTTACGATGATATCATCGCCAGAAAAACCAACTATATCATTTACGTCAAAATCACCGTTTGTTAACTGACGAACGTTGATCGCAATTTTTGTTAACCCAGGAAAGTTAACCGTAAAAAGTTGTTTTGTACCATCTACCGGCGCTACAAAAAATACATTTTTTCCGTCCTTGCTCCAGATAAAATTATCTACAGTTCCGTCCCAGTTAGCCGTAAGGTTCGTTTTGATTCCTTTAAACTCAACAATAATATCGTTTTTGTCAGACTCGTAACCGTCACGTTTCATTTGTAACCAAGATAAAACTCCTGTTGGAGAAAACTGCGGTGCCGTATCGTAACCTAAATTACCTTCGGTTTTATTAGTTGTTTTTTGAGTCTCTAAATTGTACTCATAAATATCTGTGTTTGTAGAAATCGCATAAGCAGTTCCTGCTTTTTTCTTGCACACATAAAAAATGCTTTTGCTGTCTGGTGACCAGATATAATCTTCGTCACCGCCAAAAGGTTTTTGCGGAGAATCGAAAGTTTCACCTTTCAGGATGTCGATTCCTTTTGCGCCGTCTTTGTTTTCCTTATAAAAAACGTGATTAAATTTTCCTTCGTTCCAAGTATCCCAATGACGATAATCTAAACCGTCATAAATTTGAGCATCAGATTTATCTAATTTTGGGTAGAAATCTTTACCTAAAACTTTGTCAATTTTTACTTCTTCGTTGTACACCAAATATTTTCCGTCAGGAGAAACATTTTTATCAGCAAGAATGTCTTTCGTATCTTTAATTTCGGTTGCATTTCCTCCATTTACAGGAACCGTATAAAATTTAGAATGCGATTTGTTTTCTTCTACAGAAGGCGTAGAAACCTTAAAAACCACATTTTTTGCATCTTTAGAAATTCCAAGAGGCGTTACTCTGCCTAGTTTCCATAACAATTCCGGAGACATAACATTCTGCCCGATAGCGTTTAAACTCATCATTATTAAGGTTGTTAATAATACTTTTTTCATAATAAAAATTCTATTTTTTGTGGGCTAAAAATACAACATTTAAATTCCAATCATTTAAAAACCAAATCCCAAAATTTGTTAAAGTTTATTATTTGTCACCCTGAGCGAAGTCGAAGGGCTTTTTACCCAAAATAGGCTTCGACTTCGCTCAGCCTGACATTTGTATAGAGATCCAAAAAAGGAATCTTTAAAATTTTATTCGCCACGAATTCACGAATTATTTTTTTGATAATCTGTGAGAATAAAAATTCGTGAATTCGTGGCGATTAAAAATCAAAAACAAAGTCTTAAATTTATTTCCTAAATTGGAATTTGGAATTTTACTAATTGGAATTTAAAAAAGATGGAACTAAGCTATTGGGAATTAAAAAACTGGTTTACAGATATTGATTATACCATTGTAGGCAGTGGCATTGTTGGTCTGCATACAGCTTTGCGCTTACGCGAAAGATTTCCTGCTGCGAAAATTCTGGTTCTCGAACGCGGCATGTTACCGCAAGGTGCCAGTACTAAAAATGCCGGTTTTGCCTGTTTTGGAAGTCTTTCTGAAATTATGGATGACTTAAAAACACATTCAGAAGAAGATGTTATCGCACTTATCGAAAAACGCTGGAAAGGTTTGCAATTGCTTCGAAAAAGATTAGGAGACCAAGCAATTGATTTTAAACCTCATGGCGGCTATGAATTATTTTTGAAAGAAGATGAATTTGGATTTAATGAATGCATTTCGAAACTGCCTTTTGTAAATGAAATTTTAAAACCACTTTTTAAAGCCGATGTTTTCTCTAAAGAAACCGACCGATTTGGATTTGGAAACATTCAGGATTATCTCATTTTTAATCCGTTTGAAGCACAAATCGATACCGGAAACATGATGCAGGAATTGTTAAAACAGGCGGTTTCGGCCGATATTTTAATTCTAAATCAGCAAACGGTAACTTCTTATGCCGATGCCGGAAATCATGTTGAAGTGGTGCTCAACGATTTTAGTTTTAAATCTAAGAAATTACTTTTTGCAACAAATGGTTTTGCAAATACGTTAACTAAAGGAGCAGTAAAGCCGGCAAGAGCGCAGGTTTTAATTACAGAACCTATTAAAAATCTGGATATAAAAGGGACTTTTCATTTAGATCGAGGTTATTATTATTTCAGAAATATTGGCGACCGAATTTTATTAGGCGGCGGCCGAAATCTCGATTTTGAAACCGAAACGACAACTGAATTTGGTCAGACGAAAATTATTCAAAATAGATTGGAAGATTTACTGAAAAATGTAATTTTACCAAATCAGGATTTCCAGATCGCACATCGATGGAGCGGCATTATGGGAGTCGGAAATAGTAAAAGTCCAGTTGTGTCTCAATTGTCTGAAAACGTGTTTTGTGGAGTGCGTTTAGGTGGCATGGGAGTAGCAATAGGCAGTTTAGTAGGAACCGAATTAGCAGATTTAATATAATGGCAGTTAAAAAACCAGCACCAAAAACAACCGCAAACAAACCAAAACCAAAACCTAAAGCGTCGCCAAAGAAATCGAATCGTTCTTTTGGAGAAAAAGTAAAATGGTTTTTTATTAAACTATTGTTGTGGTTTTTCGGACTTTCGATCGGGTCGGTTATATTTTTTAAATATGTTCCTGTGCCTTTTACGCCTTTAATGATTATTCGCGCTATCGAAAATAAATTAGACGGAAAAGAAGTTTACTTTGACCACGATTGGGAACCAATAGAAAAAATTTCAATGAATTTGCAAAAAGCCGTTATCGCCAGTGAAGACGGAACTTTTTTAACGCATAATGGTTTCGATTTTAAAGCACTTCAAAAAGCATATAAAAGCAACGAACGCGGTCGCCGAATTCGCGGCGGAAGCACCATTTCGCAGCAAACGGCTAAAAACGTTTTTTTATGGCAGGGAAAAAGTTATTTCCGTAAAGGTCTTGAAGCTTATTTTACCGTTTTAATCGAAATTATCTGGGGTAAAGAACGTATCATGGAAGTGTACTTAAACAGTATAGAAATGGGCGACGGGGTTTACGGCGCTTATGCCGCTACAGAACATTGGTACAGACGCGATGCTTCGAGTTTAACGCCAATGCAGGCAGCGGGAATTGCGGCGATATTACCAAATCCTAGAAAATTTAAAGCTACAGGTTCGTCAAGTTATATTAACAGAAGAAAAGAAAGAATTGTGCGCGAGATGCGTTACGTTGGAAAAATCAATTACAAAGGCGATGAGAAGTAAAAAAGCACTTTTTGCTTTTCTGATATTGACAGTTACGTTAACTTTTGGACAAGGAAAAACAAAAGAAATTGGAGTTATAAGCGACAATGATTTATATACATCATCAAAAAATGATATGTATTACACCAATGGTTTGGAGATTTTTTATCGGTTTTTATCTAAAAACGATAACGAGAAAATCAACAAAAAAATAACCGAATTTAGAATTGGACAATATATTTATAATCCGAGGTTTATTAATAAAGAGGCGGTTGATGAAAACGACCGCCCTTTTACGGGTTATCTTTTTGCCGAAGCCGGAAGAAGCTTTTTTTACGAAAGCGAATCTGTTTTAAAAACTGATTTTCAATTAGGTTTTATGGGCCCAAATGCTTTAGGAGAAGAAACACAAGTAGGTTTTCATAAAATTATTGGATACAAAAAAGTATACGGCTGGGAAAATCAGCTTCATAATGCCTTTGCAGTTCAGGCGCATGTCATGTATTCGAAGAAATTATTTCCATCGAAGCACAATGATTTTATAGATCTTCATTGGCAGTCTGAAGCGAATTTAGGAACTATTTTTACGGGAGTTTCAGCCGGATTTTTAACCCGAATTGGTTTTAAGAGATTATTGCCTATTTACGATTCTAATCTTCACGATGCTTCGGTAAATGCCAATGCACAGCCTGAAATTAGGGAGTTTTATTTCTACGCAATGCCAAGCGTTAACTATCAGTTTTATGATGCCACAATTGAAGGCAGTATGTTTAACGATACCAGTCCTGTAACTTTCGATTTAGAACCGCTTCGTTTCAACGCTGAGTTTGGTTTAAAATACCGTCACAACAATTTCAATATGTCGTATTCTTTTCTTTACCGAGGCAGAGAATTAAACGATCCCGGAATTAATACTAATAAAGGATACTTTTTTGGATCGATTAGAATGGGGTTTTTGCTTAGATAGTTAGTACTTAGTCCTGCTTCTCTATAGTGCGTTGCACTATTTTGATGTTTTTAGGCTTTCAGCCTAAAGCTAAAAACAGCTCTGAAAGAGCGTAACCAACAGTATAGTGCAACGCACTATAGAGAAGTAGGAGTTACGCGCTATGGGAATGAAGGGAGTTAATCCAGCCCTGAAAGGGTGACAGCCTAATCCCAAAGATAACGTTCGTCATACTCGACATTATATTTGTTTAGAAAGGCTAAAAGTTCTTTTTTAAAAGTCTTTTTTCTATGATGTTCCTCTTGGTTTTTAATGTACTTTATAACTATATCTAATTGAGATGGATTAACAGAAAAAATGCCATAACCGTCCTGCCAGTAAAAGTTCGCATAGCGAGAATCTACTGTTTTTACCCATTTTGATGATTGCTTTTTTACTTCTTCAACCAATTTCATTTGCGTAATTTTTTTTGACAGAAGACATAAAATGTGAACATGATCGTCATGGCCGCCTACTTGAATGGGGTTGCATTCTAACCCTTTGCAAATTCCTCCAAGGTAAGCCCATAATTTTTCTTTAATATTGTTGTCAATAAATGGATAACGTTTTTTTGTGCTAAACACTAGATGCACATATACTTTGTATAATGATTGAGGCATATTTTTCTCTTTTGTAGTTGTATTTGGTGAATTTTTAGGCGAAGAGTTGCAGCAGATAATAATAATTTGAAATGCAAATATTGAACACATAGATATAGAATTTGAACCCCCAAAGTTTTATTTATGGCACAATAAGGTATAATATAAATAAAAAAAAGCCATTTCTATTTTTTTAGAAATGGCTTTTTTAATATTTTTTTTAAAAACTTAATCCCATCGGCTTAAAGTTCCTTCGGCTCTTTTAAATAATTCCTGAAGTACATTTTTAAGAGTTCTTTCAGGAAGACCAGATTCTAAAAATCCCAGTAATTGATCTGTGGCTGCTTTAATATCATCCTGATGACAGTAAACGTTTGTGAAGTTTCCGTTTTGATCAAAAATAACATATTCGTTGCTTTCCTCAACATCTTCTTCTGATGTCATCCAGCCGATGCATTGAAAGTTTGCGTTTATTTTTTCGGTTTCTTCCTGAGTAAGCAGTTTGTATTTCATAAGTTCTGGTCTGTCATTTCCCCAATACGCAATAATCATATCAATAATTCCTGTAGAATTATGAGTAAAATCGGCTCTTTGTTTCATATATCGGGTTAGATTTTGAGCAGAAGAAATACAGAAAACATCATCAGATTCTATGCCGCCAATAATTTTATAAAAGCGTATTAGTTCTTCTGGTAAAGGCAGAGAAAAATAAGAAGCCAATTCTTGGATTTCTTCATCTGAAGCCAGAGAAGATTCTTTTATTTCATCATATTCAAGTTCACATTCGGCGATGCGGGTTTTTATTTGTTCCATGGTTATGTTAGAATTAGTATTGTTATAAACGATTATTAATGACGATTATCGCATTGCAGAAAAATCTCCTCATTAGATTTATCAATAATTGAAATATTCGGGCAGCCGAAAGACATGTATTCGAAACCAAATATTACTTGAGGTTTATTTTTAAAAAGTTTTCCTGTCCATTGGTTAATCGCATCATCGCCTTCATCATAATTTAATGGAGCAGGAGAGGTGCCTTCGCTTTGGCAGTAAAGCTTTTCGATTACAACCTCTTTCGTTTTAGAATCGACAACCAAAAGACGTCTACCATAAATTGTTTTATTGCTTTCAAGGTAGTCTTGTAAAAAATACTGATAGCTGTCTGTTTTGTATAAATACGTATTACCAGTAATTTTGCCTTTTAGCAAAGTACGATCTTGATTTTTCATTGCTTTTGAAGGATATTCTTTTACGGCAACTTTTTTCCAGTTAATAGCTTTTAAAGGTTCTTTAGAAAACGGATTTTCTTTGCCCACATATACTAAAGCATCTCTATAATATTCGCTGAATCCGCTTAAATATTTTTTGCTGATTTCAAACCCAATCATAAAATCATAATTATGATAAGGCCAATCTTCTTCAGAAGAATAACCATTTAAGAACGCAGCGGTTTTTAGGTTTTTTACAGCAAAAGAAACGTGTTTGTTTTTAGCATAATCGATTATAAAAACAGAATCGGTTTCGGATATGTTGGTTTTAGACAAAAATCTTTTTCTGTAGTTTTTATCAAAGGTGAAATACACAGCATTGTATTTTCCTATTTTTTCGATGTTTGGTAAGGCAAGCGTATCTTTTTCGTCGTTTACAGGATAAATATCCGATAGAGAAACAAAAGCAACATCGCTGCTGTCTTTTGGAGTAATGGTAAATAAATTGATGCTTTCTTTTCTTAGGCCTTCTTGGGTTTCTTGTACCGTGTCGGTTTCAGTCACCTCTTTTTCGGCTGCGTTTGATTGAGAAGCTTTTAGATTTTCTTTTTTATTGCAGGATAAAATTAATAGCAGAAAGGCAGATAGAAAAATTTGTTTCATTTTTAAATTTGTTTTTTAAGATGATATTTGAGTGGTATTTGTACGATTTACTGCTTTCTATGGTATTTTAATTATTCCTGAAATATAATGAATAGAAAATATAACAGGAATAGATAAAACTAAAATAGGGAAAATAGAAAGCGAGAAGGTATAATGAAGTTCTTCGCTAAAAGTATAAGTGCTCCATGACGATTCGCGATCCACAAAAATGCTGTAATTAAAGAAAAACCAAACTAAGATTAGGATGATAAATTCAATTATAGCTTTTGCATATATGTTTTTAATGAAAGAAAGCAGCAACGAAACAATTGCAAAGAAAATGCTTGTAAAAGAAGAAATAAAAATAATATCTTGAGAAAAAGTACAATCAAGACAGCCACTGGACATTTTCTCAGAAAAAGTTCCCATAGACCAATAGATTTCTATAAAAGTTGCGGCTAAAACTAGGATCGCAATTGCGATGAATTTCTTTAAAATGTAAATTCCTTTTTGTGGCATTATCTTAAACTTGATCAATTTTTTTAACGTTGCTGTACAAAAATAGAAAATCTGTAAATAAAGAAATATCTTTCAAAGAGATATTTGCATCAAGATAAGCCTTCGTTTAAAATGTAATGCTTAACCTTTTGATAATATGATGAATACTTTTAATTTTTACTTTTATTTAAAATTAAAACTATGGATATTAATTGGACTGTAATAGGAATTGTAGCCGTACTGGTTATTCTTTTGGTTGTACTAACGGTTAGAAAAAATCAAAAAGAAAAAAAGAAACTAACAAATTTGCTCAACAACGATTTTAAAAAATCCGAAAAAGACGATGTTGATGCAGACGATGCTGCAAATGAGAAGTAAGATTGTTTACAGCTGGTAAATAAAAAAATCCGCATTAAGGTTAATTAATACGGATTTAGAATGTGTAAGTAACTGATTATTGCTTTGGTAATTATAAATCAGCAGTAAATAATACATGTCTTTTTTCTGTGGCCGCTTTTTTCCAAAATTGCAATGAATTTTGAAACCAAGTCCACATATATTCAAAATTTTCTTTTGTTAAGTTAAAACCGTAATCTTCGCTTTCAATTTTAGAATAGGCGCTTTGCAATTGTTCTTTTGTAATTGAGTCAACGGCATCGGCAATTTGAGAGACTTGATCAGGTGTTTTTAAAGACATAATATAATCGTCTTCATGATAAATTTGTTCCCCGCCCATAATAACATGATTTAAAGGGAAAGTTCCGTTTGTGCAGTCAAATTTTCCTTCGGTTAAACTTTTGTGAAGGGCATTCCATGATTTATCAAATGCTGCAAACCTTTCGGGATTATTACAGATCAATTTTTCTTCGATATCTTCTTGTAAATAATTTAGTCTAATTTCATCAGATCTAAAAGCTTTAAGTATAGAAACTGTTTTTTCGTCAAGAGAATAAAGTGAACCAAGACAACTCATAATTATAAGTTTAGTTAAACATACGCTAAGAGAATTAGCTTATTATTTTTTGCAAAGTTGAGAAGATAATTCTTGTTGTATTGGCCGTATAAGATTTGCTAGTAGTGTTTTAAGACATTTTTTGAAGAGGAAAAAGAGATTGATTTTTCAGGAAAAGAAAAACCCTTGTAAAACTACATTTACAAGGGTTTTTTATTTTGTGGAGAATATCGTCCCGATACATCGGGAGAACCGGTCACCTTTCCGATACATCGGGACACTCTAGCCCTTAGTTTCAATCAAAGCTTCAATATATTTTCGACTTTTCATTTTCTTTACTTGTAATTCCCTTTTGCAGGCTTCACTTCGGGAAGGAAAAGTTTCGGAATGTTTTAATTCCCAATCTTTTACCACTTTTGTAAATTTACTTCTCCCGTTCAAATGATCTTCAAGGCGCTGCTCAATATTTTGGCAAGAACCAATGTAATATTTGTTGAGTATTTTTGAATATAGAATGTAAGTGTAAAACATATCTTTTATAAATGAAAATACCCAAACATAAAAAGATATGTTTGGGTATTTTTTGTATAATGTTAGTGGAGAATACCGGATTCGAACCGGTCACCTCTTGCCTGCCAGGCAAGCGCTCTAGCCAAATGAGCTAATCCCCCGTGTTTGCTTTGTGGAGAATACCGGATTCTAACTGTCACCCTCCCGATTTTCATCGGGATACTCTAGCCAAATGAGCTAATCCCCCAAAGTGATAGCAAATAAAGTCAATTAATTTTCAAAAAACAAATTTCAAGACGTAACAGGCAAAATATTTTTCAAAACCGTAACTTTACATTTAAATCTATTTTTATGAGTTTAGAAAATACAAAGGGGACTTTAGAGACTTCTTTTCAAAATACAATTGCAACCGTGCAGTTTGGACATCCGGCGAGTAATTCTTTTCCACGCCAATTATTAGACCAGCTTACAGCTGAAATCAATGAATTAAGCCAAAATGAAAATGTTTCGGTCATTATATTAAAAAGCGAAGGCAGAAAGGCTTTTTGTTCCGGCGCTTCGTTTGATGAACTTTTGCAGGTTGAAAATGAAGAACAAGGAACCGAGTTTTTCTCCGGCTTTGCTCATTTGTTAAATGCCATGCGCAATTGCAATAAATTGATTATTGGCCGTGTTCAGGGAAAAGCCGTGGGCGGTGGAGTAGGAATCATTGCGGCCTGCGATTATGTTTTTGCAACTCTGTTAAGTGATGTGAAATTATCTGAACTCGCCATTGGGATTGGACCTTTTGTAATCGAACCGGCGGTTTCGCGCAAAATTGGCAAAACGGCAATGACGCAGATGACTTTGGCTGCGCACGAATGGAAATCGGCAGATTGGGCTTTTCAAAAAGGACTTTATTCGGTTTTAAGCGATGCGGATAATTTGGATAAAGATGTTGAAAGTTTTGCGCAAAAATTAAGTTCCTACAATCCCGAAGCTTTAAAAGAAATGAAAAAGATTATTTGGGAAGGAACAGAACATTGGGAATCTATTCTTTTAGAACGTGCCTCAATTACGGGTAAATTGGTTTTATCTGATTTTAGCCGAAATGCTTTACTTCAGTTTAAAAAATAATTTTTTGCCACAGATTTCACAGATTAACGGATTTAAATAATCTTTTTAATCTGTGAAATCTGTGGCAGAATATAGAATAACAATTAGAAGAATAATAAAATGAAAATGATTTCATTATTTCAGAATGTCGATGTTGCAGAGAAAATTAAGAACGCTCCAGACAGTAGTTATCAAATAGGAGTTGTCATTGGATCTTTCATTCCGTTTATAGTTTTAATAGGAATTGCGTACTGGATGTATAACAGAGCCAAAAAAAGAGACAAAAACGGTTATTAATTTGTAAATTTGCAACCTTAAATTAAAAATCGATGAGTAATATCAGAATTACAAAACAATTTAGTTTCGAAACCGGACATGCATTGTACGGTTACGACGGAAAATGCAAAAACGTTCACGGGCACAGTTATAAATTATCGGTAACGGTTATTGGTTCGCCAATTACGGATCGATCGAATGTGAAATTCGGAATGGTAATTGACTTTTCTGACCTAAAAAAAATTGTAAAAGAAGAAATCGTCGATCAGTTCGACCATGCGACTGTTTTTAACCAAACTACGCCACATGTTGAATTGGCAAATGAATTAAAAAACCGTGGGCATCACGTAATTCTGGTAGATTATCAGCCAACAAGCGAAAACATGGTGGTTGATTTTGCTGAAAGAATTATTGCGAGACTTCCGGCCGGAATTTCTCTTTTCTCATTGAAACTTCAGGAAACAGAATCGTCGTTTGCAGAATGGTATGCAAGTGATAATTTGTAAAACTCCAATAATTTAAATTCCAAATTCCAAAATTTTCGACTTCGCTCAGAAAGACAAAAGTCTAAAATCTAAGAAGTCTAGTAATCTAAAAATCGAAATGAAAAAAGTATATTTTGCTTCAGATCAGCATTTTGGTGCGCCGACTCCGGAATTGAGTCTGCCTCGCGAAAAGAAATTTGTTGCCTGGTTAGATGAGGTTAAAGAAGATGCAGAAGCTATTTTTTTGCTTGGAGATTTGTTTGATTTTTGGTTTGAATATAAAACCGTTGTTCCAAAAGGTTTCGTTCGTATTTTAGGCAAACTGGCCGAAATTCGCGACAGCGGTATTCCAATTTATTTTTTTGTTGGAAATCATGATCTTTGGATGAATGATTATTTTGAAACCGAATTGAATATTCCGGTTTATCACGATAACAAAGAATTTACTTTTAACGGAAAAACCTTTTTAATTGGCCACGGCGACGGAAAAGGCCCTGGCGATAAAGGATATAAAAGAATGAAAAAGGTATTTACAAATCCGTTTTCAAAATGGCTTTTCCGGTGGCTTCATCCAGATGTTGGGGTAAGTTTAGCGCAATATTTATCGGTTAAAAACAAATTGATTTCAGGCGACGAAGATGTTAAGTTTTTAGGCGAAGAAAACGAATGGCTTGTTTTGTATGCCAAACGTAAACTCGAGACCAAACATTATAATTACTTTGTATTTGGTCATCGTCATTTACCTATGATTATTCCGGTAGGAGAGGACTCTAAATATGCCAATTTGGGTGATTGGATTGGATATTTTACTTACGGGGTTTTTGATGGTGAAACTTTTGAACTTAAGAAATTCGAAAAATAATTATTTTTTGTCTTGCGGATAAATCCCAATTCTGTGAGTTCTTAAAATATAATTTGAAAGTTGTTTGCTGTTAGATAACTGGAATTTAATTGCTCCCGATAATTTTTTCGGCATGTGACATTCTACACAATTATCTGCCATTAATTTTTCCGGCATTATTTTTAAGGTTTTCTTATTGTGTTTTAAACCTTGATGACAGCTCATACAGATTTTAGAATAGGAAGCCATATTTTTAGACGCATTTTCATGCGGATTATGACACGTAATACAATCCATTTTATTGCTGTTTACAAAGCATTTACTTTGCGCCATTAAGCGAAATTGATTTCCGTGTACATCAAATTGGGTTGTATCATTTATGCTTCGTGTATCTCGATAAAATTCAGATAAACTATTTCCGGGTTTAAAATCAAAACGGGATTTGATTTTCATTCCGTCATTTCCTGCGTGGCAAAGCGCACAGGCATCCAGTTTTTGCTGTCTGTTTAATGTTTTAAAGCTCGTAATGCTGTTTGCTACTTTTATATTTGGATTTTTTAAATGAAAGTCAGCATGTTTTTTTGCAGGTCCGTGGCAGCGTTCGCAGTCAATACCGTAAACAATGGTTTTTTTGTCGATAATATCTTCAACATCCATTGACATAAAGTTTCTCTCCTGAGAACTTTGATTCACGCTTCTGCTGCTTGCGTTTGAGGCGTGGCAGGAATAACAATCCTTAACCACCATTCTATTAAAATAAGGTTTATCTGCAGGGAATCCCGGGCTTGTAGCCCAGTTATTGATAGAGTTGTAATAAGAAACAGGTAATTCGTAAGTATTGTTGTCGCGCCAGTAAACAGAAGTCTGTGCATGTTTGGCTCCAAAAACAATTTCAAAACGATGTGCTTCAACTTCTTTACCGTTTTTATATAAAACCTGATAAAGACTATCATTGCGTTTTTCCATGACCAGTTTAGTGTCTTTGTCATAGATAAAAGTGTGATTGCCTTTGTCAAAATCACCTAAAACATTTCCTGAAATTGCTGGGGCAGTAGCTTTAAAATGAGAACTTTGCAAAGCCATATTGTATTGAACCTGATGGCATTGAATGCAGCTTTCAGAACCAGCGTAATCGGTACCACGCGGATCAATATATTCATCAGATTTGTTGCTGCAGTTTGTTAAGAAAACCGATAAAACAACAAGGATAATAAGAATGCCTGTTTTTTTCATTGTTGTAAATATACTTTTTTTTGAATACAATCAAAATATATTTCAATAATGAAAAAATGATGTTAATTTATTTAGAATAGTTCTTAGTTTAAGCCTACTCCATAAATATATTCGTCAAGTTCAATTTTAAACAAAGAGCCTTCAACCAAATCTTTAATCGATTTTAATTCGGTCATAGAAACGGCAAGATCTATTGAATTACAAGGAGTTTTCAATAAAAATTTATGGCAGGAATATTTCATTTCGCAGGCTTCGCAGCATGTGTTTTCGATTATGCTGTCTTCTATTAAATTACAAAACTGATTCAGCTCTGAAACGCTGAAGTAAAAGCCTGTTTCCTTAAAAACCAATTGTACTTTATCAAGAATGGTTTGGTTATTTCTTTTCCAGTAAAAGGCAATTCCAAAATTATTATGGTATATCTGTTCTATTTCTCTCATCGTAAATCCTTTTATTCTAACAAATATAAATATTATTTATATTAATTCTAAATAAAAAAATCATAAAAATTTGAAAAAAAACTTTTCTTAACTGATAGGTTATAGTACAGTTTAAGTTGGGATTCGTCTTGTGGGATACGCAGAAATACTTTAGTTCATGCCAGGACCGTAAATATATTCATTAAGTTTAAGTCGAAATAATGAACCTTCAACTAAGTCTTTTATAGAATTTAATTCAATTGGTGATATTTCTAAATCTATTGCGACATAAGGTGTTTTCAATAAAAATTTATCAAAGGCACGTTTTAAACCGCGCGTATCATAATCATTATGGTCTATTACGCAGTCTTCAATTAAATCGTGAAATTCATTTAATTCCTGAATTGAAAAATAAAACCCCATTTGTTTAAAAAGCAGCTGTATTTTATCTGATATAATTTCGTTGCCCTCTTTCCAATAAAATGAAATTCCAAAATTGTTGCGGTATATCTGCTCAATGTCCTTCATGGCATTTTTTTTACGCCGCAAAGATACAACCTGTTTGTATTAATACATGATTAAGAAAAGCATAAAAAAAAGCTAAAAAACATTATTAATAATTGATTTTGAGTTGGTTAGTTTTGTTTTTGAAATTTGCTTTTTGATGTGCAGGTATTCTTTAATAAAAACTATTTCAACCAATATTGTAGACTGGAAAGAAATTCTTTTTGTTGATCTACGAATAAATAATGCGAGCAGTTGTCCAGAAAAGCGAAATGATTTTCGCCAGCCAGATTTTTAATAGAAGTAATTTGTGCTGATGAAAAAATGCCGTCTTCTTTTCCGTAAATCGCAAAAATGGGAACTCCTGCAGCTTTAATTTTCTTTAAGAAAGGTCTACTGTCGATGTTGTTTTGTTTTTCATTTTGATAGAATAACAAAGGAGCATTTTTGTTTCGGATATTGGTTTTATAAAATTCGCCAGATTCATAATCAGCATATAGTTTTTTAGATGCAGGAGTTGGATTTGGCATTTTAAAAAAGCCATTTTCACCTGCCAGTTCAAAACATTTTTTTCGATATTCAGCAGAGTTTTTATTGAGATTTTCTACTATGTCAATTTTTTTTAACTGCTCAGAATCGCTGCTGTATTTTTTCTTCAGCGTGTTTAAAATATGATCGTAAGTTTCCTGCTGTGAAAATAAAGCACCAGCCAAAACCAAAGCGCTGACTTTTTTCGGATACTTATTCGTGTACAATGTCGCAACTAAACCGCCAAAACTATGACCGAGTAAAACTGCTTTTGTCAGATGATATGTTGCATAAATAGAATTTAAATCCTGAAAAGCTTCTTCATACGTAAACTTTGCGTTGGGATCAGTCGATCTTCCTTCGCCTCTACGATCGTAAGCAATAACATAAAAACCCTGATCGGCTAAATTTTGTGCTGTTGTTCCTTCAAATAAAGTAGCGTTGCCGCTTGGCCCGCCATGAATAAAAATAATGGACTTATTCTTTTCGTTTCCGTAAGTTTTAATGTAAAGTTTCTGTCCGTTTGCAAAAAGAGAGAAAGCGAAGATTAAAGTAACAAAAAGTGATTTCATTT
This sequence comes from Flavobacterium sp. GW821-FHT12A05, assembly GCF_058807735.1. Lineage (NCBI taxonomy): Bacteria > Pseudomonadati > Bacteroidota > Flavobacteriia > Flavobacteriales > Flavobacteriaceae > Flavobacterium > Flavobacterium sp. GW821-FHT12A05. The sequence continues at coordinate 135,596 of NZ_JBXAQY010000007.1, read as the reverse complement.
ATTCTAATTTATTTTTTTAAGGGTATGCTAAGGATTGTGTCGTTAGTTATATAACCGTCTTTTTCTCCATCATACTCTTTTAATCGAAGATGTATTTGTAAAATCGTATTTTGGATTTTAACCTCATTTTGTTTGATATACAGATCTTTTTCAAATTGAAATTCAGTTAACTTCTTTTCAAATAAATAGTACTTTTTTTCAATTACTTCATATTTGCAGCACATCCCCATAAAACCTTCAAATTTGGTTTTTATTTGAATCTGCTCGTTTTCAAATCTTACATCATTTGGATTAAAAAAGAAAATAAAGAATGATGATAAAATAGCTCCAAAAAGACCATCTGTCAGCCAGCTGAAGAAAATAACAACAGGCGAAAATATATAGATCGAAAAGTATAAAGCTGTCTTTTTAAAAGGCTTTATATAATAGAAAAATAAAACTCCTCCTGAAATATAAAATAGAATTTTAATAACAAAGCATAAAGCCGAAGCCAAACCGATTTCAAAAACAGCATTAATCAGGAAATTGATTAAAAGAATAGTTAATGATATTAAATGGACCTTTAGGAAGATCGTTTTAAATTTCATCATCTATTCCAATTTCTGATGATCTTCCATATCTCTGTGCAGATCTAAATTTCGAAATGTAGGTGATTTTAATGCTGTAACGACAACAGTTAAAAGCGTAACGCTTCCGCCAAATACAACTGATGTTACAGCTCCCATTAATTTAGCTGTTGCACCACTTTCAAATGCACCTAATTCATTAGAAGATCCAACAAAAATTGAATTTACGGCACCAACACGTCCGCGCATGTGATCAGGAGTTTTAAGCTGTAAAATAGTTTGTCGGATTACTACCGAAATTCCGTCGGCAAGTCCGCTTAAAAATAAAGCGAAAACAGAAAGCCAGAAATAAGTAGAAAGTCCAAATAGAATGATAGACAATCCAAAAACAAATATGGCGATTAAAAGTTTCTTTCCTGCATTTTTATATAATGGCACATAAGCTGAAACAATCATGGTAATAAAAGCGCCCACAGCAGGAGCAGCTCTTAAAATTCCGAAGCCTTCAGAACCTACTTTCAAGATGTCTTGAGCAAAAACAGGCAATAAAGCAACGGCTCCTCCAAAAAGTACCGCAATCATATCAAGTGATAATGCGCCCAAAACAACCTGATTTTTAAATACAAAAGTCAAACCTTCTGTAAGACTGTCTTTTATTGATTCTCCAATTTTAGGATTTATGATTGGTTTTGCACTGATTTGTGATAAGGCAATTAAGGAAAGAATCGAGAATCCGAAAACGAGACACATCGACCAATGAACACCAATCCAATTAATTGAAAATCCTGCAAGCGCTGGTCCCATAACCGCTCCAATCTGCCAAACCGAACTGCTCCAGGTTGCCGCATTTGGGTATACTTTTTTGGGAATTATTAAGGATAGAAGCGAGAAGATAGTTGGTCCCATAAAAGCACGAACCAATCCGCCAAAAAAGACTAAAGCGTAAATTGAATACAGAATTACATTTGATGACCAGCCGCCAACAACTTTTGGCCAAGTCAATAAAAATAGTCCGAAACTAATTATCGAGAATCCTAAAATACATTTTACCAATAATCCTTTCTTTTCTTTCTGGTCTACAATATGTCCGGCAAATAAGGCCATTCCAACAGCAGGAATAACTTCCATTAAACCAATTATTCCTAACGAAAGTGGATTTTTAGTTAAGCTGTAAACTTCCCATTCAATTACAATAAACTGCATGGACCAGGCAAAAACCATGGCAAAACGCAATAATAAAAAAACGTTGAATTCTCTATAACGAAGTGCCTGATAAGGATCGGGTTTGGTTGATTTAGTTGTCATTTGTTCTAATGTCTTTCAGCATAAGCTGTGTTGAAATAGTTCCATTCCATTCGTTTTCGGCAATTGAATAGGCGAGTTGAAACAGATTTTGATTTTGAGCTATATTGAGTTTTTTTCCGAGTCCAAAGCCAATTGCGGCAATTCCGTCAGAGTTAGATTGTTTTACAAAAAGTCTTAAATGTTCTTCTTCTGCACCCAGAGTTTTGGCGTAACCGGTATCTTTTATATCCGAAGTCATAAAAACCGGCGTCATATTCTGCGGGCCAAAAGGCTCGAATTGTTTTAAAATCCGGATGAGTTTTGGTGTGATATCCGAGAAATTAATTTCGGCATCAATTTCTATTTCCGGTGTTCGCATTTCAGGCAGAATCGTGGATGAAACCTGTTTTTCAAAAGCATCTTTAAAAGTTTGATAGTTTTCGGCTTTTAAAGTCATTCCGGCAGCATACATGTGGCCTCCAAATTGTTCCAAATGTTCTGCGCAGGCATCTAATGCATTGTAAACATCAAATCCTTTTACAGATCGGGCAGAAGCCGCGTATTTGTCACCGCTTTTCGTAAAAACCAAGGTCGGACGATAATAGGTTTCAATTAATCTTGAAGCCACAATCCCGATAACGCCTTTGTGCCAGTCTTCCTGAAAAACAACGGTAGAAAAACGTTCTTCTTCCTGATTTTCTAAAATTTGCTGAAAGGCTTCTTTAGTAATTTTTTTGTCCAGATCTTTTCGGTCTGCATTGTATTGTTCGATTTCTGAAGCGAATTGCTGTGCTTGTTCAAAATCAAATTCAGTTAACAATTCAACAGCATGATTTCCGTGCTTTATTCTTCCTGCCGCATTAATTCGGGGAGAAATAATAAAAACAACATCGGTAATATCCAGCACTTTCTTTTTTACCTGATGTACCAAAGCTTTAATTCCCGGTCTTGGATCACTATTAATTACCTGCAGTCCAAAATAAGCGAGAACACGATTTTCTCCCGTAATCGGAACAATATCTGCCGCAATTGCCGTTGCCACTAAATCTAGGTATGGAACTAAATCCTGAATGGTTTCATTTCGGTTCTGACCCAAAGCCTGAATCAATTTAAAACCAACGCCACAGCCACATAACTCATCATACGGATAAAAGCAGTCTTCTCTTTTTGGATCTAAAATGGCAACTGCATCCGGAAGAAATTCTCCGGGTCTGTGGTGATCGCAGATAATAAAGTCAATGTTTTTTGCTTTCGCGTAAGCGATATGATCAATTGATTTGATGCCACAATCGAGCGCGATAATTAATGAAAATCCGTTATCATCGGCAAAGTCAATTCCTTTAAAAGAAATTCCGTAACCTTCATCATAACGATCCGGAATATAAGTGGCAATATTTGGATAATGTGATTTTAAATAAGAGGAAACCAACGAAACGGCTGTTGTTCCGTCGACATCATAATCTCCGAAAACCAAAATATTCTCTTGATTTTCAATTGCCTGTTCTATTCGCGCAACGGCTTTATCCATATCTTTCATCAAATACGGATCGTGAAGATGTTCTAATGATGGTCGAAAGAAATTCTTAGCATCTTCAAAAGTTTCAATGCCACGCTGAATTAAAAGTGTTGCTACAAAATCTTCTACATTTAGGGATTGAGCCAAATGTTTGATTTTATCTTCAGAAGGTTTTGGTTTTAAAGTCCAGCGCATTATTGATTTTAGATTTTAGATTTTAGATTTTAGTCCCGATAGCTATCGGGACGAAAATCGTTTAATCTTGATAGGTAATTTTTTTGCTGCAGATTACATTGATTAAAAGGATTTTAATCTGTAGCAGAGATATATTCGGTTTTAGCTTTGTCAAAGTTTCAAACTTTGACAAAGCTTTGTAAAGTTCAAATTTTAGAATGCAGATTTCAGAAATCTAAAACCTACACTCTAAAATCTAAAATATTACTTCGCTTCTAAAGCATTTCCTTCAAACTGGATTCCGTCCCAGCCTAAATTGATGAAGTTTCTAATGTTTTGGTGATTTGTTCCGTTTGGATCACCTAAAACTTCTTCAAAATAGAAAGCTCCAAAACACGCTAAAGTTTCTTCTTTGCTTAAGTTTTGCAATTTTGCAAACGAAAATAATTTACAAGAACCTGAATTTTCTCCAGCAGCATTATGCTGCGTTCCGTTTTGAAAAGCAGTTGGAGTAAAATTGTAATTTTCCTCGATTACGGCAATGGTTTCTGGAAATGTTATTTGAGTTGGAGTTTGTTTTACTTTTTCTAAAAAGGCTTTTATGCTCATGTTGTTGTGTATTAGTTTTTTTTGCCACGAATTTCACAAATTTCCACCAATTTAATTCGTGCTAATTCGTGAAATTCGTGGCGAAAATTATTCTTCGTCTTTTGAAAATTTACTTTTCTTAGCTTCTTTTGTTATTGTTTTTCCGGCAACGACTACGACGATTTCACCGCGTGGTGCTGTTTTTTCAAAATGTGCCAGAACTTCTTTCGCTGTTCCGCGTACATTTTCTTCGTGTAATTTTGATAATTCTCTCGAAACGCAGACTTGTCTGTCTTCTCCAAAATACTGCACAAATTCAGCTAAAGTTTTAACGAGTTTATGCGGAGAAACGTATAAGATCATGGTTCGGGTTTCTTCGGCTAAAGCCAAAAACCTAGTCTGACGTCCTTTTTTATCAGGCAGAAAACCTTCAAAAACAAATTTGTCATTAGGAAGTCCGCTGTTTACAAGGGCAGGAACAAAAGCAGTGGCACCTGGAAGGCATTCTACTTCAATTTTATTTTCGACACAAGCGCGAGTCAATAAAAAACCCGGATCTGAAATGGCCGGAGTTCCCGCATCAGAAATTAAAGCGATGGTTTCGCCGGCTTTCAAACGGGCAATTAAATTCTCGGTTGTTTTGTGTTCATTGTGCATGTGATGACTATGCATGTGCGTGCCAATTTCAAAATGCTTTAGCAGTTTTCCGCTTGTTCGAGTGTCTTCGGCCAAAATCAAATCGACTTCTTTTAAAACCCTAATGGCTCTAAAAGTCATGTCTTCAAGATTGCCAATTGGCGTTGGAACGATATATAATTTTGACATATTTTATTTTAATAATTTAAACACGAATTGCACTAATTGACACAAATTCTAATTTCTCTAAAAATTACACCGAGTAAGATTCATGTGAATCAGTGACTCGAGCGATAGCGAATAGACGAAGTAAATCTGTGTTTTTAAGAGAATTTTTTCTCGATGATTCCAAGAAAACGTTCTGCGTAATCGTCTTTTCCTTCCCAATTGTTATAATCTGGTTTTACCATGTTTTCAATGAATTCTTGCGCTTCTGCATACGAATCAAAAGTTAATAATTGATTTAAAACACGGCTGTAATCTTCTGTACTGTTTCCGAAAAGGTTTTTAGTAAATGCAATTCGGTCATTTAGATCAATATGAAAACCTTTTGCTAATTTCTCGTTTAGAGAAACTGATTTTGGTTCTTTAGAAGTTTCTAAAACCGCTGTTTCGACTATTTTTTTCTCTTTTAAATCAGGAGTTGTGGCTGGAGAAACGGCCTCAAAACTATCTACTTTTACAAATTGGGCATCGGCATAATTAATTCCGAAATCTTCAAATGCAATAGGAATTGGTGTTCCTTTAATTTCTGCTTTAGGCTCTTCTTTAACTTCTTCTTTTATTTCCTGTTTTACTTCTTCAAGATCTAATTCAAAAGCAGGAATAAAGTCAGGAATTGGTTTTAACTCATTTACGGTTGTAAACGAAAACTCCTCAATATTATTTTTAGGCTCTACTGCCTTTTCAGTTTCTTTAATTGTTTCAACTTCTGGTTCCGTAATTGGTTCTTCGATTATTTCCTCAACAGGTTCAGGCGTTTCTTCGGGAGCTTCTTCAGGGATATTTACTTCAGGAATGATTTCTTCCAGAGTTTCCGCCTTTATTTCTTCTACAATTACTGGTTCAGGAGTTTCTTCGGCTTTAATTTCTTCAATTGGAGCAGGAGCTTCAATTTTGATTTCTGCCGGAATTTCTTCTTTTTCAAAGATAGTTTCGATCTCAGCGCTTATTTCGCTGTGGTTGATTGTTGGTTTTACTTCGTCGAAATTTTCATCAACAAATTTTAAAATCGCCAGTTTCTCATATAATTTCTGTGTTTCAAGATACAATTGATTGATATCGGATTTGTTTTTAAGCTTCAAAATTCGATGTGCAATGCTGATTAAATCGGCTTCCAATTTTTTTTTCATAACTGTTGAAATTATAGTGAATAAGGGTATTTTAGTGTATTTGATGTCTGAATGTCTTTATTCTTAGGGAAATGGGACTGATATTTTTTTATTTCTGTTAATAAGCGTCAGCCAATCTCCGATTTGATAAAAATTTTCTACTTTTGAAAAATGTAAAACAGCACATTTTTACGTTGATTTATTACCAGTACAAAGTAATAAAAACTATTCATTTTTAAAGGCAGAAAAATACAAAATGTTTCTCGAAAATACAGTAAATCACAAAGAACAATTTGGTTGGATTGAAGTTATTTGTGGATCAATGTTTTCGGGTAAAACCGAGGAATTAATCCGCAGATTAAAACGCGCTCAATTTGCCAAACAGAGAGTCGAAATCTTTAAACCTGCTATTGATACCCGCTATCATGACGAAATGGTGGTATCTCATGATGCCAACGAAATTCGCTCAACGCCAGTTCCGGCTGCAGCCAATATTTTAATTTTGGCACAAGGCTGCGATGTTATTGGCATAGACGAAGCCCAGTTTTTTGATGATGAAATTGTTACCGTTTGTAATGATCTTGCTAATCAGGGAATTCGTGTGGTAGTTGCAGGACTTGATATGGATTTTAAAGGAAATCCTTTTGGACCAATGCCGGCACTTATGGCAACTGCTGAATATGTTACCAAAGTTCACGCCGTTTGCACCAGAACCGGAAATCTTGCTAATTATAGTTTTAGAAAAACCGACAACGATAAATTGGTTATGCTTGGCGAAACCGAAGAATACGAGCCGCTTAGCCGTGCAGCGTACTTTAAAGCAATGAAAAAAAACCAGGAAAAATAAATTATAAATTCTATTTAACTTTTAAAAGCATGACAGAAAAAGAAAGTAAAAAAAGACAGAATATTTTATTATTAGTTATAATTGTAATTGCCATAGGGCTGGCTGTTTTCTTTCAGTTTTTTCTTTCTGAAAAAGCAGATGAAGTAAATACCGAAGTTACAGAATTAGTCGAAAAATACAATCAAACCTGTCCGGTTCCTATTCAGGAAGGGATTCGCCTAGACAGCGTTACTTTACCCGAAGAAAGAGTAGTTCAGTATAATTTAACCTTGAGTAAGGTAGCTAAAGAAACGGCAGAAGTTGACGTAATTAAGGAAGAAATTCATAAAAGCCTTTTAAGTACTGCAAAAGGAAATCCGGGACTTCAGGTTTTTAGAGATAATGATTATACACTGATCTATAGTTACAGCGACAAAAAGAAAGCATTTTTGTTTGACTTAAAGATATTACCGGATCAATATAAATAATTCGAAATAATACAATGTTGGCAAACCCGACAGTTCCGAAGCCTCGGGATTGTCGGGTTTGTTGTTTCAAGACGATTGTCAGGCTGAGCGAAGTCGAAGCCTTGGTAACATAAGTGGACTTTGACTTCGCTCAGCCTGACAAAATTTAAACTTCTAAGGTTCTAAAATAGTTATAAAACAAAACCCAATAGATTTTAAATCTATTGGGCTTTGATATTTTAAATGAACTTATATCTCTTATATGGTTAAAGAAATTTTAAATTTTCTTTCTCATTCTTGCAACCGGAATATCAAGTTGTTCGCGGTATTTTGCAATAGTTCTTCTCGCAATTGGATATCCTTTTTCTTTTAAGATTTCGGCCAATTGATCGTCTGGAAGCGGTTTCTTTTTATCTTCTTCTTCAATGGTATTTTGAAGAATTTTTTTGATTTCTAAAGTCGAAACATCTTCACCCTGATCGTTTTTCATGGCTTCAGAGAAAAATTCTTTGATCAATTTTGTTCCGTATGGTGTTTCAACATATTTGCTGTTAGCAACACGCGAAATGGTCGAAATATCTAAACCAACCATATCCGCAATATCTTTTAAGATCATTGGTTTTAGTTTGGTTTCGTCTCCGTCTAAGAAATATTCTTCCTGATAATGCATAATCGCATTCATAGTAACAAAAAGAGTCTCCTGACGCTGTCTGATTGCATCGATAAACCATTTGGCCGAATCCAGTTTTTGTTTGATAAACTGAACTGCATCTTTTTGTGCCGATGATTTATCACGAGAATCTTTATACGTCTGCATCATTTCCTGATAATCTTTAGAAACATGCAGGGAAGGAGCATTTCGTCCGTTTAAAGTCAATTCTAGTTCGCCGTCGACAATTCTGATGGCGAAATCTGGAACGACATTTTCTGTCACTTTATTGTTTCCTGTAAAAGAACCGCCCGGTTTTGGGTTTAATCTTTCAATTTCGTGAATCGCTTTTTTAAGCTGTTCGTTCGAAACGCTGTATTTTTGTAATAGTTTGTCGTAATGTTTCTTTGTAAAAGCATCAAACTGGTTTTCGATAATATCAATTGCCAAGTCAACATATTCTGTTGGTGTTTTGTGCTTTAATTGTAACAACAAACATTCCTGCAAATCGCGCGCTCCAACTCCCGAAGGCTCCAATTCATGAATAACAGTCATCATTTTTTCGACCATTGCTTCATCAGTATAAATTCCCTGAGTAAAAGCCATATCGTCTACAATATCTGGAATACTTCTGCGGATGTAACCCATATCGTCAATACTTCCAACAAGGAATTCGGCGATTTCGCGTTCTTCATCGTTTAAAATAAAAGTATTAAGCTGATTGATTAAATCCTGATGAAAGCTGATTGGCGAAGCAAAAGGCGTTTCGCGTTCTTCGTCTTCACTGTAATTGTTAACCTGAGTTTTATAATCCGGAGTATCGTCGTCGCTTAGATATTCGTCAATGTTAATGTCGTCTGCTTCAATTCTGTCAGATTCTGCATCATCATAATCGTCGTAATCTTCATTAGCGAATTCGTCAGCTTCGTATTCATCTTCTTTACCAGCTTCAAGAGCCGGATTTTCGTTCATTTCTTCTAATAAACGCTGTTCAAAAGCTTGCGTAGGCAATTGAATTAACTTCATCAGCTGAATTTGCTGTGGAGATAATTTTTGGGATAATTTTAAATTTAAAAATTGCTTTAGCATAAAAAAAGGTGCTAAGATGCTAAGCTCCTAAGGTTCTGAGCATCTTATATTGACGAATTAATTCGATTTAAATTATTTATATTTTAAAAACTTAGAACCTTAGTACCTCAGTTCCTTAGAACCTCAGATTAAAACTCAGCGCTTCCAGGAGTTCTTGGGAAAGGAATTACGTCTCTAATGTTTGTCATTCCTGTTACAAACAATACCAAACGTTCAAATCCTAAACCGAAACCTGCGTGAGTTGCTGATCCAAATCTTCTGGTGTCTAAATACCAGTATAATTCTTCTTTATCAATTCCAAGTGTCTCCATTTTCTGAACAAGAACATCGTAACGCTCTTCTCTTTCAGAACCACCAACGATTTCTCCAATTCCAGGGAAAAGGATATCCATTGCACGAACTGTTTCTCTTCCTGGCTCAGTATTGTCGTTTAAACGCATGTAAAACGCTTTAATGTTTGCTGGGTAATCGTATAAAATTACCGGACATTTAAAGTGTTTTTCAACTAAATAACGTTCGTGTTCTGACTGTAAATCAGCACCCCATTCCGTGATAAGGTATTGGAATTTCTTCTTTTTATTTGGAGTAGAATCTCTTAAAATATCAATTGCTTCTGTATACGAAACACGTTTGAAATTGTTCTCTAAAACAAAGTTCAGTTTCTCTAACAAAGCCATTTCGCTTCTTTCAGCCTGAGGTTTTGATTTTTCTTCTTCCAGAAGTCTTCCTTCTAAAAACGCCAAATCATCTTTACAGTTGTCTAAAGCATATTTAATTACGTACTGAATAAAATCTTCAGCCAAATCCATGTTGTCATCAAGATCGTTGAAAGCAACTTCCGGCTCGATCATCCAGAATTCTGCCAAGTGGCGAGAAGTATTTGAATTTTCTGCTCTAAAAGTTGGTCCAAAAGTATAAATCTGACCCAAAGCCATAGCGAAAGTTTCTCCTTCTAATTGTCCAGAAACGGTTAAGTTCGTATGTTTTCCGAAGAAATCTTTTTTGAAATCAATGTTTCCTTCTTCTGTTTTTGGAAGATTATCCAAAGGCAATGAAGTTACCTGAAACATTTCTCCAGCACCTTCAGCATCAGCTCCGGTGATAATTGGTGTGTTTACGTAAACAAAACCTTTTTGTTGGAAATAGCTGTGAACCGCAAATGATAATACTGAACGCACACGCATAATAGCTCCAAAAGCATTTGTACGTACACGTAAGTGAGCGTTTTCACGTAAAAACTCCAAAGAGTGTTTTTTAGGCTGCATTGGGAATTTCTCTGCATCAGAATCTCCAAGAATTTCAATTTTGTTTACTTGAATTTCATATTTCTGACCCGCACCTTTACTTTCAACCAAAGTTCCAAATACAGAAACCGAAGCTCCGGTCGTGATTCTTTTTAAAGTCTCTTCCGGTGTATTTTCAAAATCAACAACACATTGTATATTATTAATGGTAGAACCGTCATTAAGCGCGATGAACTGATTATTTCTAAAAGTTCTCACCCATCCTTTTGCATTCACTTCCTGTAGCGTCGTCGTACTGTTTAATAAGTCTTTAACCTTTGTGTGTTTCATTTTAATTTTAGATTTAGATTGCTGATTTTACATTAAAATAAAATCAGTGTTTTTTATATCGAATTGCAAATATAAACGATAATAATTAATTTTTGAAGCTGTTTCCTGCTCTCCGCTGTATCTTTCTATTTTTAAAGAAAAAATAGAAAGGATGCCGCTACGATCAGGGCTAGGGCATTCGGTTTCATAATAAGTCTGTCATTGCGAGGAACGAAGCAACCTCACGACAATAATGACAGGACTTGATTCTGCAAATGAGTTTGCTTCGTTCCTCGCAATGACTTAGCGTTGAGTATAAAAAAGAATTCGTGTTAATTCGTGTAATTGCTTCGCCTGTTCGCTATCGCTTGGGTCGTGGCGAAAAAACATTAGTCCTCCAAATTATCCAATTCCTCTTTCTTCGTTTTCTTTTTTTCAAAAGTCAAAACCAGCGAAGGCAGTACAACCAGGTTGGCAAACATTGCAAAAGCCAGAGTACAAGAAATTAATCCTCCAAGAGCAATAGTGCCGCTGAAGCTTGACAATGTAAAAGTGGCAAAACCTAAAATCAAAACTACAGATGTATAAAAAGTACTGATTCCAGTTTCTCTTAAAGCGCTGAAAACCGATTTCTTTACTTTTCCGCCGCTTTGAAGCAAGTCATGTCTGTACTTCGCCATAAACTGAATCGCATTATCAACCGAAATTCCGAAGGCAATACTAAACACCAAAATTGTCGATGGTTTTAACGGAATTCCAAAATAACCCATTAATCCAGATGTGATACAAAGTGGCAAAATATTCGTAATTACCGAAGCCATTACCATTTTAAAAGATCGGAATAAATATAAAATCAGAATTGCGATCGTTAAAATTGCAAAAATCAATGACTCAATTAAGTTGTCGACTAAATAAGAAGTTCCTTTCTGGAAAACCAAAGCTTTTCCGGTAACGGTAACTTCGTAACGGTCTTTTGGGAAAATTTCATCAATTTTAGAATGTAATTTTTTCTCCACTTTTGCCATTTCATCCGTTCCAATATCTTTCATAAAAGTCGTGATTCGGGCGTATTGACCAGTCGAATCCACGTAAGCTTTCATTAAATTTTCTTTGCTGTTTTTGGTCGCATTTTTAGCGTAACTCAAAATAAAAGTCTGCTCCTGAGAAGTTGGTAATTGGTAATATTCCGGATTTCCGTTGTAGAAAGCCTGTTTAGAATATTTAACCAAATTTACGATCGAAACCGGTTTTGCCAATTCTGGTATTTCTGAAATTGTATTTTGCAATTCATCCATTTTACGAATGGTTGATGCTTTCATAACACCTTTTTTCTTTTTGGTGTCAATCATAATTTCAAGTGGCATAACTCCATTAAATTCTTTTTCGTAGAATAAAATATCTTTAAAGAAAGAAGCACTTTTTGGCATTTCACCAATTAAGCTTCCCGAAACTTTCATTTGAGAAACCCCAATTACACTAAAAACCAAAAGCAAACCGTAAATGATATAAACGTATTTACGTTTTGTTTTAACTAAATTTTCAACCACATTAAGTAAAGTCGAAATGTAAGTTTTAGTTAAGTGGTATAAATGTTTTTCTTTTGGCAATGCCATAAAACTATATACAATTGGCACAATAAAAAGTGTCAGTAAATAAACAGAAATAACGTTGATAGAAGTTACCAGACCAAATTCAAAAAGAAGATCGTTTCCGGTAATCATAAACGTTGCAAAACCAATTGCTGTTGTTAAATTGGTCATTAAAGTCGAAACTCCAATTTTTGAAATAACACGCTGTAAGGCTTTTGCCTGATTGTTATGCAGTTTAATTTCCTGCTGGTATTTATTAATCAGGAAAATACAGTTTGTAATACCAATTACAATAATTAAAGGCGGAATGATAGCCGTTAAAATCGTGATTTTATAACCAAATAATCCAAGTGTTCCAAACGACCAGATTACGCCGACAATTAAAATACAAATTGATATAAAAGTGGCTCTGAACGAACGGAAAAAGAAAAAGAAAATCAAGGAAACGGTAAATAAAGCCGCGCCGATAAAAAGTCCGATTTCGCCTTTCATATTGTCGGCATTAATCGTTCTAATGTATGGCATTCCCGAAACGCGCAGGTCAATTCCTGTAGTTTTTTCGAATTTATCGATTTTCGGAACTAAATTTTCAAGTATAAAAGTTTTTCTTTCAGCGGTATTTACTAAAGCTTTATTGATGTAAATAGCCGAACGAACACTGCCGCTTTCTTTATTAAATAAAAGTCCTTCGTAAAAAGGTAAATTATGAAACAAATCATATTGAACGCTTTTTAAATAAGCAGGATCAAGCGCTTTGCTTTGGTCGATAAACGGAGTTAAAACAAATTTTTCGTTTACCGTATCTTTCTCCAGTTTTTTTAAATCATTTAAGGAAACAACTAAATCTACTTCTTTTGATTTTTTTAAACCTGTCATTAATTCATTCCAGGCTGCATAATTTTTAGGAGTAAAAAACTTAGGATCTTTAAAACCAATAACAACCAGATTTCCTTCTTCACCAAACTTATCCAGGAATTTTTGATACTCTTTATTCGCAATATGATCTTTAGGAAGCAAGTTAGCTTCAGTATAAGTCATAGAAAGGTTTCTCCATTGCAAAGCAAGGAAAATTGTTAAAATAGATAGGATAACTAGAATTGTAATTCTGTTCTTAAGTATGATTCGGGCTAATTTCTCCCAAAATCCAACTTGAATTGTGTTTTTCATAAAATCTTTAAAATGGATGCAAATGTAGTGAAAAGTGCTCAAAATCATAAACAATCGATTGTATTTTACTTAATGTTAACACAAATCTACAGGAGTGTTGTTTGTGATAATTTTCTTTCTTTTAGCTGTTTAGTCGTTAGCTTTTCTCATATTTGCAATTAATTTAGGATGAAAGAAATTAATATCATGCAGATTAAGCAGATAATTAAAAACCAGTATAAGTTTGCTGCATCTGTAAAATCAGTGAACGAAAAAAAACTTTTAAATTTTACATAAACAATGCAGGAAAACAATACCACAACTTTAATTTTTTTAGCCATTCTTTTGCTTCTAATTGTCATCATTTGTTTTATGGTGTATCAATTAATGCAGGCAAAAAAAGCAAAAGACGATGCTGAAAAAAGTTTTTATGCGCTTGAAGTAAAAGTAAACGATTTGCAGCTGGAGAATTTGGAGTCCAAACTGAATCCGCATTTGTTTAAGAATATTCTAAATTCGATTCAGTCGCATGCTTATCAAACTTATTTTGCGCTTGATAAACTGGCGAATGTCTTGGATTATATTTTATACGAAAGCAAAAAGAAATTCGTAACCGCAAAAGAAGAAATTAATTTTGCGCTGAATTTAATCGAAATCAACAAAATTAAAGTCAGTCCGCTTTTTGAGCTTAAGATCAAAACCAATATCAATGAAGATGATAAATTGTACGATCAGCCATTATTAGCGCCTTTAATTTCGATAGATTTAATTGAAAATGCTTTTAAACATGCCGATCTTCAAAGTGCCGATGCTTTTATCTCGGTTGTTTTTGAATTTCGTGATAATGCTTTTTCGATGACGGTTTCTAATAAAATCTCAGATAAAAAAGTATTAAAAAAAGAACGCAGCGGTTTTGGCCATGCGACATTAGAACATCGATTACGCATTATTTACAAGAATAATTTCAAACTTGATAAGTTTGTAGAAAACGATGTTTATATTGCTCATTTAAAAATAGATTTACTTGAATACAAAACTGAAATGCTTGCTTCTGGACGATGAGCTTCCGGGATTAACGTACTTAAAGATGCTTTGCGAACAAATTCCCGAAGTAGAAATCGTAAAAACGTTTAATAATCCGCAGAAACTTTTATCTGATATTCCTGATCTCGAATTTGATTTATTAATTTCAGATATCGAAATGCCCGGAATGGACGGACTTCATCTGGCTGAATTGCTCAACGATAAAATGGTGATTTTTTGCACAGCTTATAAAGATTATGCAGCCGATGCTTTTAATATCGATGCGGTAGATTATATCACAAAACCAGTAAAACTCGAACGCTTGCAAAAAGCAATCTCAAAAGCTTTAGAGCGTTTCGAAAAACCGGATGCGGCCAAAAAATTCATTCAGTTAAATACAGACAAAGGAAAAACACTGCTGTATTTTAATCAAATTCAATACATCAAAACCGCGGTAAGCGACAGCCGGGATAAAACCGTTTTACTTGCCGATGGAAGTTTCCTCAACTTGAAAAACGTAAAATTTGATACGCTTTTAAACGAATTGCCGGAAGCTAATTTCTGCCGAATAAACAAAAAAGAAATCATTGCTGTTAAAGCAATAAAATTCTTTAATCATAACGAAATTGTGTTGCATCACGTTGAAGAAAACAATAAAAACACGACTTTAATTTTAAGTGAAACCTATCGTTCTGAGTTTTTGAAAAAGGTGAAATTATAACTTATTACAAAGTTTTTCCCACTTATTACATACATTGAAAATTAGCTCGAAATTTGCTTTTCTACGTAAAACTCACTTCTGATATTTGCGGCAATAAATTAAAAGAACGAGTTATGAATAACATTAAAAACTCTTTATTCTACGTAACTATTATTGGTGGTTTTACCGCTATGATATATTGGGTAATTTCAAAAGGCGCTGCTCTTGAAGTGGGGCGTAATATCGTTAAGAAAAAAATCGAAAGCAATCATTGGAATGATTTCCTGCATTCAATGGTCGAAAACTTACAGCATCCGTTAGCTATTTTATTGGCACAAATCGTGACTATTATTTTGGTGGCGCGTTTGTTTGGATGGTTTTTTAGAAAAATAGGACAGCCATCTGTAATTGGAGAAATGATTGCCGGTATTGTTTTAGGGCCATCTTTAGTGGGAATGTATTTTCCGGAGTTTTCAGCCGCTTTATTTCCAAAAGAATCTTTAGGAAACTTACAATTTTTAAGTCAGATTGGTTTAATCCTTTTCATGTTCGTTATTGGGATGGAGCTGGATTTAAAAGTACTGAAAAACAAAGCGCATGACGCAGTTGTTATCAGCCACGCCAGTATTGTTATTCCGTTTGCTTTAGGATTAACATTAGCCTATTTTATTTACCATACTTTTGCGCCAGTTGGTGTCGAATTTTCTTCTTTCGGATTATTTATGGGAATCGCCATGAGCATAACGGCATTTCCGGTTCTGGCCAGAATTGTTCAGGAACGCGGTATGCAGAAAACCAAATTGGGTACTATTGCCATTACTTGTGCCGCTGCTGATGATATTACGGCTTGGTGTATTTTGGCCGTTGTAATTGCAATTGTAAAAGCAGGTTCATTTACGAGCTCCTTATATGTAATTGGTTTAGCGATTTTGTATGTAATCATTATGTTGAAAATCGTTCGTCCGTTCCTAAAACGTGTTGGAGATTTAAATTCAACACGTGAAAGTTTAAACAAACCTGTTGTTGCTATTTTCTTTATTACACTTTTAGTTTCAGCGTATGCTGCTGAATTAATTGGAATTCACGCTTTATTCGGAGCTTTCTTAGCGGGAGCCATTATGCCGGAAAACAATAAATTCAGAAACATATTTATTGAGAAAGTTGAAGATGTTGCTATAATTGTTTTATTGCCATTATTCTTTGTGTTTACAGGTTTGCGTACACAGATAGGTTTGCTTAATGATCCTGAATTATGGAAAATCACCGGATTAATTATTGCGGTTGCTGTTGCGGGTAAATTCCTTGGAAGTGCTTTAGCCGCAAAATTCGTAGGCCAGAACTGGAAAGACAGTTTAGCAATTGGAGCCTTGATGAATACAAGAGGTTTAATGGAACTTGTTGTTTTAAATATTGGTTATGACCTTGGTGTTTTATCTACAGAAATTTTTACCATGATGGTAATTATGGCTTTGGTAACAACTTTTATGACAGGTCCGGCTTTAGATTTTATCGGCTTTATTTTTAAAGATAAAATAACGGCTATTCCTCAGGAAATTGGAAATAAAAGCAAATACAAAATTCTGCTTTCATTTGCGACTCCCGAAAGAGGAAAAAAACTTTTGAGAATTGCCAACAGTTTAGTTAAAAAACAAGGAGACAACTCGATTGTAACAGCGATGCATTTGTCTTTAAGTACAGAGATACATTCATTTGATGTTAAAGATCATGAACGTAAAATGCTGGTTCCGGTTATCGAAGAATCACAGCGTTTGAATCAAAATATGGTGAGTTTATTTAAAGTGTCGAATGATATTGATACTGATATTATTGACTCGGCAAACCAAGGAGAATATGATTTATTACTGGTTGGTTTAGGACAATCTATTTTTGACGGAACTTTACTTGGAAAAATCCTTGGATTCACAACCCGAATTGTAAACCCGGATCGTTTAATCGATAAGTTTACCGGAAAAGAAGGTTTATTCGAAAATAATCCTTTTGACGAAAGGACTCGTCACATTATTACCAAAGCCAAAATGCCGGTTGGTATTTTTATCGATAAAGAACTGGAAGAAGTAGATCAGGTTTTTATACCTATTTTTAGTAAAGAAGACGCTTTTTTAATTGATTATGCCAAAAAATTAATCAACAATAATGGTTCACAGATCACGGTTCTTGATGCCAGCGGCGATGTGAAAAATACCCGTGAGATTCAGGAAACGATTAGATCTATCGAACAGATTGCCCCAAATCATATTATGATTATGCATGACAGAACAATTAAAAAAGAATTCTTAGATGGTCAAAATTTAATGATTATAAGTTTAGACAGCTGGAAAAAATTAATTGAATCTCAAAGTACATGGCTGAATAACACACCGTCAGTCCTGATTTTGAAACCATAATTTTTTAAATTCCAATAGTTTTAAATCCCAAATTTCGATTGTAATGATTGAGGTTTGGGGTTTTTTGTATTTCGCAGGATGGCACGCGGATAAAACGGATTCGCTAAAGCGAAACGCAGATTTATACGGATTTTTTTTATTGCTTTACTGGCTTTTTTGTCATCTCGACGGAGGAGAGATCACACTCGTAGATCGACAAAGATTTACACAATCTTGTCATCCTGACGGAGGAAGGATCTCCGCAAGCAGCTCGGCAAAGATTGGAATTTAACTTTCAACTATAATCCCAAATCAATTACATAAGAAATCTTAACAGCGATATTATCTTCAAACTTAAATAACTGATTTGGACCATAGCGATAGAATCCGCCGAGACCAAAACCTTTGTAGATTTTATTTAATTCAATTCCCGATTCGAAGAAACCTTTGTCTAACGTTTTGTATGATGGGCCAACATGCTGCTCTGGTTTTTCCATATTTCCCCAAGCCATTCTGCTTACTAAAACTATGGTAGGTCGAACTTTTTTTAGGATTTTGATTCGGTTAAAACCATGTTTGACCTGGAAAAAGATATATTGACTCGAGAAAAACTCATTAAAAAACATGGTTTCGAAACTGTTTCTTCCGGCAAAAGTAATACGCTGAATAACAGTTTCTTTGGTAAGGTTGTTAGGCATTGTGTTGTACAAATGCGTAAGCGGAACATCACCAAAAGCGTAACCCCCTTGTAAAAGTAAACTCGTTTTTTGGCCGTTTAGGTATTTCTTTTCGTATTCGGTTTTAAAATCTATTTTTCCAAAATTAAAATCGTTGTCTAAAACATTTGGCAAAGACTGAGTATACTGAAAAGTAAATCTCGGAAATCTTTTGTCCGACTCATTTCTTCCTGTAGGCGTTTGCATAAAATCGCTAAAAGGAGCCCAAACAATCGAAAGCATGGCCGTTGTCATGATATAATTAGAATACAACTGTCCGTTGTAATTAAAAAGATAATCAAATTTTGGCTCCACATAGGTTCTGGCTAATTCTAAAACAGCTTCGGTTTTTGGGATAATCTTCGTTTGTACATTCGCTTTCCAGCTGTTGTAATGGTAA
Organism: Flavobacterium sp. GW821-FHT12A05; assembly: GCF_058807735.1. NCBI lineage: Bacteria > Pseudomonadati > Bacteroidota > Flavobacteriia > Flavobacteriales > Flavobacteriaceae > Flavobacterium > Flavobacterium sp. GW821-FHT12A05. The sequence goes on along the minus strand of NZ_JBXAQY010000007.1, from coordinate 116,959 downwards.
AATGTACTAATGTTGATTGGCCTTGGATCATAAATTTTAAAAACACGTTTATCAACCGCAAAAAGCGTACTTGCAATTTCTCGCACATCATCTGTATATGATCCGTTTATCCAGGTATTGGTATCTTGGTCTAATAAAACGCCGGCGCCTAAATTGTATTTAACAACACCGTCTTTTGTTCCGTATGCCGTATATCCTTCAAGTCTAAAATCTTTAGAAAATTTATCATTGGTTATACCTCCAAGACCTAAGCGAAAACCTTCGTAATTGTTGTAACTGATTATTTTTTTCAAATCTAAATCAATGGGGCCAATAGGAATGTAACCATTGATGATTTTACGTCCAAATCCCAAACGTTTTTCAATCCTTCGGCTTACGGATAAGCTGTCTAGTAATTGATAAGTTTTCTGGCTTTTTTGATCCAGAATTTCTTTTCGATACTGATTCCAGAATTCTTCCGGTTTTTTGCTTGCATCGTCTTTAATTTCGATATAAAGAGATGGGTTTTTTATAGGAGTATCGGTATTGTAATGAATATCAAAATTGTTGCTTTCAGAAAGCAGATAAGTAAAATCCGAAGCCGCTTTTTTTCTCGGCTCATAATCTTCGGCAACATCTCCGTCAAACTGAATCGTGCCGCCTAAAATCTTAATGTCATCGTCATTTTTTCCTTTTACGATTTTAAAAGTAGTATTGCTTTGAAACCATACTTTTTCATTTGGCACGTAATCAAATTCATGAATACCGCTGATATCCAAAACGCCTTTTATGCGCATTATAGCTTTGGCAATCGCAAAATTTTGTGAGTCAATATATAAAACGCCTTCTAAGCCCGAAGTTCTTCTTTTTTGTTTGTTCTTAAAGTAAATCATAAAGGTTTCACGTCCTTTTATGTTTACCGTATCTAATAATTTATAATTATAAGTCGAAGGTGCAGTATTCGAAATGGGGTTTTCGTACTTGGTTTCAAAAAGCTCGTATTTGTTGTCGTAAATAGAAATTGACTGTAAGTTGAAAGCAATAACTTCGTAAATAGGGTTTTTAAATCCAGCTATTTTGGTGCCCAGAACGGTTTCTTTTAATTTATTGTTGCCAAACTGATATTGAGATACTTTTTCGGTTTGAAACAAATGCTGCTTGCTTATGATTTCTTTGAATTTATAATCAGAGGAATCGATGTTGATTTTCTTTTTATCGAAATCTTTATAAACGGCAGATGAATCTATTCTTCCGTCAATCGAATCCGGATTGGCAGTAACAATAAGTTTATTGTAGCTTTTGTAATCAAAACTTTTCAGCCTTTTCTGCGGATTGTTATTGTTTTTGTTTGCAATGACTTTTTTAATAATGGTCAAAGCCGGATTTTCATTAGAAACGATAACTTCTTTTAAATCGTCTGTTTTTTGAGATAATGAAACCGAGTAAAACTTTTTATTTTCAGCTAAAGCAATAATTTTAGTTTGAAAACCAATGTACGAAACCGTAAAATTTCCGAATTTAGTAAGGGTTTTAAAAATGAATTTCCCGTCAACGTCGGTAATCGTATTGCTGTTATCTGTAGTTGTAATAGTAGCAAAGGGGAGAGGTTTGTTGTTTGAGTCAGTTACAATTCCGCTTACTTGAAATTGCGCCTGAATGGTAAGCGTGAAAAATAAAGTCAATAAACAAAATAGCCTCATAGAGAATTATATAGATTCAAAAACGAAAAGTATTTGATTTTGGTATGCAAAAATAAGAATAAAAAAATCCGTCTGATAATTTTACCAGACGGATTTTTTTAATTTCATTTCCAAATACTTAAACCTTCATGATTTCAGCTTCTTTTGCAGCTAATAACTCATCAATTTTTTTAATGTATGTATTGGTTAAGTTTTGAACTTCTTCTTCTGCAGATTTACAAACATCTTCAGAAGTTCCTTCTTTTTCTAATTTTTTGATATCAGTATTTGCGTCTTTACGAACATTACGAACACCAATTTTAGCATCTTCCGCTTCCGCTTTTGCTTGTTTCGCTAAATCGCGGCGGCGCTCTTCTGTTAAAGGCGGTACGCTGATGATGATAACATCACCATTATTCATTGGGTTAAAACCAATATTAGCAATCATGATTGCTTTTTCAATAACTTGCAGCATGTTTTTTTCAAAAGGCTGTAAAGTAATTGTTCTTGCATCAGGAACACTAATTTTTGACACTTGAGAAAGTGGTGTTGCTGAACCATAATAATCTACAAAAACACTCCCTAACATTGCTGGAGATGCTTTTCCTGCACGAATATTTAGAAATTCTTTTTCTAAGTGTGCAATAGAACCATTCATAGATTCTTCAGTACTTTCTAATATAAAATCTATTTCTTCACTCATTTTTTTTAGATTTTTAGATTTTTAGAAGGTTAGATTTTTAGACTTAAAAATGTATTCTTCTAATTTGCTAACGATGTTATTTTATTTTTTGAAATTGCTTTTGAAAATTATAAAGATTGTTATTAATCTAATCTTCGGATAATCTAAGCAGTCTAAATATTTACTACAGTTCCGATGTTTTCGCCTTCGCAGATTTTTAATAGGTTTCCAATTTTGTTCATATCAAAAACAACAATTGGCAGTTTATTTTCCTGGCTTAAAGTAAAAGCAGTTGTATCCATTACGTTTAATCCTTTTTTAAGGACATCGTCAAACGAGATGAAATCAAATTTTACAGCCGAAGCATTTTTTTCCGGATCAGAATCGTAAACACCATCCACACGAGTTCCTTTTAAGATCACATCAGCATTAATTTCGATTCCTCTTAAAACAGCTGCAGTATCAGTTGTAAAGTATGGGTTTCCGGTTCCGGCTCCAAAAATTACAATTCTGCCTTTTTCAAGGTGGCGGTCAGCTCTTCTTTTAATATAAGGTTCTGCGATAGACTCCATTTTTAAAGCAGTCTGTAAACGCGTTTTCATTCCTTTATCTTCAAGTGCGCCTTGCAAAGCCATTCCGTTAATAACAGTGGCAAGCATTCCCATATAATCACCCTGCACTCTGTCCATTCCTGCGCTGGCACCAGCAACGCCTCTAAAAATATTTCCTCCTCCAATAACGATAGCAATTTCTACTCCTTTTGCGTGAATCTGCTTAATTTCATCTGCATATTCGGCTAATCTTTTAGGGTCAATCCCGTATTGTAGATCACCCATTAATGCCTCGCCGCTAAGTTTTAGAAGAATTCTTTTATATTTCATGTTTGTGTTGCGTTAATTTGTGCAAATATAGACATATTCTGATTTTTAAAAATAATGTTGACAAAATAAATTTTTATTTCAATTTGAATATAATTTTTTAATTTTGTAGGAAAAATACATTTGTTTTTTAATTTGATACAGGAAATAAAAATTTACGAATGAATTTCATCGTAAAATATAATCTCCAAATGTGACAAAAGTCATTCCTGCGTCTTGTTAAAATCATTAATTTTATACTTAGCAAAATAAACCTCTATGAAAAGTACTGTAGCCAAAGCATTATTCAACAGCCATTCTTATGCTGAATATCGAAAATTAGTTACCGATTTATTATCTGAAGGAAAATCAACAGGAAATGAACAATCCGAAAGTCTGACCAATTATTCTAAACTGAACGATGCCAGAATGAATCGTTTAGAAAAGACGATCAAGATTTCTGAAGATGTGATTTCAAAACTCCAGCATTTAGATAATCACTACATCTGGCTGGTAATTTCTGAAGGCTGGTGCGGCGATGCAGCGCAGATTCTTCCTATTTTAAATAAAATGGCTCACGAGTCTGATAAAAAGATTGATTTGAGAATTGTACTTCGCGACGAAAATGAAGAATTAATGAATCAATACTTAACAAATGGCGGAAAAGCGATCCCAAAAGTTATCGTAATTTGTAAAGAAGCCGGAATTGTAAGAGCAGATTGGGGACCAAGACCAAAAGGTGCATCTGAATTAATGGCGAAACATAAAAGAGAAGTTGGTGCTATTGATGAAAAAATTAAAACCGATTTGCAATTATGGTATTTGGCAGATAAAGGAGTTTCTGTTCAACAGGAAATAGTCGAAATCATGGAAAATATCAAATATAACAGATTATAGCTTGAAATTTATTTGTAATAATAGTTTACAGTGTGTTGTTTGTAATGTGTTGATAACAAATATGATAATGTTTTGCTAAAATGTTTTTTTGTAAGGCAAAATTATGTATCTTGCTCTTTGAACCCACTTCTATTATTTATTTTTTGATTTACTCTTTTTATTGGTGTCTATTAATATTAACAATTAAAAAACACTATCATGAAAAAGTTATTCGAAAGGTTTTACGATTTTTTTTCAACGTACTTGTTTGGAGGCAAAAATATTCCTCACTATTAAAAAGCAAACAAGTATGGAGCAACATTATTTTTAGAAGTAGGCACATTACAAATCACATATGTAATGTGCTTCTTGTTTTTAAGAAGTTAAACTCTCCTCAAACAAAGTAATATCAATCGCATTTTTTACATCATAATCGCCAATTTTAGTTCGGCGTAAAACCGTTAAATGCGAACCAGAATTCATGGCTTTTCCAAAATCATAAGCTAAAGAACGAATGTAAGTTCCTTTAGAACATACTACTCTAAAGTCTATTTCTGGCAATGCGATTCTTGTAATTTCAAATTCGTGAATAGTCGTTTTTCTACTTGCAATTTCTACTGTTTCTCCGGCACGTGCATGCTCGTATAAACGAATACCGTCTTTTTTAATGGCCGAAAAGATAGGCGGTTTTTGATCGATTTCACCTAAAAATTGTTTTACCGTTTCGTGAATTAAAGCCTCATCGATATGTTCCGTTGGGAAAGTCTGATCGATTTCGGTTTCTAAATCATACGATGGAGTAGTGGCTCCAATATAAAATGTTCCCGTATATTCTTTTGCCTGCCCCTGAAGTTCAGAAATTCTTTTGGTGAATTTTCCGGTACAGATTAATAAAAGGCCAGATGCCAAAGGATCTAAAGTTCCGGCATGACCAATTTTAAATTTTTTAGGAAGCCCGACTTTATTGATTAAAAGGTATTTTAATTTATTGACAGCTTGAAACGAACTCCATTTTAAAGGTTTGTCTATCAGTAAAACTTGTCCGTCTAAATATTCTTCAGGTGTCATTATATAATGGTAAGCGGGTGAATGAAAAAGTGAATCAATAATAAAATGATTCCGGCAATGATTCTATAATAACCAAAAACTTTGAAACCGTTTTTAGTTAAAAATCCAATAAAGGTTTTGATTGCCAAAAGTGCTACAATAAAAGCAACGATGTTTCCTATAATCAACATATTGATTTGATCGTGAGATAAATCGAATCCGGCTTTATAATAATCGTAACATTTTTTTGCTGTTGCTCCCAGCATAGTTGGTACTGCAAGGAAAAATGAAAATTCGGCAGCAGTTGTTCTAGATAATTTTTGAGACATTCCGCCCACGATACTTGCACCACTTCTGGAAACTCCCGGAATCATGGCGATACATTGGAATAAACCAATTTTAAAAGCTTGTAAATACGAGATTTCTTGTGAAGTTTCTGCTGTGTTTGGAGTATTGAACCATTCGTCAACTTTTAATAAAATTAGACCTCCAATTAAAAGTGAAACAGCAACTGTAACAGGGTTTTCTAATAAGCCATCGATAAAATCGCTTAATAATAATCCTAAAACTACAGCTGGAATAAAAGCAACTAAAAGTTTAAAGTAAAAATCAAAAGTCTGAAAGAAACGTTTGAAGTATAAAATTACAACCGAAAGTATCGCGCCAAGCTGAATAACAATGGTAAAAAGTTTAGTGAAATCGTCGTGTGCGATTCCAAAAAAAGAAGACGCAATAATCATGTGTCCAGTTGAAGATACAGGTAAAAATTCTGTGATTCCTTCAATAATGGCAAGAACGATAGCTTGTAATGTATTCATTTATTAGATTGTTAGATTATTAGAATATTAGACTTCTTAGATTTTTTAGAAAAGATTATTCTAAAGATCTAAGAAATCTAAAATGTCTAAGTTGTCTATTTAGATTTTTTGAAAATAGAATAAATCGTGATTCCAAAACCAATTAAAACAGTTGTTGGAGCTAAACGGATACGTCTAAAACTAAAAACATCTTCATTAAAAACATTTGGATTATCACTTCCGCCGCCAGACATTAAAATAAATCCTAATGCAATTACCCCAATTCCAATCAATAAGATTTTGTAATTGACAGTGTCAAAAAGGAATTCCTGTTTTTGTTGTACTTCTTCTTTATTATTGTTATTTTTCATTTTGTTATTGCGAGGAACCAAGCAATCTTATCCTCTATTTTATATGAGTTTATATTTTAATCTAAAATCTACAGTCTAACAATCTAAAATTAATAAAGATCGTCAGTTCTTAAATTTAAGAAACGCTGTGTTGCAAAATGCGTGCTTACCCATGTAATTAAAACTCCTAATCCGAAAACGGCTAATAATACCAATCCGATTAAAGCTTTGTCTTCTAAAATTCCTAATCCAGGGAAATTCGTTTCTACATAGAATAAAAGACCAATAAGAGCGATAATCGCTAATAAAGCGCCAAGCATTCCTAGTTTTACGCTGCGAGTTACAAAAGGCTTACGAATAAACGATTTTGTAGCGCCCACCATTTGCATGGTTTTAATGATAAAACGATTCGAGTGAATAGATAGACGAAGTGAACTATTGATTAACAAAACAGCAATTACAGTAAGGAAACCGCTGATAATCAAAATCCACATACTTACTTTTTTGATGTTGTCATTTACCAGATTTACCAATTGTTTGTCGTAAACAATATCTTCGATCATAGTGTTTTTGCGTAAAGCACTTTCTATTTTCAAGATACTGTCACGTTCTACGTAATCGGCTTTTAAGTGAATATCGTACGAATTCAATAATGGGTTTTCGCCCAAAAAAGTTAGGAAATCTTCGCCAATAATATCGGTATGTTCTTTTGCCGCTTTTTCTTTGGTTACATAAACATAAGATAAGGCAAAAGGAGCTCTTTTTAATTCGGTATTAAAAGCTTTGATAACGCTGTCATTAGCTTCATTTTTAAAGAAAACTGTCATGGCGATTTTTTCTTTAAAATCATCTGCCAGTTTTTTGGAATTAATAATGAATAATCCCAGTACTCCTAAAAGGAATAAAACCAAGAAAACACTTAAGACTACCGAAAAATAAGAGGAAATTAACCTGCGTTTTTGAAATTTATCAAAGTTAGAACTCATATATGCTAAAATTATGTGGTAAAAATAATAAAGAATTTCTTTATTTAAAGTTATTAACGAACTTTTATACTATAAATGTACGATTAGATATCGAATAAAGTTTTATTTAACAGCAAAGTGTGTAAAGTTTTGCGTTTGTTTAGTAAAAAAAAGTGACAAAAGACTTTGAACCTTTGCCACTTTGTATCTCTGAACCTTAAAAAAAAACTATTTCACTCTATTAACTTCAATACTTTTTAACCAGTAAACATGTCTTGGTCCGGTTTTAATATCGTTTTTACAAATTAAGATCATTTCACCGCTTTTTACCGGTTTTCCGTTTTCTTCAAAAAGAACATAAGTGTTTTCTCCAGTTGGATTATTAAAAATTTCTGCCCAGGAGAAAGTAGCTTTATAATCGTCTGAAGCTCTGGCTACGATATAAAAATTGCGGTCTTTATGTCCGTCTTGTTTGATTTTGGCTTTTTCTAGAATGTCTTTTAAAAGAACACCTTTGCAAACTTTATCGTCTTTTTTAACTTGACCGCTTTGACACACCACTTTAAAGTTATCGATGGTAACCACTTTCATCTTTTTTAAAGAATCGACACTTAAGCGAAGTGGAAATTCGACATCGCCTTTTACTTCAATTTCATGATTAACTAATTTTAAACTATCGGCTGGGGTAAGAACCGGATGTTTGTCGTTATCTGGTTTAGAAACTTTTTCGGTTATTGCAGTATCTTCTTTTTCTTTTTTAGAAGAATTACACATTGTGCATGAAAATGCAATTAGAAGAACGAGAATGTAATGTTGTGTTTTCATATTTTTTTTGATTTTAATTATTGAAAAAGCGAAGAGTTACGAAAAAATTGCGGCCTTCTTCCGGATAACCTTCTACAAGACAATAGTTTTTGTCGAAAATATTATTGATTCCGGCATCGATGCTGAAATTTTTAGCGATTTTACCCGAACCATAAAAATTTAAAAGCGTGTAGTCTGGAACTCTTGCGCCGTAACTTGTACTGAAACGAGAAGAATTAAATTCAGAATTAGCGATAAATCGCAGTATTTTAATAGGCTGATATTCTATAGTACCCATAACTTTTGTATTTGGAACATCGGTAAAATGAATATTTGGGTTTGTGATATTGTTTCTTTCAAGATAAGTATAATTGAAGTTAAGCGAAAGATTATCTAAAACAGTATAATTAATTTGTGCTTCAACGCCAAGATATTCGGCTTTGCCAAAATTCTGCATTTGAGATTTTCCAGGCTGTACGTTGCTTACGCTTAAAATAGCATCGGTTAGAGAACTATAGAAAAATGCGGTTTGAAAGGTAACTTTGCTGAATAAATTGGCCGTATAATTTAATTCGTAATTAGTAGCTTTCTCCGGTTTTAGATCCGGATTCGGAATTGCCGTTCCCATTCGGTATGAATATCGGTCTTTGATGGTGGCAAATCTTGTTTTTTGAGAAACCGTTGCGCCCAATTTCTGATCTTGATTTAAATGATAAAAGAAACCTATCTGAGCATTAAAAGCATCACTTGCATCTGCCGATGGATAATCTGAAATTACTTTTGTAGTGCTGTTGTAATCTTCGGCTTCTGTATTTTTTCTGATGTTGTAACTCACGCCGGGAATTATGGTAAGTTTAGAATTTACTTTGTAAATATCTTCGATTCCAATTAAAACGGTATTGTCTATAAAATGACGTACAGGTTCTCCAAGATTGTTCTCACGATGCACATCTTCTTTAAACTGAAAAGCAACTTTTAGCTCGTTTTTTGGGATAAACCTGGTGTTGTATTCTAAATTCCCGCCATAGGTATAATCGTTGTAAATGCTTTCAAAAGCATAAGGTTTGGTTTGTGTCGAATAAGTGGCATCGTCGTAACTGTCGAGCGTATTCTTGAAACGATCAAAATACAATCTGGTTTTGAAACTGTTTTTGTCATCGAAACTAGAATTCGAAATAAAATAAAAACTTTCCTTATCCCAATCCGGCCATTGCCAATATCGTGGTTTCAGTAAAAGCGTATTTAAAGGATCGTTTCCGGTATAAACAGGATTTCCTTTTTCGCCCTGCTGATTGATGTAACCAAATGCATATTCGCTTTTTTCGGTGGGAGTCCAGCCCACTTTAAAACTGATTTTTTGATCTGTTCGATATGAATTGTCTCTTTGCCCTCCGTTTTCATTTGCTGTTGGAACAAAATTAGAAGACATTCTGAATGAATCTCGGTCTAAATAAGAGAAACCGCCCTGAAAATAGAATTTATCCAGCTTAGAACCAATGTTGATGTTTCCTTTGTATCCGTTTTCGTTGATCATTCCTAAAGAACCGTCGTATTCTAATTTCTTTGAAGGTTTTCTGGAAACAAGATTAATCGCGCCTCCAAGCGAATTTGGTCCATAAAGTATCGAGGAAAATCCTTTTGAAACATCAATCGCAGCCAAATCAAAAGTGGTGAATCTCGCCAAATCTACATAACCATCATAAGGAACATAAACCGGAATTCCGTCCATATAAACCGGAACCTGTCTTAAATCAAAACCTCGAACAGAAACCATCGATTCATTTCGTGGTCCGGATGCTGTTAAACTAATTCCCGGAAGCATGTTTAATGCTCTCGAAACGTCTACTTTGTTTTGAGATTGCATTTCTTTTGTGGTTACCCGGCTTAAGGTGTCTCTGTTTTGATGATTGGTTACGATAACTTCTCCCAAAATAAAAACATTAGAAACTTTTAAAGAATCGGTTTGGTTTGAATTGTTTTGCTGCGAAAATCCGATGAGCGGAAAGAGCAGTAAGGCAATAAATTTTGCTTTCATAAATTTACAATTTTTCAGTATGTTTTAAAATGAATACTGATGGTTAAAAAATGATTTTTGGTTGTTTATGATTAGTTTATTGGGTTATAGTTTAGATTTTTCCGGGTTTCCCAGACTAGAGACAAATAATACAATCCGCCAATAGATGGTCCGCCCAAAATAGAAGTGTAAGCTTTATTAAGAACATTTGTTCCTCCTAATTTAGTTGTAATACCTGATTTTTTGAAATAGTAATTAACCTGAGCATCCATAGACCAATACGCGGGAACCGTACCGCTCACTAAAAAAGAAACATAATCGAAATTGTTTTGATAACGTGCCGTTACACTTGTACCAAGATTTTTCCAGATATTTTGAGCGATCAAAGTTCCGTTTACATTAAATTCAGGTGTATTGAAACCATCTTCAAGTCCGTCTTTATCATCCGTTCTGTCAAGTTTGGTGTAGGTAAGATTGGTTAAACCAGAAAAAGTTTCGTTAAAGCGATATTTTAAACCCAGACTTCCGCCGTAATTGTAAATTTTACTTTTAGAATTGGTCCATAATCGATATCGATTTTGGGAGTTTTTAGAATATAAAGCAGTCGGAATCAAGTTTGGATCTGAAGTATTTGGAACACTGGCTTCGACCTGAGCAATAAAGTTTTTATACGAGTTGTAATAAAAATCGGCATCAATATAAAGATCTCTATTCAGAGCGATTCCTCTAAAACCAAATTCAAAAGACTTTACAAATTCAGGTTGTAAATAGGTATATGGATTTTTTTGAATTGTGTTTTTGTTTTTTTCGATCGCCTGCGCTTGAGTCAAACCATTTGTGTTCACATCAGTATTTACCTGTGCCTGAAATTTATCTATAGAAGCTTTTGTATAAGAGTTTTCGAAAATTCCGTCAGACATGATTCGCAAACCGCCCACACGTTTTACACCGCCTGAATTTACGTTAGAAAAGCCTTCGAAAATACTTGGGAATCGATACCCATTTTGATAGGAAGCCCTAAAATTAATGGTTTCTTTTGGAGAATAAACAGCAGTAAATTGAGGCGTAAATTTAGTATCAAAATAATCGGCTTTATCAATTCTCAGTGTAGCACTCAATCGAAGCTTATGATCGAAAATGTCCTTTGTTAATTGAGTAAAACCTCCCGTTTTTTGATAGGTAAGATTTTCAGAAGCATTAACCGGATTTATAAAATAATTTCCATCAGGAACAATAATATAATTTCTGTAATCGAAACCACTTAACAATTTAGCCTCGATTTTTTCGAAGAAAGAAGAAAAAGCTTTATCCCAATTAAACAAACCTTCGCCATGAACCAAAGTCGATTTTACACGCAAAGCGGCACCAATATCCCAATTGTTAATGTTAATTAACTCACTTTTCTTTTCTTCGTAAGCCTCGGTTCCGGGTTCAAACCTGCCTTGGTCAGATGTTGTTCTGGCAATTTTATGCGCACTGGCAACATCTGCGCCGTTTGTAATTGCATTTTTGTAGGCCGTTGCATAATCGGCAAACCATTTATCATCTGATTTGTATGCGCGATCCATATTCTCGGCTAAAGAACGCATGTTATAGGAGTTTCCGGTATTTTCGGTTGTGGCATACGCTTTTACCTGAAAAATAGGAGTATGATAATCTACCGCAAATTGATTTAAGGTATAATTGTCAAGTCTAAATCGATTCGAACGCTGATAAATTGTATTGATAAGAGCGGTTTTATACGTTACAGCCAGTTCATGTCCTTTTTTCGGGCGAAAGTAAAATCCAATATCTGCTTTGTAATTTTTAATGTCATAATCAGAAATATCCGTTTCGCGATAACCCGTTCTGGCTACGACATAATTTTTGCCATTTAAGTTTAAAGTTTTTCGGTTTGCCGATTCATTTCCGTAACCATTCACTTCATCATAAGCCGGATTATCGGCACCAAATAAACCTGTTGAAGCATTTGCATTTGGAGCTAAATCGGTTCTGTCATCAGCAACCCAATCAGTTCCGCCCGTTGTAGAAGCGTTTACTTTAAAAGCGAATTTTTCATTGAAAGCCTGAGCATATCTCAAATTAAACTGCGAATATATTTTAGGCGAAAATCTGTCGATATTTCCAACATGATTTACACCAGTCAATTGTTGAATACTAATTCCTTGGTATTCAAATGGATTTTTAGTTTGAATGTTGGCTAAACCATTAATAGCATTCATTCCGTACAAAGCGGCGGCTGTTCCCGGAACAATTTCAATTTTATCAATATCGAGATCATTAGCGCCTAGTGCATTGGCAATTGGTGCGCCCAAATGCGGTGCCTGATTGTCGATTCCGTCAACCAATTGAGCAAATCTAACATTGGTTGAATTGGCAAAACCACGGGTATTAATCACTTTAAAGCCTAAACTCGGTGTAATAATTTGTACTCCTTTTACATTTTCGAGTGCTTCGTAAATACTTGGCGATCCCATTTTTTTGGCTTCCGCCGATTTTAATTGTTCGATACTTATAGGCGAACGCATTAAATTTTCAGAACGGCGTGAAGCTGTAATGACCACTTCGTTAAGTTCTTCTTTTTTAATTGTATCTTGTTTAGTATTAGGATTTTCAATCTGAGAGAAGCTTTTCAGACTAATAAAAAGTAAAATGAAATATATTTTTTGACTCATAAATTTGCTTTTAATCCAGTATGTTTTGAAATGAATACTGCTTGTTAAAAAAATGATGATGCTTAATTTGTTATTGATGCCGAAACATCAGTATGTTTTAAAAGGAATACTGAAATATATTACAAATGATATTCCTGATTAACATGTATTAAATTGCAGCTATTTTTTCGCTTGACAAAAAAACTATATTTTTTTAACCTAAAATGTGACTAAAATCATACTTTAGGATTTAAATGAAGCAGAGACTAAAATTTTAAGCCTTGCATTTCTTTTTGAGCAAAATCTTTAATGCGTTTTTCTACTTCATAAAAAACAGTTATGGCTCTTTCGCCTGCTTCCGTTAGTTTTGCGCCGCCACCGCCTTTTCCGCCTAATAATTTTTCAACCAGCGGACTTTCGGCATGCTGATTCATTTCTTCAACCAACTCCCAGGCCTGACGATACGCCATTTTCATCTCTTTTGCAGCATTTGTAATAGAACCTGTTTTTTGAATGTTTTCTAAAAGCCAGATTTTACCAATTCCTAAAAAAGGTCCCGCCGCTTCTTCAATCCAAACACGGACTTCAATCGAATATTTTTTTTCGCTGCTCATTTCATTTTTTACTTACTTGTAAAAGTAATTGTTTTTTCTGTAAATCTATTCTTTCGTTTTATAGGAAATATAAAGCCCGAAAAGAACTTGAACTACGTAATAAAAATGCAAACATAAGTATTTTTACGTAATTAAAAATAAGTAATTTGTTATTTTATTTGTTTGTCAGCGAAATAGCTTTGGTACAAACGACAATAAATGTAAATTTGCGGCTTAATTAATTTAGTGAAAAGCTTAGAACCTTAGTAACTTAGAATCTTAGTCACTTAGAAATGAAGTACAATCCAAACGAAATTGACGCCAAATGGCAAAAATATTGGGCAGAAAATCAAACTTTTGCAGCAAAAAATAACTCTGAAAAACCTAAACATTATGTTCTCGATATGTTTCCTTATCCTTCTGGAGCAGGATTACACGTAGGGCATCCGCTGGGTTACATCGCTTCAGATGTTTATTCTCGTTTCAAGAGACATCAAGGTTTCAATGTTTTGCACCCAATGGGTTACGACAGTTTCGGATTGCCGGCTGAACAATATGCGATCCAGACAGGACAACGTCCGGAAGATACAACACGTGTAAATATTGATGGTGGTGTAGATAAAGAAGGAAAGCAGATTGCCGGATACAGAAAACAATTAGATAAAATAGGATTCTCTTTTGACTGGAGCCGTGAAGTGCGAACTTCAAATCCTGATTATTACAAACATACACAATGGATTTTTATCCAATTGTTCAACTCTTGGTATTGCAAAAAACAAGGACAGGCATTTGATATTAAAGATCTGGTAACTGTTTTTGAAGAAAGCGGTAATGCATTGGTTGAAGCGGTTTGTGACGACAATGTTGCGATTTTTACTGCGGATGAATGGAAATCTTATTCTGAAGATCAAAAAGAGAAAATCTTATTGCAATACAGAATGACGTATTTGGCAGAAACCGAAGTAAACTGGTGTCCAGGTTTAGGAACTGTTTTGGCAAATGACGAAATTGTAAACGGAGTTTCGGAACGTGGAGGTTTTCCTGTTATAAGAAAAAAAATGACACAATGGAGTATGCGAATTTCTGCTTATGCGGAACGTTTACTTCAAGGTTTAAATGATATCGATTGGAGTGAGTCAATCAAAGAATCTCAAAGAAACTGGATAGGGAAATCAGTTGGTGCTTTGGTTACTTTTAATGTGAAAAATCATGATGAAGTAATCGAAGTATTTACGACAAGACCTGATACTATTTTTGGAGTTACTTTTATGACTTTGGCACCAGAACATGATTTGGTTGCTAAAATTACAACTCCAGAACAAAAAGAAGCAGTTGAAGCCTATATCGAAAAAACAGCAAAACGTTCGGAGCGTGAGCGTATGGCCGATGTAAAAACTATTTCGGGAGTATTTACAGGAGCTTATGCGGAACATCCTTTTACAAAAGAAGCCATTCCGGTTTGGATTGGTGATTACGTTTTGGCAGGTTACGGAACTGGTGCTGTAATGGCGGTTCCTTGCGGAGACGAAAGAGATTATGCTTTTGCTAATTTCTTTAAAGGTCAAAAAGGTATGCAGGAAATCAAGAACATTTTCGCTAATGTTGATATTTCTGAAGCCGCTTACGGATCAAAAGACAATGTTGAAATCACAGCTTCTGATTTCTTAAACGGATTAAATTATAAAGATGCTTCTGGAAAAGCGATTCTTAAATTAGAAGAAATCGGACAAGGAACTGGGAAAACAAATTACCGTTTGCGTGATGCTGTTTTCTCTCGTCAGCGTTATTGGGGAGAGCCTTTTCCTGTTTATTATGTAAACGGATTGCCTAAAATGATCGATGCACAGCATTTGCCAATTATTTTACCGGAAGTAGAGAAATATTTACCAACAGAAGACGGATTGCCGCCATTAGGAAATGCAGCAGTTTGGGCTTGGGATACTAAAAACAATAAAGTTGTTAATACTGATTTGGTAGACAATGTTACTATTTTTCCTTTAGAATTAAACACTATGCCAGGCTGGGCAGGAAGTTCATGGTATTGGATGCGTTATATGGATGCACACAACGAAAATGAATTTGCGAGCAAAGAAGCATTAGCTTACTGGGAAAATGTAGATTTATATATTGGTGGAAGCGAACACGCAACTGGGCACTTATTGTATTCTCGTTTTTGGAACAAATTCTTAAAAGATAAAGGTTTTGCGCCAACCGAAGAGCCATTCAAAAAACTGATTAATCAGGGAATGATTTTGGGTACAAGTGCTTTTGTTTATAGAGTCGAATATGATATTGATTTATCAGTAGGAACTAATGATTCTTCTTCTGGAGATAATGAAAAGATATCTTTGAAAAAAGTTTTAGTTTCTAAAAACATATATGATAAAGTTGGATTAAATGGTGTGAAGGAATTAATGGTTAGTAAGTTAGAGACAACAATTTTTGAGCCTTTTAATAGCTTATTAGAAAGAGGGAATGAAATTCTAACTAAAGATATTAATGTTTTGAGTGTTACGCCAATTCACTCAGATGTTTCAATGGTGAATTCTTCGGATGAATTAAATATAGAAAAATTCAGAGCTTGGAGAGAAGATTATGCTGATGCTGAATTCATTCTAGATGATAATGGAAAATACATTGTAGGCCGTGAAGTCGAAAAAATGTCGAAATCGAAATACAATGTTGTAACACCAGATGATATTTGTGACGAATATGGAGCAGATACGTTACGTTTATACGAAATGTTCTTAGGTCCGTTAGAGCAGGCAAAACCTTGGAATACGGCTGGTATTTCTGGAGTATTTGGCTTCTTGAAAAAATTATGGAGATTGTATTTTGATGATAACGGTTTAATCGTAAACAACGACGAACCAACAAAAGACAACTTAAAATCATTGCATAAAACAATCAAAAAAGTAGCAGAAGATATCGAGAATTTCTCTTTCAATACTTCGGTTTCTCAGTTTATGATTTGTGTAAACGAATTGTCTTCTCAAAACTGTCATTCAAGAGCGATTTTAGAGCCATTGGCTATATTAGTTTCGCCTTATGCACCGCATATCGCAGAAGAATTATGGTCGCAGTTAGGACATACAACTTCAATTTCAGAAGTTGCTTTCCCGGCTTTTGATGCAAAACATTTAGTTGAAACGAATAAAGAATATCCAGTTTCTTTTAACGGAAAAATGCGTTTCACCATCGAATTGCCTTTGGATTTAACCAAAGAACAAATCGAAGAAATCGTAATGAAAGACGAAAGAACACAAAGACAATTAGACGGAAGAACGCCAAATAAAGTGATTATCGTTCCGGGTAAAATTATCAACCTTGTAGGGTAATATTTTTAAAATTTCAATATAAAAATTCCAAATTCCAATTTTTCGATTGGGGTTTGGGATTTTTTTTATTTTTTCCGCCACGAATTGCACTAATTTACACGAATTTTTATTTTTAAAAACGCTTAGTTTGTCATCCTGAGGAACGAAGGATCACACGCGAAACTCGACAAAGATTGGCGATTCAGTTTGCGGAACTTCTCACGTGGTCTTCGACTTCGCTCAGACTGACAATAACGTACAGTTTGTCATTTCGAGGAACGAGAAACCTCCACAAGTAACTCTACAAAGATTGGCGATTTTGAATGTGGAGCTTCTCGCGAAGATTTCTCCTTCGTCGAAATGACAAGATTGGGAAAAAAACTTTGCGACTTAGCGTCTTTGCGAGCAAAAAAACCTTGCGTTCTTTGCGTAAACCTTCGCGCACTTTGCGGTTAAAAACCTCACCAGCATTGGAATTTGGAATTTTTTTATTAAAATTTTCATTTCAGTTGTAACATTTTAATAGTTGTCGTATCAAAAGCATGGATCCGATTAAATTAACAACTTAAAACTATTAAAAATGAAAAAGTATATTATCTTAATTATCGCATTCTTATTCTCAGCATTATGTCTAAATGTTTTTGCACAAACAAAATCATATCCTTTCGAAGTAATTAAAACCGGAAGCGGCAAACAATCTATAATTTTCATTCCTGGATTTGCTTCTTCCGGTGAAGTCTGGAACGAAACCAAAACCGCATTCGAAAAAGATTTTACCTGTTATACACTGACAATGGCTGGATTTGCCGGAGTAAAACCACAGCCAAATCCATCATTTGAAAACTGGAAAACAGAAATCGCCAATTACATCAAAGCAAATAAAATAGAAAAACCAATTTTAGTTGGCCACAGCATGGGCGGCGGATTAGCGCTTGCCATCGCAGCCGATTATCCGGAATTAATTGGTAAAATTGTGGTGGTTGATGCCTTGCCGTGTTTAGCCGCTTTGAGCGATCCTTCTTTTAAATCAAAAGAAAATAATGATTGTGCGCCAATTGTGACACAAATGACGGCAATGAACGAAAAGCAATTCTATGATATGCAGAAACAAACCATGCCGAGACTTTTGCAAGATGCATCAAAGCTGGAAATGGTAGTAGATTGGAGCGTGAAATCAGACAGAACGACCTTTGCTCAAATGTATTGTGATTTCTTCAATGTAGATTTGAGAGACAAAATCTCGACAATAAAATGTCCGGCATTAATTTTATTAGAATCCTATTTTATAAATTTAAAACCTGCAATCGAAGGGCAGTATAAAAACCTAAAAACAGCTAATTTTCAATACGCTGCTAAAGGATTACATTTTATAATGTACGACGATACAGCTTGGTATTTGGCACAATTAAACACTTTTATAAAATCTTAAAATGGAATTTGAAGAAATCTATAAAACGTATTGGGATAGAATTTTTAGGCTTTGCATGGGTTTCGTAAACGACTATGATGCTGCGCAGGATTTGGCTCAGGAAACGTTTATAATTGTGTGGCAGAAACTGGAAACTTTTAGAAACGAATCGGCGATTGGAACCTGGATTTTTAGAATTGCTTCTAATAATTGTTTGAGGCAGATTGAAAAGCAGAAACGTTTTCCGAAATCAGAATTACCCATTCACCTTTCTGAAGAAAAGCAGACTTCATTAGAACCTCAAATTCAGTTTTTATATAAATGTATTGCCGAATTGCCAGAAACAGAACGTATCATTATTTCGCTGGAATTAGAAGATGTAAAGCAAACAGAAATTGCCAAGATTGTAGGGCTTTCTGAAGCAAATGTGAGAGTGAAAATTCACAGAATAAAAGAAAAACTGACTCAAAAATTTAAAGAAAATGGACAACGATAACAATATAGATTTTAAAGATTTATGGAAAAGACAATCCGTAAGTCAGCCGGATATGCAGGATTTGTTAGGGCGTTTAAAGAAGTTTAAAAAAACAAGTATGAGAACTTTCTGGATTTTAAATGTTTTGCTGTTTGTAACCTGCATTTTCAATATTTTTGTTTGGTATTACTATCAGCCGCAATTTATTTCTACTAAAATAGGAATTGTTTTAATGGTGCTTACTATGATGATTTATTTATTTGTGCATAATAAATTGCTGGGTAAATATAGAAATATAGAGGCCACACAAACCAATCAGGAGTATTTACAGAATTTAATTTTGATTAAAAAGAAACAGCAGTTTCTGCAGACTAAAATGATAAGCTTTTACTTTATCTCACTGACTATTGGAATTTGTTTGTATATGTACGAATATGCCAGCCGAATGACATTTTTAAACCTTTGTCTGGCTTACGGAATAACTTTGTCCTGGATAGCCTTTAATTGGTTTTATCTTCGCCCAAGAAAAATAAAAAAACAGCAGTCAAAAATAAACAGTCTGATTGAGAAGTTTGAAGAAATCAACCATCAGCTGGAACCATAAAAAAGAAAAGCTTCGTGATGTTACGAAGCTTTTTCTTTTGCCATAAACTAAAGTTTAAACCTTACATTCCAAAAACATAAGGCTGTGGAACAGCAACAATAATTCCGTCACTATTTGCAGTTGCAGGCAGGTTTCGAACTTCTTTTCCTCCTACAAATATTTTTATCGTCACAGTTTGATCTTTGCTTCCTCCATGTCCGCCAACAGATAATGTTACTCCGTTAGTGTTTGCGGCAGCAGTAAATTCTTTTTTCCAAGGAAGAGAAGTAATGTCTTCATTAAGTACACCGCCCCCAGCTTCAGTATAAGTTACATCCAGGTTTCCTGTATAGTTTCCTGTTACTTCATATCTTACATCTCTTGAAGCATTTCCTGAGTTGTTATCGTCGTCGTCGCTGCTGCAAGAAACTACTGTAAAAGCAAGAGTTAATACAAGTGCGGCTGTTTTCATAATTGATTTCATAATAAATTCTTTAAATAATTAATATTCGGTTTTAACAAAATTAGACCCTTATTAAAGAGACGACAATACCTGATAAAATGCATTTTTAACTACCTGATATCAGGTAAAAGTGAGAGAATTCCTTTTTAAACAATTTTTAATTAATAAATTTGAATAAATACCACCTTAATGTTTATGAAGAAAAACTACTTGCTAACACTATTTCTATTTTTATCAGCCGTTTTACATTCACAGGTTATTCTTTCTCTAGACGACGATTCGGTTTACATAGACAGTATTGCTAAAGTCACCAAAAACACACAATCCGATAGTATCAAATGCTTGTATAGTTTTAGATTGTCTAAACTGTATTTGATGGTTCAGGATGCAAAAAAATCAAAGGAATATCTGGTGCAGGCCAACCAGCTGAAAGGGAAATATCCGTTCTTAAACGATGCCGGATTATTTTATAATTCATATAGTTTTTTAGAAAAAGGCGATGTTGATGGTTTTGAAAAAACACTGCTGGACGCCAACAATAAACTCAAAAAATACTATAATACCGAAGCTTATAGACTGCGGGCTATTATTTTGCAGAACTACGGTATTATGCAGCAACGTAAGAATAATGAAAAGGCGTATATGAAGCTCCTTATAAATGAAGCTATTCCTGTTGCCAAAAAAAGCCGGGATTATGAACTTATAAGTGCTTTGTACAAAGCGGTTGCGATTATTTTTATGAATAATAACGAACGTGAAAAAGCGAACGAATATTTAAGCGAAGCGCAGCGTTATATTGAAAGGGCCATTAAAAAAACGCCTACACTTGCCGAGTCTAAAATGGAAACATATATTATTAATGCCGAAAACTTAGTAGAGTTACAGCATTTTTATGATGCCCAAAAAGTACTGGATAAAGCCTTTTCGACATTGAAAAATTTTCCGGAATCGAACCTAAACGATTCTTATTTTTATTCTGAAGGACTGTATTATGCCAAGCAAAATAAAAATACAGACGCTTTAAAAAGTTATGAAAAAGGAATAAAATCGGCTGAGAAACATCAAAATGCAATCGCCTTAAACCGATTAAAATTTGCCGAGTATGAAGTGCTTTTTAAGTTGAAGAATTATGAGAAATCAAAAAAGAACCTCGATTATCTTTTAAAAAATACGCCTTTTGTTGTAGACAAAAAGAATTATTATAACGAACTGGCTAAGGTATACAACGCCACAAAAGAATATGATAAAGCTTATTTTTATTCACATAAATACAATGCGATAAACGATAGTTTGAACAACACGAAGTTTAAAAGCGAAATTGTAGAACTGGAAGCTAAATATAAAAAAGCCGAAAGCGAGAAAAAAATCACAATGCTGGAATCGCTAAATAACAAAGCAGCTTTAATGGTGTCTACCAACCGTTTAAATTCGCTGCTTTTTGCCGGTTTGTCTTTTCTGTTGCTTTTGATTGTTTTGTTTTTGTGGATTTTCAACAAAAACCAAAAGAAATTAAGTATTCAAAAAGAAATTAATCTTAAGCAGGAATTGTCTGCTTTTGAAGACCGCCACAAACTTTCGGTTTCTAAGGCTTTGATTCAGGGAGAAGAAATGGAGCGAAAAAGAATTGCAAGAGATCTTCATGATGGTCTTGGAAGTATGCTTTCTGGGGTAAAAATTCATTTAAACCAGGTTAAAAAAGAAAATCCTGAAACTGTAAACGGAGTAGATGCGCTGCTTGATAATTCGATTAAAGAACTTCGTAACATATCGCAGAATTTAATGCCGGAAAGTTTATTAGAACTGAGTTTGGAACACGCTTTAAGAGATTTATGCGCAGCAAATTCTAATGCAGTTACTAAAGTTGAATTTCAGTATTTGATAAAAAAATCTAAGCTTCCTAAAAATTCCGAAATCATGATTTACAGAATTATTCAGGAGTTATTGAATAATGCTTTAAAATATTCAAAAGCCTCTCAGGTTTTGGTTTCCTGTTCTCAGAACAAAGATGTATTTTTTATTACAGTAGAAGATAATGGAGTTGGTTTTGATATTTCGGACCCAAAAAATAAAAACGGAATGGGATTGAAGAACATCAAAAACCGAGTGGAATTTCTAAATGGAAAATTAGAAATCGACAGTAAACTAAACGAAGGAACATCGGCTTATATTGAATTAAATGTTATCAACGAAAATCAGAAAAATGAGTGAAAAATATAAAATGGTCGTGGTTGACGATCATCCTATTGTGATTTCGGGTATTTCAGGTCTTTTATCTGATTTGGAAAATATTGAGATTATCGAAAAAATGCAGTCTGGCGTTGCACTATTAGATTATATCGAAAGCAACAAAGTAGATTTAGTTCTAATGGATATTTTTCTTCCTGTAATAACTGGGATTGATTTGTGTAAAGCTATAAAGCAGAAATATCCGCAGGTAATTGTTATCGGGATGAGCAGTCAGTCTGAACGAAGTCTGGTAATGCAGTTTATTCAGAATGGCGGTAATGGATATATTTTGAAAAGCGCTTCGTTTGAGGAATTTAAAAACTGTATCAATCAAGCTATTGAAGGAGAAATTGTTTTCAGCGATGAGGTTAAAACAATTGTGAGCCAGCCTTTGTCTGAAGATTTAGATACGATTCCGAGTTTAAGCAGAAGAGAAAAAGATATCGCTGTTTTGCTTTCAAAAGGAAAACAAACTCAGGAAATTGCCGATGAACTTTTTTTGAGCTTTTTAACCGTACAGACTCACAGGCGCAATATTCTTCAAAAATATAAAACCAAAAATGTCGCAGAATTAATCACGCTGTTGTTAAAAAATAATCTTTTAGATTGAAAAATTGTCCGTTAAAATGCCAAAATGACATTTTTTGAGTTTGGTTCAGAAATTGCGGTTTGTTTCGTAACTTTAAATTTCAATCAAAAAAAGTAAAAATATGGGAAGTGGATATTTAATACTTGCCGGAGCTATAATGTTATTTAGCTGGATGGTGAGTTCAAAACTAAAAAGTAAATTCGAATTATATTCTAAACTGCAATTACGAAACGGAATGAGCGGTGCAGAAATCGCTGAAAAAATGCTGGCTGATAACGGAATTAGAGATGTACGTGTTATTTCGACTCCGGGGCAGTTAACAGATCACTACAATCCGTCAGATAAAACAGTAAACTTAAGCGAAGCAGTTTACAATCATCGAAATGCAGCAGCGGCAGCAGTTGCGGCTCACGAATGCGGACACGCGGTGCAGCATGCAATAGGTTACGAATGGTTAACTATGCGTTCTAAACTGGTTCCAATTGTTAATGTGGCGTCAAGCTACATGCAATGGGTTTTGTTAGCGGGAATCTTGATGATTAGAACTTTTCCGCAGTTGTTATTAGTGGGAATTGTTATTTTCGCGGTAACAACATTATTCTCGATCATAACATTGCCGGTAGAATATGATGCTAGTAACAGAGCCTTGGCCTGGCTTGAAAATAAACACATGCTGACACAGGAAGAACAGGCCGGAGCTAAAGATGCCTTAAAATGGGCGGCAAGAACTTATGTAGTAGCTGCTTTAGGATCGATCGCAACGTTGTTGTACTATATTTCGATTTATTCTGGAAGCAGAAGGAACTAATTTGGCAATTAGATAATGAGTTAATTAGAAAATTAGAAAATTAGATAATTTATAGCAAACCCGACAGGTTTTTAAAACCTGTCGGGTTTTTATTTTATAATCGTTTTGCTTTTTGCTGTCAGGCTGAGCGTAGTCGAAGCCCTTGTTTTGTAATAAGTCTTCGACTCAGGATGACAGTTTTTTTATAAGAATTATCTAATTATCTAATTGACACATTATCAAATTTACAATTGAATCTGCCTGTCAATCTGCTGATCTAAGGAGATAAACGTTTCTGTTCTTGAAACTCCCTCGATTGCCTGGATTTTAGTATTTAGAAGCTGCATTAAATGTTCGTTATCACGACAAATGATTTTAATTAATACAGACCAGTTACCAGTAGTGTAATGACATTCGAGGACCTCGGGGATTTTCTTTAAATCTTTTACAGCTTCGGAGTTTCTGGAAGCTTTGTCCAGATAAACACCTACAAAAGCCATTGTGTTATAGCCCAGAACTTTTGGGTTTACAGTAAATTTTGATCCCGAAATAACACCGGATTGCTCTAGTTTTTTTAATCGTTGATGAATTGCAGCTCCGGAGATACCAATTTTATTAGCGATTTGTAAAATAGGTTTTCGGGCATCGTCCATTAGGTATCTAAGAATTTCTTTGTCGATACCGTCAATTTCGATTAAAAGGGAGTTGATTTTCATAACTTATAATTTGAAACTATTTATTGTGATTTGGGTTTAGAATAGAAATCAAATGTAGTTAAAAGGCTTTAAATAATGAAATTTCAATTTTTAAATTCCAAATTCCAAACTTGAAACCTCAAATTTCAAATATAACCTGTGGTTTCAACCACGGGAAACGGGTGAGTACATTGTTGTAATCTTTGTCAAAGTTTCAAACTTTGACAAAGAGAAAAAGAAGTTGAAGACGGATAAAAACAAAAATTCCAAATCCCAAGTGATTAAGTTGGAATTTGGAATTTAAATATTTTCTGTTGGTCAGGTTTATTTTCCTTTGTTTGCTTCGGCAATATATTTTTCAAGAGCCATTGTCATAGAAGGTGTTTCAGGTGTTGGAGCAAGAATATCGATTCTTAAACCGTGATCTAAAGCTTCTTTTTGAGTTGTGCTTCCAAATACAGCGATTCTGGTGTTGTTTTGTTGAAAGTCCGGGAAGTTTTTAAATAAGGATTTAATTCCGGTTGGACTAAAAAACGCTAAAACATCATAATAAACATCTGCAAGATCAGATAAATCACTCATTACAGTTTTGTAAAAAATAGCTTGAGCCCAATCTACTTTTAGACCGTTTAATGTAATAGGAGCGTCTGCGTTTAACTGGTCAGATGCTGGCAGCAAAAACTTTTCGTCTTTGTACTTTTTAATAAGAGGAGATAAGTCTGCAAAATCTTTTGCACCAACGTAAATTTTACGTTTTCTGTAAACAACATACTTTTGCAGGTAAAATGCTACCGCTTCAGATTGACAAAAATATTTCAATCCTTCAGGAACTTTGTAACGCATTTCATCAGCCACTCTAAAAAAATGATCTACAGCATTTCGACTTGTTAAAATGATCGCAGTGTAATGATTAAGATCGATTTTTTGCAATCGAATCTCTTTTGCGCTAACCCCTTCCACATGAATAAATGGTCTGAAATCAATTTTTATTTTGTGTTTTTGTTGGAGCTCAAAGTAAGGAGAATTCTCCACTTTAGGTTCAGGCTGTGACACCAAAATTGTTTTCACTTTCATATTATAAACATTTTCTAAGCACTCCCTTTTGTTATCCAATAATAAAGAAAATAATAAGGCGCTATTTCGAGAGTGCAAAGATATAAAATAAAATAAAATAACTTACCGATAATTACGTTTTGATATGTTTTAATTGAAATAAAATAAGAGTACAGGCTGATACACAGCGAAATGCCTATGATTGCAAGCGGTACAATTGTTGGAATATTTTCATAATAAAACAAAATAGCGTTAATTGGAAGGATTAAAACGCCTATGTAAGTTCTGTAAGTAACTTTTTGCAAATTAAAAAGCTCTACAAAGTCGTCGATGTTGAAAGAAGCTGCTACAATTTTTTCAATTAAAAATTTTGCCAGAATAAAATAAAGTAAGAAAGTGGCAATTTGAATGAACAATACCCAGTCCGTTTTTGATGCATGTCCAAAAATATTCATCGTAAGCTGAATGAAAAAGGCAAACGAAATAACCTGCACAAAAAATAACCCAACTGTAAAGCTGTTTTTCATGTGGCTGTTATCGCGATAAATTTTAGCATATTTATCTGAGAAAATCAGCTTGCTGAATTCTGCAAAACGAGTTTCGTAAGCAGATTTAGTCATAGCAACAACTGCAAAGGTCAGGACAAATAAAGCAGTTGCCCAGTCTTTGTTTTCAATAATTCGAGGATGAAGGTGTTCAATCATAGCGTCACAAAATTAGTAATTTTTTGTATCAATAGTTTTATTATGTATTTATTATGAACCGAATGCTATAAAAAGTTTACTTTTGCGGTGAAATTACCGAGAAAAAATGAATGATAGTATTGTCATAATTCCTACTTATAACGAAATTGAAAACATAGAAAGTATAGTGAGAGCCGTACTTTCGCAGCATAAACCTTTTGATCTTTTAATAATCGACGATAATTCGCCGGATCATACTGCTGATAAAGTGGTGGCTTTGCAGGAAGAATTTCCTAACAGATTATTTCTTGAAAAAAGAATGAAAAAGTCAGGTTTAGGAACCGCTTATGTTCATGGTTTTAAATGGGCGTTAGAACGTAAATATGATTTTATATTTGAAATGGATGCCGATTTTTCGCATAATCCAAATGATCTTGAAAAACTATATGACGCTTGTCATTTTGGTGGTGCCGACCTGGCAATTGGATCCCGTTATGTTACAGGAGTAAATGTAGTAAACTGGCCTTTAAGCCGAGTTTTAATGTCGTATTTTGCATCTGTATATGTTAAGTTTATTACCGGAATGAAAATTCACGATGCAACAGCCGGTTTTGTTTGTTATAAAAGAGAAGTTTTAGAGAAAATTAATCTTAACAAAATAAAATTTGTTGGATATGCGTTTCAAATCGAAATGAAGTACAGAACCTATTGTGCTAAATTTGAAATTAAAGAAGTCCCAATTATTTTTACAGATAGAACGAAAGGAGTTTCAAAAATGAGCAACGCTATTATTAAGGAAGCAATTCTTGGCGTAATCTCTCTTCGATTAAAAAAATTAGTCAATACATTATAATACCACGATAATGAATAGGATTTTAATAAAGAATGCCAAAATTGTAAACGAAGGGTCTATTTTTGACGGAGATGTTTTGATTGAAAACGACTTGATTGTTGAAGTCGCAGACAGCATCAGTCTAAAAACATCTGATTGTATTGTTATAGATGCCGAAGGAAGTTATTTAATGCCGGGTGCAATTGACGATCAGGTTCATTTTAGAGAACCGGGGTTAACTCATAAAGGTGATATAGAATCTGAATCGAGAGCGGCCGTTGCGGGAGGAATTACATCTTTCATCGAACAGCCAAACACAGTTCCAAACGCTGTTACTCAGGAAATATTAGAAGATAAATACCAAATTGCGGCTCAAAAATCATTTGCGAATTATTCGTTTATGATGGGCGCAACCAATGATAATTTAGAAGAAGTTTTAAAAACCAATCCCAAAAATGTTGCGGGAATCAAGATTTTCTTAGGTTCATCAACAGGAAATATGCTGGTTGACAAAGAAGAAACTTTAGAAAAAATTTTCTCAAGCACGCCATTGTTAATTGCAGTTCATTGCGAAGATGAAACTACAATTCAGAATAATTTAGCAGAATTTAAAGAAAAATACGGCGACGATATTCCGGTTACGGCACATAATTTAATTAGAAGTGCCGAGGCTTGTTATCTTTCGTCTTCAAAAGCAGTCGCGCTGGCAAAGAAAACGGGCGCGCGTTTGCATATTTTTCATCTTTCTACAGCAAAAGAAATGGAATTGTTTACCAATAAAATTCCGTTAGAAGATAAAAAAATCACCGCTGAGGTTTGTGTACATCATCTTTGGTTTACTGATGAAGATTACAAAACAAAAGGAAATTATATTAAATGGAATCCTGCTGTAAAAACTGCTGAAGATCGTGCTGAACTTTGGAAAGCTTTAAATGACGGACGTATCGATGTTATTGCAACAGATCACGCGCCTCATACTAAAGAAGAAAAACAGCAGTCATATTTAAAAGCGCCTTCTGGAGGACCGCTTGTGCAGCATGCTGTTGTGGCTATGTTCGAAGCGCATCACCAGGGGAAAATAAGCGTAGAGAAAATTGTAGAGAAAATGTGCCACAATCCGGCTAAAATTTTCAAAATAGAAAAAAGAGGCTTTATCCGAGAAGGTTATTTTGCCGATTTGGTAATTGTAAACCCAAGTAAGCCTTGGAGCGTAAATGCAGATAATATTTTATACAAATGCGGCTGGTCTCCTTTTGAGAACACTACTTTTAAATCGAGAATTACCCACACTTTTGTAAACGGAGAATTAGTTTACAATAATTTTAAAGTAAAAGATATCCGCGCCGGAAAACGATTATTGTTTGATAGATAAAAAGCTGAAATGAAGAATTGTTTAGTTATATTATTGGTTTTGTTTCTTTCTGTAAGTTGTAAAAAGGACGTTGTTAAAGAGCCTGCAAAACTTATTGAGAAAGATAAAATGATTGATATTATGTACGATTTGTCTCTTCTTGATGCTATGAAATATCAGCATCCGGAGCTGATTGATTCTACAGAAACCAATCCAACAAAGTTTATTTTAAAAAAATATAAAATAGACAGCCTGCAATTTGCGCAAAACAATATGTATTATGCTGCAGATTACGAGAATTACAAGGATATGTTTGATGAAGTGTCAAAGCGATTAGCAAAGCTTCAAAGAGCAACAGATTCTATTGTTACAATAGAAGAGAAAAAGAAAGCGAAAGTAACAAAAGATTCTATCAAAAAGGCTGTAAAAACAGTTAATAATGATTCGATAAAGAACAATAAGATAAAGCCGAAAGTTAAATAATTTTATAATTTCGAAATGTCTTTTACATATTGATGTACATCTAAAAAAACCGTTCCCAGAGCGGTTTTTATTTTTTCATTAGAGTACAAATTGTTAGAATACGAAGCTTTTGCGGTTGCTCTTGTAAGACTTCTTTTTTGAAAAAATAAAGTCGAAAATATTCCGTCAGCAATCCAAAGGAAATTCATTAAAAGAGGCTTTGCATGTATGCTTGGTTTCTTTACTTTTAAAGTTTCGGCAATTGTATCGAGAATATCTTTAAAAATAATATTATCGGCAATTAAGGTGAAACGTTCATTTCTGATTTCGCTTTTCATTAATTGGTAAGCCGTTTTTACCACATCATCAATAGCAATGAAGCCAGTGCTTCCAAGTGTGTAAAACGATAGTCCGTTTGCAACTTTAGAATATAATTCGGCACTGCCTTGCTGTTTGTTTTTTGTTTTCGGAATTGGGCCTAAAATAACGCCCGGATTTATAATAATTACGTCTAAACCTTCCTGATGTGCGCGCCATACTTCCATTTCGGCACCATATTTAGAAATGGCATAATCGCTGTGGGGTTTTTCCGGATTCCAATCGGTTTCTTCGGTTATGTAAGTTTCATGCGCGGCCAGATCTCCAAGCGCGGCGATAGAACTCGTGAAACAAAATTTCTTTACACCTTTTGCAATAGAAAAATTAACCATGTTGGCTGTTCCTTCGATATTGGTTTTTCGAAGCGCTTCTTCATCTTTTGGATCAAATGAAATTAAAGCGGCGCAATGATACACGTAATCGACATCTGTAAAAGCAATTTCTAAAGAGGGAACATCTAAAATATCGGCTTCAAGCCATTCTATTTTATCGAACAAGTTGGCTTTTTTATATAACTCAAAAACCGATTTTGTTTTTTGAATATTGTTTTCGTTTCGGTAAATCGCCCGAACGTTTTCTCCATTTTCAATTAAATGAAGTAATAAATGTGAGCCCGCTAAGCCTGTTCCTCCAGTTACTAATACCATTTTGTAAAGATAAGTTTTTGCTTTTAAGGTGCAAAGCTGCAGAGAGACAAAGTTGCAAAGGTTTTTTTACGAAGGTTCAAAGGTTCAAAGAGGCAAAGTTTCTAAAGGACAAAGTTTTTGTGGTTGAAATTGCTTTTTGTTATTGCCATTGCCAATGCTTATATTTGCGCAAAATATTTTAAAAATGAAGAATCTAGTTGAAGAATTAAAATGGCGAGGTTTATACCATGATAGCATGCCAGGAACGGAAGAACAATTGCTAAAAGAGGTAACAGCGGCATATATTGGTTTTGATCCAACGGCAGATTCGCTGCACATAGGCAGTATGGTTCAGATTATTTTATTGGTTCATTTAAAGAATTTTGGTCATCAGCCAATTGCTCTTGTGGGCGGTGCGACCGGAATGATTGGTGATCCTTCTGGAAAATCTGACGAAAGAAATTTGTTGAACGAAGAAACTTTGGCCAAAAACGTTGCCGGAATTAAAAGTGTTCTGTCTCGTTTCTTAGATTTTAATTCAAAAGAAGCAAATGCTCCAATTATGGTAAACAACTATGATTGGATGAAAGAATTCTCGTTTATTGATTTTGCCCGTGAAGTTGGAAAACGTATTACGGTAAATTACATGATGGCGAAGGATTCTGTTAAAAAGAGATTTAGCGGAGAAGGTGAAGGAATGTCTTTCACTGAATTTACTTATCAATTAATTCAGGGATACGATTTTTATCATTTATATAAAAGTAATAACTGCCTTTTGCAAATGGGAGGTTCTGACCAATGGGGAAATATCACAACAGGTACAGAATTAGTGCGTAGGATGGGTGGAGAAGGAGCGAAAGCTTTTGCCTTAACTACGCCTTTAATTACAAAAGCAGACGGATCTAAATTTGGGAAATCTGAAGGTGGAAATGTTTGGCTGGATGCTGATAAAACTTCGGTTTATAAATTTTACCAGTTCTGGGTAAATTCAACTGATGTTGATGCTGAGAAATACATCAAAATCTTTACTTTTTTAGATAAAGATACAATTGATGCTTTAATCGCAGAGCACCAAACGGCACCGCACTTAAGAATTTTGCAAAAGAAATTAGCGGAAGAAATTACAGTTTTTGTTCACAGCAAAGAAGAATTAGAAAAAGCAATTCAGGCTTCGAACATCTTGTTTGGAAATTCGACTGCAGAAGACTTGAAAAAACTGGATGAAGCTACTTTTTTAGAAGTTTTTGACGGTGTTCCTCAAGCTGAAATCACAAAAGCTGATTTAGAAAACGGATTGGATATTATCTCTGTTTTAAACGAAAAAACGGGTTTCTTTAAATCAAACGGAGAAGCCAGACGTGCCTTGACTGCAAATTCTATTTCTGTAAACAGAGAAAAAATAAAAGAAGATTTTGTATTGACATCAAATGATTTAATCAACAATCAGTTTGTGTTGTTACAAAGCGGTAAGAAAAACTATTTTGTGATAAGAGCAAAATAATTTTCTAACTTTACTAGGAAAAATTTTAGCAGATTATGAAAACACAATTTATAACAGATGAAAAAGGAAATAGAACAGCTGTTTTGCTGCCTATAAAACAATATAATAAACTTCTGGAAAAACTGGAAGATTTAGAAGATGTTAAGTTGTATGATGAGGCCAAAAGAAATGATGATGGTTTTAGGATTTCAATAGATGAAGCTTTTAAAATTATTGAAGAAAAGAGAAAATTGGCTAAATAATGGCTTATAATATTGAATTTCGTAGTAAGGTTCTGAAAGTTTTAATTAAAATAAATGAGCCTTATTATTCGGCTATTAAAAAGAACATTTATGAATTAGCCGATGATCCAAGACCAAAAGGATGTAAAAAATTAAAAGGAAGGCCTGGTTATAGAATTAGGATAGGTGATTATAGGGTTATTTATGAAATATTCGATGAGGTGCTTTTGATAGATGTTATTGATTTAGGACACCGAAAAGATATTTACGAATAACTACAATACCATTAAATTACAACCGCGAATATCAGAATTATCAAAACGTCCCAATACCTCGAAAGAGTTGTTGGGATTTTTTTTGCCTAAATCTTGTGTAGCGATAAAAGAACAGGAATTGATATTGGCTAAATCAATTACATTGATTCCGCCCGTTTTTCCATCTTGTATATAAGTTAAAGCATCTTCGGGATCACGAACTAAAATGTGCATCCAGGACGGGCACTCAAAAACACCTTCGCCTAAAGAATACGCTTGCGCCAAAAGTTCGGTCATGCCGTATTCAGAATGAATGGCATTTACGCCAAAACCTTCGCAGAGTATTTCATGCAATTCTTCGCGAATCATTTCCTTGCGTTTTCCTTTCATTCCTCCGGTTTCCATAATAATGGTATTTTGAAGATTGAATTGGTGCTTTTCGATTAAATCTAATAATGCATAAGTAACGCCAATTAAAATCACATTTTGACCTGATTCGTCTAATTCGGTCAGTTTTTTTATTAAGTCGTCGTGATTGTGGAGGTAGAATCCACTCTCAGCCTGATTAGATAGTTTTATTAAGTCTTCGACCATATAAATAAGCGAAGATCCGTCGCGTTCTAAATAAGACGGCAAAAGGGCTAAAACAACGTAATCTTCGATATTGCCGTAAAATTGAGAAAACCCTTTTCTATAACTTTCTTCATAAAGCGAAACATCAGTAACCAAATGTCGGCTTGTAACCATTCCGGTAGTACCGCTGCTGGTAAAAGTTACTTGAGGAAGATTTGTGTTTGATACCACTTCGTGGCTTTTGAAAAACTGGATAGGTAAAAAAGGAATTTGTTTTAATGATTTTACCTGCTGTACATCTGTTTTCAGGAAATCGCAGAAATCTCGATATACTATATTATTCTCATATTGAAAACGAAACACTTTTAGTGTTGTTTTTTCAAATTGTTTATGGCTTGAAATCGTAAATATATCGGCTGCTGTAATCAAAACTTTTTTTGTGCAAAGATAATTTATTTTTAGTCTCGGTTTTTGGTTTTCGATCTCAGTTTTCAGTCTCAGTTTTCAGTTTACGGTTTTCAGTCTCATTGTCTAGTGTTCAGTTTCTTCCCATAGTGAGGAGATTAGTCTCGGTCAAAATTGGGTAACTGCGACTGAAAACTGTATACTGTGACTGACTACTGAAAATACTGAAAACTAAAAAAAGCCCCAACAAAGGAGCTTTTAAAGTATTTTATCGAATAATGAGCTTTCGGGTTGCCGAGGCATTTTGTTCGCTTATTCTTATGATGTAAACGCCCGGAACTAAATCTGAAACGTTTAATTCTTTTGTGACTAAATGCGCCTGAAGTACTTTTTTTCCTAGAATATCAAAAACGATTACTTCTTTCTCTAAATCATTTTTGGAAGAAATATATACCTTACCATTTAATACTGGGTTAGGGTACAAGCTTAGTCCCTCAATACCCGCAGCGTCTTGAGTTTTTGGTAATTGCTTACTGTCTTGTGCCGAGACACTTACAGTAAAGAAAAAAGCCAATAAAAATGTAATATAAAAGTAGTTTTTTGCCATCGCATTTATTTGATTAAGTAAATATACAAAAAAAAGATTACAAAAATGACGCCAAAAAAAAACATCCTAAAAAATTAGGATGTTTTTAACAATTTATATGTGAAGAACTTATAGTTTAGCTAATAAGTTTACGCCGTCAACTGTAGCCCATGCACCACCAGTTAAAACAGCTCCTGTAGCAGTAGTACTAGTTGTCCAGTTTGATGCAGGAACAAAACTAGCAGCAGTTACTGTGAATGAAGCAGGTACTCCTGAAATGAATGTGATAGGAGAGTTAGTGATTTTCACGTTGTTTAATTTAATTTTTCCTGCAGCAACTTGGTGATCATAAGTAGCTTTGTCTTGTATTTGAATTACACCACCTTCGTAAGCTTTTGGAGTAGTTTGGCTAACATAACCATCAATTACGATGTTGCTGTAGTCACCATTTCCTTCTTTTTTGAATTGGATAGCATCTAATTGGATTTCGCTTTGTGCTTCTGTAGTTGTACCAGCTGCTCTTCTAAGAGTGATACCAGTAACTTTTGGCCAGAATGCATTGTCAACACTTTTAGATTCTACTTCAATACCGTAGTTAGCAACACCTGTTTGGTATGCATACCAGTTTGAGTTTTCTTGACCTCTCCATCCGTCTTGCCAGTCAAAAGAGTCATCGCTGTTACCATAAGAGATAGCATTAGTTAAACTAGCTGTTCCTCCGTAAAATTCAAAACCATCATCGTTACCTTTGTATGAAACTAAGTGATCTAATACAGTTCCTGATCCAACAGAGTAGAAAGAGAATCCGTTATTTTCTTTACTGTTACTTGTAATTACTTGTCCAGCGTATTCAACTCTTACATATTTCAATGAACCTCCATTGTGAGCTGCATTTGAACCACCGTAAGTTAAGTTTAAACCATCTTCTGAAACTGCTGTTTGTGGAGCAGGAGCAGTTGCTGAGTTTACGATTGGAGCATCACCATACATAATGATACCAGCCCAAGAACCTCCTACTTTTGATTTTTCAGTAAAAACGATTGGAGAATCTGCTGTACCGTTAGCGATTAATTTTCCTCCGTTTAATATAATAAGACCGTTTTCTCCTGTAGATTTGTCGCAAGTAATTGTACAACCAGGCTCGAAAGTAAGAGTTACACCACTACTAACTTTAATCATTCCTTTTAACGTGTAGTTACCGTAAGCATAAGTTTTATTAGCTGTAATATTAGCAGAGATTTCTCCTGTTACTGGTTGTTTTACCGGTGTATCGTTATTATCGTCACTTGATGAGCATCCTGTAAAGATACTTCCTAAAACTGCTAAGCAGAATACTAATTTTTTCATAAGTTTTGTGTTTGTTTTATTTATTTCAATCTTCAACAAATTTAATCTGAGTCTCTTGCAATCTATTTAAGAGAATGTTATCAAATCATTACTCGTTATTTAAGCTTGTGTTTTGTAATTGTTAAGTGTTTCTTAAAATGTATAAGATACATTCATAGAGAAACCAACTCCTTTTTTGTATTCTCTTACAGTTAAGTCGCTTTCAGTTATTTGAATTCTGCTCTTGTCACCCATTTGTATTTTATAAGCCGGGTTTAATAAGTTATCTACAGAAAGTTTAACATCAAATTTGTCTGAAATTTTGTTTTGCCAGATGAAGTCAAGTTTACCATACGGCATTTCATAATAATTGTCTAATCCATTTGTACCTACGGCATAGATTCTTTTGCTGTAGATGTTGTAAACCATAGTCATAGAGCTTTTCCATTTTTCACTAAATTCAGAGTCGTATCTAAGATCAGCATTTAAGATCCAAGGTGAAGCTCCTTGTAGTTTTCTAGATGGATTAGCATCAACTGCAATGGTTTCAGGATTGTTAACTCCATTTTCAAAAACTTTTTCAATAGTTACTTTTGTATCCATCAATGAAGCATTTGCACCAAATGAGAAGTTAGATAATGATTTTGAAATTCTTTCAAATTGGAATAAGAATTCTAATTCAGCACCATATAATACAGCTTTGTTAGAATTACCGTATGTTATAATTTGTCCGCCGCTTCCTGCTGAGTTTGTAAATAATCTTTCAATAGGATTATCGATCATTTTAGTGAAAACTGTAGCAGAAATTAATTCCTTACTAGTTGGGAATAATTCGTATTTCAAATCAAAGTTATAATTCGCACTATTACCCAAAAATTCATTACCTCTTTCGATAGTACCATCAGGGTTAACGAACTCAAGAGGGTAAGATTCCATAATTACAGGTCTTGTAATCGTTTTTGAAGCCGCAAATCTTAAGTTTGATTTATCGTTTATGATATATTTTGTGTTTATAGATGGTAAAATATCTGTTTTATCAGTAGTTATTTTTTGATATGGATCTTCAAAACTTCCTGTTGACTTGTATTTTGTTTCTCTATGAGTCTGTTCAGCTCTTGCGCCTACATTTAATTCGAATTTATCAGAAAATTTTAAAGCTAAATCTACATATCCAGCGTTAATAAACTCTTCTAACATTGCTTTGTAAGTTGAGTTTGTTCCTTCTCTATAAGTGAAACCGTTGTTTAAGATTTGGTCCTTTAGAGTAGCATCAGGAGTATTAGTTGGGAAAGTAGCACTGTTTGAGTCTAGATTTTGTGATACCAGGAATCTAAATTCAGATCCCATTTTGTTCATATATCCGCTGTAACCTGCTGTAAACTTGTTAGATTTGCTTAGATCTTCATTTCCAAATTTCCAGTTGTATTCTAGTAAACCAGAAACATGTTCGTCACCTTTAAAATCAAGGTATTGTCTTGTTATACTGTTACCAGTATAAGATATTGACGTTGTATTGTCGTCCATTTTAATACCCTTGAAAGATTTTCTGTCAGGAAGCTCATATTGTGTTGTAGAGTATGAGATACCAGATTTTAAAGTATGTCTTTCATCTTCAGTTATTTTATAATTACCAAATAACTGTGTGTTGAAAAAAGTAGACTCTTGCAATTGATTCATTCTAATGAAACCATTTGTTTGAGCAGCATTAGAGTTTGTATAACCTACCTGATCTTGTATTAAGTTTTCAGTAGATTTTAAATAGATAGTGTTCGATGTAAGAGAAAGTCTGCTTGTTTTATAAGTTAAACTTGCTAATACAGATGAGTTTGTGATAAATTTATATTGCGTTGTAACTAAATCATTATCATAGTTACCTTGTGCAGTATTGAAAATTCTGTCAGCTCCACTTCTAATTTGGTATTTATTATCATAGTTAACAGAAACTAGATATTGAAATACGTTTTGTTTTTTGCCTAAGTTGAATTTTTCTGAATGCGTAATTCCAAAACTTGTATTTAAAGGAGCTACGTCACTTTTAACGTCAAACCCTGAACCAAATCCGTTTGCAGCTTGGTCTGTAGTTAAGGTTTGGTTACTTGGAGTTTTAGTCAATGCAGATGGTAAATCTCTTTCGCTGCCTGAAAATCCAAAGAAATCACCTGTTGAAGTTGCGTCTTGAGAAATAAGGAATTTTTTCAGGTTATTATTGACAGTATAACCTGCACCAAAATTAATTTTAGTTTGACTTTTTCCAGTAGCAGCTGTTATGATATTAAAAGTAGCTCCTGCAAAATCTCCGTACAAGTTAGTATTGAAGGTTTTGTATGTTTCTAAAACACTAACAATATCAGTTGGAAAAATATCTAAAGGAATAATTTTTTTAAATGGATTGTTTGATGGAATAGCAAGGTCGTTTAATAAAAGACTGTTGTAACGATCCTCTAAGCCTCTTACGAATAAACCTCTTCCGTCTACTTTAGTAATTCCGGTAATTTTCGTTAAACCTTCTTCGACATCGCTAACACCTTTTCTGGACATTTCCTGTGCACCAATACTTTGTTTGATTACAACAGCATTTTTTTGTTCCAGTAAAAGTGCAGTTTCTTTTTCTTTACTTGCTGTTGATTTTACTACAACATCTTTCAATGTAAAACTGCCAGAAGAAAGTACTTGATTCATAACTACAGTTTCATTTGCCTTTACAGAAACTGGAGCTTCTTTAGATTCGTATCCTAAAAAACTAAAAATAAGAGTATAGTTACCAGGATTTACGTTTAAGGAATATTTCCCATCAACGTCAGTATTTACGTTAATGTTCGTACCTTTAATCAAAACATTTGCAAAAGGTAACGGATCATTGTTCATTTCTTTGTCTGTTAGAACTCCAGAAATTGTACCTTTGTTTTGCGCGACCGAAATCGTACAGATAAATAATGCAATAAATAGAAATCTTAAATTGAATTTCATTAGTGTGTTGTGTTTAATTTATTTTTGTGCAAAGAAATGACCGCGCTGTAAAGTTCATGTTACCCACTTGTTATGTTTTTGTGTTCTCTAGATTATCAAATTGTTACCAGATTAAATTACCGTTAACACTAATTTTTAACGGTCCTTTTGTTAGTATATTTACCCCGTGAAATAAAAAACATCGGATAAATAATTAAGAATATTTGATGTAAAAATCTCAATTTTTGCTATTTATGAAAAAAACACAAACTAAGATTTTATTAGTTGACGACGAACCGGACATCTTAGAAATCGTTGGCTATAACCTTGCTCAGGAAGGTTACCAGATTGTTACAGCTTCTAACGGAAAAGACGCTATAGCAAAGGCTCAGAAAGAATTGCCGGAATTAATTATCATGGACGTGATGATGGCAGAGATGGACGGGATGGAAGCTTGCGAGCACATTAGAAAAATTCCTGAGTTAAATAATGTTATCATAACATTCCTGACTGCAAGAAGCGAAGATTATTCGCAAGTAGCTGGTTTTGATGCAGGTGCTGATGACTATATTACAAAGCCAATTAAACCAAAATTATTAGTGTCTAAAGTAAAGGCTTTGTTAAGAAGGTTAAAAGAACAAGAAGTCGTTACAGATACCCTAAATGTTGGTGGAATTGAGATTAACCGCGAGGAATATAAAATCATAAAAGGCAATGTAGAAATTGCTCTGCCAAGAAAAGAATTCGAATTATTTTATTTACTAGCTTCAAAACCAGGTAAGGTTTTCAAGAGAGATGAAATCCTTGATAAAGTATGGGGAAATGAAGTAGTAGTAGGAGGAAGAACAATCGATGTGCACATTAGAAAACTTCGTGAAAAAATAGGCGAAGACCTTTTTAAAACCATAAAAGGGGTTGGCTATAAATTTGAAGTTTAGATTTGAAGTTACTAAGATTCTGAGATACTAAGCTGCTAAGGCGCTTTGAATTTTAGTTAAAATTTAAATCTGTTCAGATTGCTTTAAAATATATTCTGTAAAAGTTTGCACCATATAAGTGATATAAGTTCATTTAAATGATAGTGTGTATACTTTTGAAATCTAATTTTATCTTTGTCAAAGTTTTGAACTTTGACAAAGATTTACTGTTTTAAAATGTTTTGTAATCCATAGAAGTAAGCTTGTTTTTAAATGAACTTATATCACTTATATGGTAGAAAAAAAGAACCTCTTAGTTTTATTATTTTAAATATTTAAATGAAAATTAATTTTAAAAAAACATACAAGTTTGCCATAAAATCGGCATTGTATATCAGTCTTTTTGCAACAGGATTTGTGCTGATATTAATGTCGTTATTTTATAAAAATCAGCTGAAACATCAAATTGCATTTGGAATTATTTTCATAATATCGATTTATATATTCTCTTTTTTGGTTTTACAATATCGTGTAGAACGCTTTATTTACAGAAGAGTAAAGAAAATTTACGATGAGGTTTCGTTATTAGAATCTACAACACTTATAAACCAGCCTATTAATACCGATATGGAAACGCTTTCGCGAGAAGTGAAAAAGTTTGCTACAGATAAAAAGCTGGAAATCGAAATGCTCGAAATTCGTGAGCAATACCGCAGAGAATTTCTTGGTAACGTTTCGCACGAATTAAAAACCCCGTTGTTTACGGTTCAGGGCTATGTTTCGACTTTGCTTGATGGTGCAATGGATGATAAAAACATCAGAAAAAAATATTTAAAACGCGCCGAAAAAGGAGTAGAGCGTCTTATTTATATTGTAGAAGATCTGGATATGATTACCAAATTAGAATCTGGAGATTTAGATTTAAATATGACCGATTTTGATATCGTAGAACTAATTCAGAATGTTTTTGATTTATTGGAAATGAAAGCCGATAAAAAGAAAATCAAATTAGCTTTTGAAAGCAAAAATGTACAATCGGTTATTATTCGCGGAGATCAGGACAGAATTCAGCAAGTTTTAGAAAACCTGATTGTAAACTCTATTAAATACGGAAAAGAAGGCGGTTTAACCGAAGTAGGTGTTGTAAACCTTACAAAGAAAAAAGTCTTAATTCGTATAAGTGATAATGGTGAAGGAGTTGAAAAACAAAACATTCCGAGACTTTTTGAACGTTTTTACCGGGTTGATAAAAGCGGAACACGTTCTGAAGGAGGTTCTGGTTTAGGTTTAGCAATTGTAAAACATATTATTGAAGCGCATAAAGAGAAAGTTTATGTAGAAAGTGAGTTCGGAATTGGTTCAGAATTCTCTTTTACACTCGAAAAAGCATTCAAAAGCCAAAAAGCCGACGTTAAAAAATTGTAATTGAGTTTTTGTCAAATGCCTTAAAACAGGGTATTTAACAATAAATCAACATTCGAATTTCGGCCATAACATTAAATTTTTATTATAGTAACATCTGGTTAATGATTTCTTAACATAGGTGAGTCATCTTTGCATCCTGAAATTAAGGGAATTAGAGAACTAATGATAAAAAGAAAACTATTAGCCGTTTTAATGCTGCTTACTTATGCTGCAAATGCACAAGAAACAGACAAAAAGGAAATAAACAAACAGGATGTAAAAAATGAAGTACTTCGTATTTTAGATTCTATCAACAAAGCAAAACTTCCAGAGACTAAATCTGGTGGAGGAGTCGAAGAACACTGGTACGACAGAATCTCCTTGAGAGGTTACGCACAAATTCGATACAATGGTTTATTCTCTACAAACGACAAAGTTTCCTGCGAACAATGTGATAAATCCTGGGGAACAACTTCTACAGAACCAAATGCAAAATCAAACAACGGACTTTTTATTCGTCGTGCACGTTTAGTATTTTCAGGTCAGGTTCACCCTAATGTATTTTTCTATTTTCAGCCCGACTTTGCCAGTTCTCCAAGTACCGGAATTCAGAATTTCGTTCAAATTCGCGACTTGTATTTTGATCTATCTTTTGATAAGAAAAAAGAATACCGCGTTCGCGTTGGGCAGAGTAAAATTCCTTACGGTTTCGAAAACATGCAGTCAAGTTCTCAGCGTCTGGCTTTAGATCGAAACGATGCAATGAACAGTGCCATATTAAATGAGCGTGATTTGGGGATATTCTTTTATTGGGCTCCAGCCGAGATTAGAGAACGTTTTGCTATGTTAGTTAAAGATGGATATAAAGGTTCAGGTGATTATGGAGTATTTGCTTTTGGAGTTTACAACGGACAAATTGCCAATAAACTAGACGGAAACAGAGATATAAATGTAGTGGCCAGAGTAACGTATCCATTCGTAATTGGTGATCAGATTATAGAACCGGGAATCCAGGCTTATACAGGAAAATGGGCTTTTACCGGAGAAATTTCACCAGGCGTTAAAGTAAATGATCCGCAATATGTAAAAGATCAAAGGGTAGGAGCAACTTTTGTTTTATATCCAAAACCATTCGGAATTCAGACAGAATATAATGTAGGACGAGGACCTCGCTATAATACCTTAACCAACACTGTTGATGAAACAGATTTAAATGGAGGTTACGTTTTATTAAACTACAAATGGGATCTTAAAAAACAGCATATTTATCCTTTCGCCAAATTTCAATATTACGACGGAGGAAAAAAATACGAAAAAGACGCCAGAAGTTATGTCGTAAGAGATTACGAATTTGGTATCGAATGGCAGCCAATCAAAGCTTTCGAACTAACAGCCGAATATGTAATCGCTGACAGAACTTTTGAAGACAGCGCGCTTCCAATAAACAAACAACAAGGAAATTTATTGCGATTGCAAGCGCAGTTTAACTTCTAAAGGTGATCTTCAAAAACACTAAATAACAAGTCCCAGTCTATATCATTTTTAAATTGAGACAAACCATTAAACGACTTTACTTTTGATAAATCTTCAATCGTAAAGTCGTCTTGCATTGCATACGGTACAAGATTTTCTTCCTGAAGTTTTATCGCCAGATATTCCTGCTCATATTGTCCCGGAGTTGGAATAAAAAAGGCTTTCTTTCCTAATTTAGCCAAATCCATAACCGTCGTGTAACCAGATCGGCAAAGAACAAAATCACTCTCGTTAAAAGTCTGCTCTAATTGTTTAGAGTTCATGAAATTATAATAAGTAACATTTCCGGCCTGCCATTTCTCTTGTGTTTTCTGTACAACACCCTGAACAAAAACAACTTTACCTTTATATTTTGCTGCTTCTTTTTGAAGTTTCTCATCTAAATAAGTACGCTGTGGTTCAGGACCAGATAAAATAATCATCAAATCGTATACTTTTGGCGTTTCCTTTTTCTTCATTCTGCTTAAAGGGCCAATGTATTTTAGATTCAACTCATTAGTTTTAAGATGTCCAAGTTCTCCTGTAAGATTTACTTTGTCGTCAGAATCAGGGACCCAGCATTCCGTATATTTTTTTATAATGTGCTGATGGCATTTACTTGTAAACCAAGTAGTGTTTCCGGTCATCACATTCAATTGATGTGTCATAAAAACAGAAGGTACTTTTTTACTGAAAACCCCCAGCCTGTTGTCTGAAATGATTCCGTCAATACCATGTTTTTTAATCCAGCTGTTTACCATTTTTTTCTCGTCTAAAATGGCCGTAATCATTTTCGGAAGATTTTTAATCAGCTTCCATTTAAAGTTTTTGCCGTTTTTAGCATATTCAATATGATAAGAAGGCAGTTCGAGAGTTTGTATGTATGGAAATTCCTTTCGTAATAAAGCCAGCGCAACACCATCAGAAGCAATAATTGGAATATAATTATTTTCTTGAAGCGCTTTAATTATAGGAATACATCTTGTGGCATGGCCTAGTCCCCAGTTTAACGGAGCAACTAAAATAGTTTTGTTAGCAGAATAGTCAATGCTCATATTTTTAACGCTTTTAAAAAACGAAGATAAAGAAATATGTTTTTTGTGTTATTTCGCACATATTACTAAATTATTAACTCTATACAAGGCTTCAGGCTTGATATTTCGTTAAAAAGAAGAAGAAAAAACGATGATTAGAAAAATAAGGTTACTTATATGTTAAGCGCTTTATAAGATACTGAGTCGCTAAGATACTAAGGTTCTAAGATTTTTTACTTAGCAAAATAAAAAAAGCCGAACGTAAGTTCGGCTTCGAAGTCTTCTATCTTAGTATCTCAGTACCTTAGCACCTCAGTACCTTAACCCTAATCCTGAATATAAGTTTTATTTCCGTTTTTATTAATGTAATACTTGCCGCCTTTTGGACCAGTGTACACTTTTTTACCATTGTATTCTCCTGTAACTTTATCAGCCACTTTTGGAGCTTTTTCATTGGTTTCTTTCAACGTTTTAGTTGCTGTCTTTTTTGTTGAGGCAGCATCTTTTTTTACAGCTTTTGTCGCGTCATCTGCTGCGCTTGCTGCTTTGTCAGAAGCTTTTTTTGCTTTTGCTGTTTCTTTTTTAGCATCGGCTTTTGCTTTGTCAGCGTCAGATTTTGCTTTGTCGGCTGTTTTTTTAGTGGCACTTGCCGATTCTTTTTTCGCAGCTGCAGATGCGTCTGTAGCTTTTGCAGCTTCTTTTTTCGCTTTTGTGGCTTCTTTTTTAGCATCAGCCTTCGCTTTGTCGGCGTCAGATTTTGCTTTTTTAGCAGATGCCTCGGTTTTGCTCTTAGCGGCTTTTGCAGTAGTTTCCTGTGCGTAGAAATTAGTAGATAAAACTACTATAAAACAAAGTAATAATAATTTTTTCATGGTGGTTATAGTTTAAATTCCAATTAAAATTAAGCAATTAATTCGTATGTTTTTCGTAAAGTATTAAAAATAAGCACGAAGCTGTACATTTCCTGTATGAACCGTATTTCCTGTTTCACTTTTACGCCCCTGATAATTCAAATTAACATCTAAAAACTGGGTAATGTTTTTTTGCAAAAGCAATTTCCAGACTAAATTTTGTCCTTCCTGAAGCCCTTCCAGCATCTGAAAACCTACAGATGAAAATTCATTTCCGGTAAACTTATTTTCATAAAAAGAAAACTCTCCATTTATAGTAACCTTTTTTTCTCCGGCAAACGAAAATGAAGTTCCCAACCTGTTTTGAACCAACGTTTCAAAATTCCCAATTTGATTTTCTTTATTCTGAAACTCATAAAAGAAATCCAGACTCGTGTTTTTTGAAAATAAATAACTGATTTTTGGTGCCAGTTGATAACCTCTTAAATCATAATTCTTTTCGACAAAATTTTCTGAGATTAAATTGGTTTTTATGGTTTTGGTAAAGAAATTAAATAACCAGCTTTTTTGATACAGATGTGTGTATTGCAATTGATGCGAACTGTTTTTGACATTTTGAGAACCAACCGAAAGCAGATTTTTTCCATTATTTACCAAATAAGAATACGTAACCGAATGCTTTTGTTTACCGCGATTGTAAAACAAACTATTTCTGAAACTCGAATTTAAACCCAGAATATTTTCATCTGAAGAATAAAATGGATTCAGTT
Source organism: Flavobacterium sp. GW821-FHT12A05 (assembly GCF_058807735.1). NCBI lineage: Bacteria > Pseudomonadati > Bacteroidota > Flavobacteriia > Flavobacteriales > Flavobacteriaceae > Flavobacterium > Flavobacterium sp. GW821-FHT12A05. The sequence goes on along the minus strand of NZ_JBXAQY010000007.1, from coordinate 73,434 downwards.
CTAAACGATCGCCGTTACTGCGAACCTTTCTGTCCATAATAAACGAAGTCTGATTATAGAAATAAGAAAGCAGTTTCTTAAAACCTTTTTCGTTTTGCCATTGCAGCGGATTTAAAACAACCGACTGTGAAAATTTATTTTGATTGGTTTTGATGTAAATCTGGTTCGGTAAAAATATCCGGATGTATTTTGCCTGATCCGGAAAAGCCGCTATTTCAAACTCTTCCAGTTCCTGAATTCCGTTGCCATTATAATCGTTCCAGGTATAAACGCCCTGTCCGGTTGGAACTTCAATATAGGTAAATTCCTGTTGGGCGATGGTTCCGGAACTGGTTTCATAAGCCGTTCCAATCTGCATAAACTGATTAAAAAACTTATCGTTATATAAGATTCTGGAATTCAACGAAGGTTCATTTTTTCGGTTTGAATCTGTAAAATCCAGATTTCGATAACTCGCATAAACGGCCAGATCAGTAGTTTTGTTTTGGATTAATTTTGATTTTAAAAAGTAGGTTTGGGAATTATTTACGTGCTGCAATAAACCATTTTGCAAGCTGTCATTTCTACGCTGTAAATATCCTAACTCGACAAAAACTTTTGTACTGTCGCCACGCCCAACGAAAACACCGTATTCTGAGAATCTTTGGCTTAAAGCCGAAAACTGATTGGTTACTTTATCTTTTTCCTGATTATCTTCAATTTGTAAACTGCCGCCAATCCAGTTTTTACCAAAATGATATTTCGTTCTGGTTTGATTTCGAATGAATTTTGAAGTCGAAGCCGTGGCATCAGAATTTAAAAAACTGCCTTGATTTTCAATTGTCCATTTTTTTAATTTGAATAAAGCCGTTGTCGTATGGCGCGCTCCAGAATAACTTTCGCTAAAATCTAATTTCTCAAACTGATACGAAAACAAACCAATATTTGAGGTTTCTTTTTTAGCAAATAAATCAAAATTGACACCTGTAACCAATAAACTTTGGTTTCCTAAAAGCGTTCCGTTTAAATTCCAGTCGCGGTTAAACTCAATATTATACAAACGTTCAACAGATCTAAAATCTTTTTGAACAAACTGATAATTGGCAAAACCGTCTAAAGTCCAGTCTCGGGTAAAAAGACGTTTTTTAACATTGGTTTTAAAAGCAATTCCCTCGTTGTCAGAATCGTCAATCCCGGAGAATAAGTTTTTATCGTTATTGCTCATTGCGACTTCAAAATCGACCAATGTTTTTTCGTCAGGATTGTATTTTCCTAAAAAAGTGGCAACCTGAATTTTCATTGGCGCAACCAGCTGTACAATAGGCTCGTAATTTCCCTGCGGAACTCCGCCAATAGGCGAAACATATTGGTAAATTCTTTCGACAGAAGTATTATTCTGAATGATATAATTTCCGAGATTATTCCCCATCAAACTAAACTTTACATTATATAGAACATCAACAGAATTGTTGGAATATTCATAAACTTCAACAGCATTTACCAGTATCTTTTTATATAAAATTTTATTTTCAGAATACGTGTCTTCAAATGCCGAAGGTGCTTTCATTAAATTAGTATTATCGCCGGCCTGCGCCAAAATCTGAACTTGCTCCGGAGATAGATTTTGCTGTAACGGCTGGTTTTTCATATCATTTTCAGAATAAATATAACCGCCAAAACTCCAGCTTTTGCTTTCGGTTGTAGCACCAGCGTAAGTCACTAAACGATTGTAATTTCGTTCTGAATATTGATATTCGACATTAATTCTCATTTCGGAAGTAATCGTAAAAAGCGAAGTAAAAACAATTTCTCCCGCATTATAATCAATTACATAATCGTTGTTTTCGCCGCGTTTGAGCAAAACACCATTTACATAAACCCGTTCAGAACCCGAGATAACCAAAACATACAATTCGCCGTTTTGTCCTTTTAGTTTATAAGGCCCCTGATTTCCTTCCTGTCCCGTAAAAGTACTTTTGGCATATTGACCTTTTACAAAAGAAACCGAGGCAAAAACATTGGTTTTGCTTCTCTCCGTATCAAAATCAAAACTGGCAGAAAGTCCCTGAACCTTTTTATTGAAACTCAGAAATTGCGTTTTCCGGTTTTCAAGAAAAACATCTCCGGCGCGAATATTCCAGTCGTCTGTAAAAAGTTCCATGAAAATATTATCAAACTGATCGAGCTTTTGCGAATAACCGCCATCCTGAAGCGGAATATTATTATCCTGAAGCGAAGCCCGCAAACTGATTTTATCTGAAATTTTTCCTGTAATTTGTAAATCTAAGTTGGAGTTTAAAACTGTATTTTGGTTATTACCAATCGTAACACCACGCGTAATACTTCCGGAAGTATTTAAGCCGTCAAACGGCGTAACTTTTTTAGCATTGCTGTTGTCGATTTTGTATAATTTTTCAGAGTTAACATCATTCGTTACCACCTGACTTTCTTTGTAAAGGCCATATTCTTTGGTTAAGAAATCAGGATAATTAAGATAATTGACAATTAAAGTATCAGAAACCGAAGTGAATTTTTCGTTTAAAAGAAGAGTTCCTTTTTGAAAATCAATTTTATAAAAACTCGAATCAACAGGTTGGTTTTTACTATTTAAAAGTTCAAAAAAGCTGGAGTTGATACTCACGTTTTCTAGCCGGATTGTATCTTTTACGGCAATTACTTTTTTTGTTTTGTACAGTGATTCTGTTTCCTGCGCCATAAGCCCAGAATACCAAAACAGCAGCGCAAAAAACAGTAATTTTTTCAACATAAACACATTAACTCTCAAAAATCAAAAGTAGTATTTATAATTGGGAAAACTTCAAGTAGAATATGGATGCTGAATAATGTTTATTTGAATTTGATTTTTTCCTTATAAGCCAATTATGTTGTTATTGAAGTAGTATAAGTTTTTAATGGTCTTACTAAAAAATAATCATGTTTTCGTGAGTATATATTTACAATTTTGTCCTCTATTATATTGAAGGAGAAATTTATATATTATGAATGTGGTTGTTGGTAACAAATTGAAAGAACTTAGAAAGAATAAAAAAATGTCGCAAGAAGAAGTAGCAGATTATCTTCATATATCCCAATCAGCTTATGCAAGAATAGAAAGCGGAGAAAGCAGTTCTTGGGCGACACATATTTTAAAAATTGCTAAAATTTTTGAAATAAATCCAGAGGAATTATTAAAGATCGATGATGAACTAAAAATTAAATCGCCGTTTGATTCCGTTTCTCAATTATCTGAAAAAGTAATAGAACAATATGAAAAGAGAATAAAGGAGTTGAAAAAAGTAATTAAGGATTTAAAGAGAGAACGTAAATCATAAAAGGCTTCATGATCATGAAGCTTTAATTAAAAAATTGTAGAATATTTTTAGTTTTGATTATTTTTTGGGAACCTTATTCCTCGCCTAAGTAATACTAAAAAAAGTATTGCTAATGCAAATGCTACATAAAGTTTTGGGTCAGATTTGTGATCAATCATTTTTTGAATTGATATTTCTCCTCCTTTAAAAAAGAAAACACCAGTCATTATAAGGACAATAATTGGACTCCAAATGTAGTTAAAGATGAAAACCTGATGCTTTTGATTATTTGATTTCATAAAGGTAGAAAAAAGAAGTTTTCTCTAATTTATAGAGTTATCTGTTAATGTCTAATTTTTATTTTTTTTTGGAAATTTCATCCACCAACGAAAAAATAATAGGCTAAGTATTGCCCAGAATAGAGCAAAGTACATTCTTGGATCATTTTTATGAGCAATTATTTTTTCTATAGAAAAAGAATCTCCTTCAAAGAAAAAGCACCAAAACATTAGTATAATGTAAATGAAGCTAATTACGTACTTATTAATGAAATTAAGTATTTTTAGATTATTTGAGGTCATAATTTACTCTATAAATTTTATAATCGTTTCTTCTGAAGTATTTAAAACTAAATTTGGTATAGACTCGTAATCTTCAAATATATAAAGATTTTGCTGATCTGAATCGTACGCAATTATGAAATCATTGTAAAAATCATCGGCAAACATATATTCAATTTCTAAGGTTTGACGTTCCATTGCACAATCTAAGGCCGCCCATGTAAGTTCACCAAGTCCACCAGTAATAGCTCCTTTTGCTGCACCAAATACTGCTCCCGCTACGGCTCCGCTAGCAGTCCCTAATCCGGGGAACGATACAGTTCCTACTGTTGCACCTGTAATCGCTCCACCTACTCCACCAACGATGACACCAGTAACGATAGCTCTCCCTATAGTTTTTCCTTTCTGAGAAAAACAATCGCCAAAACCTGCGCTTTTTCCTGTTTTATTGGTTTGTGATTTGTTTAGAATATTGCCTATTTCATTTGTGGTTTTCTCAATAGTATTGAATATAAAATTTACTTCATTTTTAAAGTCTAATGAAAAATTAGCGGCGTTAAGTAATATTCTTTTTGAATTTAAAAGTTCTATAATTTTATTATCATAACAGTTTGCCATATCTTGATAAAAGCTTAGCATAAATTGACTCTCTAAGTTATTGTAATGTGGTGCTAATACAATTTTAATTGTTGTTTCTTTTGGAATGTTTTTGTTTGTACTGGGTGATTTTGGTTTTATTTTAAAGTATTTTAAATATTGATCCTCAATATTAGATAGGGTTAATTTTTGAAATGTACTAATTTGATTGTCTACTGATTTACTTAAAGCAGTATAATTAATATTTTTTGCGGATTCATTTTTTATAGATTCATCTTTACTGCATGAGTATAAAAGACCAATAAATAAGATTGTAATTAAAAGAATTTTTTTCATCTGATAATAATTTTGCTGATTAATAATTAGTTTAAAAGCAAAATTAGTTGTCTTATTGTCATTGTATTATGCGCATTCAGGGTATTGTAAACCTGAATCTGCATAATTATATAGAATTAAACTATTTTCTCTCGAGAAATCGATCTTTTTTTTAGCTTTGTTCAGGATATAACGAAGTTAAACTATGGATACCGGTAAAGAACTTCTATTCTTTTTTAGTGCATTGGGAACTTTCAACGGATTAATTCTGGGAGTTTATTTTTTCTTTTTTACGAAGAAAAAATACCTGACCAATTATTTCCTTGGAGGACTTTTGTTTGCATTAAGCATTCGGATAGGGAAATCGGTGTTTGTTTATTTTGATCCGGAACTGCCTAAAATGTATTTGCAGTTTGGACTTACAGCTTGTTTTTTTATTGGGCCCTGTTTGTATTATTTTCTAAAATCGGCAGTTGAAGAAGTCAACATAATGCCAAAATCCTGGAAAATGATTTTGTTATTTTGGGCAATTCTAATTTTCGGTATCGGAATACTATATCCGTACCAAACTTATCCAACACTTTGGAGTTTTTATTTAGTCAGAATCATTTATCTTCAATGGTTTGCCTATATCGTTTTTTCGGGGTTTACGATTAAAGTAATTTTAAAGAAAATAGTAAACAGAAAAGAAAAAGCAAGTCCGTCAGAAATTTGGTTTGGATCACTTTTTCTGGGAAATTTTTTATTGTTCCTTTTTTACTTTTTGGCCATTATGGGCGCTTCGGCGGCAACTTATATAGGCGGTGCAGTTGTTTTTTCTTTTATTTTGTATCTGATAATTTCTATTCTTTTATACCGAAAGAAAACGGATGATTTATTTTTATTGAATGGTCAGAAAAATTCCGGTAAAAAAATCGATGCAGCCGAAGCCGTTATTATTGCCGAAAAGTTGGAAAATATAATGAACGAAAAAAGCTTGTTTAAAAACCCAAATTTGAATCTGCAGGATTTGTCTAAGGAAATTAACATTTCAAGTCATCAATTATCGCAGTTTTTAAATAACAATCTGGGAAAGAATTTTACCAGTTTTGTAAACGAATTTAGAATAAACGAAGCGTGTAAAATCATAACTTCAAGTGATAAATTAACTTTAGAAGCTGTGGGTTACGATGTTGGATTTAATTCAAAATCGACATTTTTTGTGGCTTTTAAAAAACATACCGGAACAACGCCTTTAAATTATCAGCTTCAGGCTTTACAAACTTAAGATATGAGTATTGGTAAAGAAATACTATTCTTTTTTGGTGCTTTGGGCGCTTTCAACGGATTTATTCTGAGTCTGTATTTTTTGTTTTTTACGAAGAAAAAATATCTCACAAATCTTTTTCTTGGTGCGTCGTTATTAGCATTGAGTATTAGAATTACCATTACGGTTTTCGTTTATTTCAATAACAATCTGGCTAAAACCTATCTTCAAATTGGTCTTTCGGCTTGTTTGTTAATTGGGCCTCTTTTGTATTATTCGCTTAAATCAGGAATTCAGGGAAATAATCGAACTTCAATAAAATGGAAATGGCATATAGCAATTTGGATCCTCGCAATTCTGTTGGTTGGTTTCCTGTTTCCGTATCAAAACTATTCCGTTTTATGGAACGATTATCTGGTGGCTTTTATATTCTTTCAGTGGTTTTTTTATCTTTTTATTTCAGGTTTTGAAAACTGCGAGTTACTTCAAAAAATAACGCAACGCCATAGTTCAGCTCCATCAGAAAAATGGTTTGGAACACTGTTGTTAGGAAATGTCCTGATCTTTATAAGTTACTTTTTAGGATTTGTCAGAGTTCCATTTGTTTCCTGCATTACCGGAGGATTCGCCTTTACTTTTATTTTGTATTTGATTGTTTTAATTCTTTTATACAGAAAAAGAACCGATGATTTGTTTGTGCTCAACATTCAAAAAGATAAAAAACTAAATGACGAAGAAGCACTGGTTTTATCTCAAAAACTGGAAAAAATCATGATTGAAAAAGCATTGTATAAAAATCCTAATTTGAGCTTAAGAGATTTATCCGAAGAAATAAACCTGTCAAGTCATCAATTATCTCAATTTTTAAATAACAATCTGGGAAAGAATTTTACCAGTTATATAAATGAATTCAGAATTAATAATGCCTGCGAAATTATTACTTCAAACTATAAACTGACTTTAGAATCTGTAGGTTATGATGTTGGATTTAATTCGAAATCGACATTTTTTGCGGCTTTTAAAAAACATACCGGAACAACGCCTTTAAATTATCAGCTTCAGGCTTTATAGCCATAAAATGGAGTGTTAATTTATAAATCCGTACTCCTGATTTCTCTTTCGATTACCTCATTTCGCGATTTAGAGCTGACTTTTGTTACTGCAAAAAGTCAAATCTTAATCATTAAATTTTATGAGGTTTTTAATTCTGGGTCTCGTTTACCTGTATTGTTTTATTTTAAATTCTTTCGTCTCGAACGCGCAGACGATTCTAAAAATTTCCGGAAAAGTTGTCAATAGAAATAGCGAATTGATGATGGGAACGGCAAGTGTTCTGTCTGTTCGGGATTCTTTAGTAATAAAACAGCAGGATTTTTTAGACGGCGTTTTTCAATTATCTGATATTAATCAAAAAGAAGTAATTCTAAAATTGACTTCAGCAGAATTTACAGATCGATTTGTGCGTGTTAATTATTCAGATGCATCAAACATCGATTTAGGAACGATTATAGTTTCAGAAAATAACAATCAGTTAAATGAAGTAGTAGTAAAAAGCCAGCCGTCATTACTTAAATATGGTGCTAATGGAACGATCGATGTTAACGTAACAGGAACAGTTCTGGCAACGAGCAGTTCTGTAAATGAATTGTTGGGCCGGGTTCCGAATGTGGTGGTTTCAGAAGGGCAGATAAGCGTTTTGGGTAAAGGCGAAGCGATTATTTATCTCAACGGAATTTTGATTAATTACGAACGTTTTGCTGCAATTCCGGTTTCGCAGATTGCCAAAATCGAAGTAATTTCAAACCCTTCTTCAAAATATGATGCCGAAGGAAAAGCGGTTGTCAATATTATTACCAAACAAAATATAGAAAACGGAATTCTGGGATCGGCAAGTCAGCATGTGACTGTTTCAAAATTTGCAGGAACAAGCACCAACACGTTTTTTGATTTTAATTATAGCAAAGGAAAATTCTCTTTTATTACCAATTACGGACTCCAGTTAGGCAAAGGGCGGGAATTATTGTACACCACAAGAACACGCCTAAATCCTGACGAATATATGCAGTCTGTATTAACAACCGATTGGCAGAGACAATTTAATAATTACTCGAATTTTGGATTTGGACTTCAATATACTTTTTCTGAAAAAAGCTATATTTCATTGGCCTATAGTGGCAATATTGAAGATTTAGGCGGCGCAGTAAAAAGCAGAAATTCGATTACAAATAATTCCGGGAGTAGTTTTTATGCTACAGATATTGCTAAAAATGATGTTCTGCTCAATCAGTTTATTAATTTGAATTACAATGTCATAACAGATGCCAAAGGATCGTCTTTATTTATAGGAACTCAATATTCTAATTACAACGAAACAATTCGGGATTTTATTGAAGAAAATAGTTTTATTGAAACCGGAGAGGCCAAAAAATATTTGAAAAATAATGTTGGAAACACCATAAATATCGCCGCTGCACAAGCCGATTACTCGAAGAAAATCAGCGAAAATACAAAACTGGAAATGGGAGCCAAGTTCAGTTATGTGACTATAAAATCAGGAACGGATTTTTTTACTGCCGATGCTAATGTGATGAATTTTGAATTGAATGAAGAACTTTCGAGTGATTTTACATACAACGAAAAAATTGCGGCGGCTTATTTTAGTTATGGAACTTCGCTGAATGAAAAAGTTAATTTTTCAGTTGGAGCAAGAGCTGAAAAAACAAGCTATGATTTATATACAAATGTAAACGGAATTCAGAAATTCGATAAAAATTATACCAACTTATTTCCAAATCTACTTTTGAATATGGATATTTCCGAAGACTGGAAAGCGCATTTTTCATATGTTTCCAGAATTACCAGACCCCGATATCAAGCTTTAAATCCGTATGTTATTTATCAGGATCCGTTTACGACAATTGAAGGAAATCCGAATTTACTTCCTGAAAAAACACACGCTTTTGAAATTGGAGCAATGTATAAAAAGTTTGATTTTAAAATTGGTTATACGTATAAAATTGATCCCATTTCTGGTGCCGCTTTAAGGGGAGATACTCCAAACAGCTATATTTTAAGATCACTGAACATCGAAAAAGAACATACTTTTTTTACGTCGCTTTCTAGATCTTTCAATGTTAAATGGTGGAATTCTACCAATACCGTGAGTATGAACTTAAGTAAATCAGTCGATAATTTTTATGAATATGCTTTAGGTCCGGTAAAACCTCAAATTTATTTGTATTCTAATAATACTTTTACGATTCCGGATCTTTTTAAAATTCAATTACTAACCTGGTATCTGGGCGATAAAAGTTACGGATTGCGAAGCGAAAATGCGCGTTCAACCGTAACGCTGGGCATCGAAAGAAACTTTTTTAAAGATGCCTTAAAGCTCAATTTTACAGCAAATGATATCTTTCATAAGTTTATGGTTTCGGGAAATTATGAAGTAGGGCAGACTCAAATTTATTATCATAGAACCTACACTACAAATTATTTTAAGCTGATTGCAACCTATAGTTTTGGCAACTCAAAAAAGACAACTTACAAAAAATCTGAAATTGAACAGAGTGAGAATAATAGGGCGAGATAGGTTGTTTTATTTGTATTCTAAATGCAATGATGTTACTCGTCATGTTTAAATTGATTGTGTTTGAGCTTTCTTTCTGTTTGATATAAAACAATTGCAATACATAACACCAAACCAGCAAATATTGAGCATTCAGTAAATGTTGTACTGCCGTAAATGGTGTATGCTATAACTTGAACAAATAACAAAAATGTCAATAATAGAAGGAAAAGGTTAGTGCTGTATTTTTGTGCGAAATCCCAATTAACTTTATTCTTCATTGAATTAGCTGTCCTGTAACCATATAAAGAATTTATATTTTTTGGCGGAAACAGTTTTGTTGTCAATATTACGAGTAATGTGATAATTACTATTGGATTTTTAAATAAAAGAGCTGTTATTTCCATATTAATATTTAATCTTTTTGAAAACTTTATTTTCAAATTTATATAAAACGGAGAAAACTTACAAGTCTTAACTGTCTATAGAAAATTTATCAAATATTTAAATATAGGCAGAAACTTAAAAAGGCTTCACCAATAAAGTGAAGCCTTTCTAAAATATATTTGAATTGAAATAATTACCTTTTATAAAGCGATATTAATTTAGTTCTTTAGTCACAATCTGCATGGTTTCGCGGCTCACTTGTTTCAATAAAACTTCTTTGTTTTCTTCAACAGTTTGTGCGGCTTGTTCCGTAAAGTGACGAATCGTATATAAGGTTACATTCTGACTGTAATCTACTTTGAATTTTTTCGAAAGAATAGCATTCAAATCATTGAAATTTCCAAATTTATCTTCAACGCAAACAGAGAAACTAATCGCAGAGTTCTGAATTAAGTTTACTTTGATTTTAAATTCATGGAATAAACCAAAAATCTCACTGATGTTTTCTTCCATAATGAAAGAGAAATCAATTGAAGAAAGTGAAATTAAAAGCTGTTCTCTTTTTACGATAAAACATGGATATTGCGGTTCCAAATCAACGCCTTTAGAAACACAAGTTCCTTTTAGTAAAGGGTTAATAAACGATTTTACGTATAACGGAATTTCTTTTTTCTGTAATGGCTGTAGTGTTTTTGGGTGAATTACCGTCGCACCGTAAAAAGCTAACTCAATTGCTTCACGATACGAAATCTGGTTTAACAAACTGGCGTTTTCAAAATAACGCGGGTCAGCATTCATAACTCCCGGAACATCTTTCCAGATCGTTACACTTTCGGCATTTAAGCAGTAAGCAAAAATTCCGGCAGTATAATCAGAACCTTCACGGCCTAAAGTTGTAGTGAAATTATTCTCATCGGCACCAAGGAAACCTTGCGTAATATTTAGGATTTTTCTTGGAACATTTTTGCTGATGTTTTGTTCTGTAATTTCCCAGTCTACTTCGGCATCTCTGTAATTAGCGTTGGTTTTAATGAAATTGCGAACATCCAGCCATTGCGTCTGAATTCCCATGAAATTCATGAAATGACTTAAAATAGTAGTCGAAATTAATTCTCCAAAACTTACAATCTGATCGTAAACAAAATTGTAATTAGGAGATTTATTATGCGCCAGGAAATATTCTAATTCCGAGAATTGCGCTTTTACAGCTGCAAAAACAGCATGGTTTTCGTCTTTAAATAAATCTACAACGATTTGATTGTGATAATTTTTTATTTCCTGCAAAGAGGCATTTAGCTCTGCCGATTTATCAAAATAATTCTTGATTACAACTTCAAGAGCATTTGTGGTTTTTCCCATTGCCGAAACGACCAAAATCACATCTTCATAACCCACTTTTTGTAAAACGTCGTATACGTTTTTAATTCCTTCAGCATCTTTTACTGATGCACCACCAAATTTAAATACTCTCATTATTAATTTTAGATTTTTAATTTTAGATTTCAGATTAAGAAATCTAGTATACTTTTTTTTGCCGCCAATTTCACGAATTAGCACGAATTTAATTAGTGTAAATTTGTGGAATTCGTGGCAAATATATTTTTACAGTTTGTCCAGAAACGAATTAACTCCTTCTTCATCCATTTGCACAACCTGCCATTCTTCAAGAATCTTAGCTCCTGAATTTTCATAGAATTTTACGGCTGGGGTATTCCAGGCAAGCACATTCCATTCTACTCTTCGTACATTATCTCTTTTTCCTTGTTTCATAATTTCGGCATAAAGAGCAGATCCTAATCCCGTTCCTCGCATTTTTTCTTTTACAATTAGATCCTCAAGATGTATTGTTTTTCCCTTCCAGGTAGAATAACGGTAATAGTACAATGCAATTCCTACTATTTCCTTTTCGTTTTCATTTGAATCAATCTCTGCTACAAAAACCTGAAAAAGAGGTTTTTCTCCAAATCCGTCGCGCACTAAATCTTCTTCAGTAATGACAACTGCATCTGGTTCTTTTTCGAATATTGCCAGCTCCTGTATTAATCCCAAAACCGATTTCATGTCTTCAGGATTTCCTTTTCTAATATTCATAATTCCTATTATTAATCACTTATTAGCTAAAAAAGCATTTATTTACAAGGTACTTTTTGCTATTAATTAGCAAATATACAATAGTAGCAAACTAACAAAATAATTTTTAAATCATTCTCACAAAATAAGCGATATTTGTGACTTAAAATTAAAACTATAACGATATAGCAATGGAAGAACGCAATAAAACACTGGGAGAGTTTATTATTGAGAACCAAAAAGCATTTCAGTATTCGTCGGGAGAACTTTCCCGAATTATCAACTCTATACGTTTGGCGGCAAAAGTCGTAAACTATAAAGTTAACCAAGCCGGACTAGTGGATATTATTGGCGCCGCAGGCGAGCAGAATATTCAGGGAGAAGACCAGCAAAAATTAGATGTCTATGCAAACGAAGTATTTATCCAGACGTTAATAAACCGTGAGATTGTCTGTGGTATTGCTTCTGAAGAAAACGACGATTTTATAACTGTTCAGGGGAGCGACAACAGTCATAATAATAAGTACGTGATCTTAATGGATCCGCTTGACGGATCTTCAAACATTGATGTAAATGTTTCTGTGGGAACAATTTTTTCTGTTTTTAGAAGAATTACGCCAATAGGAACTCCGGTAACAAGCGAGGATTTTTTACAACCGGGAATCAATCAAGTTGCAGCAGGCTATGTAATTTATGGAACTTCGACCATGTTAGTTTATACAACCGGTCATGGTGTAAATGGTTTTACGCTAAACCCAGCAATTGGTACATTTTACCTTTCACATCCAAACATGAAATTTCCGGAAAACGGAAATATTTATTCGGTTAATGAAGGAAATTATGTTCATTTTCCGCAGGGAGTAAAAAACTACATTAAATATTGTCAGCGTGAAGAAGAAGACAGACCTTATACTTCTAGATATATAGGAAGTCTGGTAGCTGATTTTCATCGAAATATGATAAAAGGCGGGATTTATTTATATCCAACAAGTTCAAAAGCACCAAAAGGAAAATTACGTTTATTATACGAATGTAATCCAATGGCTTTTATTGCAGAACAAGCCGGAGGAAAAGCAACAGATGGTTTTGGAAGAATTATGGAAATCCAGCCTACAGAACTGCACCAAAGGGTTCCGTTTTTCTGCGGAAGCTATAATATGGTAGAAAAAGCAGAGGAGTTTATGGCGGCTGAGTAACTATTCAGTATTCAGTTTTCAGTCTCAGTTTTCAGTCTCAGTTTTCAGTCTCAGTTTACAGTGGTCAGTTTACAGTGGTCAGTTTTTAGTCGCGGTATTCAGTCTGAATTATAAATAGCAAACCCGACAGGTTTTTAAAACCTGTCGGGTTTATTTTTTGGTTTCAATTAAATTTCAATCTTCGTATAGTACTGTAAACTGCGACTGAATACTAAAAACTGAACACTGAATACTGAACACTATTTGTTCATATTCTCCATTTCGAAAAGGAAAGTATCTAAATCTACTTTTTTATCGACTAGAGACAAGGCTTTTGCTACAATATAATTTACGTTTCCTGGAGTAAATCCAAGAGCTAATCCCATACGGGCTAACATAACTTCCTGCTGATCTCCTAAATGGTGATCTACGTGAACCATTCTTGCTAAATCATATAAACGCTCTAAACGTTGTGTATATAAATAAGGAGGGTTTATTGGGTGTTTCCACGGATCTGCAAGGATTTCTTTGTATTCTTCTTCTGATATTTGTAATGTTGAAGCAATTTTATCTAAAAATTCCTGTTCCTCTGTGCTTATTTTACCGTCAGCAAATGCTACACGCACAATTGCAGAGAAATGACCTCTGTTTCTTTGTTTGAATTCGTTATCAAATAATTCTGAAAATGGCATAATTAAAAGTGTTTTTGTTGAACAAAGATAAATCTTATTTTAATTTAACAATTTTAAAATTCTCATAAATTTAACTTATTTTTACTTGTTGTTTTAAGAAATGACATCACTTATTCTTCAAAATAAATCGTAAGTTTACAACCCCTAATCATTTAATAGTATTACCCGTATGTCACAATTTTGGATTTATTTTCAAATAGGATTAAAGCATGTTTTAGATATTAACGCTTACGATCACGTTCTTTTTTTAATTGCATTAACTGTTCCATATTCTTTTAAAGATTGGAAACGTATTTTGCTTTTGGTTTCGGTTTTTACAATCGGTCATACCTTGGCGTTAATACTTTCTGTTTTCGGAATAATTGCTATAAAAGTAAACATTGTCGAATTTTTAATTCCAATTACGATCTTGATCACGGCTTTGTTTCATCTTTTTACGGCAGGAAAAGCAACTAAAAATGATGGAATAAATTTAATATTTTTTGTGACTTTGTTCTTTGGAATCATACACGGACTTGGATTTTCGAACTATTTTAAAACCATTTTAGGAGGTTCGCCAAGTTCAAAATTATTGCCTTTAGGAGAATTCGCTTTAGGAATTGAAGCGGCACAATTGGTGGTTGTTTTTGTAGTTTTGGTAATCTCATATATTGTACAAACAGTATTTCGTTTTTCAAAACGCGATTGGGCACTGGTAATGTCAGCTTTTATTATTGGAGTTGTAATTCCGATGATTATTGAAAGTCCAATTTGGAACAGATAAAATAAATGGAAGTAAAAAAATTAAATAAATACGATAAAGCTTATTTGCGAATCGCAAAAGAATGGAGTCTTTTATCGTATTGCAAGCGCAAGAAGGTTGGCGCAATCATAGTAAAAGACAGAATGATTATTTCTGACGGTTACAACGGAACACCATCCGGATTTGAAAACTGCTGTGAAGACGAAGAAGGATTAACACGCTGGGATGTTTTGCACGCCGAGGCAAATGCAATCCTGAAAGTAGCCAGATCAACACAGTCCTGCGAAGGAGCGACATTGTATATTACACTTTCGCCCTGCAAAGAATGCAGTAAATTAATACATCAATCCGGAATAAAAAGAGTGGTGTATCAGGACGGATATCGTGATGATTCCGGAATTCAATTTTTAATAAAAGCGGGTGTCGAAGTCGAACATATTCCTGTTTTAGAAGAATAATGAAATTTAATCCCAAATATCTGCCAATTGTTATCGGGGCGACTTTTGCTCTTGGTACGGTGATAGGAAGTTTAACAAACGGTCCTGCAGATGATCAGCTTTTGGCTAAAAATTACTCCAAAACCAAGCTGAATAAATTAATTGATTTTATCAATACCGAATACGTTGACAGCGTCAATACAGATTCGATTGTAAACCTTACAGTCGATAATATACTCTCAAAATTAGATCCGCATTCTGTTTATATTCCGTCAAGCGAACAAGCCGAAGTTGCCGAAAGCATGAAAGGGGATTTCGTGGGAATTGGAATTAATTTTTATATGTACAAAGATTCTGTTGCAATTATAAAACCAGTCGAAAACGGACCTTCTGCGAAAGCGGGATTAAAATCCGGAGACAGAATTTTATATGCAGGAAAAACGAAATTGTATGGCAGAAGACTTCCATCTGACAGTTTGTTCTCGAAATTAAAAGGAATTAAAGGCTCTGAAATCGAATTGACCGTTTTTAGAAAATCGGAACAAAAGAAATTGAAGTTTAAAGTAAAAAGAGATATTATCCCTATAAAAAGTGTTGATGCCTCTTTATTGATTGGAAATAATGTTGGATACATCAAAATCAATCGTTTTGCCGAAACTACTTTTAATGAATTCAAAACAGGTTTAACGAGATTAAAACAAAGCGGCATCCAATCGCTTGTAATAGATCTTCGTGACAATGGAGGCGGTTATATGGAAGAAGCGATTGCAATTGCCGATGAATTCTTAAAAGACAAACAGCTGATTGTTTTTACCAAAAATAAAAACGGAACAACCGAAAAAACATTTGCCACAAAAGCCGGAAGTTTTGAAACTGGAAAAGTGTACGTTTTAATTAACGAAAACAGTGCATCGGCCAGTGAAATTCTAGCTGGAGCCATTCAGGACAGCGATCGTGGCACGATTGTAGGACGCCGCTCTTTCGGGAAAGGTTTAGTACAGCGCGAAATGGATTTCAACGACGGATCTGCGGTACGTCTTACCGTTGCGAGATATTATACGCCAACCGGAAGATCAATTCAAAAACCGTATAAAAAAGGAAATGAAGAGTACTTTAAAGAATCTGAATCCAGAATTACAACGGGAGAATTGTATGCCAAAGACAGTATAAAAGTAGCCGATTCTTTGAAGTTTAAAACGCCAAAAGGTAAAATCGTTTATGGCGGCGGTGGGATTGTTCCCGATATTTTTGTTCCGATGGAAGCAGAGCACGGAAATGAAAACGTGGCCTATTTGCTTCAAACCGGAATCGTTGGTCATTTTGTTTTTGAAGAATTAGATAAAAACCGAGATGCTTTTGCGGGACTTAAGTTTGCTGAATTTTTAAATCAAATGAAAACTTCAGATGCTTATTTTAAAAAGTTTAAAAACTATATTTTAATGACTGGTTTAGATCTTAAATTAGATAAAACCAAAGCATTAGTAAATAGATATATTACTGCAGAATTTGCACGTCAGCTTTATGGCGAAATGTATTATTATGACGTTATTTTAAAAGATGACGCGATGATAAAAACAATTTTGAACCCGAAGAAATAATCTTAAAATCCATATTTGATGAAAAAAGATTTAATTGTAACTGCCGAAATCGAACTTTTAACCGCAATTAAAAATGCTGATACAGCTGTTTTAGAGCGAATGCTTCACGACGATCTGCTTTTTAATCTGCCCGATGGACAAACGATTACGAAAGAATTCGATTTAAATTCCTATCGTTCCGGTAAAATGAAAGTTGATTCGCTGGAAGCAACAGATCAAATTATCAGTGTAATTGAAGATACGGCAGTTGTGGCTGTTACAATTTCATTAAAAGGAACTTACGATCAAAATCCTATAAACGGCGTTTTAAAATATATTAGAGTCTGGAAACAAATTGAAGGTAGTTTACAAGTTATTGCCGGGAGCTGTACGCAGCTGGCATAAATTTTGAAAGGAAATTTAATACTAATAATAAATTAAACTTAACTCCTGATAGCTATCGGGATTGCGGTTAAAATATCAAAATATGAAAAATCTAAAAAGAATAAGTTTCCTTGTCGTTCTAATGACTTTTGTAATCTCTTGTACTACTATGAAAAATAATACTGCCAATGCCGTTTCAGGAAAAGTAGAATCGATTGAAGGAGGAAAAGACGGTTACACAGCAAAAATAAATACAGATACCAAAGAAGTTTATTTTGCAACCATCAGCATTGTAAATCTTGGCGGACCGCAGAATTACAAACAATTGAAAATAGGAGATGTAGTTTCGGTAAAAGGAGAAATCTGGAAATCCGAAGACGAAAATCATATTAAGGTAACACAGATTGTTTCAGTTAAATAAAACTCGAACAAAATAAAATAAATAACCATATAAGTTATATGAGTTCATTTAATGCTTTACGCATAAATTGTAGGAACTTATATAACTTATATGGTTTAATAATTTTATATAGTATTATCGAATACTGTCGTGTGAGTGAGTCTGCACACCGTTATTCCATAAAGTCAGAATATCTGTAGCAACTGCGGCGCCGCTTCCGGCAGCAATAGCCAATTGACTTCTCCAGCCGGCTAAAGTTCCAATTACATAAATGCCATCGGCAACTTTATGATCTTCGTTTTTAAGCTGAATGCGTTGTTTTTCCGGCAGTGCTTTTTTGTGTGGTTCTATGTATTGCATTAAACCTTCTATATCGAAAGTATTGGCAGAACCAATTCCTATAACAATATTTTTTGTCTGGTAAGAGTTTTTGTTGGTAATAACAGTAAACGAAGGAAAAGAACCTTCTACTTTTATTACTTTCTCGTTTGCAATTTGTTCAATATGCGGATAAGCTGCTGCTAAATCCTGCGTACTTTCCGTCAGTAATTCAGAGCCTAATTTTCCTGGCGTAATGCCATAAGCATTGTAGAAAATTGCTTCTTGTAAAGAAGAATTCTTTTGATGAGTAAAAATCCCGATCTTTTTATCGGTAACAAAAGCTTTATTTTTGGCAGATCCTAAAACTAAGGCACAAGACATGCCCGATACACCTCCGCCGATAATTAAAACGTCAAACATATATTATTGACCGTTTGTTTTTTCTTCAATTCTTTTAGAAATTCTAAAAATCAAAAGAATCAATACGGCGCAAAACGAAGCTGCGATTCCAATAAAAGCTACCATACTATCCCCTTGAAAAGGATTTGAAAAGTCTAATAGCGTAATATTAAAAACAATTAAAGCTAATGCCAGAAGCACTAAGATTGAAGTGAAGATTTTCATATTGGTTGTTTTGTTTGTCTCGAAATCAAAGTAAAACTTTAATAAAAAAATGTCTTAAAGTTCTATTTATAAATTTAAATGGGGGTAAAAGTATAAAAATAAATGTTAGACAAACAAACCTTTAACATTAGCAGCGAATAATTTAACAGCAATCGCTAAAAGTATCACTCCAAATGTCTTGCGAACTACGCCAAGTCCGTTTTCTCCCAGTAAAGTTTCGATCTTTTTAGATGACTTTAAAACAATATAAACCAATATAATATTAAGCAAAATTGCAATTACAATATTAATAGTATGAAATTGAGATCTAAGCGATAATAATGTAGTCATAGTTCCGGCTCCGGCGATTAATGGAAAAGCCAGCGGAACGATAGAAGCAGATCCCGGTTCTTCGTCGCGATAAATTCTAATTCCTAAAATCATTTCTAAAGCAAGGAAAAACAAAACAAAAGAACCTGCAACGGCAAATGAATGCACATCGATACCAATAAGGTTTAGAAATCCTTCTCCAACAAAAAGAAAAAGAATCATAATAGCTCCGGCAACAATCGAAGCTTTTTCAGATTCGATATGACCCACTTTTGCTCTTAGATTTACAATAATCGGAATTGAACCTACAATATCAATTACTGCAAAAAGCACCATACTCACTGTAACGATCTCTTTAAAGTCTATTTCTAACATACTGCTTTGATTTTAAGGATTTAAAAACTGCTGCAAAAGTAGATAATAAAGTTAGGTGTTTTTTCAATACAATGTACTTTTGTTATAAAAACACGTTTTGTTTGTTAAAAAAGTGATATTTGTAACAATTGAGAGTTTAACCGCAAAGATTCGCAAAGATTTACGCAAAGGGTCGCAAAGAAAAAAAGCAATAAGCTTGTGTTCTTTGCGTAATTCCTTGCGTGCTTTGCGGTTAAATATTTAGAGTGTTTTATCTGCTTTCTTTGACTATCTTTGCACTTTATAAATTAGAGTATTTTATTATCATGTTTCAGTTAGGTAAAACTATTATTTCAGAAGATATTCTGGAAAAAGAATTTGTGTGCAACTTGTCAGCTTGTAAAGGGGCTTGTTGTGTTGATGGAGATGCGGGCGCGCCTTTAAATGAGGCTGAAACTAAAATCTTAGAAGAAATTTATCCAAAGGTGAAACCTTTTTTAAGAAAAGAAGGAATCGCTGCAATCGAAGCACAAGGAACCTGGGTAACCGGAACCGACGGTGATCTTGAAACACCGCTTATCGATAATAAAGATTGTGCCTACGTAATTTTTGATGGAAAAACCGCTCTTTGCGGAATCGAGCAAGCGTATAACGAAGGAATTGTAGACTGGAAAAAACCAGTTTCATGTCATTTGTATCCAATTCGTGTAAAAGACTTCACGGAATTTGCAGCCGTAAATTATGATAAATGGGATATTTGCGACGATGCTTGTTCTTTAGGAAAAGAATTAGAAGTTCCAGTATATAAATTTGTAAAAGAAGCCCTGATTCGTCGTTTTGGTCAGGATTGGTATATGGAACTCGAAAAGGTAGCCGAGGAACTTAAAAATTCTTAAAATTTGAAGTGTAATAAATACCTTTTTGCGGTATTCTATTTTGACTCAAAAAAATAAAGTTTTAACTCAAAAAAACTTTTTTAAAACTATTAAAAATTTCTTGCTTTTTATATTAAAAAGTCTATATTTTACGGGGCTTTAAGGTATAGTTGTTGGTTTTAAGCTATTCATTTACAGTAAATTAATTATTGTATGAAAAATGTTTCAAATTTTTAGCGTTGTTAAAAACTACGCCAGATTGTGAATAAGTTTGACTTTTATTTTTGGCGTTAAATGACAATCTTTGTAGTCTACTGAAAAAGTAAAATTTCGGTATAAAAATTAAACAGAATTCGTCATGTCGCAAGTAGAACCAATATTACAAGAAAATAAAAATCGTTTCGTTATTTTTCCTATCAAACACCATGATATTTGGGAATGGTATAAAAAAATGGAAGCTAGTTTCTGGACAGCTGAAGAAATTGATTTACACCAAGACTTGACAGATTGGAACAATAAACTTAATGACGACGAAAGATATTTCATTAAACACATTTTAGCATTTTTTGCTGCTTCTGACGGAATCGTAAACGAGAACCTTGCTGAGAACTTTGTAAACGAAGTTCAATATGCTGAGGCGAAGTTTTTCTACGGTTTTCAAATTATGATGGAGAATATTCATAGTGAAACTTATTCGCTATTAATTGATACTTACGTAAAAGACGAAGCTGAAAAAGCAGAGTTGTTTAATGCTTTGGAAGTTTTTCCTGCAATTGCTAAAAAAGCAGAATGGGCTTTAAAATGGATCGAATCTGATTCATTTGCCGAAAGACTAATCGCTTTTGCTGCTGTTGAAGGAATCTTTTTCTCCGGTGCTTTCTGTTCAATTTATTGGTTGAAAAAACGTGGTTTAATGCCAGGTTTAACCTTTTCTAATGAGTTGATTTCTCGAGACGAAGGCGTACATTGTGATTTTGCAGTTCACTTGCACAATCACCATTTGGTAAATAAAGTACCAAAAGACAGAATTAAAGAAATTATTGTTGATGCTTTGGACATCGAAAGACAGTTTGTAACTGAATCTCTTCCGGTAAGTTTAATTGGTATGAACGCAGCTCTAATGACACAATATTTAGAGTTCGTTGCTGACAGACTTTTGGTTGAATTAGGATGCGAACGTGTTTACGGATCAGCAAATCCATTCGATTTCATGGACATGATTTCTCTTCAGGGAAAAACTAATTTCTTTGAAAAACGTGTTGCCGAGTATCAAAAATCTGGTGTGATGAACACGGACAGCGATGCTCAAAAAATTTCATTTGACGCAGATTTTTAGAACAACAGCAAAATTAATTCCGGCCTATTTTATCTAAAGCCTGAATTAATATTTACAGAACAATTTATTAGGTTAAATCTCTATCACCCAAATCGGAGGTTTAATGGCAATTTTAACGGCTTTTCGGTTTGATTTCCAAACTGGGAAAGGACAACTATTGAGAATCCTGTAATTCTCGAAAAATAATTTAAAAACACGCAATGTTTAAGTACTGGAATTCGTTTTCTAGTTACTTTCATTTTTTCCAATAACTAAAAAGGTAAGCTTATGTATGTAGTAAAAAGAGATGGCCACAGAGAGCCCGTAATGTTTGATAAGATTACAGAAAGAATCAAAAAATTGTGCTACGGCTTAAACGAGCTTGTAGATCCGGTAAAGGTAGCGATGAGAGTTATCGAAGGATTGTATGATGGAGTTTCGACTTCTGAATTGGATAATCTGGCGGCAGAAACTGCAGCATCTATGACTATTGCACACCCGGATTATGCACAATTGGCAGCACGTGTGGCAATATCAAACTTACACTCTAATACTAAAAAATCTTTCTCAGAAACGATGAAAGATATGTATCACTACGTAAATCCAAGAAATGGACAAGATGCGCCATTAATTGCAGATGACGTATTTAAAGTGATTCAGGAAAATGCAGCTTTTTTAGATTCTCATATCATTTATACAAGAGACTTTAATTACGATTACTTTGGTTTTAAAACCTTAGAGCGTTCTTATTTGTTAAAAATAAACGGAAAAATCGTAGAGCGTCCGCAACACATGTTAATGCGTGTTTCTGTTGGTATTCACTTAGACGATTTAAAATCGGTAATTGAGACTTACGATTTAATGTCTAAAAAGTTCTTTACGCATGCAACGCCAACGTTGTTTAATGCAGGAACTCCAAAACCGCAAATGTCTTCTTGTTTCCTTTTGGCAATGCAGGATGATAGTATTGACGGTATTTACGATACATTAAAACAAACAGCAAAAATCTCGCAGTCAGCGGGAGGAATTGGACTTTCTATTCATAACGTTCGTGCAACAGGATCTTACATTCGTGGTACAAACGGAACTTCAAACGGAATTGTTCCGATGTTGAGAGTATTCAACGATACAGCTCGTTACGTAGATCAAGGCGGTGGAAAACGTAAAGGAAGTTTTGCAATTTACATCGAAACATGGCATGCTGATATCTTCGAATTCTTGGATTTAAAGAAAAATACAGGAAAAGAAGAAATGCGTGCGAGAGATTTATTCTTCGCCATGTGGACTTCAGATTTATTCATGAAACGTGTTCAGGAAGATACAACGTGGACTTTAATGTGTCCTAACGAATGTCCTGGATTATATGATGTTTACGGAGATGAATTCGAAGCATTATATACAGATTACGAATTTAGAGGAAAAGGTAGAAAAACAATCCGTGCACGTGAGTTATGGGAGAAAATCCTGGAATCTCAAATCGAAACCGGAACACCATATATGTTGTACAAAGATGCAGCAAACCGTAAATCGAACCACAAGAACTTAGGAACAATTCGTTCTTCTAACTTGTGTACAGAGATTATGGAGTTTACTTCTAAAGATGAAATCGCAGTTTGTAACTTGGCTTCTATTTCGTTACCAATGTTTATTGAAAATGGAAAATTCGATCACGAAGCGCTTTACAACGTTACAAAACGTGTAACTCGTAACCTGAACAAAGTAATCGACAGAAACTATTACCCAGTTCAAGAAGCGGAAAACTCAAACATGCGTCACCGTCCGGTAGGTTTAGGAGTGCAAGGTTTGGCAGATGCTTTCATTATGCTGCGTATGCCGTTTACAAGTGATGAAGCTAAAAAATTAAACCAAGAAATTTTCGAAACATTATACTTCGCTGCTGTAACCGCTTCTATGGAAATGGCAAAAGAAGAAGGACCATATTCTACATTTGAAGGTTCTCCAATGTCACAAGGAGAATTCCAATACAATATGTGGGGAATGAAAGATGAAGAATTATCAGGCCGTTGGGACTGGGCTTCATTAAGAAAAGAAGTGGTAGAGCACGGAGTTCGTAACTCATTGTTAGTGGCGCCAATGCCAACTGCATCAACTTCTCAGATTCTTGGAAACAACGAAGCTTTCGAACCATATACATCAAACATTTACACTCGTCGTGTATTGTCTGGAGAATTCATCGTAGTAAACAAACATTTACTGGAAGACTTAGTAAAATTAGGTTTATGGAACGAAGATTTGAAACAAGAAATCATGCGTCATAACGGATCTGTTCAAAATATTGACATTATTCCGCAAGAATTAAAAGACTTATATAAAACAGTTTGGGAAATGTCGATGAAAGATATTATCGATATGTCTCGTCAAAGAGGATATTTCATTGACCAGTCTCAATCGTTAAACTTGTTCATGCAGGATGCCAACTATTCTAAACTAACGTCAATGCACTTCTATGCTTGGCAGTCAGGTTTAAAAACAGGAATGTATTACTTAAGAACAAAAGCAGCTGTAGATGCGATTAAATTCACATTAAACAACGATAAAAAAGAAGAAACAGCTCCAACATTAGTTGCAGAAACTGAAGCAATCAGCGTTGAGGATTACAAAGCGATGCTTTTAAAAGCACAAGCAGCAGATCCAGAAGATTGTGAGATGTGCGGAAGTTAATTTTTGAGTTTAGATTTAAGATTTTAGAATTTTAATTATATGAAAGCAGTTATTGTAATGATAGCTGCTTTTTTTATGAAGAATATTTATTTTGTAGCTTTTTACTTGTATTTTTTGTTTTAAAGAAGCTTTTTTAAAACAAAAAAGTTTCACTTTAGAACAACTTTTATATATTTGTAAATGAATGATAATTCAAAGTTCCGGTCTGTTTTTTTCTTTAAAGATTATTTTAAAAAGTTTTTTGACAAGCAAGAAGAGAAAGTTAAAGCAAAAATAATCTGGACAATAAGAATAATTGAATACGCTGAAAAAATTCCATCAACATATTTAAAACATATTGAAAATACGGATGGACTTTTTGAAATTAGAATTCAGCTTGGAAGTAACATATTTAGAGTTTTTTGCTTTTTTGATGAAGGGAAACTAGTTGTTTTTAGCTAATGGATTTCAAAAGAAAACTCAGAAAACACCAAAGAAAGAAATAAAAAAAGCTTTGAAAATTAAAAAGGAATATGAAAACGAAAAATAAAAACTTAGTTAGTTTAGACGATTTTGTAGAACAACATTACGGAAAAATTGGGACACCAAAACGTGATGAACTAGAAGCTGGATATGAAAATTTTAAAATTGGAGTATTACTTCAAGAGGCAAGGCTTCAAAAAGGCATGACCCAAGAAGAACTTGCAGTAAAAGCGGGGACAACAAAATCATACATTTCTAAGATTGAGAATAATGTAAAAGAAGTTAAATTTTCGACACTTCAAAAAATTGTAGAGCTTGGTCTGGGAGGGCATCTAGAACTGTCAATTAAATTATAAACTCAAAATAAATGGATTTATTAGAAAGAATATCCCATAATAAAAAAGAGTTTTACAATCTTGCTTTAGAATATTTTCGTAATATAAATCCAGAACAATATGAAGATATTCAATTCGATAAGATTATTTCAAAATCAATCTCGATTTTGATTGATCACGATTTTATTCCAACTCCATGTATTGAAATTAGATTAGATCTTTATAAAAAAGAAGAACAGGAATTAAGTGATTGTAAATACATTTTATATGCTAATGAAAAAAAGGAGTTTGTAGATGAGTTTTTAATCTTTAATTAAAGATATGACAAAAGTAATTTTAGAAAGTTGGAGAGAAGGACTTCAAAAAATATCTCTTAGTAAATTACAGAATGAAAAGTTAGGAATGTCTTTGACAGATTCGAAAAGAAATGTAGATATGCTTTTGGATGATCATAGTGTTATTCTCGAAATTGAAGACGAAATTATTGCTCAAGAATTTTTAGTTGAAGCACATAGACTTGGTGTAAATTGTAAAATTCTGGAATAGACAGAATGGATTAAACAAAATCATAATTTTAAAAACGGCAATATCCCCAAAAAATCCTCGTTCTAATTATTACCAAAGATTTTAAAGCTTAGTCCCTTAGTCCCTTAGTAACTAAGAAACTCAGAACCTTCTCTTTAAACCTTTAAGAGAAAGTCAAGTCTTATTGTAATAATTTCTGAATTATGAAAAAAAGCAATCTTTGGTCCTTACGATTAGGTTTTTCAGGAAAACAAGCCGCTAAAATTGAAAAACTAGGATTAGAAAAATTTCTAAAGCAATCCTATGATTCCAAGTTTGACACGCAGCTTCCGGCTTTTCTCAATGACGATCCTAAAACATTAATCGAACTTAAAGAGCTGAGAGAATCGATAAAAAATGCAGATTCTGAAGCCAAAAAGAAAATTCTCAAGCAAGAAATTTATTCATCGGCTGAGTTAAAGAAATGGTGGATTGCTAAAATGCGTAACGATGAATTTCCGTTACGCGAAAACATGGTTTGTTTCTGGCACAATCATTTCGTTTCAACTTCTCAAAAAGTAAAAGTCAATTATTGGATTTACCAGCACAATATGATCTTGCGTGAATATGCTTTTGGGAACTTCAAAGAACTCACCAAGCAAATTGTAAGATCGAATGCAATGGTGAAATATTTGGACAATGTCGATAATAAAAAAGGAAAATACAACGAAAACCTAAGTCGTGAACTGCTAGAATTATTTACCATCGGAATTGGAAATTATTCCGAAAGTGATATCAAAGAAGGCGCAAGAGCTTTGGCGGGATTAAATTACGGAGACGATGGCGCAATGTATAGAAGTCTTGCGCAGGACAATACCAATAAAACCTATTTCGGGAAAACCGGAAACTGGAACTCAGATGATCTGGTTGATATCATTTTTGAACAGAAAAATATTCCATATCTCATTACGCGAAAAATTCTAAAATGGTTTATTTACGATAACCCATCAGAAGATTTAGTGACTTATTATGGTGATTATTTCCGGAAAGTAAAGTTTGAAATACAGCCTTTACTAACGAAAATTTTTACCGAAGAATATAAAAAAGAAAATTCAGGAACGAAAATCAAAGACCCTTTGGTTTATATACTGCAGCTTCTGGATGAATTACATATTGACGATCTTGATGATGGAATTATTTTGTTTTTTCTCAAACAACAAGGAATGGATTTGTACAATCAGGTCAATGTAAAAGGCTGGGACGGCGGAAATTCCTGGCTGACCTCGCAGATTTATTTACAACGAAACAATACATCTGATTTGCTTTGCAGCGGAAGAAGCATTACCAGAAAAGTATTGAATACCATGACGTCGGATACCGAAAAACCAAAGGCAGAATTTGAAAAGATTGATGTTAAAATAGATTTTGATCCTAACGGAAATAATAAAACCATTATTACAGAATTGTCAAACAGACTATTGTTTAAAGTAAATGATTCGATGCAAAAAGACATGGAGAATTTACTTAAGTATGATTTTGACCCAAAAGAAGCTCACGCCAATTTTGCCGTAATACGACTCTTTGATTACATCACAAAACTGCCCGAATATCAATTAATTTAGAAAACGCAGCTATGAACAGAAGAAATTTTCTAACGCTTACAGGAACTTTTACCGGAGGATTGCTGGTACTTCCTGATTTTTTACATGCTTTTGGTTCGCAAAACAATCTGGTAATTGGCGAGCAGTGTATTGTATTTGTTCAGTTAAATGGAGGAAATGACGGATTGAATACTTTTATTCCGTTTGAAGATCCGTTGTATTATGAGTTGAGAACTAAAATTGCTTTAAACAAAGATGTTGTTGTTGGAAGGAATAACGGAATGGCATTTCATCCCTCATTAAAAGATTTTGCTCAAATGCAGCAAAACGGAGATTTAACCGTAATTCAAAATGTTGGATATCCGGAGCCTATTCGGTCGCATTTTAGAAGTCAGGAAATCTGGCAGACCGCAACCGATTCTAATAAATATATAAATGAAGGCTGGCTGGGCAGATTTCTGGATCTTCAATGTAACGGACATCAGGCAACAGCCGGAATAAATTTAGATTCGATTGATAATTTGGCTTTAAAAGGAAATGAACCCAATTTTATTACGGTAAAAGATCCAAACCGATTTAAAGTAAAATCAGATAAAGAAGAAAATATAACCTTATCCGATAATCCGCAATTAGATTTTGTTCGAAAAATTGCCAATTCCGTTACCGAAGGTTCAGATGAAATTCAGAAAGCTTTGGCCAAATCTAAAAATGAAATCAGTTACCCGAAAACCGAATTGTCAAAAAACCTAGAATGGATTGCGAGATTAATAAAAGGAAATCTAAATTCAAAAGTATATTATACATCGCTCGGTGGATTCGATACACACGATAATCAGCTTTCTATTCACGAACGTAAATTAGCAGATTTGAATGATGCTTTATTTAGTTTCTATTCTGATTTAAAACAAGCTCAGTTATTACAGAATGTTACAATTGTAGTTTTTTCTGAATTTGGAAGACGCGTAAAAGACAACGGAAACGGAACAGATCACGGAACTGCAGCGCCAATGTTTATTATTGGAGGAAATAATAAAGGTGCCATTTTAGGAACAAACCCCAATCTAGCCGACTTAGATAACGGAGATTTAAAACACCAAATCGATTTTAGAAGTGTTTATGCTTCATTATTAAAAGAAAAAATGAGTTTCGATTATTCTAAAATTGGTATTTCGAATAAACCGGTTTCAGGGTTGTTTGCATAATCGCAATCTTTGTGATTTCGACTGAAAGGAGAAATCACACTAGAAATTCTACACAGTATATCGCCAATCTTTGTCGATTTATGAGTGTGATTTCTCCTTTCAGTCGAAATGACAAAACACTGAGTAATTTGTGTAACTTGAATTAAATGATCACAAAGATTTGAGCTAATTCGTGAATTCGTGGCGAAAAAACTTAGTCCCTTAGCATCTCAGAACCTCAGAACCTTCAAAAAACCAATTGTAAATATCTCATTTTAAGCCGATATTTTTATATTATCATACAAAACCTGCTAAATTTGTTAAGAAATCCTTTTTTGTTTCACAAAATGCAATATTTTTTTTGGTGCGGTAAAAATAATTTATACATTCGCAAAGAATTTACAAAATAACACAAACAAAATGGCAAGTAACCGTTTTTATTTTAGCAACAATTTTTATTTCTTCTTTAGTAGAAGTCAGGATTGTGCTATGGTTATTTGAGAAAAATTTTAAGACAAATAAAACTAATATACAATCCTGATGCAAATCAGGATTTTTTTTTGAATATATGACAACGAAAATTGCAATACAAGGTATAAAAGGATCTTTTCATCATCAGGTTGTGAAAGAGTATTTCTCTGAAAATGTGGCTATTGATGAGTGTTTGTCTTTTGATGAATTGATTGACAGCCTGCTTTCAGGAAAATCTGATCAGGCCGTTATGGCAATTGAAAATTCGATTGCAGGTCCAATTATTCCGAATTATGCTTTGATTGACAAGAATAATTTACACATTATTGGAGAACATTATTTAAGCATTCACCAAAATTTAATGGCGCTGAAAGGTCAGAAAATTGAAGATATAAAAGAAGTTCATTCGCATCCAATGGCACTTTTGCAATGCATGGATTTTCTGAAACAATTTCCAAATATCAAACTGGTTGAGGATAAAGATACAGCCGAAACAGCAAGAAGAATTCAGGAAAAACAATTAACCGGAATTGCCGCAATTGGAAGTAAAGTAGCTTCGGAAATGTATGATTTAGAAATCATCGCGCCAGAAATTCAAACGATCAAAAACAATATGACTCGTTTTGTGATTATCAAAAAGCAAAATTCATTTTTGCCGGAAAACGAAATCAACAGAGCTTCAATCAAATTTGAATTAGATCACAAAAGAGGAAGTTTAGCTGCAGTTTTAAATGTAATGAGCGACTGCAAACTGAATTTGACAAAAATCCAGTCGCTTCCAAAAATTGAAACGCCCTGGAAATATTCATTTTTCGTAGATGTAACATTCGAGAAATACGAAGATTTTGCAAAAGCCAAATCGTTATTAAACATAATGGCAGAATATTTTAAAGTGTTGGGAGAGTATAAGAATACAAAACCTTTGAGTGAGTCATAAAGTTGGAAAGTTGATTTTAGATTGAAGATTAACGAATTAAGATTTTAGATTGTCAGGCTGAGCGAAGTCGAAGCCCACGTTCCAATTGGAAAGCCCTTTGACTTCGCTCAGAGTGACAAGTCAAAAAGAGAAAAAGCATAAAGCTTACGGCCTAAAGCCTAAAGCAAAATATAAATAGAAATCATGATTACAACAGCAAAAAGATTAGATACAGTTGAAGAATACTACTTCTCCTCAAAATTGAGAGAAGTTCGTCAACTGCAGTCTGAAGGAAAATCGATCATCAATATGGGAATTGGAAGCCCTGATTTGAGTCCGTCAAAAGCAGTAATTGAAGCAGTCGCTGCGGCAATTCAAGACGAAAACGGGCATGGTTATCAAAGCTATCAGGGATTACCGGAATTGAGAAAAGGGATGGCAGATTTTTATCAGAATCAGTTTGGTGTTGAATTAAATCCGAATAACGAGATTTTGCCTTTGATGGGTTCTAAAGAAGGAATCATGCACATTTCGTTAGCATTTTTAAATGAAGGCGATCACGTTTTAATTCCAAATCCGGGTTATCCAACATATACGTCGGTAACGAATTTGGTAGGAGCAGTTCCAGTTTATTATGATCTAAAAGAAGCAAATGCCTGGGAACCGGATTTCGAAGCGTTGGAAAAATTAGAGCTGGAGAAAGTAAAAATTATGTGGCTGGGATATCCTCACATGCCAACAGGAGCGAGAGGAAGTTTAGCGTTATTTGAAAAATTGGTTGCTTTTGCTAAAAAACACAACATATTATTGATCAACGACAATCCGTATAGTTTTGTTTTGAATGATAACCCAATGAGTTTACTACAGGTTGAAGGTGCAAAAGAGGTGGCTTTAGAATTGAATTCATTGAGTAAAACCTTTAACATGGCTGGCTGGAGAGTGGGGATGGTTTTAGGAAATCCTGAAATTATCGATGCAGTCCTAAAAGTAAAAAGCAACATGGACAGTGGCATGTTTTACGGAATCCAGAAAGGTGCAGTTGCAGCATTGAATTGCGATAAATCATGGTTCGAAGATCAAAACAAAATTTATAGACGCCGTAGAGAATTAACAGAAAAACTAGCAGAGAAATTAGGCTGTGAAGTTTATAAAGAGGGAGTCGGGCTTTTTGTTTGGGCAAAATTGCCCGAAGGAATAGCATCAGCAGAAAAGTTCATAGATGAAATATTATACGAGAAACACATTTTCATCACACCGGGAACAATCTTCGGAAGCAACGGCGAAGGATATATTAGATTCTCATTGTGTGTAAAAGAAGAAAAGGTTCAAGAAGCGATAGATCGATTTTAGTAATTGTAGATATCAGATTTTAGATTTTAAATTGTCAGGCTGAGCGAAGTCGAAGCCCGTGCAAATTGGAGCGCCCTTCGACTTCGCTCAGGGTGACAGAAAAAATTAAAGGTCTTGAAAAAACGAGAAGCCCTAGCCCTGATAGTAGTGGAAATCCTTTTGCGCCGGGGTTCGGCGGAAAAGATTGAAACGGATAGCAGGAAGTAGCTTCTAATAAAAATAAATATGAAAGTATACGTAATAGGAATAGGGTTAATAGGCGGTTCGATGGTATTGGACATCAAAGACCAACATCCTGATTCGACAATTTTTGGAATCGACAGTAACGAAAAACATTTGCAGGAAGCCATTGATTTAGGCGTTATCGATCAAGCAGGAAGCTTTGAAGATCTGGCAGAAGCCGACTTTGTAATCGTTTCGGTTCCAGTAGATGTTGCACTGACGGTTTTGCCTAAAGTTCTGGATTCGGTTGGAGATAAAACAATTGTTTTTGAAGTTGGATCGACTAAAAAGCCAATTTGTGAAGCTGTAGCGAGCCATCCGAAAAGAAGAAATTTTATTGCAACGCATCCAATTGCAGGAACGGAGTTTTCAGGGCCTTCGGCGGCAATAAAAGGGTTGTTTAGAGGGAAAACAAACATTATTTGCGAAGTGGAAAAAACCACTTTTAAATTGCAGGAAAAGGCATTAAAGCTTTTTAGCGAAATAGGAATGCGGATTCGATATATGGACCCAACTTCGCACGACAAACACATCGCTTACGTTTCGCATTTGTCGCACATAAGTTCGTTTATGCTCGGGAAAACGGTAATGAACAAAGAAAAAGACGAACAGGATATTTTTGATATGGCGGGAAGTGGATTTGAAAGTACGGTTCGTTTAGCAAAAAGTTCGCCAGCCATGTGGACACCAATTTTTAAGCAGAATAAAGAACATGTTCTGGAAACATTAGAAGAATATATTTCAAATCTCAGTCGGTTTAGGGATTTGTTAAAAGATGAAAATTATAACGCCATTTTTGAAGAAATGGAAAGCACAAATAAGATCAAGGAAATATTAAACGGATTAACAACAACTAAGAAATAAATTTAAAATTAAGATGGAAAATAAGAAAGAAATGAGAAAGTGGTTAGAAGATTTCAATTTAAATCACCCACTTGTGATAGCAGGACCATGTAGTGCAGAAACAGAAGATCAAGTATTGAAAATTGCTCATGAATTGAAAGATTCAAAAGTTAGTGTATTCAGAGCAGGAATCTGGAAACCAAGAACACGTCCGGGAGGGTTTGAAGGTGTTGGAGAAATTGGTTTAAAATGGTTACAAAAAGCAAAAGCTGAAACTGGTTTATTAATGGGAACTGAAGTTGCAACTGCAGCGCACTGTAAACTAGCTTTAGAACATGATATTGACGTTTTATGGGTTGGTGCTCGTACAACTGCAAACCCTTTTGCTGTTCAGGAAATTGCGGATACTTTAAAAGGAACTGATAAAATCGTTTTGGTTAAAAACCCTGTAAACCCAGATTTAGCTTTATGGTTAGGTGGTGTTGAGCGTTTACATATGGCTGGAATCGAAAAATTAGGAGTTATCCACAGAGGTTTCTCTACTTACGAAAAAACAAAATACAGAAACATTCCAGAATGGCAGATTGCTATCGAATTACAAAATAAATTCCCTGATTTACCATTAATCATCGATCCATCTCACATTACTGGAGATCGTAAAATGATTTTTGAAGTAACTCAAGAAGCTTTAGATTTGAACTACGATGGTATGATTATCGAAACGCACTACGATCCGGACAACGCTTGGTCTGATGCTGCGCAGCAAGTAACGCCAGATTCTTTGAAACAAATCATTAAAGATTTGACTATCAGAAAAACAGATGATACTACAGATGAGTACAGTCAAAAAATGACAAAACTAAGAGCAAACATCGACGTTCTTGATGCTAACTTATTAGAATTGTTAGGAAAACGTATGAAAGTTGCTGATGAAATTGGTCAGGTGAAAAAAGATGCAAACGTTGCGATTCTTCAAAACAACCGTTGGAACGAAATCTTAGGAAAAATGATCCTTGAAGGAGAGAAAAAAGGTCTTACTGAAGAGTTTGTTTTGAGAATGTTCAAAGCAATTCACCAAGAAAGTATTGGTCATCAAGAGAAAATTTTCAATGCATAATTTTTTCTAAAATATATAAGTGATATAAGATAGTTTGAGTTTTTTCTAAACTTTGTTATTTAGTTTTCTTATATCACAATTTTAAAAATAGATTGTTTTTTTTAAAATCCCCATTGCTTTGAAAAAAGTGGCGGGGATTTTTTTGTTTAGGAATATTCCCCAGTTATATTCACTTATATTACTTATATGGTTTAAATTATTCATTTATCTTTGCAAAGATTTTATGGTTCGAATCTAAAAATCTAAAATCAGAAATCTAAAATTAAAGAATGACAGGAATCGTATATAAATCTACAGGAAGCTGGTACACCGTAAAATCTGAAAAAGGAGGTTTTATAGAATGCCGTATGAAAGGGAAGTTTAGAATGAAAGGGATTAAAAGCACCAACC
Organism: Flavobacterium sp. GW821-FHT12A05; assembly: GCF_058807735.1. NCBI lineage: Bacteria > Pseudomonadati > Bacteroidota > Flavobacteriia > Flavobacteriales > Flavobacteriaceae > Flavobacterium > Flavobacterium sp. GW821-FHT12A05. The sequence goes on along the minus strand of NZ_JBXAQY010000007.1, from coordinate 40,122 downwards.
CAATTGCTGTAGGCGATATTGTCGATTATGAATTAGAAGAAACTTCAGATACCTTAACGGGCACAATTCATAAAATTCACGAAAGAAAAAATTACATCGTTCGTAAATCGGTTAACTTATCAAAGCAAATTCATATTATTGCGTCTAATATCGATCAGGTTTTTTTACTGATTACGATTGATAACCCGCCAACAACGACTAGTTTTATAGATCGTTTTTTGGTTACTGCAGAAGCATACGGAATTGAAGCTGTTTTGATTTTCAACAAAATCGATACACTTAACGAGCAGACTTTAGACGATCAGCTTTATTTACAGCATATTTATACCGAAATTGGATATAAATGCCTCAGAATATCATCAACCGAAAATAAAGGAGTTGATAAACTTAAAGAAATGATGGTGGGTAAAGTAAGTATGTTTTCAGGGCATTCGGGAGTTGGGAAATCAACTTTAGTAAATGCGATGGAGCCAAGTCTTCATTTAAAAACTTCAATTATTTCAGAGCAAAGCAAACAAGGACAGCATACCACTACTTTTGCCGAAATGTATGATTTGTCTTTTGATGCCCGAATTATTGACACGCCTGGAATTAAAGGTTTCGGAATTGTTGATATGGAGCCAACAGAAATCAGCGGTTATTTTCCGGAATTCTTCAAGCTGAAAGATCAATGCAAGTTTAATAATTGTTTACACAAAGAAGAACCGCATTGTGCTATAAAAGCAGCTTTAGAAAAAGACGAAATAGCATGGTCACGCTACAATAGTTATCTTAAAATCCTCGAAGGCGACGAAGAACATTACCGTACTGATATTTATGGTGATGATCGTGCTGCGAGTGATGAAACACGCAAGTAATTGTGAATTGTGAATGGTAAATTGTGAATTATGGCCGATAACATAATAAAAACGAAATCTTTTAATTTTGCACTTAGGATAATTAAACTTTTTCAATTTTTAAAAGATGATAAAAAAGAATATACTCTAAGTAAACAACTACTAAGAAGTGGTACAGCGATAGGTGCATTAGTTAGAGAATCTGAGCAGGCAGAAAGTAAAAAGGACTTTATTCATAAACTTGCAATAGCCCAGAAAGAAGCAAATGAAACAGATTATTGGTTAGAATTGCTTTTCCAATCTAATTACCTAAATGAGACTCAATTTCAATCTATAAAGTCTGATATTGTAGAAATAAATAAAATTTTAGCTTCAATTATTATAACTTCTAAGCAAAAAATAAGTATTACATAAATTCACAATTTACCATTCACAATTCACCATTCATATGAAAGTTGTTCTTCAAAGAGTTTCCGAAGCATCTGTAACAGTAGATGGCCAAAAAACAGCCGATATTAAAAAAGGATTATTGGTTTTAGTTGGAATTGAAGATGCCGATACTCAGGAAGATATTGACTGGCTTACTGGAAAAATCATAAAAATGAGAATTTTTGGTGACGAAAATGATGTTATGAACTGCTCGGTTCAGGATATCGATGGGGAAATTATTGTGGTAAGTCAATTTACGCTTCATGCTTCTACAAAAAAAGGAAACCGTCCATCTTATATAAAAGCATCAAAACCAGAATTTGCAATTCCAACGTACGAGAACTTTGTAAAATCGCTCGAAAAAGAGTTTAATAAAAAAGTTCAAACCGGAATTTTTGGTGCTGATATGAAAGTTAATCTCTTGAACGACGGACCTGTAACCATTGTAATAGACAGTAAAAACAGAGAATAAAAAATCTACTTCACAAATGTTAAGAATTTCTAAAAATAATATATATTTGGCGAAATTACTTACTAATGAAAAGCACCGTTTTTGCGCTATCTTTTTTCCTTTTTACCCTTATTTCTTCCGCTCAAAAAAGCGAATATTCTTCTCTTACTATTTCTGACAGTCTTAAAGAAAATGCAAATGCCGTTGTTCGTTTAGACCAAATGGACATTACTATTGCTTCGCAGCGAAGCATGAATATCAAAAAGCAGAGAGTTGTTACAGTCTTTAATGAAAAAGGAACACGAGCCATTAATGCTGTTGAAAATTACAACAAAAGAAGTGCTGTTAAAAACATTGAGGCAATTGTCTATGATGCATTTGGCAATGAGGTAAAAAAAATCAAGCGAAAAGATTTTAAAGATGTAAGTGCTGCGGACGGAGCTACGCTGGCTTCAGATGCCAGATATGTTTATTTAGATTATACGCCAACCTCATATCCGTTTACAATAGTTTATACTAGTGAAAAAGAAACCTCAAATACAGCTTTTCTGCCGCGTTGGTATCCTTTGGAAAACTATTATGTAAGTGTAGAAAAATCAATTTTAAATGTAAAATATCCTAATAATCTTGGATTCAGAAAAAAGGAAAGTCTTTTATCTGTTTTTGATATAAAAAAAACAGATGATACAGACAAGCAGCTTTCATACATCGCAAAAAATATTTTAGCTCAAAAACCAGAGGATTACAGTCCTGCATTTAATGAATTATATCCAAAAGTGGTTATGAGTCTGGAATATTTTAACCTGGAAGGAATTGATGGGAATGCAAAAGACTGGAAAGAATATGGAAAATGGTTCTCAGAAAAAATACTAACAGAAACTATAGTATTACCTGAGGAAACTAAAACTAAAATAAAATCGCTTGTAGGAAACGAATCAGATCCTATGAAAAAAGCAAAAATTATTTATCAATATGTACAGGAGAAATCCAGATATGTAAGCATTCAATTAGGTATTGGAGGTTTTAAACCTATGCTGGCAACAGATGTTGACCGTTTAGGATACGGAGATTGTAAAGCATTATCGAATTATACAAGAGCACTTTTAGATGTTGTTGGGGTTCCTTCCTATTACACAGAATTATATGGTGATCGCGAGTTAAGAGATATTGATGAAGATTTCTTTTCTATAGAAGGAAATCATGCCATTTTATGTGTACCAAATAAAGACAAATACGTTTTTTTAGAATGTACAAGCCAATATGATCCGTTTGGTTATCAGGCAAATTTTACAGATAATAGAAAAGTTATTGTGATTAAACCTGATGGCGGAGAGATAATCAGAACGAAGATTTATGAACCAAAAGATAATACTCAATTTAGTAAAGGAAACTATTCTTTAGATGAAAATGGGGTGTTTTCAGGAAAAGTAAATATTATTTCTGAAGGTTCGCAATATGGATTAAAACAACAAATTGAAAAGTTGCAGCCAACAGAAAAAGAAGCGCATTATAAAAAATACTGGGATAATATAAACAACATCAAATTAGGAAAAATAACATTTACAAACGATAAAGAGAATATTCGTTTCTCTGAAGAGGTGCAGTTATCGGCCATAAATTATGGAGCCATTACAGGAAATAAAATGATTTTTACGGTTGATGCTTTTAATAAAAATTCAGATAATGTGAAGCGAATAAGAAACCGCAAAAATCCATTCCAAATTCAACGTGGTTATTTAGATACAGATGAAATCGAAATTAATCTGCCGGCAGGTTTTTCTATCGAATTTCTGCCTCAGAATTTTGAGCTGAAAGGAAAATTCGGAGAATATAAAACGGAGATTATTAAAAAAGACAATAGCAAACTCGTTTACAAGCGATCTGTGTTTGTAAATAAGGGGATATATTCAAATAAAGAATATGAGGAATACCGCCTTTTTATAGAACAGATATCTAAGAACGATAATGCAAAAATCATACTAACCAAGAATTAATCAAAAACTAAAAAAAAAAAATCAAATTACAAAACCAATGAAATCAATCAAAATTTTCAGCGTACTATTTCTATTGCTGGCCGTTTCGACAATAACAGCGCAGGAATTTAAATTAGGAAAAGTATCAATTGCAGAACTAGAACAAAAAGTGCATCCCAAAGATTCATCTGCAGCAGCAGCTATCTTGTATAGAAAAGGGGCATCAAGAATTGAGTATGACACAAATGATGGATTTGTTGTTTTAACGGATGTTGAAACCCGAGTTAAAATTTATAAAAAAGAAGGCTACGATTGGGCCAATCAAAAAGTATGGTATTATAATCAAAGTAGTTTTAAAGAAAAAGTGTTTTTTACAGATGCTGTTACGTACAATTTGGTAAATGGTAAAATTGAAAAGACGAAGCTGAAAAGTGACGGAGTTTTTGACGAAGTATTGAGTAAATACAGAGGACAGAAGAAAATGACGATGCCAAATGTAAAAGAAGGATCTGTAATAGAGTTTAGATACACCATAAAATGTCCTAGTGATAGAATGATTAGAGAATGGGCTTTTCAATCCAGTATTCCTGTAAATTATTCTGAATTTTCAACTTATATCCCGGAATATTATGTTTTTAATTCAAGACAAAAAGGATATCTTTTTCCAAAAGTAACCACATTAAAAAATCCAAAATCTATCACTTTTACTAATAAAGAAAGAACTGGAGGAGCTGGGTTTTCTGCTGTACAAACTGGTTTTTCAACAGAGAAACATGATTATATAGAGAACCAAACGACTTTTATAGCTGCAGATCTGCCGGCAATGAAAGATGAAGCTTTCGTAAATAATATTGATAACTATACGGCATCAGTTTCGCATGAATTATCCTTGACAAAATTTCCAAATTCTCCAATGAAAGAATATTCTACAGACTGGAATTCTGTTGTAAAAACAATTTATGAATACGATGATTTTGGACCTGAATTAAATAAAACCGGATATTTTGAAGACGATATCAACAACTTGCTTAAAGGAATTACAAAACCGGAAGAAAAAATATGGCTTATTTTAAACCACGTAAAATCGAATGTAAAATGGAACGGTTATACAGGCTACAGCTGCGATAGCGGTGTGAAAAAAGCATACAAAGAAAAAACAGGAAACATTGCTGATATTAATTTAATGCTTACAGCAATGCTTCGTTATGCTGGTTTAACAGCAAATCCGGTATTAGTAAGTACACGTTCAAACGGAATTGCCTTATTTCCAAACAGAACAGCCTTTAATTATGTAATCGCTGCTGTCGAAACACCTGAAGGAAATATTTTGATCGATGCAACTTCTAAATATTCAACACCAAACATTCTGCCTCTACAAGTTTTAAACTGGTCAGGAAGATTAATACGTAAAGATGGTACATCGCAGGAAATAGATTTAATGCCAAGCAAACCGTCAAACGATAATGTATTTATGAATTATGCCATTGATGCAGAAGGGAAAGTTACAGGAAAAGCCAGAAGACAATGTACAGATTATAATGCGATGATCACCAGACAAAACATGAACAGTTTAAAAGAAGAAGAATATCTGGATAAACTCGAAAATGATTATAATAAAATAGAGATCAGCGAATATACCAGAACAAACGAAAAAGAAATTTTAATGCCAACACTTGAATCCTATTCGTTTACAGGAAACTTGTGCGAAGTGATTGGAGGTAAAATATATGTAAATCCGATGTTGTTTTTTACGAATGACAAAAATCCGTTTAAGCAGGAAGTACGCGAATATCCTGTAGATTTTAGTTATCCGTATGCAGATAAATTCAACATCACGATTCAAATTCCGGATGGTTTTTCTGTAGAATCATTACCAGCTCCGGCAGCATTAGTAATGGAAGAAAATCTGGGAACTTTTAGATACAATATTGCGGCAAGCGGTAATGTGCTGCAATTGGCTATTCTGCATCAAATAAATGATGCAATCGTTGGTACTGAAAAGTACGAAATGTTAAAAGAATATTACAAAGCAATGGTTGCTAAAGAAACAGAGAAAATAGTTTTAAAAAGAATCTAATCAAATGAAATTTTTAAGTTCTGTATTCATAATATTTTTTCTTTTTATCGCAAAAGTACAATCCCAAAATTACGAATTAGGAAAAGTAACTATTGCAGAACTTGAAGAGAAAGTACATCCTAAAGACAGCAGCGCACCGGCTGCTGTTTTGTTTAGAAAAGGAAGAACCTTTTTTACCTATAACAGAGATGTTGGTTTTTCTGCCAATCATGTCTGCGAAATCAAAATCAAGATTTACAAAAAAGAAGGACTCAAATGGGCCAATCAAAAAGTTCGATTTTATATTGGTTATGAAAATTTACACGAAGACAGACTGCAGTTTCAGGATGCTATTACATACAATCTCGAAAAAGGAGCAATTGTAAAAACTAAGCTTGAAAATCAAGGGGCCTTCAAACAGAAAATCAATGAATACTGGAAAGAAAAAGCAATTACATTGCCTAATGTAAAAGTGGGATCTATTATCGAATATAAATACATATTGAGATCTGAAAATCTTGTAAAATTTCCTGACTTTGATATTCAATACGAAATACCGGTTAACTATTTCTACTATAAAACTGAAATTCCGGAATTCTACATTTATAAACCCATTTTAACTGGAGGTATTCAGCTGGAAACAGAATCTAAATTCTCTACGGGCAGCACAACTTTCGATAATGAACACGGTAAAAGCACCTCATTTACATATCGACAAATTGAAGCCTTTTACTCCGGAAAAAATATTCCCGCATTAATCGAAGAACCCTATGTAAATAATATTGAAAATTACAGAGGAAGAATCATTCACGAACTCGAAAGAGTAAGAATGCCGGAACAGCCTGTAAAAGATTATGCTTTGACCTGGGAAGGAGTTGCAAAAACCATTTACAAAGATGATAGTTTTGGAAAACAGCTAAACGAAAAGAGCTTTTTAGTAGAAGATGTAAAGCGTTTAATTGGCAATGTAACTTCTTTAAATGAAAGATTGAATCTTGTTTTTGCCTATGTTCAAAACAAAATGAATTGGAATGAAAGCAGTAGTTATTATACAGATAAAGGTGTTGTAAAAGCCTATTCAGAACAAACAGGAAATGTTGCCGAAATTAATTTTATTTTAATTAATATGCTTCGATTGGCTGGGGTTGAGGTAAATCCGGTTTTGGTTAGTACAACCGAAAACGGACAAGCTGTTTACCCAACCAGAACAGGATTTAATTATGTAATTGCGGCAGCAGAAATAAACGGTAAGCAAATCTTGCTCGACGCAACTCATAAATATACAACTCCCAATATTCTGCCTCTAAATGTTTTAAACTGGAAAGGCAGATTGATAAAAAATGACGGAACCTCTATAGAAATTGATTTAGATCCTTTAAATCCATCTAAAGAGAACTTTAATGTCATGGTTAAAATAGATCGCGAAGGAAAAATGAACGGCCAGGTTAGAATCATGAGAACAGATTATGATGCCTATCTATTTAGAGTCGAGAATAATACAAAAAGCCAAGATAGTTATCTTGAGAAACTAGAGGGACAGTTAGGTAATTTAAATATTTCAAATTATCGTACCGAGAATCAAAAATCAAACTTAAAAGATCCTTTAGTAGAAACTTTTTCTTTTACATCAAATAGTCAATCCGATATTATTGCGGGGAAAATTTTTGTAAATCCGCTGTTGTTTTTTACAAGAAGTAAAAATCCATTTAAACAGGAGCAGAGACTTATGCCGGTTTATTTTGGATACAAAAACCAAGAGAAATACAACATCAATATTGAAGTTCCGGAAGGGTTTGCAATAGAATCTCTGCCTACACCAGTAAAAATTTCCTCGGAAGATAAAGCCATACTTTACACAATTAATTTTTTTGCCGAAGGAAACAAAATTCAAATTAGCTGCACAAAAGAGATTAACAGTAGTATTTTTGCAACAAATCAATATGACAGCCTGAAAGATTTTTTTCAGAAAATAATTGCCAGTCAAAATGAAAAAATTGTACTTAAAAAAATATAATCATGGATTTGAAAAATGCACAACTAGACGTTGATACCTGGATAAAAGAACATGGAGTTCGTTATTTTAACGAATTAACCAATATGGCACAGCTTACAGAAGAAGTAGGAGAAGTGGCCAGAATTATTGCGCGTCGTTACGGAGAACAATCAGAAAAAGAAAGCGATAAAAATAAAGATTTAGGCGAAGAACTAGCCGATGTTGTTTTTGTAGTTTTATGCTTAGCCAATCAAACCGGAATCGATTTGCAGGCTGCTTTTGATAAAAAAATGGACTTAAAATCAGTTAGAGATAAAGATCGTCATAAAAACAACGATAAATTAAAATAATTGTGAAATATCACTCCTAAGTTTTGAATTATGAGTTTTGAATTTTGAATTATGAATGGGGAGTGGTAAATTGCGGGGCTGAATTATGTTTCTAATCATTCATAATTCATAGTTCACAACTTACAATTAAAAAAATGAATTTAAAATTAAGCACGAATCCGCAATTCACAATTGATGATTCGCAACTAAATATCACAGGTTCTAAAAGCGAAACAAACCGCTTATTATTACTAAAAGCTTTATTTCCAAATATTACATTAGCCAATACTTCAAACTCAGACGACAGCGAAGTAATGCAGAAAGCACTTGTTGGCAATGACGAAATTGTAGACATTCACCACGCCGGAACTGCAATGCGTTTCCTGACGGCTTATTTTGCAGTAAACGAAGGCAGAGAAGTGGTAATGACAGGTTCAAGCAGAATGCAGGAACGCCCAATTAAAATTTTAGTAGAAGCTTTGACTCAATTGGGAGTTGAAATCTCGTATGAAAAAGAAGAAGGTTATCCGCCAATAAGAATTAAAGGAAAAAAAGTTACCGCTTCAAAAGTTACTTTAGCAGCTAATGTAAGCAGTCAGTATATTTCGGCACTTTTATTAGTAGCTTCAAAATTAGAAAATGGTTTAGAATTGACTCTGGAAGGAGAAATTACTTCAATTCCGTATATTAAAATGACTTTAGCTTTGCTGAATGATTTAGATATTCAAACCAGTTTTGAAGGAAACGTAATTAAAGTTTTTCCTAAAGATGCGGTTGAAACAAAAGAAATGGTTGTAGAATCAGATTGGAGTTCGGCTTCGTATTTCTTTAGTCTTGCGGCTTTGGCCGATGCTGCAAAAATAACCTTGAGCAGTTACAAAGAAAACAGCCTGCAGGGAGATTCAGAACTAGTTTCTCTTTATGAGAAAATGGGAATCAAAACGACTTTCCAAAACAATAAAATGACTTTGGAAAAAGTGGCTGGTTTTAATTATGAAGATGTAAATTTTGAATTGAATAACACGCCGGATATTGCACAGACAATTGTAGTAACTTGTTTAGGTTTAGGAATTGGATGCCATTTAACAGGCCTTCATACTTTAAAAATCAAAGAAACCGACCGATTAGAAGCGTTGCGAATTGAGCTTACAAAATTAGGTGCTAATATTTCGGTTACCAATGACAGTTTAACTTTAGAGCGTTCAGGAGATATTAATCACAATGTGCATATTGCAACCTACAACGATCACCGTATGGCAATGGCATTTGCACCTCTTGCGATAAAAGTTCCAATAATTATAGACGATGCCGAAGTAGTTTCTAAATCATATCCGGATTTCTGGAACGATTTAAAAGCCTTAAATTTTCAAGTTTCAGAATTGTAGTTTTGAACCATATAAGTTATATAAGTTCATTTAATTAAAGTTCAATAAAACTTAGCCTCTGGTTTTAACCGGAGGTTTTTTTATGCGTATTCTAAAGCAAACCCGACAGGTTTTTAAAACCTGTCGGGTTTAAATAGTTGTTTAGAAAAATAAAAGTTAAATGAACTTATATAACTTATATGGTTCAAAAAACATTTTTAATGGTTGCCAAAATGCCACTAAATCAACGACTTTTGAAAATAAACGTCAAAACACTTGACAACGCCTATCTCACAATCGTATATTTGCATTCGATTTAAAATTTTAGATAAAAAAGTCTAAGATTGATATTTTAAAATCTAACTTCAAATATGAAATTATCACACTTCAATTTCAATTTACCGAAAGAACTTTTAGCTGAATTCCCGGCAGAAAATAGAGATGAATCTCGTTTAATGGTAATTGACCGTCAAAAACAAACTATAGAACATAAAATGTTTAAAGATGTTATCAACTATTTTGATGACGGAGACGTTTTAATTCTTAACAATACAAAAGTTTTCCCTGCGCGTTTGTACGGAAACAAAGAAAAAACTGGAGCTAGAATTGAAGTTTTCTTATTAAGAGAATTAAATTCAGAGCAGCGTCTTTGGGACGTTTTAGTAGATCCGGCTAGAAAAATCCGTATCGGTAACAAACTTTATTTTGGCGACGACGATTCGTTAGTTGCTGAGGTAATCGACAATACAACTTCTCGTGGTAGAACTTTACGTTTCTTATACGATGGTTCTTATGAAGAATTCAGAAACAAATTAACAGAACTTGGAGAAACTCCAATTCCTAAATACATCAACAGAGAAGTTACTGCTGAAGATGCTGAAAGATACCAAACAATCTACGCAAAAGAAGAAGGAGCTGTAGCAGCGCCAACTGCTGGTTTACACTTCTCAAAACACCTTTTGAAAAAATTAGAAATTAAAGGAGTAAATTTTGCAGAAGTAACACTTCACGTAGGTTTAGGAACTTTTAATCCAGTTGAGGTTGAAGATTTATCTAAGCACAAAATGGATTCTGAGGAATTAATCATCAACCAACAAGCTTGTGATATTGTAAACGAGGCAAAAGGAAAGAAAAAACGTATTTGTGCAGTAGGAACAACTTCTATGCGTGCAATCGAAAGTTCTGTTTCTTCGGCTAATACTTTAAATCCTTACGAAGGATGGACAAATAAATTTATTTTCCCTCCTCACGATTTTAGTATCGCAAACTGTATGATTACCAATTTCCACACACCAAAATCAACATTATTAATGATGATTTCTGCTTTCTGTGGACACGATTTAATGAAAAAAGCATACGACGAAGCGATCAAAGAAGGATACAAATTCTATTCTTACGGAGATGCGATGTTAATTCTATAATTAGAGTTTATCTTATAAAAAGACCCGACAAGTTTTTAAAACCTGTCGGGTTTTTGTTTTTAATAGTTTTGTTTCAGGTTTCAAGTTTGTTGTAAAATTTAAACGCAAAGTTCGCAAGGTTTTTTTACTCAGGTTAACGTTTACAAACGCTAAGTTCGCAAAGCTTTGCGTTCTTTTTGCATTTGGCAAACACAAACTGAGTAAAAAAACCTTGCGAACTTTGCGGTTAAGTTTCACAAAGCATATCAACTTGAAACCTTAACCTGAAACAAAACAAACAATTTTTGTTATTTTAGCAGACAAAACAAAAACACAATGACTTTTCAAAATACACGCGAATTCGCGAAACAACTTGATGCACAAGATGCATTGAATCATTATCAAGATCAGTTTATTTTCCCTAAAGTGAATGACAAGCGTGTGATTTATTTTACCGGAAATTCTTTAGGATTACAGCCAAAACGCACCAAAGCCTATATAGATGAAGTAATGAACGATTGGGCAGAATTAGCTGTCGAAGGTCATTTTTATGCACAAAAACCGTGGTGGGATTATCAGGAAAGATTTGCAGAACCGTTGAGTAAAATTGTTGGAGCACTTCCGTCAGAAGTTACGGTTATGAATACTTTAACGGTTAATCTTCATTTGTTGATGGTTTCCTTTTATCAGCCAAAAGGGAAGCGTTATAAAATTATCTGCGAAGAAAAAGCATTTCCATCAGATCAATATATGTTTCAGAGCCAGGTTCATTTTCACGGATACAAACCAGAAGATGCAATCGTAGAAATCAAACGTCGCGATGGAGAACATAATATTCGTCTTGAAGATGTTTTAGCAAAAATTGAAGAAGTTGGAGATGAATTGGCATTGGTTTTAATTGGCGGTGTTAATTATTATACCGGACAAGTTTTCGATATTAAAACCATTACTGCAGCCGGACAAAAAGCTGGAGCAAAAGTAGGCTGGGATTTAGCCCATGCTGCAGGAAATATCAAATTAGAACTTCACGATTGGAATGTAGATTTCGCTTCTTGGTGCAGTTATAAATATATGAACTCAGGACCAGGAAATGTTTCTGGAGTTTTTGTTCATGAAAAACATCATAACGATCCAGACTTGCCGCGTTTTGCCGGCTGGTGGGGACACAACAAAGAACGTCGTTTTAAGATGGAACCCAATTTTGATCCCGTTCACGGAGCAGGAGGGTGGCAAATTAGTAATCTTCCGGTTCTGTCTTTAGCGCCCTATTTGGCATCTGTAGAAATGTTTGCTGAGGTTGGTATGGAAGCGCTAATTGCAAAACGCGATCATATTACTTCTTACTTGGAATTTATTTTACACGAAATCGACAAAGAAGTAGAAAGTACTTTTGAAATCATTACACCATCAAATCCAGAAGAAAGAGCTTCGCAATTATCTGTTTTCCTTCACGGAGAAGGAAGAAGCTTATTCGATTATTTGATGAAAAACGGAGTTATTACAGACTGGCGCGAACCAAACGTAATTCGCCTTGCACCAGTTCCGTTATATTGTTCTTATGAAGATATGTACGACTTTGGGCAAATTCTTAAAAAAGGAATTTTAGGGAAGTAAAGCTTTAAAAAAGAATTAATCTCGCAAAGTCGCCAAGACGCAAAGTTTTTTTTATTAAAAAAGATTAGGATATTTTTTAATTGCCTCTAGCTTTAGCTGGAGGTATTTAGAATTAATTATAGAGGGCTTTAGCCAAACTTAATAAAGGTTTGGCTAAAGCCTTTTTTCTTTCGTCATTTTCCCATCCCGCTGGACGCTATTGAACTTAGTAAGATAAAATCGCATTTTTTTTGTTTCAATCAGATTCCGCAGATTTTTGATAAAGAATAATGCGCTTAATCTGCCTTTAGCCAAAAGGCTATAGTTTGGCTAAAGCCTTCTTATAGTTTTATCTTTAATACCTCCAGCTAAAGGTAATTCAGAAATAATCTTTTTTAATCCTTTTAATCTGTGGCAAACAAAAAATTTTGCGACTCTGCGACTTTGCGAGATTAAAACAAAACCTTCTAATTTTATAAACTTTCTGAAAAATTCTGTAATAATTAATATAGCAGATATTCTGTATTTTGTAGTGTATAATATTAAAAACTACAATCATGAAAGGCTTATATATAATATTAGCAGTAATTCTTTTAAGTTCTTGTCAAAACCAGAGCAAGGAAGATATAAATAAAGCCAAACAAGCCAGTATTGATTCAATGAAAGTTGAGATTAACAAACAACGTGTTATCGATTCAATGAAGACAGAAATGGCGAAGATAAAAGAGGAACAAAAAGTTGAATCTCAAAAAGAAAGAGTCGTTGTTGTACATCAGCAGGCTGCCAACGGAAACACTGCCACAACAACTACAACTACCAAAAAGAAAGGCTGGAGTGCAACTGCTAAAGGTGCTGTAATTGGTGCCGGAGTAGGAGCTGCAACCGGAGCAATCGTTAGTAAGAAAAAAGGCGAAGGAGCTATTATTGGTGGTTTAGCCGGAGCTGCATTAGGAACCGGAACCGGAGCTGTAATCGACAGTAAAAAGAAAAAAGAATAAGATTTTTAATCTCTATAAATAAAGAACGCCGATTTAGAATTTCTAAATCGGCGTTTATTTTATGCTAATTGCGGTGCCGGAATCTTAATCGAATTTAATTCTGATTTATAGAACTCAAATTGATTTTTGATTTTTTCTTCTTCCGTTTTAAAGTAAAAAGTAGAAGAAAGCAGTTTTTGATAATATTCAATTCCGTCTAAAATATTTGCTTTAAAAGAATTCCATTTTTTAAGCTGATTCGCAGTTATGTCACCAGAAACTGTTTCAATTTCATTTCTAAAATAATCAACATACATCTTTAATTCTTTCACAAATAAATTCGGGCGTTCATTGGTTCTTAAAACCGATTTTCCCTGATAAATGTGCTGTACCATTTCTTTTAAAGAAACTTCATGGTCAAAATAAGCCATATTAGGTCCCGGGCAAATTACAACGCCTTGAGCCTGGCCTTTTATTTTAATGCCATTTTCTAGATAAGAAGCATTTGCCAAACCTACACACAAACAAGATTTTTCTGTTATCTTGATTTTGCTTTTTTCAAATACATCGGCAGACAAAGTATCTTTTATGTTTTCTAGTTCTTCCAGCTTAATATCCTGATATTTTTTTGAAGCTGTACAAATTCCGTGTGAATCATATTCTTTGCTTAAAGCTAAAAATTTCTTCGGGCATGAACTTCCGGCTTTGTTTTCGTGAATGCGCTTTTGTTTTAAAACTTCGTTTGTTGTGCCGCGTAAAGTATTAAACGGAACACCCAAAGGCGAAATATGACTTAAATACAAATCATCTTCTTTGGCTTTCATTAATAAGTTTCTCGTTTCCTGATCTACAGATGTCGCTTCTGGAACCAATAAAAAAGGAGTTCCCCAGCCAATCGAATCAACTTTGTATTCGTCTAATAAAAATTCATGTTCTTCTGCAGTTCCAACACCGCCCTGAACCGTAATTTTTAATTCTAAAGGCGTTTCGGGAAAAACTTGATTTTTGAGCTGTAAAGCCTTAATCATTAAATCGTGGGCCGATTGTACCAATTGTTCTTTTTTTTGCTTGAATTCCTCTAAAATAGTGCCCAATAAGAGTCCATCCGTAGCAAAGGCATGTCCGCCGCAGTTTAAACCGGATTCAATTCGGTACTCAGAAACCCAAAGTCCTTTTTTAGCCAGGAAATTTCCCTGAATCATAGCCGATCGAAAATCACTTACTTTTAGAATAATTTTCTTTTTTAGCTTGTTGTTTTCATTTGGAAAAAAATCTTTGAAATTTTCAAAATAGCTGTACAATCTCGGATTCATTCCGGCAGAAAGTACAACAGATGATTCTAAATTACTTTTAGCAAAACCTCTTAAGGCAGCATGAGCGTCATTAAACTCAATAGGAAGCTGTTCGTTTTTTACAAAATTGTCTTTATCCAGTTTTGTCATGATGTTTACATCAATTTCTCCCGGAAAAAGATGCGATTCAATATAGTTTTGAATGTTTTCTTTAAAAGCAATTCCATCATCTAATAAATTCTGAAATCCTTTTTTAATGTCGGAAGTATTAGGAAGCATTGACATAAAGTTGTCAAGTGCCGTTTTGCTCTCGGATAATTCAGTCTTAAAATTTTCGAATTTTTCTTTTACAATTTTGTCAACCAAATTTAGGTAAGAGGTAATTCTTTCTGCCCGATAATCATGAAATTTCTGAGTAATCTCTTCGTAGGGAATATTGAATTTGGTGCTGTAAAAATTACGCATCTTTTCAATTAAATCGTCATCAGCGATCGAAACAACAGACGAAATCCCATATTGTGCCACTCGAATAGGACTGTCAATAGTATAAGCAAGACCCATTACCGGTATATGAAAAGTGTGTAAAGGCTTTTTTGTCATTTGTTTTCAAATTAAAATAGAGACAAATGAAAACAAAAAACTTTTTTTAAAACCTGATAATTGTCAGGTTTCAAATTGGCAACGAATTTAATTGGAAATGTTCGCCACGAATTACACGAATTACACTAATTTTTTCTCTAACAGATTAAAAATGAATTCGTGAAAATTCGTGTAATTCGTGGCAAAAAAAAACTATATCAAAATCTTCTTCAAAGACTCTGCAATGCTTCGCCATAAAAAGTTGTAGAATGATTTTTCCTGAATGCGTTCCAGTTCTACATCGGCGGTTTTGGGTTTGTCTTTTGAGTCGTCTTTTACGAGTAAATTGACGATTGCTGATTTTAGTTTAGCTTCTTTTTCCGGATGTTTCTTTTTGTATAATTTCACTTTTAAATCGTCATAATCTAAAGAAGCATTTCCTTTCGAGATATTATCATTTCCGTAGAAATTGAATCGGTATTTATTAAAAACTCCGGTAAAAGAAGCATTCATATAAGGCTTGCTGAATTGCCCCATCGCTCGAACATCAAAATTTGAAATAACGCCCTGAATATGAAAACTATCTTTTTTATCCAGAACATTAAAACTCCAGTCGACATCAAGAGGCGACGTTTTCATGAAAATACATTTGACTTTGATTTTTACATCGTCGGTTTTCTTCAATCCAAAACCACTTCGCAGGTTGGTTGCCTGCAAGTTGAATTTGTCAAAGTTTAGAATTCCCGGGCCTTTAGAGAAATCAATTTCTTCTTCGTAAACCAATTTCGATTTCAAAACCTGTAAAGTATCAATTTGAAGCGGAAATTTAATATTTCGCAATAAATGATTGTAAAGATATTTTTTGCTTAAATCGTCTTTCGGCATTTTTCCGCGATAGATGTTGGCATCAAAATGATTGATTACAAGCGAATTTGCTTTAAAAAAAAATTGATCATTTTTAAACCCCCAATCCATTTTTGCAACTTGAGCCGAATCAAATTTCAGGGTATAAATATCTTTTTCTTTGTCTAAACGTTTAATGAAATCTTTTCGGTTAAATTGAGGAAGATTAGCGAAATTATTAATTTTTAAAAAGTTTTTCTCGGAGCTTATTTTTCCAATTGTAATATGGTAAAAGGCACTCGGACGATAAAAAAGACTGTCGCATACCAATGTATATTTTTCAAATCGCATCGGAATTTTCTCTTTTAAAGTAGCATCTGTCAGTAGAATTCCTTCTAATTTCAGAATAATTTTTTTGATGCTAAAAATAGGTTTTTCCGTATCTAACGAAACCACATCGACCGTTCCGTCATTTAAATAAATATTCGAGACGGCAACAATTTTTCGAAACGGTTCAATAATTTCGTTTTTAATGCTCTTGCTGTTATTTATAAGTTTTTCGCCTTTTTTATATAAAATTACGCGGGGTTTATTGATGATGATACTTTCGGCCTGAATAATATCGCGAAAAGCCAGATCCCAAATATTAAAATGTTTAATGGTTACCGATTCTATTTTTGAGAAAAGTCCATTCTTGCTGTCTTTCGGCTGGTTTTTCGGACTTACTAATAAAGTTTGTGCATTGATGTTTCGAGATAAAAGTGATACTTCTATTTTTTCGTAATTGATATTATATGGCGTATTGTTCTTCTCGTGAATAATAATCGGGAGCTGTTTTTTGATCCAGTAATTCAGGCCAATATTGGCCAAAATCACAAGAAGGAATAGAGAAATTACACCGATTGCTATTTTTTTATAGATTGACATTTATAGGATTGATTTTAAATACATAAATTTAGGCTTTTAAAAAGAAGGATTATTACATTATTCTTCTTTTTGGTTACATCATTTTATAAAACTAATTATTTATACTTTTTGCAAAATATGAGAAGATTTAAAAAATTTCTGCTGGTTTTATTAGTACTTATAGTTGTAATTGGAATAGCTTTATGTGCCTATATTTTTCATTTGAAACCCAAATATGAAGGGGAATTGCAGCTGAAAAATCTCGAAAAAGAAACCACAGTTTATTTTGATGAATTTGGAGTTCCTCATATTTATGCCGATTCTGAAAAGGATGCCATGACAGCACTTGGATATGTTCATGCGCAGGAAAGATTATGGCAGATGGAATTGCTTCGCAGAATTGCGCCAGGGAGATTATCAGAAATATTTGGATCTGTTGCGCTAAAGAATGATAAATTTTTTGCCGGAATTGGTATCGAAGAAGCTTCGGCGAAAGCCATTACCAAATTAGATAAAAACAGTGAAAGTTATAAATTGACTCAAGCTTATCTGGACGGAATAAATCAATATTTAGAAGAAAGTACAACTCCTATTGAGTTTACGCTTGTTGGGGTAAAAAAGGAAAAATTTACCATAAAAGATGTTTACAATATCTTTGGTTATATGTCTTTTAGTTTTGCGATGGCTCAAAAAAACGATCCTTTGATGACAGACATTCGTAATAAATATGGCGCAGCTTATTTGAAAGATTTAGGGGTTGAAGGCGAATTTAATACAACGCAGATTAAAAGCTCAAAAGAAAATACGGAAGATTATACCACTATTTCAAAATCGATTACAGCTTTATTAGACAAATCGCCAATTCCGCCTTTTATTGGAAGTAACAGCTGGATTGCCGGACCGCGCAAAACAAAGAGCGGAAAAGTGATTTTTGCCAATGACCCGCATATTGCTTTTTCGCAGCCGGCTACTTGGTACGAAGCGCATATCGTAACACCGAAACATGAATTATATGGTTGTTATCTTGCTGGAACTCCGTTTCCGTTATTGGCGCACAATCGTGATTATGCCTATGGTTTAACGATGTTTGAAAATGATGATATCGATTTTTATCAGGAAAAAAATAAAGATGGAGATTCAAATCAATATCAAACGCCGACTGGTTTTGCGAATTACGAGATCAGAAAAAAAACAATTAAGATAAAAGATACTTCGGATGTTGTGTTAACGGTTAAGTCAAGCCGACACGGACCAATTATGAATGATTTGCTGGAACGATTAGACCGCAAAAATCCAATTGCGATGTTGTGGACGTATACGAATCAGCCAATTCAAATTTTAGATGCTGTTTACGGACTTTCGCATGCTAAAAGTAAAGTCGATTTTAAGAAGGCAGTACAATTAGTTGCAGCTCCGGGATTGAATGTAATGTACGGTGATGCAAAAGGAAATGTGGCTTGGTGGGCGACCGGAAAATTGTACAAACACAATCAAGGTGTCAATACACATTTAATCTTGGACGGTTCAAGCGGAAAAGAGGATATTGTGGAGTATTTGGATTTCTCCAAAAATCCATCGGCTGAAAATCCAGAATGGGGTTATGTATATTCAGCAAATAATCAGCCCGAAGCGATTGATGGTTATTTATATCCGGGATATTATCTTCCTGAGGATCGTGCGAAAAGAATTTCAGGTTTAATGGATGCCAAATCAGATTGGGATAAAGAAGCCATGAGCAAAATGATTTATGACAATACATCTGATGTTGCGGTTGAAACGGTTCAAAATCTAATTTCGAATATTGATATTTCTTCTATTTCGGCAGAAGAAAAAGAAGCTCTAACTGTTTTAAAATCATGGAAAGGGACCACAAATCTTGAAGATGTTGCGCCAACGATTTATAATAAATGGGTTTATCTCTATTTGAAGAATACTTTTGAAGACGAAATGGGCGAAGACAATTTCAATTTGTTTTTAGGAATTTCTGCAGGGAAACAAATAATTGCCAATCAGGTTAAGAACGAAAATTCGGTTTGGTGGGATAACGTCAAAACTAAAAATGTAAAAGAAACTAGAAAAGATATTGTCTCGAAATCATTTCACGAAGCTATTTCAGATCTTCAAAAACAATTAGGAAACACAATTGCCGATTGGAAATGGGAAAAAGTCCATACCGTAGAACATGAACATCCGTTAGGAAAAATAGCAGCGCTTCGCGGTTTATTCAACGTTGGCCCTTTTGCTTCACCGGGATCAAATGAAGTAATTAATAATTTGTTTTTTGGTTTAACCAACGAAGGAAAGTATTACGTAAAAGGAGGTCCTTCGACCAGAAGAATTGTAGATTTCTCTGATATTGAAAACAGCTGGAGTATTCTCCCAACCGGACAATCCGGAAATCCGTTCAGTAAACATTACAGCGATCAAGCCGAAATGTACAATGCCGGGAAATTCAGAAAAATGAAATTGAACAAAGACGAGATTATAAAAACATCAACGAAGCTGGTTTTAAAACCAGGGAAATAGTTTGTTTTTGTTTCAAGTTTAAAGTTTCAGGTTTTCGCAATCTTTGTCATCTCTGAAATGAAAAACTGTAAACTAATTTAAGTCCTATTTTCAAATATAACCCGTGGTTTCAACCACGGGAATTCAATACGAGGTGTGATAATTGCGTACCCGTGGTTGAAACCACGGGCAATGTTTGACAAGTTTAAGAGTAAAAAACCTTTGTCCCTCTGAACCTTTGCAGCTTTGAACCTAAACTCAGCCCCTTAGCAACTCAGAACCTCAGACCCTTTACTTAGAAATATACTTCCCTTTCACAATATCACTTGCAAAAATGTTCAGATTATTAATTAACACTTTATTATTAGTCATGACATTCATAGTTTGGTAAGTGGTGTCTTTTTCGTAAGCATTTAATAAAGTTTCTAATTCAACCTCGTCAAATACAACAAAACTATTGTAAATCGCGTCTCTGAAATTTTTGTAATTAATACTTTGAGTAATTTCCATTGACTTTTGTTCGTTCCACCCTTCTTTTGCTGAAGCTTCGTTTATTTTAGATACGCAAAAATCAATCACATAGGTTTTATAATGTGTGGCTTCGACTATTTTGTCAATTATAATTTTATTTTGCTGCGAAGGCATTGCCGGAGCCTGAGTATTTGTTTGGGATAAACAATTGAAGGAAATAAACAAGCATAAACATACAGCCAGAAAGCTCTGTTTTTTAAAATTTTTCATAGGTTAAATTGTTATTTTGGGCAGGGCTAAAATACTATTTTAAATACTAAATCATCAAAATTGAATGTTAGAAATTGTAACAAAAAACGCCGCTAAAACAGAATCAGATTCTATCTTAGCGGCGTTTTCTTAAGGATTTAATTAAGAATTATTTCGTTTTGCTTTTTGAAATTTCTTCTAATACTTTTTTTCCATTTTCGTTTGATGGATCTAGTTCAACCGATTTAGAATAATTAGCAATGGCCAGTTTTTTATCTCCATCGGCTAAATAAGCTTCACCTAAACTATCATAAGCATTTCCAGATTTTGGAAAAGTTTCCACATTGATCTTAAAAACTTCAATAGCTTCTTTCTTTTTGCCGCTTTGCAATAACTGATATCCAGCCTGATTTATATCACTTTCTTTAATACCATACGTTGGATCGTTTTTAAATTTTTTATAAGCATCGATTCCGGCTGTTGTACCTTTTGTAGAGAAAATATCTAATAAATCAAAAGCCAAAGATTTTTTGGGCTGATTAAATGGTTGATTGTATAAAATCGCGCGGATGGCATCGTTCATTTCGCCTAAAACAGTTCCTCCGGTATTGTTTAGTAGTACAACTAGATTTTTATCAGCAGGAACACGCGAAATGATGGTATTGAATCCGTTTATTCCTCCGCCATGCTCAATAATTTTCAGCTTGCCTTTATCACCGTTATTTGCTTCCGAAATAAACCAACCGTAACCATAAGATTCATCCCAAGCTTTTATATAAGGCTTAAACAAAGATTCCATCGATTTTTCTGAAAGCAGTTTAGTCGTATAAAGCGCCTGATCCCAGATATATAAATCTTCAACAGTAGAATATAAAGACCCCGCCGCATACGGAATACTCATGTCGATAAAAGAAGAATTAACCATTTTTTTGCCTTGCTTTTCATAACCGGCCGCTCTGTTTTTTAGAATTACTTCACTATGGTCAAAACCTGTGTTTTCCATTTTTAAAGGCGTAAGTATAGTTTCTTGCAAATACTGCTCATAAGTTTTGCCGGTAACTTTTTCGATAATATAACCCAGTAAAAAATAACCAGAATTGCTATAATTGAATTTCTCGCCTGGTTTAAATTCAAGAGGCAGTTTGTTGAATGTTTTTACAAAGTCTGCCGGAGCATAAGCATTACGGCTTTTATCTCTAAGGAAATTTGGAGTCGCCGTATAATTTGGAATTCCGGATGTATGTGTTAACAAATGGTGAATCGTGATTTGATCTCCGGTTTCTTTTGGGTAATCTGGTAAATACGTCGTAATAGGCGCGTCAAGTTTTAGTTTTCCGTCTTCAGCCAGTTTTACAATTAAAAAGGCGGTGAATTGTTTGGTAATAGAACCCAATCTGAATTTTGTGTCGGGCTGGTTTGGAATATTCCACTCCATATTGGCAGAACCAAAACCTTTTTTAAAGATTACTTTTCCGTTTTGAGCCACCAAAGCCGAACCGTTAAATTGCCCGTATTCGTTATATTTGGCCAAAAGCTGTTCAATTTGCTGCGCTTTGTCCTGTGCAAAAATAGTTACTGCAAAAAGAAGGAACATAACACAGAGTGCGATTGGTTTGATTGATTGTTTCATGATTAATGATGGTAGTTAAAGAATTAATGAATGATTGTCTTTTTGATTGATGATCGAAACTTATAATAAAAAGATATTCAGTAAGTTGAATCGAAATTACGATTTTTTTACCTCGAATTGATCTCTCTTGTTAAAATGTTAGACGATCGATTTAGGATTTGGTTTCAACATTCATCCATTTTTTTCATTTTATTTTAAAACAAAACGAATCTGAGCATAAACCAAAGCTACTTTTTATAAGGTCTATGCTCGTAACTAACAATTCGTTTTAACTTCCATTCGTTATCTTTTCTTTCCCAGATATGAACAAATTTCCCGGTTCCTTTTGGAATATCGTTTACATAAAAGGTATGTTCTCCTAATTGTACAGCTCCAAAATCACCTAGTCTATCAATTGTACAGGAATTTAATTTTCGGGTTAGTTTTTCCGGTCTTTCGCATTTTGAAAGCAGCGACTTTATTTCATTGGCCTGCGATATATTCAATCCAGAGCGGTCATCGTAAAATTCAACATCTTCTGAAATTATTTTTTTAAATAGAGCAGCATCACATTGATTAAAGGCAACATCAAAAAGCAAGCTGTCCATTTTAATAATTTCAGTTTTTAAAAGATCCATTTTTAAAACTTCTGAATTTGTTTGCGCGATGGTTTCTCTTTTTAAAAATAACATAAAGAGAACTAGTATATTGATCATTTTTGGCATGACTGTGTTTTTTATAAGTTTTTATTATGGCTGATTATTTGGTTTCAATGTCTACTATTTTTCGTCCATTTTCTCCCAGATAATGCACGACTATATTTTCGTAAACTTTATAACCATCATCAACATTGGTAAAAATGACCAAACCTTGTTTTGTTTTTGGCAGTAAAATAAAAATCGTCTGTACGCCTTTGTCTGCACCGCCGTGTGATAAAGCATAATTCTCATTTCCTAAATCGTAGATTTCAAAACCTAAACCAAAGTATTTGTCTTTTTTGGTTGTTACCTGATGCGAAGTCATCTCATCAAATACTTTTTTGCTTAAGCCTTCGCTGTTCATTACACCACATAAAAAATTACTGTAATCCTCAATAGTTGTTAGTAGATCATCGGCGGCATTTACGGTTTTGTTTTTTGTAGGTTCATAAGGATTTCCTTTGTTGTCGTAATTTATAGCATATTTCGAAACATCAATTTTATCATTCCAAATCAATTGCGAATCTGTCATTTTTAAAGGTTCAAAAACCAATTCGGCAGCTAGTTGATCTAAAGTTTTGTGGAATTTTTTCTCCAATGCTTTTCGCAGATATTCAAAACCTTCTCCAGAATATTGGTATTTGGTTCCAGGTTTAAATTTAAAATCCAGTTTTCCGGATTCGTTAAAGGACCTCCAATTCGGGAAGCCGGTTTGGTGGCTTAAAACAATTCTTGTTGTCAGTAATTTTAAATTCGGGTCTTTTGCAATATCGGGATCAATCCAGTATTTGTAAAGCGGTTCGTCTAAATCCCATTTTCCGGAACTTACTAATTTCAAAACCGTTATGGCAGTGACAGGTTTTGTTAGTGAAGCAACATTCCAAATCGTGTTGTATGGCGCAGTAATGCCTTTTTTAAGTTCTCCGAAAACCTTAATCTGTTTTAATTTCCCATCGGTAATAATGCCAATTCCTAAAGCCGGAACGTTGTTTTCTTTGAGCCATTTTTCAGTTTCCTGATCGTTATCAAAAAGATCCTGTTTACTCGCTGAAGAACTCGTCATTTGATGGTTGTAACTTAGCGATCTGGCTAGTTTCCAATCTTTGTTTTTTAGCAGCCAAAGATGTGTGAATTTGGCAAAACTTCCTGCTTGTTCTGTAGAATTAGACGAACTTTCATAAAACCGATGTACACCCATTTGTATCGCGCCATATAAAACACCATTTTTATATAACGGATAAATCTCGGTGCTTTCGTCAAGTAGTTCCCGACGATAATTGTATTTTCTTGTTGGAGAACAAATCCCACTTTTAAAGGTTTTTAAAAACCTGTCTTTGTCCGAAATACTGTCTTTGTCATGATAAAACTCAAAATCTTCGGTATAAAGATTTTCAAATTGTTTTATGTCGCAGGTATTAAAGCCAATATTAAAAAGAAGACTGTCTTTTGACATAATGGTTTTGTATAAAACCGAACTCTTTTCTTCCTGAGAAAATCCAAATTGGATTTGAAAGAGTAGCATTCCAACTAAAAAAACTTTTAATTGGAAAAAAGTGTGATTGATTTTCATTTTGATTGATTGATGATGATTGATTGTGCAATAATACAGCAATCAAAACTTCAAAAATTGTACAAATGCGAAAACTTATCTTTTTTGAGAAAGAAAATACGATTTTGGATCGAACATTTTGGGAGTCGTTTTAGTCACATCTTTGAATTTTTTTATAAAATGCGACTGGTCAAAGTATTTATTGTAAAGCGCAACATCAGTCAGTTTTAGTTTTTCTAAATCAGAATTAACCATTTGATCGACCGATTTTCTGAATTTCAAAATCTGAATGTATTGTTTAATTGTTAATCCGGTTGCGATTTTAAATTTGATTTGAAGTAATCGCTGAGACGAATTTAAATCAGTGCTGATTTCCGAAACCGAGATTTCTTCTTCCTGAATTTTAATGATTTCGCAAATCTTTTCAATTATGTTTTTATCCGAATGTAAAGCCGTTAATTCTTCAAAATAAACATTAATAGTTTCTAATAAAGTCTCAATCTCAAAGCTGGTTTGAACTTCAAAAGGCAATTCTGACGGATTAATTTTGAGAATAGAATCGGTAAAATTGCTCAAATCATATTGAGGAAACATCGAAAGTGTCCAAGCATGAAGCTGTATAATCGTAACCTTAGTTTTAGGCTGCATATTAACCAAAACGTTATTGGTCATTTGCGAACAAAAGTAAATGCCTTCGTTCATTTCATATTTCTTTTTGCTGGTATGAACTTCTATTGCATTGCCGCTAACAATAGCAAGATTAAAACAGCCATTTGGCAGAACGAGTTTGTTTTCGATCAGGCTTTCGCCGATGCTGTTATCCAGACACCAAATTTTATTGACAAACCTTTCAGTTTTTTGAGTTACATAATGTTCTGAATATAGGTTCATCTTGAGGTTTTGTCTATGTGGTATTTGAAATCTTAAAATCCAGACTAAATTAAGATTTTTTCTATTACCATAATATTTAAATAAACTCCCCAAAATAATCCCGTTTCGTATTGGCCCATTCTTCTGAAATTATACTAAAATAAACATCGTCTTTGCTGTTTCCCTCAGAATCGATATAATTATTTCTAAATAAACCTTCTTTTAAAGCGCCTAGGTTTTCAATTGCTCTTTGTGATCTTATATTTTCAAGATCGGCGCTGAATTGTATTCTTTTAAATTGGATATTTTCGAAACCAAAATTCAATAATTCGTATTTACAGGCTTTGTTTAAACCAGTTCCCTGAAAATCTTTTCCATACCAAGTCCAGCCAATTTCGCATTTCTGGCTTGCGTGATTTAAATATCCGTAACGGGTACTTCCCGCAACTCGGTTTGTGGCTTTATCTATTATAAGGAAAGGATAACAAATTCCGTCTGCTTTTTGCTTTAATGTATTTTGTATATAATTCTCGAAATCCAGATCATTTCGAACATACATTCCCATATATTTCCAAATTTCATCATCGAAAATAATTTCTTTGAGTTCGATGTTTCTTTTATTTTCAAACGGAAGTAATACTACTTTGTCGTTTTCTAAAATAATTTCTGATTGTAAGATTTCGCTGTTCATAATTTTGATGTATGTATTAAGGTAAAACCGAAAGCGAAATTAATTGTTTAAAAACTTTAAATAAATCAAATAAAATAACATTTTGTTATATTTTTAAATCGACTCTGAATCCTAACAAAAATTCGAAACCGTTATGGACACTTAAGAGGTAAATAATTTATTTATTTTAAACCTCATGTACAATTATTACTTATTTTTACGATCTTATATATTAGATTTTCCCCGATGCAAACTTCACTAAAAATTGCTGTTGTAGGTTCTGGACTTGTAGGATCGCTGTTGGCAATTTATCTTAAAAAAGCAGGTCACACGGTTCATGTTTATGATCGCAGTCCTGATATTCGAAAAATAAATTTCTCTGGTCGTTCTATTAATCTGGCAATGTCTAACCGAGGCTGGAAAGCACTTGACGGCGTTGGTGTTGGAGATTCGGTTAGGGAAATCGCGATTCCAATGGATAAACGCGCCATTCATTTGGTCGATAAACTGAATTTTCAGAATTATGGCCAGGAAGGCGAATCGATTTATTCAATTTCCAGAGGTAAGCTAAACAGAAAAATGATTGATTTGGCCGAAAATGCCGGAGCTGAATTTTATTTTGAGCAAAAAATCTGGGATGTAACCCTGAGCGATGCCACTTTGCATATTGGCGAAAGCGAAAGAGGCGAGTGGGAAGAACGAAAATACGACATGGTTTTTGGTGCCGATGGAGCCTTTTCGAGAATCCGCCACAGAATGCAGCGTCAGAGTATGTTTAATTATTCGCAGGAATTTTTAAATATGGGATATAAGGAATTGAATATTCCGGCAAATGCTGATGCTACACATAAATTAGATAAAAATTCTTTTCATATTTGGCCAAGAGGCGAGTATATGTTAATTGCACTTCCTAATCTTGACGGAAGTTTTACTTGTACTTTGTTTATGCCTTTTGAAGGCGAAAACTCTTTTGCATCGCTTACAGATCGTAAAATGGTGGAAGATTTCTTTGAGAAAAACTTCCCGGATTCGATTGAAGTGATTCCGGAACTGGCAAATGATTTCTTTAAAAATCCTACGAGTACTTTGGTAACCATGAAATGTTTTCCGTGGACATACGAAGATAAAATTGCTTTGATTGGAGATGCCTGCCATGCTATTGTTCCGTTTTACGGACAAGGAATGAATGCCGGTTTTGAAGATATTACGGTTCTAAATGAAATGATCGAGAAATATGGAGACGACTGGAAAAAGATTTTTTCTGAATACCAAATCTCTCGTAAACCAAATGCTGATGCAATTGCTGAACTTTCTTACCGAAATTTCATGGAAATGAGCACCAAAACGGCAGATGAGAAATTCTTATTGCAAAAGAAAATAGAAAAAGTTTTTTCTGATAAACATCCTGATAAATGGATTCCGCTTTACAGCCGTGTTACTTTTAGCGACCGTCCGTATGCCGAAGCGTTAGCAATTGGAGATTTCCAAAACGGAATTATGGAAGAGGTTTTAAAACTAGATAACATTGAAAATATCTGGAACTCGCCAGAAGTTGAAAGCAAAATTCTAGAGCTGTTGGAAAAAGCATAATTTTTCTTTAAACCATATAAGTGGTATAAGTCTATATAAAATGCTTTGCTTCTAAATAATAAACCCGACAGATTTTTAAAATCTGTCGGGTTTGATATTTTAAATACTCAACGAAATCTACATATAAATTAAATGAACTTATATCACTTATATGGTTTAAATACCTTTTTTACTTTTTAAAGATTTTGGTTAAAACCCCAAAAACACCTCTTATAAAAGTAGCGCTGGTAACCACTTTTAAAACTGATTTTGTAACAACTTCTGTAGTACTTGGCCCAGATGCTTTTGTAGATTTCGCCGGGGCTTGTTCTTCTTGTTGAGAAGCAACTTCGGCAGCATCGGCTATTTTTTTAGTTAGGATTTCGAAGGCGCTTTCACGGTCAATTTCTTCACTGTATTTTTTTACCAGTTTAGATTTGCTGTTTATTTCTTCAATTTCAGAAGCAGATAAAATATCCATTCTACTTTGTGGAGCACGCATCATTGTAGCCACTAACGGTGTAGGGATACCTTTTTCGTTTAATGCCGTAACAAGAGCTTCTCCAATTCCTAAACTTGTTAGTAATTCATCTGTTTTGTAATATTGAGAAGTAGGGTAATTATCGGCAGTTTTTTTGATTGCTTGTCTGTCATTTGCAGTAAAAGCTCTCAGCGCATGCTGAATCTTTAATCCCAATTGTGCCAAAACCCCGCTTGGTACATCCATTGGGTTTTGGGTTACAAAATAAACACCAACACCTTTGGAACGAATTAGTTTTACAATCGTTTCAATTTGTTCTAATAACGCTTTGCTGGCTTCATTGAAAATTAAATGCGCTTCGTCAATAAAAATTACTAATTCAGGTTGTTCAGCATCACCTTTCTCGGGCATTTTTTGATAGATTTCGGCTAAAAGACTCAACATAAAAGTGGAGAACAATTTTGGTTTATCCTGAATATCCGTCAAGCGGATGATATTTACGTATCCTTTTCCGTTTTCATCAATTCGCATTAAATCATCGGTTTCAAAAGATAATTCACCAAAGAATAAATCACCGCCCTGTTGTTCCAGTTCGATAATCTTTCTTAAAATCGTTCCGGTTGTAGCAGTAGAAATTTTGCCATAACTGGCCGAAATTTCATCTTTACCTTCTTCGGTTATATAATTAATTACTTTTTTAATGTCCTTTAAATCAAGCAATGGCATTTGCTTGTCATCGCAGTATTTAAAGATAACTGCCACGACGCCAGCCTGGGTATCATTTAAATCTAAAATTCTTGAAAATAAAACAGGGCCAAATTCAGAAACCGTTGCACGCAGCCGAACTCCGTCTTGTTTTGACAATGACATTAATTCAACCGGAAAAGAGGATACATTATAAGGTACGTTTATTTTAGCATGTCGTTCTGTAATAAAAGCTTCTTCTTTTCCTTCTTTTGCAATACCGCTAAAGTCACCTTTAATATCCATCATTAAAACCGGGATTCCTGCATTTGATAACTGCTCAGAAAAAACCTGAATTGTCTTGGTTTTTCCTGTTCCGGTTGCACCGGCTATAAGTCCGTGGCGGTTTAATGTTTTTAAGGGAATTTTTACATGAGCCTCAGCAACTGCTTCTCCGTCTAAGATGGCGCCTCCCAGTATTATCGAGTCGCCTTTAGATGAATATCCATTATTTATGTCTTGAATGAAATTGTCCTTTTTATTCATGTTTTATTTGTAATTTAGATGATTATAAGAGTTTTGCTTGTTTTTTTAACATTTTTCACTTCTTTTTTTTAGTAGGAAAATGCCTTTTTTGATTGAAAAATACATAAAAAATAATTTCGCAGCTTTTTAAGAACATTTCAAAGGATTGTTTGAATAATTACTAAAACGTTGTAAATTTTTTATTATTCGCCTTTATTTTTGTTTTATCATAAAAATGATGCCGGCAATTTAATGAGATATTTTTTAAATTGACGTTAAATTTCGTTCAATTAAATTAAAAAAAGTTTTTTTATTTAAACTAAACGTATAAATTTGCTCCTCTACAAGTTAAATATAACTAAAAAATAAAAATTATTTAAAACTATTAAAATTAAAAAAAATGGCAAACGTTAAAGTTAAAAAAGAAAGCACTTCAAACGGAGGAGGAATGATTACAGGAATCATTATTGTAGCGTGTATTTTAGTTGGGGTGTTTATTTGGAAAGTAATCATGGGAGATGCTGCGAACTTCGAAGGAGGTAATCCAGAAACAGGTCATCCGATTAATACATTAGGACAAGTTTATAAAGGAGGATTTATCGTACCAGTATTATTAGGTATGTTTTTAATGGTTGTTGTTTTTTCAATTGAAAGATTCATTGTTATCGGTAAAGCTGCAGGAAAAGCTAACTTAGACAAATTCATGAAAAGTGTTCAAGGAAGTATTAAAGAAGGAAACATCGAGGCTGCTATCGCTTCATGTGACAAACAACAAGGTTCAGTTGCAAATGCAATTAAATCTGCTTTAATTAAATACCAAGACGTTAAAAAAGAAGGTTTCAACAGTGAAGAAGCTTCAGAAGTAATCCACAAAGAAATCGAAGAGGCAACTTCATTAGAAATGCCAATGTTAGAAAAAAATATGACTATTATCTCTACTTTAGTATCTTTAGGTACATTAGGAGGATTATTAGGAACAGTATCTGGTATGATCAAAGCGTTTGGTGCGTTAGCTTCTGCTGGAACTCCAGACCAGGCTGCTCTTGCAACAGGTATCTCTGAGGCACTTATCAACACTGCAACAGGTATCTCTACATCTATCTTAGCTATCGTTTCTTACAACTTCTTTACAGCTAAAATTGATGATTTAACTTACTCTATCGATGAGGCTGGTACTACAATTGTAAATACTTACAGAAGATTCAGAGGAAGTTTGAAACAATAATTAATTTTTGATATTAATAATTACAATTAATTATATCAAAATAAAAATAAAAGATAATGGCTAAAATAAAAATGAAAAAGAAGTCAACATCGACAGATATGACTGCCATGTGTGATGTTGCGTTCCTTTTGCTTACGTTCTTTATCTTGACCGCTACTGCTAAGGTGCCTGAAGCACTTCCTGTAGATATGCCTTCTTCTACTGTACAAAGTAAATTACCAGATTCAGATTTGGCAATTATTACAATAGGTAAAGGAAAAGACGGGAAAAGTAAAGTGTTTTTCGACATTAAAGGAAGAGAGATTCGTAAAAGAACTCTTGAAGGAATGGGAGCTAAATTTGGTGTGACTTTTTCAGAAGACGATAAAACTAAATTTGCTTTAATGGATGATTTTGGTGTGCCAGTTGCTGGTTTAAAACAAATCATCGATTTGAAAGCTTCCGATAGAGTTAAAGCGGATCAACCTGGAATTCCAATCGATTCTTTAGATAATCAATTAAAAGACTGGCTTTTGGTTTCAAGAAGAGCTGCGATTGACCTTGATGATAAAGAATTGCAGATTGCAATTAAAGGAGATGCTAAAGAACAATATCCACAAATCAAAAAGATTATGGATATTTTACAAGATCAAAAAATCAATTCCTTTAACTTAGTTACAGGTATGAGAGGAAAAGACTTTTAATTAAAAAAGATACACTAAAATGGCTGAATTAAATACCGGCGACGGTGGTGGCGGAAAAGGTGGCAAAGTAAGAAGTAAAAAGCAGAATTCGAAAGTCGATTTAACGGCGATGGTGGATTTGGCATTCTTATTGATCACATTCTTTATGTTAACCACATCGTTGTCAAAACCTCAATCGATGGATTTGTCATTGCCAGATAAAGACGATGATCCTACTAAGAACAAAGATATCAAAGTAGATGAGAATCGTACGATGACAGTGATATTAGGAGAAAATAATAAAATGGTTTATTATATGGGTTTATTAGCGTCTCCTATTGCTGGGCCTAAAGACATCACATATGGTAAAGATGGTATACGTAGAGAAGTTCTTAAAAGAAAGAAATCAGTTTTAGAATATTCTGCTGCTCAAGGGAAACCTAAAAATGGAATCATCGTTATTATTAAGCCAACTAAAAAATCAACTTATAGAAATTTAGTTGATATGTTGGATGAGATGGCGATTGCAGGAGTTGATACTTATGCGATTGTTCCTGAGTTTACTCCTGAGGAAACAAAATTGATAGATAAAAAATAAGAGTTATCTTGTTTTAACATCCTAATAATCAAGAAAAATGAAATTAGATATTATAAAAAATCAGTGGCTTGATATCGTATTCGAAGGACGTAATAAGATATATGGTGCATATGAGTTAAGAAAATCGAACGGAAAAACTACGGTAAAAGCGCTTATCATAGGTTCGGTTATTTTTAGCTTTGCTGTAGCAGCTCCTCTTATTGCAAGCTTTTTGCCAGATTCTACAGAAGAAGATGTGAATAAAGATATTAAGATTGCGACAGTAAAATTGCCTCCGAAAAAAGAGGAAATTAAACCAAACCAACCGCCACCACCACCGCCACCACCAAAAGTGGATCAGGTGAAGTTTGTGAAACCGGTTGTTGCTAAGGCAAATGAGGTTACCGAAGATCCTCCTAAAATTGAAGAACTTAAAGATAAAAAAGTAGGTTCTGAAACTATCAAAGGAGATCCAGATGCAGTTTTAACTGTAGATGAGCCAGTAGGTAAAGGACCAGTTTCTCAGGTAGTAGAAGAAGATAACAGTGTATATAACACAGCTGGTATCGAAGTAAAACCTGATTTCCCTGGAGGGATGGATAAATTCTACAAATTCGTAGGAAACAATTATAAAACTCCAGAAGAAGAAGGTTTAAAAGGTAAAGTTTACGTTACGTTTGTAGTTGAAAAAGACGGGTCGTTAACAGATATTAAAGTTTTAAGAGATATCGGTTACGGAACAGGAGCAGAAGCAATTCGTGTTCTTAAAAAATGTCCAAAATGGACTCCCGGCGAGCAAAATGGTAAAAAAGTTAGGGTACTTTACTCTCTGCCTATTACTATTCAATCTGCAGAATAATGTTAAAAGATATGCTTAATAATATTCAGAAGAAATCGCTCAAAGAGCGATTTCTTCTTGTTTTAGGAATACTGTTTTTTTTAATATATCTTGTGCTTGGTTTAATGATTATGTTTTGGGAAAAACTCCCTTTGAATATGGAGCCTAAATACAGATATGCTTTTGGCGGATTGCTAATCGTTTATTCGGCAATACGTTTTCTAAGATTAATTAATTCAAATGCAGAATAAGTATGTTAAAATATAGTAAGTTTTTAGGTTTGATTATTTTTGTTTTTTTGTTTGCCATGTGCAACCAAACAAGCAAGAAGGAATCTGATAAAGAAACAATTTTAAAAGGATCGTTGGATATTACAGTTGATGAAACTATAAAACCAATTGTAGACGATCAGGTTGCTGTTTTTGAAGGAACTTATTATGGGGCTAAGATTACAGTTAAACCAAAATCTGAAGCAGAGTTAATAAACGATTTATTAAATCAAAAAACGAGTGTTGTTGTAACAACCAGAAATTTAACTAAAGAAGAGTTAAGCAGGTTTGAAAAAAGTAAGATTAAACCTCGTGTTACTCCTTTTGCGACAGATGCAATTGCATTTATTTCGAGTAAAAGCAATAATGATACATTAATTGCGTTGAAAACGGTAATTGATTTTATGCAGGGTAAACCAAATACCGGAATTAAAGGTCTTGTATTTGATAATCCTAATTCCAGCACAGTTCGCTATATGAAAGAACTGGCTAAAGTAAAAGATGTTCCAACACAAAATGTTTTTTCTTTCAAAACAAATGACGAAGTAATTAAATTTGTTTCTGAAAATAATGGAATGATTGGCGTGGTTGGAGTAAATTGGCTGTCACAGCCGTCACCAAATATGGTTGACATCGTGAAAAAAATTAATGTTTTAAGTGTAAAAGGCCTAAACAGCGATACGTATTACAGTCCTACACAAAATGACCTTGCCGAAGTAAAATATCCTTTGGCACGTGATTTGTTTATTATAAACTGTCAGGGATATACTGGTTTAGGAATGGGCTTTGGTTCATTTATTGCCGGAGATATTGGGCAGCGTATAGTTTTAAAATCAGGTTTACTGCCAGTGAGAACTCCGGGGAGAAAACTTCAAATTAGAAATGAACTTTTAAAAGATAACGAATAAATTAATTACACTAGAGATGAATAAATTTAAAATTTTTAGTCTTGCCTTAGTTGCATCAGCTTCTGTTGTAAAAGCGCAAGATATCAAAGAAGCTAAAAAGGCAATCGATGCTGAGCAATTTCAGAAAGCAAAATCATTGCTTAAATCAATCATCAAGGCTAAGCCTTCTGATGGAGAAGCAAATTTTGTTTTAGGAAACGTATATTTAAATCAAGCGATTGTTGATTCTGCTAAAATTTATTATTTAAATGGAGTAGAAGCATCAGATAAGAAAAACTTAAACTACATTGGTTTAGGACAATTAGATCTTGACAATAAAAATGCTGCAGGAGCTCAGGCTAACTTTGCTTTGGCTACAAAAGATATAAAACGTAAAGATGTAGATGAATTCATTTACATTGGTAAAGCATATACTAACTCAGTAAATCCTGATTATAATAATGCAATTGCAAGTTTGAAAAAAGCATTATTAATTGACCCGCAAAATGCAAGTGCTCTTTTGGCTATTGGTGATGCATACTACGGAGCAAACAACCAAAACGAAGCTTACAAAGCTTACCGTGATGCCTTTACAGCAGATCCAACTCTTTTAAGAGCTAAAATGCAGTTAGGTGTTTTATTAAAAGGAGCAAAATCTTATGATGAAGCTATTAAATCTTTTAATGAAGTTATCGCTTTAAACCCAAATTATGGTCCGGTTTACAGAGAATTAGCTGAGACTTACTACAAATGGGGAAGAAACAAACCATCTACAGCTAAAGTTAATTTGCAAAATGCAATTACAAACTACGAGAAATACTTAAGTTTAACAGATTACTCTTTAGATTCTAAAATGCGTCACGCAGATTTCTTAATCTTGGTAAAAGATTACAAAAGCTTAGAAACTGTTGCTAACAAAATGATCGCTGAGGATAAAGTAAATCCTAGAATCTTTAGATATTTAGGTTATGCTGCTTACGAAAACGGAAACGTTGATGTTGCAATTAAATCTCTAGAAGATTACATTAAAGTGCCAACTAATAAAGTAATTGGAAGTGATTACATGTACTTAGGATTAGCTAAAATTAAAAAAGGAACAAACGCTGCAGGTGCTGTAGATCAAGTTTCTTTTGATTCTGGTGTTGCTAATATTAAAAAAGCTATTGAATTAGAGCCATTAGTGGTTGAAGAACTTGGTGATTATGGTAAAGAATTATTCGGTAAAAAGCAATGGGCACAGGCTGCAGCTATTTATGAATTAAGCTCATCTAATTCAGAATCAAAAAATTATTTGACTGATAATGTTTACTATGGTATCTCTCTTTATTATGCCAATTTAGATAAAAAAGCGACTTCTCCAGAAGTTGCTGCTGATTTAGCTAAAGCAGATGCTGCTTTTGACAGAGTTTTAGTAGCTTCTCCATCTTATGATGAAGCTTACCTTTATAAAGGCAGAATAGGTAACTTATTAGAGAAAGAAGATCAGATTGTTAAAAACTACGAAACGTATGTGGCTAATATTACTGCTAAAGGTGCTGAAGAATTAGCAAAACCAGCTACAGTTAAGAAAATAGTTGAAGCATACAATAGTATTGGTGCAAGTTATGCTAATACTGATAAAGCAAAAGCGGTTGAATATTTCAATAAAACTTTAGTTTTAGATCCAACAAATGCTTACGCTTCTCAATCTGTGAAAGCTTTAAAATAATATAGTTTTAAACTAATTTATAAAAACCAATAGTTCGCTTTGAACTATCGGTTTTTTTGTTCCGTATTTAATTGACTATCTTTGCACTTTAAATTAGAATAATGTTATCAAAAGAAATACAATTAGAAGTAAATAAAGGAGCAATGCTGCCTTTGATGGAAGAATTTTACACCATTCAAGGAGAAGGCTTTCATACAGGAACTGCTGCTTACTTCATTAGAATTGGAGGTTGTGATGTAGGATGCCATTGGTGTGATGTGAAAGAGAGCTGGAATGCAGAATTACATCCGCCAACTAATATCGATGTAATTGTAAATAATGCTTCAAGTTATGCCAATACTGTTGTAGTTACAGGCGGGGAACCGCTTACATGGGATATGACTTTATTGACAAAAGAATTAAAAGATAAAAACTTAAAAGTTCATATTGAAACTTCTGGAGCTTATCCGTTAACTGGAACCTGGGATTGGATTTGCCTTTCTCCAAAGAAAAACAAACTGCCAACACCGGATGTTTATGCTAATGCACACGAATTAAAAGTGATTATCTATAATAAGCATGATTTTATTTTTGCAGAAGAACAGGCCGAATTGGTTAACGACAATGCAATTTTATTTCTACAGCCAGAATGGAGTAAAAAAGAAGAAATGACGCCTTTGATTGTAGATTATGTAATGAACAATCCAAAATGGAGAGTATCACTCCAGACACATAAGTATTTAAATATACCTTAAGCCATAAAAAAACTCTCCAAATTCTGGAGAGTTTTTTATGTAATAAATACACATTGTGTAAAAAAGAAACAATTTTATTTATTTCCAGTTTTTGTACTTTTTTAAATTGATAATGTGAGCTA
The DNA here is from genome assembly GCF_058807735.1 of Flavobacterium sp. GW821-FHT12A05. NCBI lineage: Bacteria > Pseudomonadati > Bacteroidota > Flavobacteriia > Flavobacteriales > Flavobacteriaceae > Flavobacterium > Flavobacterium sp. GW821-FHT12A05. The sequence goes on along the minus strand of NZ_JBXAQY010000007.1, from coordinate 4,199 downwards.
AATGATGATTTCCGTGCCAGGCATACATGCCAATTATTTGTTTAATTCTGTATTCGGAATTATTTTCAGGATGAATAAACGATTTTGCTAAATCAGCCTCCGATAAATTTCTCATTATAAAAGACAATCTAAAATGCAATGCTTCTAATAAACTTAATGTTGGAGCAATTGGCATAGTTAAACTATCCGGCAGTTCAGACCACAATTTTTCGTCGTAAGGTTTTATAATCGGATTGTTTTCGGTTAAAGTCCATTTTAATCTGATATAACAATTCATGTGGCTTTCTGCACAATGATGAATAACTTGTCGAACGGTCCAGCCTTCAGGACGGTATGGAGTATCTAATTGTTCGTCGCTTAAATGACTTGTTTCGTTTTTTAATTTTTCCGGAAAAGCAGCGATTTCTTCAATTTTGTTTGAAATATATTCAAGTGAATATTCATTAGGAGCAATAAATTTTCCTATTGGATATTTTAACGTTTCTAAATCTAAATTTTCCATGATCTCAATTTTTTTGTATTGTGTTAAATAGAAAGTCTGGCTAAATAATCGTAATGTTCGCCTTCTGTAACTAACTCACATTTTAATCCATTTGCAATTGCTGCATTTTGAAGCGTATTATAATCAAGATATAACCAGTCAAAAGTTTCTTCTTTTTCTCCTTTATACGATATCGTAAAAGTCAATTCTCCGTAATAATCTGTCGCGGATGGAATCCATTTTCCGCCATCTTCATCTTCATCAAACATATAAATGATGTCCGAACTGTCAATTAAAATTTGTCCTTCCGGATTTAAAAGTGATTTTAACTTCAATAAATAAGTATTACAGTTTTCTAATTTTCCAAAAATACCAGTTCCGTTCATTAGCAAAATAATAGTATCAAATTTTTCGCCTTCAAAATCTAATATATTTTTTACTAAAGCATTTTTTACACCTCGCAGTTTACAGGTATCAATAGCTTTTTCTGAAATGTCAATAGCGGTAACATCTAAATTACGATCATTTTGTAATGAAAGACTGTGGCTTCCGGCGCCGCATCCCACGTCTAAAGTTTTTCCTTTAGCTAGTTGTAAAGCTTTCTGCTCAATTTTTGGCATTTCATCATAAGAACGGAATAAATATTCCACGCTCATTTCATCTTCTTCAGAAATTGAAGTTTCGGTAACAATATCCTCGGGCGAATTATTAGTCTGGAAATCGTACATCGCTTTCCCAAAAAGATCTTTCATCGTATTTTAGTTCAAAGTTTAAGGTTTCAAGTTTAAAGTTGTTTAATTTTGCAGTTCAACTTTAAAGAGTAAACTTGAAACAAATTTTAAATAACTTAAATAAGTTAGCCAAAGATAAGCATATCGAAAACAAAAAGTATTTTGATAAGCTGAAAAAGAAACAGCCAAAGAATTTAGATTATGTAATGCAGGACTTGCATGATGCAGAATTTAAAAAAACGGATTGTTTGCAATGCGCTAATTGCTGTAAAACAACTGGCCCTTTATTTACTTTGGCTGATATTGAAAGAATTTCAAAATCTTTCAGACAAAAACCACAGCAGTTTATCGATCAGTATTTACGTATCGATGAAGATAAAGATTATGTTTTAAAAAGTGTTCCTTGTACTTTTTTAGACAGTGAAAATTATTGCATGATTTATGATGTAAGACCAAAAGCCTGTCGAGAGTTTCCGCATACAGACCGCAAGAAATTCCATCAAATTTCCGATTTAACTTTAAAAAACGTTGCAATTTGCCCGGCAGCTTATAATATAGTAGAAGAAATGAAAAAGAAATTACCGCTTTAATCATTTCACCCGCATTATTGCCTTAAGATTATACATTATGCTTTTTTAAATGTATTTTTGAATAATCTGAAATTGTACAGAAAGTAAAAACCATAATAAGAAAGCTTAAATTGAATTTAGAATACTTTATAGCAAAAAGACTCATTACTGCCAAAGATTATAAAAGCAGTATATCAGCGCCAATTATAAAAATTGCCATTTCGGCAATTGCAATTGGTATTATTATGATGATTGTTTCTGTCGCAACCGGAATTGGTTTGCAGCAAAAAATACGTGAAAAAGTTTCGGCGTTTAACGGACAGATTATTATTTCGAACTATGACAATAATAATTCGGAGATAACTTTAATTCCAATTTCAAAAAAACAAGATTTTTATCCCAATTTCAAATCAGTTCCAGAAGTAAGTCATATCCAGGCAATTGCAAGTAAAGCCGGAATAATTAGAACAGAAAATGCTTTTGAAGGAATTGTTTTTAAAGGAGTAGGAGCAGATTACAACTGGAATAACATAAAAGAATATTTAGTAGAAGGAAAACTGCCTGATTTTTCTAAAACATTAAACGAAGAAGTTATTATTTCAAGATTCCTTGCAGACAGGCTGAATTTAAAATTAGGAGACAGCTTTAATACCTTTTTTATAAAAGAAGAACAAGGTAAATTACCAAACAGCCGCCGATTTAAAATTGTCGGAATTTTTAGTTCAGGATTTCAGGATTTTGACGCAACCTATATAATAGGAGATATTCGTCATATCCAGCGAATCAATAAATGGAATCCGGATCAAGTTGGCGCTTTTGAAGTTTTTGTTAAAGACTTCAGTGCAATTAAGCAAACCGGAAATCAGATTTACGAGAAAATCTCTTCAAACCTCGATACGAAAACAATTACAGAGAAGTACAGCTATATTTTCGATTGGTTGCAGCTTTTCGATTTTAATATAATCGTAATTCTAGGCATAATGATTTTGGTTGCTACAATTAATATGGTTGTGGCATTATTGGTTCTTATTTTAGAGCGCACACAAATGATAGGAATTTTAAAAGCAGTAGGAGCAAACAACTGGGTAGTCCGAAAAGTATTTCTTTACAATGCATTCTATTTGATAATTCGCGGCCTGTTTTGGGGTAACTTAATTGGAATCTCTTTGTTATTAATTCAACAGCAATTCGGAATCGTTCATTTAAATCCAGAAAACTACTATGTCAACCAAGCCCCCGTATACTTAAATTGGGGGTATATTGCATTATTGAATTTATTAACTATTACAGTGTGTTTCCTAGTCTTATTAATTCCTTCTTATATAATAACTAAAATCTCTCCAGTAAAAGCAATTCGCTTCGATTGATCTTAGATAAACGACATCTCACAACCCGACAGATTTCTAATACCTGTCGGGTTTGTTTTTTGTATATAACATATAAGTATAGATTCTCAATTGTCAGGCTGAGCGAAGTCGAAGCCCTTTTATATATATATGATAAGGAGCTTAATCCTGCTATCCGCTGCAATCTTTTATTTTGAACCCCAAAATAAAAGGATTTCCACTACTATCGGGGCTATGATATGCGTTTCCAAAAGAAAATACAGGGAAGAAAGCAGGTTTCCAGAAGAAAAGACGGCTTGAAAAAGAAACTCTGCGCCTCTGCGTCTTTGCGAGATTCGAAAAACATGAGTAGAAAACCAAGCTTTGTGTCTTAGCGTCTTCGCGGCAAAATAAGGCAGAGCAGGGTAAAACCGCCCGAAAACGGACATATTTATAAAACAGCCAAAAAAACTTTGCCTTGTAAAAAACGCCTAACCAGCGACTTATAAAAAAGATTAAAAAAACCTCGTAAAAAAGCTTGTTTAACTCAATAAAGGTGGTACTTTTGCACCCGCAACAACGACAAACGTTCCCTGAAAGACTGACAAGCAGACGAGATTAAGACGAAAAGAAATTTTCGAAAAAAAAAGATTAAGAAAAGCTTGTGAGAATGGAAAACGGATGTTACATTTGCACCCCGCAAACGAAGTTCACCGAACACTTTTTTAAATAGAAGTTAAGTGAGGTAAAACACGGAAAGTTCCTTGATAGACTGGTAAGAAAAACAAAGAAAATGAGACGAAAAAAAGTTTCAAATTTTTTTAAATTTTTCTTGCGAGAAACAAAAGAAAGTTTTAGTTTTGCACCCGCTTTGAGAAACAAGCGAAAATAAAAAAGAAGACACGTTCGTAGACATATTGAATTGACAGCCGTTTTGAAAGAGATTTCAAAACAACAAAAATAAGAGTAATAGAATCGTTAGATTCGGAAAAAGACCACTAGAATAAAGCATCGATAATATAATATAAAAAATATACGATGAAGAGTTTGATCCTGGCTCAGGATGAACGCTAGCGGCAGGCTTAACACATGC
>NZ_JBXAQY010000006.1:103626-480304 GCF_058807735.1 Flavobacterium sp. GW821-FHT12A05 | reverse complement strand
AATCCTGACTATTATTTCTCATCGTAACAAAATTTATTAAAGTTAAATTTTGTTACCGAATTATCTAACATCTACAGAAATGACAATAAACTCATTTAATCATTTTAAACATAATCTTGTCCGAGGAGCGAAGGAATCTTCGTTGCAAAATCGACAAAGATTGGCGAATCTCTGTATGGAAATACTTGTGCGATTCCTCGTTCCGCGGAATGACAAAATAAGCTCTTATTATCATTTTATATAATAAAGATTGAAACTTTTGATGTCTAGTTATTTGTGAAGATCCTCCTTCATCAGAATTAAAATTTAACCATAAAAATATCATAATTTTTTATTAACTCCCTTGGCTTTTCCTTTTAAAATGGATAGATTTGAGAAACAATCATTAAATATAAACCGTTATGAAGATTCAAATCAATACTGACAAAAACATCGAAGGACACCAAAGATTAGAAAAATATTTCTCTGAAGAATTAGAAAAAGGCTTAGCGCGTTTTGAAGATAAAATCACGCGAATCGAAGTACATTTTGGAGATGAAAATGGCGAGAAATTCAGCCTGAATGACAAAAAATGTGTTCTTGAAGTTCGCACTGCAAAACTACAGCCAATCACTGTAACGGAACATGCAGAAACTCTTGAAAAAGCTTTTAACGGTGCTTTGAGTAAAGCAAAAAAAACACTAACGACAACTTTCGAAAAATTAAAAGCGCATTAATTTAATTTATATATCGACATTTTAAAAATGGCATTATCTCAAATCAGGATAATGCCATTTTTCATTTCATACGGCTCTCATTTTCCTCCAAATGGTGAATTAGTTCATAATTAAGATAATTATAACGCTTTTCGGTATTGTAAGAATTAAATTTGCAGTCCCAAAAACAAAAACTTGCATGATGAGAATACAAGTAGATGAATTGGGATTATTACAATAAATTATTAAAAACAGATTCATGAAAAAGCAATTACTCGTATTATTAATCACAGTCTTTTTAGGTTTTGGCGCAAACGCTCAGGTAAAATCATCTGAAACAAATGTTTTGGTTTTGATTTATTCTCAAAACGGAGGCACATACAAAATGGCAAAAGCAATTGCTGAAGGAATTCAGGAATATCCAAATACAAAAGCAACTCTAAAAAGAGTGCCGCCTATAAATCCGAAAGAAAAATTAAATGCCGATGTCGAGAAATTACCAATTGCCACGATCGAAGAATTAACGAATTATGACGGAATCGCTTTTGGAAGTCCGGTTCATTTTGCCAATATCAGCGCCGATATGAATTCTTTTTTCAGCCAAAGTATTCCGCTTTGGACTTCAAGAGCTTTAGAAGGAAAGCCAGCAACTGTTTTTATGTCTGCAGGATCTGGAGCAGGAAAAGAAGCCGCGATTTTATCTTTCTGGAATATTCTCGCTTCACACGGAATGATCATAGTACCAACCGGAATTATGGGAACGGCGACTTTAGATAAAACAGTTCCGCAGGGAAATACGCCTTTTGGAGCAACTTCATTAACTGGATCAACAGGAACGAGACCTTCTCAAAGCGAATTAAACTTAGCTAAAGAACAAGGAAAAGCTTTGGCAAGAGCCGCATCTGGATTGAAAAACACTGAAAGTATAAAAAGTGTAAAAACAACTTCGGCAGAAGCTAAAATCGACATCAATAAAACATTAAAAGACAATAATATTGTGCTTCCAGAAGCGCCTAAACCAGTTGGAAATTATGTTCCGTACACGATTTCAGATCATAAAGTTTATATTAATCAAGTAGCTTTAAAAGATGGAAAAATTTTAAATCCGGGAAAAATTGGCGCCGCAGTAACTGACGATCAGGCCAAAGAAGCAACTTACCAAACTATGCTTAATGTAATTGCCGTTTTAAAAGAAGCCTGTGGAGGCGATTTGAACAAAGTAAAACAATGTGTGCAATTAACGGGATTTTTTAATACAACTCCAGAATACACGCAGCATGCAGCCATTATGAATTCGGCTTCGAACTTAACGGCATTGGTTTTTGGAGAAAAAGGAAAACATGCCAGAGCAACAATTGGCGCTGTTTCGTTACCAATAAATTCTGCCGTAGAAATTCAGGCCATTTTTGAAATCGAATAACCAAATTATATTTAAAACAAAAAACCGAATACAAATTGTATTCGGTTTTTTTGTGTTTTATGATTTTGGTAACGGCGCTCCAACGGCAACATCGCATCGATGTCCTGGTTGTCCGTGTGCAGGGTTTATTCCGTCTGCAACCGTTTTGTTGGTTTCTGTACTTAACAAAGCCGGAACCGCATTTGCAGCTGGCGGAGGCGTAACTGTAATATTTTGAGTTGCTGTTCCGCTTTGTGGTGTCGAAGCTGCTGCTGTTGTTTTAGCAGCTGGAGAATTTAAAGGCGCTCCAACCGGAATATCACATCTATGCCCCGGCTGACCGTGCGGCGGGTTCATTCCTTTTGCTGTTTTTACAGGCGTTGTCGTTGTCGTAACCACATTTTTCTGATTCGGGTTTACCTGTACCGTTTGTCCCGCTTGTGTTGTCGTTGTTTGTACTTGCTGCTGTGGCGGTGCCGAGTTTAAAGGCGCTCCAACAGCAATATCGCAGCGATGCCCGGGTTGTCCGTGAGCAGGATTTAATCCTTTCGTTTCACTTAAAACAGTATTTGGGTTTGAAGGCGAAGCTTGTGCTTGTTGCTGCACTACTGATGGGGTTTTGGTTGTGTCTTTTGCAAGTCCAAGTCTAACCAATTCAGATGTCGAGGTACTTTCTTGTGGTTCTAATTCCTTTTTACAGGAAATAAAAACCAATGAAGAAATAACCAGTGAGCTTATAAAGATTTTAGAATTCATAGTATTTTATTTTTGAAGCACTCAAATATACTTGTTTTTTGAGATTAAACCATATAAGAAATGTAAGTTTAACTTTGATCTGTTTTATGAATTAGCAAAGAATATTTGCCCACAGATTTTACGGATTTGGCAGATTTTTTAAGTTTTTAATTTGCTCTATCACTTAATCTCGCAAAGTCGCAGAGACGCCAAGTTTAATTTTCTTTGCGACTCTGCGACTTTGCGAGAAACAACAATAGCTTTAATTTATATCAGTTTAAATCCGTAAAATCCGCGTGACATTCTCGCAGCAGTTTAAAAAATTAATACCTTTAAAACTCAAAATACTATCTCTCATGAAAAAAACACTTTTACTATTATTATTCGTCGCTTCTTTTGCAAATGCTCAAACTGAGAAAGACAAAATCAATCAAACTCTTGATGCCTGGCACAAAGCAGCGGGCGAAGTAAAATTTGATGCTTATTTTAATACTCTTGCAGATGACGCGATTTACATTGGAACTGACGCAACCGAAAACTGGACTAAAAAGGAATTCTCAATCTGGGCAAAACCTTATTTCAACAAAGGAACAACCTGGAATTTTAAAGCGCTGGAGCGTCACATCTTTTTTGACAAATCAAGAAAAACAGCTTGGTTTGATGAACTACTGGATACGCAAATGAAAATCTGCCGTGGTTCTGGTGTTTTGGTAAAAATAGGCAAAGAATGGAAAATTCAGCATTACGTTTTATCGATGACAATTCCGAATGATGAAGTAGATGCCGTAACCAAAATTAAATCTCCTATCGAAGACGCTTTGATTGCGAAGCTTCAAAAAAAATAAACATTTTCAGGTTTTATTCTTATAAACATAACTTTTAGAGCCGTTTACAGAATGGAGTATCAAATTAATTATAACATATTTTGCAAAAACGGCATCTTTTGGAAACTCAAAAATAGGATTGTCTCAAAAAAACAGAACTAATTTTAAAAAATACATCAAAATAAAACCAATACCTCTAATTTAACAGGCTTCAAAACAAGAATCTTTATTTTTTTTTAACTTTGACCCCAAAAAAAATAGGGTTAAACAAAGTATTTTAAAAATGAAAATAGAAAAACGCTGGATTATTTCCTTTATTATGATCAGTGTCGTTTGTACTATAGGTGCATTTTGGCCAACGGTAACAGAAAATAGTTATGTTTTATCAGAATTTGGAACGACAGATCATATTGTTCCTGCAGATGTTGCCTGGATGCTTACTTCAAGTTGTCTGGTATTAATCATGACGCCTGGATTGTCTTTCTTCTACGGCGGAATGGTGGGCAAAAAGAATGTAATATCTACCATGCTGCAAAGCTTTATCTGTTTGGGTGTTGTAACTCTTTTATGGGTTGTTGTTGCTTTTAGTCTTGCTTTTGGAGAACCGGTTGGTTTTGGTTCGGGAGATCATTTTTACAGCTTTTTCGGAAACCCAACCACATTTGCTTTTATGGATTATGTTGGCGTTTTGCCGCATAAACAATTAGCCAATACAATTCCGTTTATGCTTTTTGCTTTGTTTCAAATGAAATTTGCCATAATCTGCCCGGCAATTATTACGGGTTCATTTGCAGAACGCGTTCGTTTTATCTCTTATTTAGTTTTCATCAGCTTATTTACCATTTTTATATATGCTCCTTTATGTCACGCGGTTTGGTATCCAACGGGTGTTTTAGGAAGTTATTTTGGAGTAAAAGATTTCGCCGGAGGAACCGTAGTTCACATGAGCTCTGGTTTTGCAGCATTGGCCGGTGTTTTGGTTTTAGGAAAAAGAAAAAACAGTCAGCATATACCAACCAATATTCCGTTTGTATTATTAGGAACCGGAATGCTTTGGTTTGGCTGGTTCGGATTCAACGCCGGATCTGCTCTTGCTGCAAACGGAACTGCCGCTATGGCTTTTGCAACGACTACAACATCATCGGCGGCAGCCATGTTAACCTGGGTTTTCTTCGATAGAATGAACGGAAGAAAGGTTTCGGCTCTTGGAGCTTGTATTGGAGCTGTTGTGGGTTTAGTTGCCATAACGCCCGCTGCAGGATTTGTTTCTGTCCCTGAAAGTATGTTTTTCGGATTCATTACGGCTTTGGTTTCAAACTCGGTTGTAAACTGCAGTTTCTCAAAAAGATTTGATGATACTCTGGATGTTTTTGCGTGTCACGGAGTTGGAGGAATTATGGGAATGATTTTAACGGCTATTTTTGCGCATGGCGAAAATGCAAGTTTATTACACGGAGGCTGGAACGTATTTGGACATCACATGATGGCGCTTGTTCTGGTTTCTATCTTTACTTTCTTTGGGGCTTATTTCTTGTTTAAAGTAACGAATTTCATTATCCCGCTTCGTGTTTCAGAAGAATCAGAACACATCGGATTGGATTTATCGCAGCATGATGAAACCCTTGATCCAAAATCAAAACCAATTACAGAACCGCATTACGGTTAAAAAGATTTTACTGCCACGAATTTTCACTAATTTTTATTGCGTTCATTTTACAGAATACCGCTAAACATTCGTGAAAATTCGTGTAATTCGTGGCAAATAAATTTAAACTTTAATTACTTCGTTTATATTCCTTAATTTTGCTGAAAATTTTTGTAAAAGTGGGAAGTAAAAATAAACTAAAAAGATTCAGAGAAAACGAAACATTTCAAAACGTTTTTCAACCAACAAGAGAAGAAGTTGTAGGCAATTTAATGCCTTTGAGAGGAAAATGGAATTCGGATTTCTTTAAAAATGATAATCCTCTGGTTTTAGAATTGGGATGCGGAAAAGGTGAATACTCAGTTGGATTAGCAGAAAAATATCCTAACAAAAATTTTATCGGAATCGACATTAAAGGTGCGCGTTTCTGGCGTGGTGCCAAAACAGCTGTTGAAACCGGTCTTCATAATGTTGCTTTCGTTCGAACTCAAATCGAATTAATCAATCATATTTTTGCCGAAAATGAAGTGGATGAAATCTGGATTACTTTTCCGGATCCGCAGATTAAATACAAAAGAACAAAACACAGAATGACCAATTCTGAGTTCTTGAAATTGTACAAAAAAATCCTTAAAAAAGACGGTGTCGTAAACCTTAAAACCGACAGCGAATTTATGCACGGTTATACGCTTGGATTACTTCATGGTGAAGGCCACGAAGTTTTATATGCCAACCATAATGTGTACAAAAACGAAGGAAGTCCGGAAGAAGTTACTGCATTTCAAACTTTTTATGAGAAACAATATTTAGAAATTAATAAGGCAATTACGTATATTCGTTTTAAAATTAAAGACTAATTTAATTTTGAAAACTATCTTTTAACTGTTTAACCAACTGAATGGTATATCTTGCTCCATTAATTTCAGGCTTTATTGCCGCCGCAATTGGGATTATTCCGCCAGGATTAATCAACATGACGGCTGCTAAAATAAACCTGAAAGAAGGAAAAAAGAATGCGCTTTGGTTTGTTATTGGTGCGGTTTTAGTGATTTTTTTTCAGGTTTATGTCGCGGTTTTATTTGCACGCGTCATCGATAACAGACCCGATGTTCTAACATTGCTGCGCGAAGTTGGTTTTGTTATATTCTCGATCTTAACGATATACTTTTTGTTTATCGCCAAAGAACCCAAAACCAAGAAAAAATCGAAGATTAAAAAGAGCAGTAAAAAAAGTCGTTTCTTTTTAGGAATGCTGCTTTCCGGTTTAAACTTTTTTCCTATTCCGTATTATGTGGTGGTGAGTGTCGCATTAGCTTCGTACAATCTTTTTGTATTCGAAAACACCATTATTTTTACTTTTGTTTTAGGCTCAGTCTTAGGCTCTTTTGCTGTCTTGTACAGTTATATTGCTTTTTTTGGAAGAATTGAAAAGAAAACCGATTACCTGATGCGAAACATGAACACCATTATAGGAAGCATTACAGGCTTAGTCGCTATCGCAACGCTTTTTAATATATTGAACTATTATTTTGGGTAAAATATAGACCGCAGATTTCACAGATTAAAATGATTTTATTTCCGTGGATCCCGATAGCTATCGGGAGTGGCAAAAAAACTAATCTATGGCTGAAGAAAATTTTTTCGAGAGAGTTTATGCAGTTGCCAGACAAATTCCGTTTGGGAAAGTAACTTCTTATGGCGCAATAGCAAAAGCTTTGGGTACTGCGCGTTCAGCACGAATGGTAGGCTGGGCAATGAATGCCTGCCATAATATGGATGATGTTCCGGCACACAGAGTGGTAAACCAGAAAGGGCTTTTGACAGGAAAACACCATTTTGACGGAACGAATTTAATGCAGCAGCTTTTAGAAAACGAAGGTATTGAAGTAGTTGATAATCAAATTGTAGATTTCGAAAAACACTTTTGGAAACCGGAAATTCAGGGTTAAAAACTAAATCAAACAAATCACAAAACTCGTTTTATCTTCATCGGTTTGGTAGCTTAAGTAACCGCCGTGTGCTTCGATGATATTTTTAGAAAGCGTTAAACCAATTCCAGCGCCGTCTTTTCTGGTGGTGAAAAAAGGAAGAAATACTTTATCCTGAATTTCCGGATCGATTCCTTTTCCGTTATCAGATATTGTGATAAAAAAGCGATTGTTTTCGGTATAACTTGATACGTACATTTTCTTTTCGCTTTTCTCTTTCAAAGCATAAACACTATTGGTAATCAAATTAATAATTACCTGCTCCATTTGGTTTTTATCTATTAAAATCGAACGCGAACTATGAACATCATTTATCAGTTCGATATTTTCAGCTTTCAAAATCGGACTCATGATTCGGATACAATCTTCGAATAAAGAATTAACCGGTGTCATTTGTTTCGTTGGCGTTGGCAGCATGGCCAGTTTTCGGTAGTTCTCAACAAAAACCTGTAAATGATCACTTCTGTTTATAATGGTCGAAATACTGCTTTTAATATCATCAAAATCATCTTCTTCTAACTCCTCCTGATCGACAATATGAAGTAAATTCTGCGAAAGCGCGCGAATCGGCGTTAAGGAATTCATTAGTTCATGCGAAATAATCTTCATCAAATTAATCCATGCTTCTTTTTCTTTTTTCTCAATAACACGCTGAATACTATCTAATAAAATAATAAAATACTCTTTGTTATAGCTTTGGGTTCTTGAAGTCTGAAGCATAAAAGTCTGCAGATCCTGTTCTTCTATTTTAATAGAAATGGCCGATTTTAATTCGCTGAATTCTGTTTTTTCGATCTCACTGCAAAGTGAAGACAGATAATTTTTAAGATATTTCCAATGACTTATTTTTGGAACTTTAAACATGTCCGAAAAACAATCGTTCATTAAAAAAACATTCCAATCGTCGTTTTCTTTTTCCAGAATTAATGCTGCTGTATCGATATTATTTAAAAGCGAACGGTAAATAAGTTCTTTAGAAGTTTGCTCTTGCTGCTGTTCTTTAAGAGTTTCGTATAAGAGATACAGGTTCTTAAAATTATCTTTTTTATTTTCTTCGGGAAAGTTGGTTGAGAAATCTTTTTTTAGAATAGAAAGCAGCGTTCTATCGTAAAACTGCAGTTCGGTTTTTACATAAAAATACATTTCGAACAGGAAAATCAAAACGAAAACCCCAATTAATAAAGCATTGTATTCAAATCCTTTATAGAACAATAATGCGCAACAAATAAAGAGTACCATTATAAATAGAACTCTTACGAACAACGCATTATAAAATTTCCAATTCTTCATTTAGTTTTAGTTTTGGCCACTCCCGATAGCTATCGGGATACACAGATTAAAATGATTTTAGCTTTTGTCTTTATTTTTTTGTTTCACGCAGATTTTGCAGATTTAAGCAGATAAAAAATCTTGGTTCCTGCTTCTTGCCTCTTTCTTTTTAATTCTTCAAATCGTATTTTTCAATTCTTCTATACAAAGCCGCTCTCGATAAACCTAATTCTTCAGCGGTTTTAGAGATATTTCCGTGGTGTTTAAAAAGTGCTTTTTCGATTGCTGTTTTTTCCATTTCAGATAACGGATTTTCATCGTTTTCCTGAATTTCTTCGAAGTCCAAAATATCTAAATCGGTTACAGAAATAGTATTATGATCGGCCAAAATCAAGGCACGTTCGATTTTGTTTTCCATTTCACGAACATTTCCTTTCCACGGATATCGTTCTAAATATGGCGCCACGTTTTCGTCAAAACGCCAATTTTCCTGATTGTATTTTTCAGCAATATTGTCTAAAATAAAATTCGCCATCGGAACAATGTCTTCTTTTCGTTCCCTGAGCGACGGCAGATTTATTTCCATTGTATTAATTCTATAGAGCAGATCTTCCCTAAAGGTTTTGCTTTTTACCTCGGCTTTAATATCATTATTAGTGGCCGAAATTATTCTCACATTTAAAGCTCTTGCCTTGCTTTCGCCTAAACGTGTAACGGTTTTGGTTTGCAGCACATGCAATAATTTCGATTGTAAATGAAGCGGAATATTGCCTATTTCATCCAGAAATATGGTTCCGTTTTGTGCCATTTCAAACCTTCCGGCCGTATCCGTTTTGGCATCGGTAAAAGCACCTTTGGCGTAACCAAATAGTTCACTTTCGAATAAATTATCACTTAAAGATCCTAAATCGACATGAACAAAAGGTTCGTTTTTTCGCTCTGAATTTTTATGGATAAATTCTGCAAAAACATATTTTCCTGTTCCATTTTCGCCCAAAATCAAAACGTTTGCATCGGTTCTGGCTACTTTTTCGGCAATAGCATAGGCTTGTTTTATTTTTGGAGAAGTTCCTGTAAAATAACGTTTTTCTATTTTTTCGGCAATTGGTTTTTTACTGTTTTTTCTGCTTTCGGCGACAGCCTTATCAATTGTTTCCAAAAGTTTTTCGTTATGCCAGGGCTTTAAAACATAATCAAAAGCACCAATTTTTATGCCTTCGACTGCTGTATCGATTTTTCCAAAAGCAGTCATTAAAATCACAATAGTTTGCGGCGAAAGTGTTTTTATTTCTTTCAGCCAATGAATCCCTTCTCGCCCATCTTCAAAACCAATTCGATAATTCATATCCAGCAAAACGACATTTATTTCATTTTCATTCAAAATTGAAATGATTTTTTTGGGACTATTTGTCGTAAAAATCGTTTCAAAATGTTTTTTGAGAATCATTTTGGCCGAAAAAAGAATTTCTTCCTGGTCGTCAACAATTAATATTTGGGCTAGTTTTTTTCTCATGCTGTATTTTTTTGTCCGATTTTGAACGGTCAACTGTTCATTATCGAACACTTGTTTTTTGAATGGTTTTTAGAGTCTCTTTAAAATCAATGCTTTACAAAAAATAAATTTTATGGCACAGTATTTACCTATTGGTAATCAGTAAATTATTTAAAAAATGGACAAGGTAATTCCTCGTAAAAATAGAAAATTTAGATATCTCACAATAGCAATTGGAGTTTTTTTAGTTTTGGCCGTAATTATGTTTTTTTCTTTTAATTCGAAAAGAAGTTTAAATGTAAAAGCCGATGAAATTTCGGTTCAAAAAGTCGAAAAAGCTCTTTTTGAAGATTTTGTTGTTTTTCAGGCAAAAGTAGAACCGCTTAACGTAATGCTTGTAAATGTTACAGAGGGAGGATCTGTAAAAGAGATTTTTGTAGAAAATGGCGCAATGGTTACAAAAGGCCAATCATTGGCTCGTTTGTACAATCCAAACACAGAGCTGAATTACTTAACGCAGGAAACCGCGATTATTGAACAAATCAATAATTTGAATACCGGAAAATTAAACATTAGAAATCAGGAATTAAACCTGACTAAAGATTTTGTTTTAATCGACCACGATTATAATGACGCTAAAAGATTATACGACGTTAACGCAAAATTGTTTGCGAAAGATGTGATTTCGAAAAACGACTGGAATACTTTTAAAGAAAGTTTACGTTTTCAGGAAGAACGCAGAAAAACGATTCAGCAAAGCATTCAAAAAGAAAAACAAACCAATCAAATTCAGATTGCTCAAATTAACCGTTCGATTCAAACCATGGAAAAAAGTCTGGATATTTTAAGAAATAATAAAAAGAACTTTTTAATCACCGCTCCAGAATCAGGCCGATTGACTTCTTTCGAACCTGTTTTAGGAAAAACATTCCAAGCCGGAGAAAGCATTGGGAAAATCGATTCAAAACAAGGGTATAAATTATCTGCCAACGTTGATGAGTTTTATTTGGAGAAAATACGAGAAGGCTTAAAAGGTCAGGTAGAATTTAAAGGAAAAACATTGGAAGTTGTCGTAACCAAAGTGATTCCGGAAGTAAAAAGCGGGCATTTTATTGTAGAACTGGCTTTTGTTTCTAAAGAAAATATCGCTTTACAAGACGGTTTAAGTTTTGGTGTTAAACTGATTTTATCTGAAAGAAATAAAATTCTGGTGGTTCAAAAAGGAAGTTTTAACCAGGAAACGGCAGGAAAATGGATCTTTGTTGTAAAAGGAAATAAAGCTGTGAGAAGAAACATAAAACTAGGCCGGGAAAATCCTTCGTATTACGAAGTACTGGAAGGTTTAAACGAAGGCGAATCTGTGATTACATCATCGTATACGGATTACAAAGACATTGAGGAGCTTTCTATTGAGTAGGCAGTGTTCAGGTTTTTAGTAATCAGTCGCAGTATTCAGTTTACAGTCTCAGTGTTCAGTCTCAGTGTTCAGTCTCAGTGTTCAGTCTCAGTGTTCAGTCTCAGTTTCAATTAACAATTAATCATTTACAATTCACAATTATAAAAAGTTTCAATCATCAATCAAAAAACGTAATTAATAACTAATCCTAAAAAATATGATAACAATACAAAATTTAACCAAAGTATTTAGAACTGAAGAAGTTGAAACTGCAGCTTTGAGCGGTATTAATTTAGAAATTAAAAAAGGGGATTTCTTAACGATCATGGGACCTTCGGGCTGTGGGAAATCGACTTTGTTAAATATCATAGGACTTCTGGACAGCGCCGATGGCGGAAGCTACAAATTGCTGGATCAGGAGATGATTGGTTTAAAGGAAAAAGGAAGAGCTCAGGTTCGTAAGGAAAATATTGGGTTCATTTTTCAGAATTTCAACTTGATCGACGAACTTTCGGTTTACGATAATATCGAACTTCCGTTGCTTTACAACAATGTAAAAGCATCTGAAAGAAAACAAAAAATTGAGGCTATTGCCGAGAAACTAAATATCTCTCACCGATTGAGACATTTTCCGCAGCAGCTTTCGGGAGGACAGCAGCAAAGAGTTGCCGTTGCAAGAGCTTTGGTAAACGATCCTAAAATTATTCTGGCCGATGAGCCTACAGGAAATCTGGACAGTAAAAATGGTAATGAAGTAATGGAACTTTTAACTGATTTACATGCTAAAGGTGCTACAATTTTGATGGTTACCCACTCTGATTATGATGCTTCTTTTTCGCAAAGAACTATTAATATGAAAGACGGAGTTATATTCTCTGAAAAACTAAATCAGAGAAATGTAGATGTTTTTATGGACGCTAAATAATTCGAAAATGATAAATTTTGTTATTACTGCAATCATGGCCCTGATAGGGTTTGTATGCACCATTTTTACACTTCTTTAAGGAGTTTTTAAAACCAAAAACAATAACATAACTATTAAATTATTCACCATGATTTTTAACTGGTTTAAAATATTTATTTATCATTTAAGGCAAAACAAATTGTTTTCGTTTTTAAATGTTTTAGGATTAAGCATTGGTATTGCCGGTGTGATTTTCGCCATCTTATACTGGAATAACGAGCACTCTTACGATCAATGGAATCCGGAGAAAGAAAATGTATATCAGGTTATGAACGGAATAGGCGCAACCGGCGATATATGGTCTACGAGTTCAATTCCTTTTGGACAGACTTGTAAAGCAACCATTCCTGAAATTGAGCAGATTTGCTTTATGAACGATTGGTATAATGAGGGCGTTATAAAGTACAAGGATAAAAAAATAATCGATAAAAAGATCACCAAAACAGATAACAACTTTTTTGATTTTTACCCCTTTCCTATAATCAAAGGAGCAAAAAAAGATATTCTGAAAGAGAAAAACAGCGTAGCTATTTCCGAAAATCAGGCTAAACTGCTTTTTAAAAACGAAGATCCTATTGGAAAAACGATTACTTATGACAATGAGGCCTATATCGTAAAAGCTGTTTATCGTATTATAAAACCTTCTTCTGTAGAACCTAATTATGTTTTTGGCGGTATCGTACGCGAACATGACCTTAATCAATGGGGAAATTTCAGTTATGGCCTGATGATTAAAATCAAAAAAGGGGTTGACGTTAATACCGTTTTAAAGAAAATGCATAATGTTAATTATGTAAACAGAACTTTAAAAGATGCCAAAGCAAGTGGCCAAAGTGTCGCGGACTACATAAAGGAAAATGGCGAAATCAAAGTGATACTGGATCAGCTTAAAACACGACATCTGCATGGTACAAAAACTTCTGGATCAGCTTCTCCGGAAGGCAGCGGAAATTTACAGCTTTTGTATATCATGGGCGGTTTATCAATTTTAATTTTAGTTTTATCATTAGTAAACTACATTAATCTGGCTACTGCTTCGGCCATAAAACGCGCTAAAGAAGTGGGGGTTCGTAAAGTAGTTGGTGCTTCAAAAAAACAAATTATTACACAGTTTATATTTGAAACAGCCATAATTGTTACGCTGGCCATTTTGTTTGCGCTGGCAATTGTTGAGCTTTCATTGCCCTATTACAATACTTTCTTAAGAAAGACTTTGACTATGAATGGCGGCGAATTTTACCTGCAGCTCCTTTTGATTTTTGGATTAGTAATCATTCTTGCTGGTATTTTTCCTGCTATTTATATCTCTAATTTCGAAACTTTAAAAGTTTTAAAAGGTAATTTTTCAAGAAGTAAAAGCGGTATCTGGATTCGAAATTCAATGCTTATTTTTCAATTTGGTATTGCTGCATTTTTCATCATTGGCGCTTTAATTGTAAATTCTCAGGTTGATTTCATGATGAATAAAGATCTTGGTTTTAAAGGCGATCAGGTAATTAGAATTCCATTTAACTATCAGGATTACAACACAAAAGGGCAGAAATACGAAACTACAAAACAAGAAATCCTTAAAATAACAGGAGTCGAGGAAGTTTCTACTTTTGCAGGTACTTTTGGCAACAGCACTAACTCTAGTTCTGGTTTTACTCACAATGGTGTTTTTGTACAGCCAAGAAACGTTGAAATGGATTTTGGATTTTTGGAAATGATGAAAATCAAAATCGTTCAAGGCCGAAATTTATCTCCAAAATTTGCTTCGGACACCATCGACAACTGGCTTGTTAATGAAACTTTAGTGAAAGACTTAGGTCTTAAAAACCCTATAAATACTGTAATAAACTCGGGTTGGGGAAATGAAAAAGGAAACTTAAAGTTTAAGATCGTTGGCGTTGTAAAGGATTTTAATATTAGCGGATTACAAAATAAAGTCCCTCCAATGGTTTTTATAAACACGAAAACTTTAAAATGGAATAACTTCCAGAATGTTTATGCAAAGGTTTCTCCAAATAATTTAAGTGAAACGCTGGCAAAATTAAAAACCTATTGGGAGGCTAATGTAAACCCTGATTATCCTTTTGACTATGAGTTTGTTAACAAAGGATTTGCTAAAACTTATGAAGAACAGGTCAAACAAAAAAACCTATTTTTTATTCTAAATTTAGTGGTAATCATCATTGCCGTATTCGGATTGTTTGCTTTGGCATCATTTTCGATGGAGAGAAGGCTGAAAGAAATTGCTATTAGAAAAACACTTGGTGCAGAAACGGATGTTTTACTGAAAGAATTATCAAAACAATACGTTATTTTCTGCTTAATGGGATTTGTACTCGGGATTGTTCCGGCTTATATCTTATTGCAGAAATGGCTGGAGAATTTTGCTTTCAGAATCAATGTTTCTCCTTTCCCTTTCAGCATTGCGCTTGTATCCCTTTTGATTCTTACTTTACTGATTGTTTTAGCAAAAGCATATCAGGTAACTAAAATAGATATTTTAAAATACTTAAAATACGAATAAACTTGTAGGCCATTTTTAAAAATCCCCGCCAGATTCATTTCTCGAGCGGGGATTTTTTATGTTTTTATTTTTGCACAACAGAATCAGAATACAACAGTTTATCTAAACTCTTATCGCGATCATAAACATCGGGATAAAAACCAATTTCGCCGTCATCGCTTACCCATGCAGTAAAGTATCCTATATAAATTGGAATTTTATTTTTGAGCATACAAGTGGTTTCTTTTTCACCGCTCATTGCATTGTTAATTTTATCAACCGGCCAGTCTGGATTGTCTTTTAATATTTCTAATGCCAGTTGCTTGGCTTCTTTTACATTAATACAACCGTGGCTGAAAATACGTTTTTCAAATTCAAATAAACTTTTAGCAGGAGTATCGTGCATGTAAATATCATTTGGATTTGGAAACACAAATTTGACTAATCCCAGAGAATTGTTCGGACCTGGTTTTTGTCTAACATGGCCTCCATTCCATTCCATATTATGATCTGCGAGATAGTTTTTATCCTCAGCCATTTTTAGTTTTAATTCATTTTGAATAATACTTGTTGGAACGTACCAATATGGACTAAAAACGATTCGGTCGATATTACCGCTAAAAATAACCGTTTCTGTCATTCGTGTTCCAACAAAAACATCCGAAACCAAATCGTATTTTCCGTTCTTTACATAAACCAATCTAAAAGACGGAATATTAACCATTACATATTCATTTGCTTTTTCAAGTTTGGCAGGAATCCATCGGCAGCGTTCCATATTCAGCATAATAGTCCGGATTCTGTTGCCAATTGGCTCATTCATCTGATCTATTTGTTCTTTTGTAAAAGTATAATTCAATTTAAGTCCGTATCGCTTTTTATATTTTAAAGCGGCATCCATCATTTCCTGATCATAATATTTGCTTTTAGAATCTTCTTTTAGATCACCCACTATAAACAAACGTTCTCTAATTTGCTGAATAACTTTTCCGCTGTCTAAAGGTTTTATTTCTTTGAAATTTGCTTCATCAATCTGGATTTTTTTCCAAAGGCCGTTTTTTTCAAAATTTCGATATCTTTTTAAAACATCCTGAAGTTTGTAATATTGGCTGAATAACAGATTTTCATCTTTATTTAATCGGTTTGGATCTCCCATTAACGAATCTAAAATTCTATCGTAGGAGATTGTTTTGGTGGGTAAAAACCAGCCAATCTTTTTCAATGTCTCCGCGTCAACTCCTGAATATACATTACTGGCATAAAACACATACATATTCGACAATAAAAGCTCCGTATCTGTCTGTGGTAATTTATTAGAAACGTTTTCATTAAAAACATCATCAACCAAATCCATATATGGCATTTCGGCTTTGACCCCTTGTTCACTTAAAAGATTAACTTTATGATACAGTAAAGCACCAAATTCGCTCACACTTTTATCATCGTACCAAATCATGTTGTAGTCTTTATTTTTATAAAGCTCCTCTACATCTTTTTGATACTTGCTTAGTTTAGGATATTTTTTAAAAAAACTATTTATTGATGCAGCATCAATTTTTCCTAAAACCAATTTATTTTTGAGTTTCAAAACGTTTTCAAACGCTGCAGTTTCATTCTTCAATTTTGTTTTATTGGCTGCCGAGTTAAAAGAAAACATTAAAAAACTACAAGCAATTGTTAAAGCCAGGGAAGTAAAATTTCGCATATTTTTAAGGTTTAAATTTTTAAACAAAAAATCATTTTAAAAAATAACGAAAACTCATAAAGAAACTCCAAAAACAAGTTTTCATACTTTTTGGTATTATTTGGAAATCTTCGATTTAGGGTACTCAAATTTACTTAAGATAATTGACATTTTTGCATTATTTGACGTAAATTTCATACGAATTTTTAAATTTGAGGAACATATTGAAATCTTTAAAAAATAGGGTTTTAAAAGAAGCGACTCTGATTTTAATGCTGCTGCAAAATCAATTTTCATCATTTTGACTAATCTCAATATCAATAAATACAATTCAAAAGGGTTTGAATCCGAACTTAATCTGTTATCTTTGCAGTCTGAAATCAGTTTAAATTAACATAGAAATTTTGAATCGATTTCTTTCCCATATATAATAGCGTAATAAAATGAAATTAGATAGAAAAGAAATTCTTAAAGCATTAGAAACAATCACTATTGCCGGAGAAGGAAAAAATATGGTTGAAAGCGGTGCGGTTGCTAACGTGCTTACTTTTGGCGATGAAGTTGTAGTCGATTTAGTATTACATACGCCAGCCATGCATATCAAAAAAAGAGCTGAAGACGATATTAAAAAAACGATTCACGAATTAATATCTCCAGATGCTAAAATTAAAGTAAATATTAAAGTAGAAACTCCTGAAAAAGCCGAAATTAAAGGTCGTGCTATTCCGGGAATTAAAAATATTATTGCCGTTGCTTCTGGAAAAGGAGGAGTTGGTAAATCGACTGTTACTGCAAATCTTGCCGTTACACTTGCAAAAATGGGTTTTAAAGTTGGAGTTTTAGATGCCGATATTTACGGGCCGTCTATGCCAATTATGTTTGATGTAGAAAACGAGAAGCCGGTTTCTGTTACCATTGACGGAAAATCAAAAATGAAACCAATTGAAAGCTACGAAATTAAAATGCTTTCTATCGGATTTTTTACAGCACCAAGCCAGGCTGTAATCTGGAGAGGGCCAATGGCAGCAAAAGCATTAAACCAAATGATTTTTGATGCTGATTGGGGAGAATTAGATTTCATGCTTTTAGATTTACCTCCAGGAACAGGAGATATTCACCTTTCTATCATGCAGTCGCTTCCAATTACAGGAGCTGTTGTAGTGAGTACACCACAAGCTGTTGCTCTTGCCGATGCTAAAAAAGGAGTTTCGATGTTTATGCAGGACAACATTAATGTTCCTGTTTTAGGTATTATCGAAAACATGGCTTACTTTACACCAGAAGAATTACCAAATAACAAATACTATATTTTTGGACAAGAAGGGGCAAAAAATCTGGCAGCAGACTTAAATGTTCCATTTTTAGGAGAAGTTCCAATTGTACAGTCTATTCGTGAGGCCGGCGATTACGGACGCCCAGCCGCTTTACAAACTGCATCGCCAATTGAAGCTGTTTTTGAAGAAATCACTAGAAATGTAGTTCAGGAAACAGTAAACAGAAACGAAAGTCTTCCTGCAACTGAGGCTATTAAAATTACAACAATGGCCGGTTGTTCTGCAGTGAAAAAAAATTAGATAATTGAGATAAAACTAATGAGATAATTTGAAAATTACATAATTAGAAAATTTACCAGGAGTAAAAATGTCTAATTATCTAATTGACAGATTTTCTAATTGATAAAATTATGACAACAGAAGAATTAACAAATAATGTTTTATTGGCTTTAGACGAAATCAGGCCATTTTTAAAATCCGATGGCGGAGACATTACGCTAATATCTATAGACGAAGACAAACACGTTAAGGTTCGTCTTGAAGGTGCTTGCATAAGCTGCAGTGTAAATCAAATGACACTTAAAGCCGGTGTAGAAACAACGATAAAAAAATATGCACCGCAAATAGAAACTGTGGTTAATATTATGTAACAAAAAGTGTTACATTGAAGCTGATTTCTTCTTAATCAAATTAACAAGAATAATAGGCCTTTAAGTGATTGTTTTGATAAAAATTTAATTAAAAAGCCATTTTAAAGCGGTTTTTTGAGGATTTATCAAAAAACAATACAAAGATTTAAGAGTTTTAGTTAAGTAATTGTTACATTTTTAACTTAAATTTGTCACATAACCCTAAATCTGAAATCTATGAAGAAGCTTTACACTCTATTTTTATTATTGTTTTTTGTGACTGTAAATTATGCTCAAAGTAAAACGGTTATCGCTGACAGAGCTTGGGTAAACGAATCTGAAGAATGGACTGATTTTGCATACGCAGGAAGAATTGTATTTTCAATCAATCCAAATGAGCAGCCAGGAAGTCTGAGAATTGGAAACTATGATTTCTTATATGACTTTGTTGAAGGAAAAGGCAAATTTTCTAATAAAGCAACCTACAGTTCAGCAGCGTTTACAAATCCAAGAAAAGTATCTGCAACTACAGATAAGCAAGGTGTTTTGAATACCACTTATGAAGGAACATTAATTTTTCAATCTGATAAAGATTATTATTCTGTAATTGCTATTGTAACACTTCTTGAAAAAGATGACAACGTTCTTGGTGTAAAAATGCGTCTTAAAGAAGGAAACAGAAGAGAGTACGCGTTTAGCACTAAACCAACAAGTTAATATTAATAAAGGATTTTTTCACGTTATAAAATCCTGAGCAATAAAATTCCAATAATTAAAAATGGATGTATTAATAAAGATTAAAGATCGAGAGGGAGTTATACACGAATTGCAGGCTCCAACTGATATGGCAATGAACATAATGGAGCTATGCAAAGCATACGAACTTCCTGTTGAAGGAACTTGCGGCGGAATGGCAATGTGTGCTTCCTGCCAATGTTATGTTCTTAATGATGTTGCATTACCTGAAATGGGAGATGAAGAAGAAGCCATGCTTTCGGAAGCATTTTACGTTAAATCTAACAGTCGTTTAGGTTGTCAGATACCAATTACTACAGAATTAGAAGGACTGGAACTAGAACTGGCTCCAGAATACTAAAAATAAAATTCCAATATATTAAAATTCCAAATTCCAATAACTGTCTAACGTTATTGAAATTTGGAATTTTTTAATTGTTCTAATCTGATAATCCTTTTCGGAGTTTTTCTTATTTTAATTTAGATTTCGCTTCCAGCTTTTTAATTTTAGCTGTCATCTTCTTAAAATCTTTATTTTGCTGCTCTATTTTTTTATTTTGTTCGATGGTATAAAGTGTCAATTCTTCTATTTTTTGCAATAGTTTCATTTGAAACTCTTTCATTTCTAAACCATTTTCGACCATTTCTTTTTCTGAAGCTATTTCAGGAAGATGTTGATTGGTTTTTATATATTCTTCCAGAGCATTCAAACTCATTAACTTGTAATCACTTTTAAAAACAAAATCACAACCACTAAGCAAATCTACTCTTATCTCTTTTGCTCTTATTGCTCCACATACATCTAGTTTATATTGAGGTAGTGTGAGCCCAATTCCAACATTTCCATCTCTATTTAAAGCCATAAGAACCTGTTCTGCGTCAGTACCTGGATTTCTTTTTAGCCATTGAAAAAGAGGTAAATCACCTCTTGAATCAATTCGAAAGCCTGCTCCTATATAAGTTAAACTTTTATTGGCTTCTCGAAAGTTCAAACTCATATTCAAAATAGGCGTATAGCCGCCCACTTCTGTCATTAAACCCATTGGAATAGAGGCATTGGATATTTGAATATTGCCATTTACATCTAATGTTGTAGAGGGATTAACTACACCTATACCAACATTTCCATTCCTGGTAATATTATTGTTGATATCAGAACTGCCAGTCCATTGCTGAGCGGTGGCACTAAAAATTGAACTCAATAAAACAAGACTGCTTATTAATTGTCTTTTCATAATTAATTATTATATAGGTTATTTATTTATACATTAATTATCATTTATAAAACCCATAAACAAGCATATCTCTCCTTCGCTCTGAAAATGAATATTAAGTTTTACTTTTAAAACAGTAGCTAATATATTACTTTTTTAATAGTACAGAGCGCATAAATTTTAAACAAAAATGTAATTTTAGTTGTCTTTTAGTTATTTTTTTAGAAAATCGGATGGATCAAAAGGCTCAAATTCTCTTTCAGAAAAGGCTTCTGTCAAAATTCCAGACGAACACAACCAGATAATGGTTTCTTCGAGCGTGTTTCCGGCTTTATAGATCATTTCGCTGTAGCGCGGTAAAACGTAATATTGACTGTTTAGGAGAATGATTTCATCGCCGTCAAAAGTATCTCCAATTCTAATAGAATGCAGTACTTCTTCTTTCGTTAAAACTTCTTTTCCTTCATCCCAAAACCAATATTCTGTGATGCGTTTTTTCCATTCTTCCAGAGTTATTATGATGGTTTCCGGAAGAAATATCCTTACATAAGTGCCACCCAGAATACCGCTTCCGTATTGCAGAACATATTCTTTATAATCTTCATCAAAAAGAACATTTAATGTTTTTTCGCAGGCCAGAATATCTGCTTCATCGGCTGTAAACAGATCTGTTTTATGGGTTTGATAATTTGGAATTATCTTGTAGTTATCGAAATTCATAAAATCTAATTTTGACGCTAAGTTACCAATTAATAAAAATATTTTCTCACAAAAAAACCGTAATCACATTGCTGCAATTACGGTCTTTTCTTTATAACAATTTTCTTTAATCTCTCAGAATTATACCAAACCTGCCTGAATTAAATATTCAGCAATCTGAATGGTGTTTGTTGCAGCACCTTTTCTTAAGTTATCAGCCACAATCCACATGTTTAATGTGTTTGGCTGGCTTTCGTCACGACGGATTCTTCCAACAAAAACATCATTTTTACCTTCTGCATATAATGGCATTGGGTATGTAAATGTATCTAAATTATCCTGTACCACTACTCCATCAGTATTGTGTAGAATTTCGCGAACTTCGCTTACATCAAAATCGTTTGTAAACTCTACGTTTACTGCTTCACTGTGTCCGCCTACAACCGGTACACGAACTGCAGTAGCTGTAACTCTAATGGTATTGTCACCAAGAATTTTTTGAGTTTCGCGAACTAATTTCATTTCTTCTTTAGTGTATCCGTTTTCTTCAAAACTATCGCAGTGAGGAATTGCATTTCTGTGAATTGGATATTTGTAAGCCATATCACCTTGAATTCCTGCGTATTCGTTTTCTAATTGTTTCACCGCTTTTACACCCGTTCCTGTAATAGATTGGTAGGTAGAAACAATGATTCTTTTAATATTGTATTTTCTATGCAAAGGAGCCAAAGCCAATACCATTTGAATAGTAGAGCAATTTGGGTTTGCAATAATTTTATCTTCTTTTGTTAATACAGAAGCATTGATTTCCGGAACCACTAATTTTTTAGTCGGGTCCATTCTCCATGCCGATGAATTATCGATAACTGTTGTTCCGGCAGCAGCAAATTTTGGAGCCCATTCTAATGAAGTATCTCCTCCTGCAGAGAAAACTGCGATATCTGCTTTCATGTCTACCGCGGTTTGCAAACCAACAACTTTATATTTTGTTCCTTTATATTCAATTTCTTTTCCTACTGATCTTTCAGATGCAACAGGAATTAATTCTGTAACAGGAAAGTTTCTTTCCGCTAATACTTTAAGCATTACTTCGCCCACCATTCCGGTAGCACCTACAACGGCTATTCTCATTTTTATATTTTTATAATAATCAATTAATCTAATTTGCATTGCAAAAGTAACTATAATAAAAAACAAAACCATGTGCTTCACAAAAAATAACAAAATGTTACAAATTAAACATTTCATTAAAAAAACCGCTCCAATCAAGAAGCGGTTAAGTTAGACTTAGTGCAGCGGTATATTTTTATTTATTTTTTAATAAATCTCTAATTTGTGTAAGCAATTCTTCTTGTGTTGGTCCAGCTGGCGGTGGCGGCGCAACATCTTTCTTTTTCGCATGGTTTATCGCTTTAATTATAAGGAACAATACAAAAGCAACAATTAAAAAGTTAATTACGGCCGAAATAAACAATCCGTACTTAACACCTCCAAAGGCAGTCAGCTCTTCGATAGTTGATAAATGTGCAGCGTCTAAAGCTGGTTTTAACAACAATGGCGTAATAACATCTTCGATAAATGAGCTTACAATTTTACCAAAAGCAGCTCCAATGATTACACCGACAGCCAGATCAACCACGTTGCCTTTCATTGCAAATTCCTTAAATTCTGAAAAAAATCCCATAATTGATTTGTTTATATTTATAATAATTGAATATCGAAAATACGGAATTTTCCTGAAAGTTTCTTAAAACTATCTAAAAAACACTCTTTTTACTCGCTGCGAAATGCTGGTCATAATTTCATACGGAATGGTTTTTAATGCTTCGGCCATTTCGATAACGGTTGGGCTTTCGCCGAAGATAATCACAGAATCGCCTTCTTTACAATCGATATGACTTACATCAACCATTAACATATCCATACAAACGCTTCCTACGATATAAGCTTTCTGATTTTTAATGGTTACAAAACCAACCTGATTGCCCCATAATCTCGAGATTCCGTCTGCGTAACCAATTGGAATTGTCGCAATTTTTGTTTCTTTCTCAGCCATAAAACGGCGTCCGTAACCTACACTGTCTCCAGCCGGAATGGTACGAACCTGAGAAATAATCGATTTTAAAGTTCCTACATTTTCCAGGTATTTTTGTTCCAGCGGATCGTTAGAAACCCCATACAAACCAATTCCTAAACGAACCATATTAAATTGTGCATTTGGGAAATTGCTGATTCCTGACGTATTTAAAATATGACGAATTGGGTTTATGTTTAATTCAGACATTAATCTTGAAGATAATTTGTCGAATAAACGGATTTGTTTTTCTACAAATTCAAAATGTTTTGGTTCGTCGCTTGTTGCCAAATGCGATAAAATACTTTGAACACGAACGGTCGAATTTCCTTTTAAAGTCGAAATTAATTCATCGATCGTATTGTCTTCAAAGCCCAAACGATGCATTCCGGTATCCATTTTTATATGAATCGGAAAATCTTTTAAGCTCTTTTCTTTTGCAATTTTAAGGAAAGCATTTAATCCTTTTATGCTGTAAATTTCGGGTTCTAATTTATATTGAATTATCGAAGGAAAACTTGTCGATTCAGGATTTAAAACCATAATTGGCAATTTGATTCCGCCGCTTTTCAGCGAAATTCCTTCATCGGCGAAAGCCACACCTAAATAATTTACTTTATTATGTTCGAGCAATTTTGCAATTTCAAGTCCTCCGTTTCCATAACCAAAAGCTTTAACCATGACCATGATTTTTACATTTTCGGCCAGCTTTGATTTATAATAATTTAAATTATGACTGATCGCATCTAAATTGATTTCCAAAACTGTTTCATGCGTTTTCTCTTCGAGCATGGATACAATTTCTTCAAACTGAAATGATCTTGCTCCTTTTATCAAAATCGTTTCGTTATTGAAATTCAAGCTTTCGATTGCTTCTATAAAGTCGCCTGTATTTTGAAACATTGTGCTGTTTGGAAACTTAGCAGCAAAAGATGAAATTGTGGCTCCAATACCAATTACACGGTTTATTTTATTATCTGAAATTAACTGCGCTACTTTAGAATATAATTCTTCGTTTGAAAAACCGCTTTGAAAAATATCAGAAAGAATAACGGCTTTTGAAGCGTTCTTTTTCTGACTTTCTAAAAAGTCCAATGCAATTTTAAGTGATTGAAAATCGGAGCTGTAACTATCGTCGATTAAACTGCAGTTATGGATTCCGTTTTTAACCTCAAGACGCATTTCAACCGGATAAAGCATCTGCATTCGGTTTTGAATAACAGCAAAATCATATTCAAAATGCAGTAAAACCAACAAACAGGAAATGGCATTTTCTATTGAAGCCGAATCGCTGAACGGAATTTCTAAATCGAAAACTTCGCCTTTATATTGGTATTTTATTGTTGTTGAATCGTTTTTAGTTTCTTTTTTCAGAATAAAAACATCGGCACTTTGATCTGTAAAACTCCATGAAAAAAGTTTTCGCGGATGCATCATATATTCGGCTGCAAACTGAGTTAAGCAAGAATCGACAACTTCATTTTTTTGATAAATAATGATTGGACAATCTTTAAACAAAAGTAATTTTTCATCAATCTTTTGCACTAAATTCAAAAAGCCTTCATCATGTGCGCTTCCTATATTAGTAAGTACTCCTATCTTAGGTTTTATGATTTTCTCCAGATTAACCATTTCGTTAACCGTTGAAATTCCAGCTTCGAAAATTCCTAAATTGTGCTTCTCGTTTATGGCAATAACAGAAAGCGGAACGCCAACTTGTGAGTTGTAACTTTTTGGACTTCGAATAATATTATAATCCGGGCTTAAAAGGAAATTAAGCCATTCTTTTACTATGGTTTTTCCGTTACTTCCGGTAATACCAATTATAGGAAAATCGAATAAATCACGATAATATCCCGCCAATTCCTGAAGCGCTTTGAGGGTGTTTTTTACAACGAAAAAATTAGCTTTCCCTTTTACATTTTCGGGAATATACTGCACTACAAAGTTCTGAACGCCTTTTTCTATAAGTTCAGCAATATACAAATGAGCATCATTATTAACCCCGGAAAGGGCAACAAACAATGTTTTAGACCCGTTTTGTAAAGAACGGCTGTCGATCGAAATATGATCTACAAAAATATCAGTATCTGAACCGATCCATTCGGCTTTAAAAACCGGGATCAGGCTTTTTAAATTTATGCTCATTTAGAAAATTCTTTTTGTCAAATTTAAAAAAAGGTTTGCCACCAATTTCCCAAATTTTCACAAATTATTTTTTATTTTTTGCCACAGATTAAAAGGATTTAAATGATTTTAATCTATGAGAATCTTTTAATATACAGCTATTATTTAAACATTTTGCAAATAGAATAATTCGCGGAAATTAGTGTAATTCGTGGCAAATAAAAACTTAATTGTTTTAATCCTTTAATCTGTGGCAAAAAAAAAACAATCTGCCTAATCTCCTAAATCTGCGAGAAAATTTAGCCGCAAACGATTATTAAATCTTGAATCGGCAGTAAAAAATTAAACAATAATTTGTGAAAATTAGTGCGATTCGTCGCAGAAAACATTATTATATTTGTTCAATACCACAAAAAAATACGCTTTGAAAAAAATACTTCCACTATTCTCCTATATACTCCACCCGATTTTTATATCGATGTATGCCACATTATTTTACTTGTATTGCAAAGATGATATTTTTGCAACGCAGGAAAAATATTTTGTTTTATTTCAAATATTGGTCATTACTATTATTGTTCCGGTATTGTTTTTTATGCTGCTTCGTTCAACAGGACATGTAAAATCGATGATGCTTCCGGAGACTTCTCAGCGCAGGATTCCGCTTATATTACAATGTTTTTTATATATTTTATTGGTAAAAAGAAGCATTGTTATTACACGCTATCCAGAACTTCATTTCTTTTTTCTTGGGGCTTTATTTACGAGTATTTTAGCTTTAGTATTATCTCTTTTTAAAATCAAAGCCAGTCTGCATGTGGCAGCTATAAGCGGCTTTACAATATTTGCAATTGGACTGAATCTTCATTTGCAAATGCACAATCCGTATTGGAGTGCTTTTTTAATTTTACTTTCGGGAATTGTTACTTCGTCAAGGCTGGAAATGAACGCACATACACCAAAAGAGCTGCTAATTGGCTTATCGATTGGTATTTTACCGCAATTACTATTTTTGTATTTGTGGCTATAGAATGTAGAAAATCAATCCGGCATTCAGCGTTTTCATTGTCAATTTTTCTCCGCTTAAAGTTGTAGTTCCGTCTTTAAACAAAGGACTTAAACCATAATATAAATACAAATTCCAGGTATTGTAACCCGTAGAAAGATACGGGCCGTACTGAAATTTATTAATAGCATCGTTGTTATTTATCCGATACGTATTTTCGCCATCATCTAAAATAGATGTGTTTGAAAATACATAACTTAGTTTTACTCCGGCGTAAATTCTCCAGAATTTCGTACTTTCGTAAGTAGAATTACGCCATCTAAATTCTATTGGAAGATCGACAGAATATTGTCTGTAACGGTTAGATACAAATTCGCCATAGCTGTTTACGTTATAAATTACAGCTCCTGCTCCGTCTTTTGAAATGGTAAGATTCTGATAATAATTTTGATAACTTAATCCTAAACCTGCCGCAATCGAAACTGTTCTGGTTTTATTGATAGGCATATCGCGCAGGAAACCTCCGGAAAGCCCCATAGAAAATTTATTTTGTTTAAATTGAGGCGGAATATCTGTAAACAAATTATAGGTTACAGAAAAGAAAAACTGGTCCTCTCTATACAAAGAATCTATTTTAACTATAGGTTTTACTTCTGCCTTTACATCTTCTTGCGAAAAAGCATTAAAAAACGAAACTAAAAACAAACAGCTAAAAAGTAATCGCATATATTTTTTGAATTTAAAAAGAGGGTTTATAAAATAAACGTTTTATAGAATCGATTTATTTCACTTACAAATATAATATAATGCTAGTTCAGGTTGCGATTAGAACGCAATTATTCTTTTTTTGACTGCAAATAATTGCTTTTGCTGAACTTTTTTCAAAGAATATGACTAAGATTTCAAAAAATGAATTTGTATTTGTGTGATCTTTTATACCTTTGTCCAGTATGAAGAAAAAGCAGCTCATATTAAGTTTCTCTTTTGCTGTAACAGTATTGTTCTCAATATTGTTTCAGTCGATACACAGTTATGAGCATATTGTAAAGCAGCTTTCAGAAAAACAATGTCATCACGATTATAACGATCCAAATGGCGAAATAACGCATCAGCACCACAATTACGACCTTTGTTATGTTTGTAATTTTGCTTTTGAAAGCTTCATTCTTCCCGAAAGTTTTTCTTTTCAGTTCCATTCTTTTACCAGCGAAATTCCTTATTTCTTTCCGCTGTCTGAAAAGATATTCTCTATTTCAAACCCTTCGTATTTACTGCGAGGCCCTCCCGTTTCTATAGTTTCATAATTTCGAACACTCGAAATATTTTTTGCCGTTTTTTTAAATCTAAATTCAAAATAACATTGGGTTTCCTCGTCTTATTTATTAAATAAGATCAGAATGCTTTGCTGTTAGTTTTGGTTTTCATTTAAAAGAAAAAAAATCAATTTAACTATAGCACATTTTTCAAATGAAAAAATTAATAATTGCCCTTATTTTAGGGTTTTCGGGCTTGCTTTCTGCCCAAAATTCGGTATCAGGAACTGTAACCGATAATCAAAATAATCCATTACCGGGCGTTTCTGTATATGCGCCGGAATTACATAAAGGAACAACAACAGATGCAAACGGAAAATACGAAATAAGCAATCTTCCAAGCGGAAGTTTACGTCTATCCTTTTCATACGTTGGATACGCTACTCAAAATAATACGATTGCTAAATTAGTAAAGCAAAACACTTTAGATATTACACTTTTGGAGTCGATTTTAGAAATGGATGAAGTGGTGGTTTCTACGCCTTTCAACAAATTGCAATCGCAAAACGTAATGAAAATTGAGCACGAAAGCATTAAATCTTTGCAACAAAAAGGTACCTCAACTTTAATAGAAGGTTTAGCAACAATTCCGGGAGTTTCGCAGATTTCGACTGGAACTTCTATCGGGAAACCGGTAATTCGAGGATTAAGCGGTAACCGTGTTTTGGTCTATTCTCAAGGCGTTCGTATCGAAAACCAGCAGTTTGGAGACGAACATGGTTTAGGTTTAAATGATGCCGGAATCGAAAGTGTCGAAGTTATTAAAGGCCCAGCCTCTTTATTATATGGTTCTGATGCCTTGGGAGGGGTTTTATATTTTAATCCTGAAAAATTTGCTGATGCTGGTACTTTTAAAGCCAATTTCAGTCAAAAATATTTTACTAATACACAGGGAAGTAATTCTTCTATTGGATTAAAAACTTCTACAGATAATTGGAAATTCCTTGCCCGCGGAAGTTACAACACGCATTCTGACTATAAAATTGCCGATGGCGACCGCGTAACAAATTCACGTTACAACGAAACCGATTTTAAAACCGGAATTGGTTACAGCAACTCAACCTTTTCAAGTGTTTTGAGATACAATTATAACAAACTGGATATCGGAATTCCGGAAGATGGAATTGCAGAACAGTCTTCAAGTAAAGACACTCAATTTCCGAGACAGGGAATTTTTAATCATTTGTTGAGTTTAAACAACGTTGTCTTTTTTGAAAACTCAAAATTGGATGTTGATTTGGGTTACATTTCAAACGACCGAAGCGAATTTGAAGACAGCAACGTAGCTTCTCTTCACATGAAACTGAATACTTTAAATTATAATGTAAAATATCATTTCCCTAAATTCGGAAAAATCGAAACTATTTTAGGCGTTCAGGGAATGCACCAAACGAATAAAAATTCGGGTGAAGAATATTTAATTCCGGACGCTACAACTAATGATTTTGGTGTTTTTGGAACTGCAAATTACGAATGGGACAACAGCGTTTTACAAGCCGGATTACGTTTTGACAACAGAAATGTTACGTCTGACGCACACGGAACTGAAGGTGAAGAAGGTTATTTCCTTCCTCTTGACCGTTCTTTTGACAGTTTTAATGCTTCTTTAGGTTATAAAACAAAATTGGCCGAACCGTTAACGCTTCGACTAAATGTGGCAACAGGTTTTAGAGCGCCAAACTTAGCCGAATTAACTTCAAATGGTGTACATGAAGGAACAAACCGTTACGAAATTGGAAATGCTGATTTAAAAACAGAGCAAAACGTTCAGACTGATTTAAATTTAGAATATAAAAACACGCACTTCGAATTTTTCGTAAACGGATTCTACAATCACGTAAACAATTACATTTATACTTCTCCAACCGGAGAAACTCGCGATGATAATGACGTTTTTGCTTATATTCAGGATAATGCAAAATTATACGGTGGTGAGGTTGGACTGCATTTTCATCCGCATCCTTTAGACTGGTTACATTTTGAAACTAGTTTTGAAACCGTAACAGGTAAAAAAGACAACAAAGATTATCTGCCTTTAATTCCTGCTAATAACTGGAATAACACTATTAGAACTGAATTTAATATCAAAAACTGGTTAAGCGAAGGCTTTGCTTCTTTGAATGTTTCTTCGACTTTTAATCAGGATAATGTAAGCGGTTTTGAAACGGCTTCTAAAGGATATACTTTGGTTAATTTAGGTTTTGGCGGAACGGTAAAACTAGGCAAAACGGCTTTTGATGTAAACCTGAACGGAAACAATTTATTCGACAAAAAATACATTGCACACCTTTCAAGATTAAAAACTGACGGTATTCCAAATATTGGAAGAAATATCGTTTTGGGGGTTAATTTCAACTTATAATTTTTTTACCATATAAGTTATATAAGTTCATTTAATTTAGTCCTGCTAATATTTACTTATATGACTTATATGGTTTAGCTTTTACAACAAAAAGTTCTATTTTTGTTACAACAGAAAAAACTAACTATGAAAAAAACATTTTTATTAATGGCACTTACAACTGCAGGAGTTTCGTTTGCTCAAACTAAATATCCTGAAACCAAAAAAGGGGAGACTGTTGATGTATATTTTAACACAAAAGTAAGCGATCCTTACCGTTGGCTTGAAGATGATAAATCTGCTGAAACTGGTGCTTGGGTAAAAGCTGAAAATGAAGTAACGTATAGCTATTTAGATAAAATTCCGTTTCGTGAAGAACTTAAAAAACGAATGGAAAAGCTTTGGAACTACGAAAAAATAGGCGCTCCATATAAAGAAGGAAAATTTACATATTATTCTAAAAATAACGGACTTCAGAATCAATCTGTTGTTTACAGAAAAGATCAAAGCGGTAAAGAAGAAGTTTTCCTTGATCCAAATACTTTTTCTAAAGACGGAACTACTTCCCTTGGCGGATTAGATTTTTCTAAAGATGGAAATAAAGCCGCTTATGCAATTTCTGAAGGCGGAAGCGACTGGAGAAAAGTAATCATTATTGATGCTGTTTCTAAAAAAGTTCTGGAAGATACTTTGGTTGATGTAAAATTCAGCGGTATTTCATGGCTTGGAAATGAAGGTTTCTATTATTCAAGTTATGACAAACCAAAAGGAAGCGAATTATCGGCCAAAACAGATCAGCATAAATTATACTTTCATAAGTTAGGAACTTCGCAAAAAGAGGATAAAGTTATTTTTGGTGAAGACAAAAAAAGAAGATACGTTAACGGTTATGTTACCGAAGACAATCATTATTTAATTATTACAGCTGCCAATTCGACTTACGGAAATGAACTTTACATTAAAGATCTAAAAACGCCAAACAGCCCAATTGTTACTATTGTAGACAATTTTAATAATTCGCATTCTATTATTGAAAACGAAGGAACAAAACTGTTTATAGAAACTGATTTAAACGCTCCTAACGGACGCGTGGTTTCTGTTGATGTAAGCAATCCAAAACCAGAAAACTGGAAAGATTTTATTAAAGAGACCGAAAATGTTTTATCTCCGTCTACAGGAGCAGGATATTTCTTTGCCAATTATACAAAAGATGCCGTTTCGTTAGTATTACAATATGATTATAACGGAAAATTAGTTCGCGAAATCAAACTTCCTGCGGTAGGAACTGCGGGTGGATTTGGATCTAAAAAGGACGAGAAAATTTTATATTACAGCTTTACAAATTATACTACTCCGGGAACTATTTTTTCTTTTGAACCAAAATCAGGTAAATCAGAAGTGTATCAAAAACCAAAAGTAGATTTCAAAAGCGAAGATTACGAGTCTAAACAAGTTTTCTATACTTCTAAAGACGGTACAAAAATTCCAATGATTATTACTTATAAAAAAGGAACTAAACTAGACGGAAAAAACCCAACGATTCTTTACGGTTACGGTGGATTCAATGTAAGTTTAACGCCAAGTTTCAGCATTGCAAATGCAGTTTGGATGGAAAACGGAGGCGTTTATGCTGTTGCCAATTTAAGAGGCGGCGGCGAGTACGGTAAAAAATGGCATGATGCAGGAACGAAATTGCAAAAACAAAATGTATTTGATGATTTTATCGCTGCTGCTGAATATCTAATTGCTCAAAAATATACTTCATCTGATTATCTGGCGATTCGCGGAGGATCTAACGGAGGTTTATTAGTAGGTGCAACAATGACACAACGTCCTGATTTAATGAAAGTAGCATTACCTGCAGTTGGTGTTATGGATATGCTTCGTTACCATACTTTTACAGCTGGTGCAGGTTGGGCATACGATTACGGAACTGCTCAGGATAGTAAAGAAATGTTTGAATATTTAAAAGGATATTCTCCTGTTCAAAACGTTAAAAAAGGAACTAAATATCCGGCAACTATGGTAACAACCGGAGATCATGATGATCGTGTTGTGCCGGCTCACAGTTTTAAATTTGCTGCTGAACTTCAAGACAAACAAGCGGGAGAAAACCCTGTTTTAATTCGTATTGATGTAAAGGCAGGTCACGGTGCAGGAAAATCTGTTGCAGCTACAATCCAGGAGAATGTAGACATTCAGGCTTTCACACTTTACAATATGGGTTTTAAAGCTTTACCGAAAAAGTAACACTTTAAACTGATTTTTTTTAGCCGCGAATTCACGAATTATTTTTTGTGAATTTGCGGCTATTTTTTTGTTTGAGTTTGAGAATTTTACCGCAAAGCACACAAAGTTTTTATGCTTAGAATATTGACAGAAACACAAAGTTCGCAAGGCTGGTTGAATACAAAGCTTTGCGAACTTTGTTTTTTTACAAAACCAGCTGATATAAAAGCTTTGCGTGCTTTGCGCTAAAATTAATCTGCTGAATCTGCGTGAAAAAATAATTTTCTCCTTTATTTTGCCACAGATTAAAATGATTTTTATTTGCTGTGCTTTAACTTTTTAATCTGTGAAAATCCTTTAATCTGTGGCAAAAATTAAAAAAATAATTCGTGCTAATTCGTGAATTCGTGGCTAATTTTTTTCCTTAAATTTGAGAAACTTAAAACTTAAACCATGAAAATTATAAGATGGGGAATTATAGGCTGCGGTAACGTAACCGAAGTAAAAAGCGGACCAGCTTTTCAGAAAGCCCCAAATTCGGCTTTAGTTGCCGTTATGCGAAGAGACGCCGCTCTTGCCGAAGATTACGCCAAACGCCATAACGTACCGAAATGGTATTCGAATGCAGCAGATTTAATAAACGATCCGGAGGTTGATGCGGTTTATATTGCCACTCCGCCATCTTCTCACAAAGAATATACCCTTTTATGCGCCAAAGCTGGAAAACCGGTGTATGTAGAAAAACCTATGGCACTGACTTTTGAAGAGTGCAACGAAATGATCAGTGCTTGCAAAGAGCATAATGTCCCTTTGTTTGTTGCTTATTACAGAAGAGCACTGCCTCGTTTTTTAAAAATAAAAGAACTAATCGACAAAGGTAAATTAGGTACTATCAGACACGTAAATTGTGTTTTATATCATCCTTTTGAAGAACGCTACGATGACGAAATCAATCTTCCATGGACGGTTTTGCCGCATATTTCTGGAGGTGGTATTTTCGTTGACTTAGCCTGCCATACTTTAGACTTTCTGGATTTTGTTTTAGGTCCGATAAAGTCTGTTCGCGGTCATGCTACTTCGCAGCTTAAAGCCTATCCGGCAGAAGATTCAGTTTCGATGTCGTTTTTATTTGAAAACGGAATTCACGGAACCGGATTATGGAATTTTGGCAGCTTTGAGCGTTACGACAATGCCGAAATTGTGGGCGATAAAGGTAAAATCTCCTTTTCGACTTTTGGAAATGACCCAATCCATATTCAATATGTAAACGGAGAAAAGGAAAGCATTACAATCGAAAATCCGCTTCATATTCAACAACCTTTTATAGAAACCGTAATGGCCGAACTTTTAGGCAAAGAAGGTGCTTCGCCATCAAAAGGAATTTCGGGCGCAAGAACAACCTGGGTTATTGATGAAGTTTTAAAGGAATTTAGAGAATTGAAATAATTCTAGTGTGATTGCTTCGTACCTCGCAATGACACCACAAAAAAAGAGGATATTCATAACGAATATCCTCTTTTTTAAAAAACTAAAAAATACTATAAAAAATTATAGACTGTATTTAAGACCAAGTGTTAAACCTAAGCCTGAAATTCCAACGTAAGAACTTAATTCGTCCATTGGTTTATCTTTATTAACTCCATTAGGGTTTGTTAATGCATTATTTGAGTTTACATCTAAACCATCACGGTAATTAGTATGAATTTGAGCTGTAGTTCTAGTTGCTAAAGCATCTTTTCCGTTTACTGTAAATTCAGTTGTTTCTTTTGTTTTACCGTGTACTGTAAAGTTTCTGTACTCTAACTCAGCAAAAGCAGAAATATGTTTTCCTAATTTATAAGATGTACCTAAAGCAGCTGTAAATCCTAAAGTAGGATTAGGCTTTACTTTATCAACACTATGAACATCTCCAAAAGCGATTGGAGCTCCTGCAGGATTAAAAGCAATTGGAGCATAAGCATCAGAAGTGATTTCTAAATCTCCGTGAATTGGAACTAAAACTCCAACTTTAGTATACGGTTCAAAACCATGAGCTTCACCTAAAAACATTACAAGTGCAGGAGCTACATCAAAAGCACTAATTTGTCCTACTGATTTAAAGCTGTAAACACCTGCTGGTGTAATAGGCACATCTGATCTTGTCTGCGCCATTTTTTTATCATTACTAGTATAGTAATTTACTCCTAACTCAACTCCTAAACGTACTGAAAAACGGTAACCAGCAGTAATACCAGTTCTATAACCTTGTCCAAAAGAACCTGTAACACTTTTTTCAGATACTAATTTTCCTCCAACATAAGTTCTATCCATTGCATCATGTCCGCCAACTGTTGGGAACTCAGTAGAAGCAGTTTGATTAAAATAAGATCCTCCTAATTTAAAATACCAGCTTTCTGGTTTGTCTGCTTTTTCTGTTTGCGCCATAGTGGCCATCGAGCAAACTAATAGTCCTAATAAAAATAGGTTCTTTTTCATAATTCTGATTTTAATTGTTTTTTACAAACTTAGATTTTTTTAACATATTCTTATAGTTTGCATTGTTAGACTTGGAACGAAATCGTTGTAATTTTTGACAATATTACTAAAAAACTATTATGCATGCATAATTTTAACACTAAAAAAATGCATTCTTTCAAATTTTAACTGTTAAAATCTAATTCAGTTTAAAATTTATCTGCATTTTTTCCAATTCCTGCAATAATTCGGCGGAAATTCTTACTTTTAGTCTTCTGCTTGGCATTGTAAGCTTTGTTACAACCTTTACTTCTTCGACTTCTTTCACTTCCTGAAGCTTGGCTTCTCCGGTTGCTGCTTCGTTGTCATCGCTCTCATCTTCAAAAACAGCATCTGTATTGTCTTCGAATTCGCTTGTGGTTTCGACCTCAACCAAACGTTTTACATTTTCAATTTCCATAATCTCAAAACTCACGGAATTATCGCCTTTATTTTCATTAAATAAATGGCTTAATCGGTGAATAAATTCGGCTTGTAAATCTTTAATATCAAGAAGAAGAATCAGTTTTTTGGCAAATGCTTCCAAAATATCCTGCAGCTGACGAACCTCAACAAACTGCATTCTCGGATCTGATTTTTTACCCGTATCATGGTTTACCCATCCGTCTTTGATCAATATTTTTAAGTAGGCGAAATTGTTCTGAATCAGGAAATGGCGGAATTTTAAATATTCTTCACCAAAAATCTTAAACTCAAAACTTTCATCGTATCCTTCTAAGTTAAATACAGCCCAGCCTTTTCCGTTTTTAGCCACACGATGCTGTACGTTATTAATGATTCCGGCAAAGTTTAGATTTTTACCTACATACTCGTTCATGCTCTTTAAAGACTCTAATCTGGCATTACAGAAGTATTTCATTTCAAATCTAAAATCATCTAAAGGATGTCCGGAAATATAAATTCCAACAACCTCCTTCTCTTTGGCCAGTTTTTCCATTGTACTCCAGTCTTCACATGGAGGCACAACCGGTTCAGCAATTTGCACTTCGCTGGTTTCTCCAAATAAACTTACCTGAGATGAATTTTCATTTTCCTGAAATTTCGATCCGTAACGCATCGCCTTTTCATAAAATGTAATTCCATCGCCATCATCGTGGAAATATTGCGCTCTTGTTGTTCCTTCAAAAGAATCAAAACCTCCTGCAAGTGCTAAGTTTTCGATTGCTTTTTTGTTGGCAGCACGAAGATCAATTCGCTTCGCCAAATCAAAAATCGATTTATATCTTCCGTCTTTTCTGTTTTCTACAATAGTTTCAACAGCTCCAGAACCTACACCTTTAATTGCACCCATTCCGAAACGAACAGCATAATCATCGTTTACGGTAAATTTATAGTAGGATTCGTTTACGTCTGGCCCCAAAACCTGCAATCCCATACGTTTACATTCTTCCATAAAGAACGAAACCTGTTTAATATCGTTCATGTTATTCGAAAGTACCGCTGCCATATATTCGGCAGGATAATGTGCTTTTAAATAAGCCGTTTGATAAGCAATCCAGGCATAACAAGTCGAGTGCGATTTGTTGAAGGCGTAACTCGCAAAGGCTTCCCAGTCTTTCCAGATTTTCTCTAAAATTTTGGCATCATGCCCTTTTTTTGCAGCTTGTTCCACAAATTTAGGCTTCATTTTATCTAGTACATCCTTTTGTTTCTTACCCATCGCTTTACGCAATACGTCGGCCTCACCTTTTGTAAAATCGGCCAGCGACTGCGACAGAAGCATTACCTGCTCTTGGTAAACGGTAATTCCGTAGGTTTCAGATAAATATTCGGCACAGGCATCTAAATCGTATTTGATTTCTTCGTCGCCGTTTTTTCTTCGAACGAAAGACGGGATATACTCTAAAGGTCCCGGACGATACAAGGCGTTCATGGCAATTAAATCTCCAAAAACCGTTGGCTTTAGGTCTTTCATGTATTTCTGCATCCCGGGCGACTCGTATTGGAAGATTCCAACGGTTTCACCTCTCTGGAAAAGCGCATACGTTTCTTCGTCATCAATTGGAAATGTATCGGGATCCAGATCAATATTTGTTCTGTATTTTACCAGTTTAACGGTATCTTTTATCAGTGTAAGGGTCTTCAGACCCAAGAAGTCCATTTTAAGCAATCCGGCACTTTCTGCAACCGAGTTATCAAACTGTGTTACATATAAATCCGAATCTTTTGCGGTTGTAACCGGAACATAATTCGTAATATCCGACGGCGTAATAATTACCCCGCAGGCGTGAATTCCCGTATTACGCATAGATCCTTCAAGGATTTTTGCCTGCTGAATGGTTTCTCCTGCCAAATCATCTTCATTGGCAATGGCGATTAATTCTTTTACATTGTCAAATTCGTCAGAACGAAGTGCTTTTTTAACTTCCTCTTCACTCTCAGAAATAAAACGCGCCAAATTCCATTTTGACGGCATCATTCCCGGAATCAGTTTTGCAATTCTATCGGCTTCGAATAAAGGTAAATCCAGTACACGAGCCGTATCACGAATCGCTGATTTGGTTGCCATTTTACCATAAGTGATAATCTGCGCCACCTGTTTTTGACCGTATTTATTAATTACGTAATCCATTACACGACCACGACCCT
Organism: Flavobacterium sp. GW821-FHT12A05; assembly: GCF_058807735.1. Classification (NCBI taxonomy): domain Bacteria; kingdom Pseudomonadati; phylum Bacteroidota; class Flavobacteriia; order Flavobacteriales; family Flavobacteriaceae; genus Flavobacterium; species Flavobacterium sp. GW821-FHT12A05. The sequence continues at coordinate 442,975 of NZ_JBXAQY010000006.1, read as the reverse complement.
CATCATCAAAGTCGATATCAATATCGGGCATCGATACACGGTCAGGATTTAGGAAACGCTCAAAAAGCAAGTCGTATTTAATAGGGTCAATATTGGTAATTCCGAGGCAATAAGCAACGGCAGAACCTGCTGCAGATCCACGACCCGGTCCAACCGAAACGTCCATTTTTCTAGCCTCGGCAATGAAATCCTGTACAATCAGGAAATAACCCGGATATCCAGAGTTCGAAATCGTCAGTAATTCAAAATCCAAACGTTCCTGGATCGATTCTGTAATTTCGCCATATCGCCTTTTGGCTCCTTCCATTGTAAGGTGCCGCAGGTATTTATTTTCACCACGAACACCTCCGTCAGCTTCATCTTCGGCCACAACAAACTCTTCCGGAATATCAAATTTTGGAAGTAATACATCACGATATAGTGAATATATTTCGACCTTATCTATAATTTCCTGAATGTTGATAATCGCTTCGGGCAAATCAGCAAAGAGTTTTTTCATCTCTTCTTCTGACTTGAAATAGTATTCCTGATTTGGAAGTCCGTAACGATAACCACGGCCTCGTCCAATAGGGGTTGCCTGCTTTTCACCATCTTTTACACAAAGTAAAATATCGTGCGCATTGGCATCTTCTTTATTTAAATAATAGGTATTATTTGTCGCAATTAATTTGACTTTGTGTTTTTGAGCAAACTCAATCAGGGTTTTGTTTACGCGATTTTCATCTTCCTGATTGTGGCGCATTACTTCCAGATAGAAATCTGCACCAAACTGTTCTTTCCACCAAATCAAAGCTTCTTCGGCTTGGTTTTCACCAATGTTCAGGATTTTACTCGGAATCTCTCCGTATAAATTCCCAGACAAAACCATGATATCTTCTTTGTATTTTTCAACAATATTTTTATCAATTCTCGGAACATAATAAAAACCGTCAGTATAGGCAATCGAAGCCATTTTGGCCAAGTTGTGATATCCGGCTTTATTTTTAGCCATTAAAACAACCTGATAACCGTTGTCTTTTTTACTTTTATCTAAATGGTTTTCACAAATATTAAATTCGCAGCCTACAATTGGTTTTACCTCCGTTTCGGTTGGTTCTTCACCAGCTTCAACTAACGCTTTATTTTTTCCAGAAGCCGCTTTATTGTGGTTCATAACGGCACTCACAAAGTGAAAAGCTCCCATCATGTTTCCGGTATCCGTCATGGCAACGGCCGGCATTCCGTTTTTGGCTGCAGCTGCAACAATATTTCCAATCCCAATAGTCGATTGCAAAACCGAAAACTGTGTATGATTGTGTAAATGTGCAAATTTAGCAGCTTTGAAATCGGCTTTATCCTCTTCTGAAACCGTAACCTGCTTATCATCTGATTGTAAAGCTTTAAGCTGTTCTCTGATTTTATCAGAAGCTGCTTTTAAATTGATGTGTTTTAAACCGATTAAAGGAAATTCCTGCGGATTTCTTTCTTGAAACTCTTTGAAATATTCCTTCGGAACGTCTAATTCTTCTTTGGTAAAAACTTCTCTTCTAACCAATTCCAGGAAACAACGCGTAGTTGCCTCAACGTCGGCAGTTGCGTTGTGCGCTTCCGCGAAAGGTTTATCGAAAAGATAGCTGTGTAATTCGGTCAGGGTTGGAAGTTTGAATTTTCCTCCACGACCTCCAGGAAGCTGTAATAACGAAGCCGTAACTTCGGTACAAGTATCCAGAACCGGCATTGAACTCATTTGAGACTCCACTCCCATTCTATGGAATTCGGCTCCCATAATATTAACGTCGAAACCTAAATTCTGACCAACGATAAATTTGGTTTTGCTTAAAGCAATATTGAATTTCTCTAAAACTTCGGCCAAAGTGATTCCATCGGCTTCAGCCAATTCAGTTGAGATTCCGTGAATACGCTCGGCATCATAAGGAATATTAAATCCTTCTGGTTTTACCAAATAATCCTGATGTTCTATAAGCTGTCCCATTTCGTCGTGAAGCTGCCACGCGATCTGTATACAGCGAGGCCAGTTGTCAGAATCGGTTATTGGGGCATCCCAGCGTTTTGGTAATCCGGTTGTTTCGGTATCGAATATTAAATACATAGAGTGAGAATACAAAAAATTAAAGCTCCAAATTCCAAAACTTTTCCAATATAACCATCTGATTATATGGATTATAAAAAATTATCTTATAGAAAATGGAAGAAGTTCAAATTTACGCTTTTTTTTAAGCGAATGAAAAACGAAGTTATCAACAAAAGTACAATTAACATCTTCGTTTTCTAAACATAAAAACAACAGAATTTGATTCTTTTTTTCTTAAAAAACTTCGATTATTCATTTTGGATACTCATTACGCCGAAATGAACACTTTTAAACTGTAATGTATCCTGAACTTTGCTTCATCAAATTATAACAATTAAAAAAACAATAATCATGAAAACAATTTTTATCACAGGAGCATCATCAGGTTTAGGAAAAGCAACAGCAAAATTATTCCAAGAAAAAGGATGGAATGTAATCGCTACAATGAGAACTCCAGAAAAAGAAACTGAACTTTCTAATTTAGAAAATGTAACGCTTTTACCATTAGATGTTACCAACTACGACCAAATACAAAACACAGTAAAACAAGCGCTTGAACTAAGCGATATTGATGTTGTTTTTAACAACGCCGGCTATGGCTTAATTGGCCCTCTTGAAAGCTTTAATGACGATCAGATCACGAAACAGCTTAACACCAATTTATTGGGCGTTATTCGTGTTACCAATGCTTTTATTTCGTATTTCAGAGAAAGAAAAAGCGGTTTATTTATCTCAACAACTTCTATTGGCGGTTTAATTTCTTTTCCTTTAGGATCTGTTTATCACGCAACAAAATGGGGATTAGAAGGCTGGAGCGAAAGTATGGCTTATGAATTAAATGCATTTGGAATCAACATTAAAACGGTTTCTCCGGGCGGTATTAAAACAGAATTTCTTCACGGGTCTCTTGATACCGGAGTTAAACCTGAATATCAGGCAATGGCAGACAAAATGTTTGAAAATGTAGATGCAATGTTTGAAATGGCATCGACTCCGGAACAAATTGCCGATGTTGTGTATGAGGCTGCAACTGACGGAAAAACCAAACTAAGATATGTGGCCGGAGAAGATGCTAAAGCGCTTTACCAACAAAGACTGGAACAAGGAGACGAAGTTTTTCGCGCTGCTTTTGGCAAACAATTTTTGGGAGCCTAATAATTCCTGATAAAGCTATCGAAAAAGTATTAAACATTGTTTTTTTTTGTTTTTATTAAGCCCCAGCGGGGCTAAATATTTATAGAAATTAAATTATGAAGATGCAAAATAGCTCCAGCGGAGCGACATATTTATTGCAATACATATGTCGCTCCGCTGGAGCTTTGCTCTCAACAACAAATATGATTTCTATAAATATTTCGCTTCTTCGAAGCTGACTTTCAAAATCAAAGAGGATGTTCAATACTTTTCGAAAAGCCCAATTAATTTTCAAATTTTTATAACTTTATATCATGGAAAAGAAAAACAACAATCCGTCAAAAATTTCCTCAATATCTCAATTTCATAGTTTGTTTCAGCTGCCAAAGCCGCTTCATCCTATGATTACCTTGGTTGATAATACCCAACTCACTATAAATGCTGATTTGACTAACAACCATTTCCTGCTCGATTTTTATAAAATATCTTATAAATATTCTACTAACGGAAAAATGGGTTACGGTCAGGGTTATTACGATTTTAATGAAGGCGGATTAATGTTTACTTCTCCCAATCAATTGATTTTTACCGATAATCAGGAAGGAGTTGAATATTTTGGCTTTACCCTGCTTTTTCATCCGGACTTTATTCGAAATTATCCTTTGGGGAAAACCATCAAGAAATATGGTTTCTTTTCGTATGATACGAATGAGGCACTGCATCTTTCTGACAGCGAAAAAACAACTATCGTAGGATTGTTAACCAGCATCGACAATGAACTTCATACAGCCATTGACGAAATGAGCCAGGACGTAATTGTTTCTTATATTGATGTTTTACTGAATTACAGCAATCGTTTTTACAAACGCCAATTCATTACCAGAAAAACAATCAGCAACGATTTATTACTTAAAGTAGAAGATACGCTTGACAGTTATATAAATAATGCCGAAACCTTAAAAAAAGGATTACCAACAGTAGATTTTCTTGCTTCACAAATCAATGTTTCCACTCATTATTTATCTGATATGCTCCGAAGTTTAACGGGACAAAATGCACAGCAGCACATTCACTCCAAACTGATAGAAAAATCAAAAGATTTCCTGATGACAACCAATCTTTCGGTAGCAGAAATTGCGTATCAATTGGGTTTTGAATATCCGCAGTCGTTCAGTAAACTATTTAAAAAGAAAACGAATCTAACTCCATTGGAGTTTAAAAATTCCCTGAATTAGTTTTCAAAATTATTCTCTTCACTACCCCTATTTTTATCTCAAAATAGATAAAATTTCATAAAAATACACTTCTTGGATGTCGTAGTATTTAGATCCTTTATTGAATCTAAATAACGTGCCAAAAACTCCTTTAAAAGCTTTCAAAAACCTAAAAAGCACCCTTTCCGCAAAGAAATCAAAAATAACAATTATTACTATTTTTATTCAATTTGTTACATTTTTTCAAATTAAACCTTATATTTTATATTGATTTTGAGATAAATTTGCAAACTATTAAAACAAAAAACAATTAGAGAAAATTAAAGCTGAAAAAGAAAAGCAAAAGCTGTTTCTAAATCATTTTTCTTTCAAAATTGAAGTCATAAAAGCTGTTTGGCAATTTGTATTTTAGTTTGGGTATCGTATATAATGAATTATTGAAATTGACGCCTTTGTATCTTTTTTTACTTTTGTTTTGCTATTATAATGAACAGGAAATTGCTGTGGTTATAGAAATTACAATTAAAAAAAATAAAAAATGAGTAAGACATTATTTGACAAAGTATGGGATTCACATGTAGTGCGTAAAATTGAAGATGGACCAGATGTGTTTTTTATTGACCGTCATTTCATTCATGAAGTTACGAGTCCTGTTGCTTTTTTAGGATTAAAATCAAGAGGCGTTAACGTTTTATACCCACAACGTACTTTTGCAACTGCAGATCACAATACCCCAACCATAAACCAACATTTACCAGTTCAGGATCCGCTTTCTGCTAACCAACTTCAGGCTCTTGAAGATAATGCTGCCGAATACGGAATTTCGCACTGGGGATTAGGTCATCAAAAAAATGGTATTGTACACGTAGTAGGTCCTGAAAACGGAATTACTTTGCCAGGTGCTACTATTGTATGCGGTGATTCTCACACCTCTACTCACGGTGCTTTTGGAGCTATTGCTTTTGGTATTGGAACTTCTGAGGTTGAGATGGTTTTGTCTACTCAATGTATTATGCAGCCTAAACCAAAGAAAATGCGTATTAACGTAAACGGTCAATTAAGCAAAGGTGTTGGTCCAAAAGACGTTGCACTTTATATTATTGCACAATTGACTACTTCTGGAGGAACAGGTTATTTTGTTGAATATGCTGGTGATGTTTTCGAAAACATGACTATGGAAGGTCGTATGACAGTTTGTAATTTAAGTATCGAAATGGGGGCTCGCGGCGGTATGATTGCTCCGGACCAGACTACTTTCGATTTCCTTGAAGGAAGATTATACGCTCCAAAAGGAGAAGCCTGGACAAAAGCTGTTGAATACTGGAAAACTTTAAAAACAGATGCCGATGCTGTGTTTGATGCTGAATTAAACATTAAAGCTGAAGATATCGAACCAATGATTACTTACGGTACAAACCCAGGAATGGGAATTGGTATTACAAAACATATCCCAAGTGCAAACCAAGTTGAAGGCGGTGAGGAAACTTACAAAAAGTCTTTGGCTTATATGGGCTTCAATGAAGACGATGTAATGATCGGAAAACAAATCGATTATGTTTTCTTAGGAAGTTGTACAAACGGACGTATTGAAGATTTTAGAGCTTTTGCTGAAATTGTAAAAGGAAGAAAAAAAGCAGATAATGTTACTGCTTGGTTAGTTCCGGGTTCTCACGTTGTTGAAGCTCAGATTAAAGAAGAAGGAATTTTAGATATTTTGACTGAAGCTGGCTTTGTATTACGTCAGCCGGGTTGTTCAGCTTGTTTAGCAATGAACGACGATAAAGTTCCTGCAGGAAAATATGCGGTAAGTACTTCAAACAGAAACTTTGAAGGCCGTCAAGGTCCTGGTTCAAGAACTCTATTAGCAAGTCCAATTATGGCCGCTGCCGCTGCTGTTACCGGAAAACTAACTGACCCGAGGGAATTATTTTAGATTGAAGAGTTTAGATTTTAGATTTTCACTTTGCGAATAGCTTATGAGACTTTAAAACATAAACCTTCATATAAAACTCATTTACATTATTAATACAAAAATTTTTAGCGTTTAGAAATTCATCCCAGCGAGAAAAATCTAAAATCTAAAATCCAAAAATCTAAAATTAAAATGGCATACGATAAATTTAATATACTTACCAGCAGTGCAGTGCCTCTGCCAATTGAAAACGTAGATACAGATCAAATCATCCCGGCTCGTTTCCTTAAAGCTACAAAACGTGAAGGTTTTGGAGATAATCTTTTTAGAGACTGGAGATATAACGGAGACGATACTCCAAAAACAGATTTCGTTTTAAACAATCCAACTTACAGCGGAAAAATCCTTGTAGGAGGAAAAAATTTCGGTTCTGGATCTTCTAGAGAACACGCTGCATGGGCAGTTTACGATTACGGTTTTAGAGCTGTAGTTTCTAGTTTCTTTGCTGATATCTTTAAAGGAAACTGCTTAAACATTGGCGTTTTACCAGTTCAGGTTAGCCCGGAATTTGCTGAAACAATTTTTAATGCAATCGAAGCTGATCCCAAAACAGAATTAGAAATCAACTTACCAAACCAAACGATTACTTTAGTGTCTACAGGACAGCAAGAATCTTTTGCAATTAACGGTTACAAAAAGAACAACATGATTAATGGCTTTGACGACATTGATTATTTACAAAATATTAAAGAAGATATTAAGGCTTTCGCCGATAAACTTCCTTACTAAAAGAAATCTCATTCAGGATATTAGACCCGACAGGTTTCAAAAACCTCTCGGGTCTTTCTAGAATATAGAACGCGGATGAAACAGATTTGCTATCGCAAAAGCGCGGAAAAAAACAGATTTTATTTTTAGCTAAAGTGAAAAATCCGCGTCAATCTGCGTCTTCGCGGTAGCGAATCAGTAAAATCTGCGTCAAATTACATCAGAAATATAGAATATCAATATGGAAAAAAGAAAAATTGAAATAATGGATACGACGCTTCGTGATGGTGAACAAACCTCCGGAGTTTCATTTTCTGCTGCAGAAAAACTGACCATTGCGCAATTATTGCTGGAGGAATTAAATATTGATAGAATCGAAATTGCTTCGGCACGTGTGAGCGAAGGAGAATTTCAAGCCGTAAAAGGCATTACTTCATGGGCCGAAGAAAGAGGATATACTAACCGAATTGAAGTACTTTCGTTTGTTGACGGCGGCGTTTCGATTGAATGGATGAAAAAAGCCGGTGCCAAAGTGCAAAATTTATTGACCAAAGGTTCAATGAATCACTTAACGCATCAATTAAAAAAAACTCCGGAACAACACTTTTCTGAAATTGCCCAAATTATCGCTTTAGCAAAAGAAAACAATATTGAAACCAATGTTTATCTCGAAGACTGGAGCAACGGAATGCGAAATTCTCCTGAATATGTCTTTCAATTTCTGGATTTCTTAGCCACGCAGCCTGTAAAAAGAATTTTACTTCCGGATACTTTAGGCGTTTTAATTCCGTCTTTGACTTTTGAATTTATTTCAAAAATTAGAGCAAAATATCCAAACATTCACTTTGATTTTCATGCACATAACGATTACGATTTAAGTATCGCCAATGTTATGGAAGCTATAAAAGCAGGCATAAACGGACTTCACGTAACGGTAAACGGAATGGGAGAACGCGCCGGAAATGCGCCGCTTGAGAGTACTGTTGCCGTAATCAACGATTATCTGCCAGAAGTAAGCATCAACATAAAAGAAACTTCTTTGTATACAGTAAGTAAGCTTGTAGAGACTTTTACCGGATATAGAATTCCTGCCAATAAACCAATTGTGGGCGACAACGTTTTTACGCAAACTGCCGGAATTCATGCCGATGGTGACAATAAAAACAATTTATATTTTAATGATTTACTTCCGGAACGTTTCGGAAGAAAAAGAAAATATGCCTTAGGAAAAACTTCAGGAAAAGCCAATATCGAGAAAAATCTTCAGGAATTGGGTTTAAAATTGAATCAGGATGATTTGAAATTGGTTACCCAAAGAATTATCGAACTGGGCGATAAAAAAGAAACGGTTACTAAGGAAGACCTGCCGTATATTATTTCAGATGTTTTGGACAGCCATACTTACGAAGAAAAAATTACTATTCAATCTTACATGCTGGTTCATTCTAAAGGAATGCGGCCATCAACAACTCTATCTTTAAATCTTAACGGAGAAATAATAGAAGAAAATGCACAGGGAGATGGTCAGTTTGACGCTTTTATGAATGCTTTATCTAAAATTTATAAAAGCAAAAAATTAACGCTTCCAAAATTAATTGACTACGCAGTGAGAATTCCGCCAGGCAGTAGTTCAGATGCGTTGTGCGAAACCATCATTACCTGGACAAACAACGGAAAAGAATTTAAAACCCGCGGCTTAGACTCAGATCAAACTGTCGCAGCGATTATAGCAACGCAAAAAATGCTTAATGTAATAACCTAAGGTACTAAGGTGCTAAGATTCTAAGTTGCTAAGATTTTTTCTTTGAGCTTAAAATCTTAGCAACTCAGAATCTTAAAAAAAATCAACACCAAGTTACTAAGGAAAAAACTTAGAATCTTAGCAACTCAGAACCTTAGAACCTTAAATAACACATATAGAATGAAATTAAACATAGCCCTTTTAGCCGGAGACGGAATCGGACCAGAAGTAATAAATGAAGCTGTAAAAGTATCTGATGCTATTGCAAAAAAATTCAATCACGAAATAACCTGGACTCCTGCTCTTACTGGAGCTTGCGCAATCGACGCAGTTGGAGTTCCTTATCCAGATGAAACACACGAAGTTTGTATGAAAGCCGATGCGGTTTTATTTGGAGCAATTGGACACCCAAAATACGACAACGATCCTAGCGCGCCGGTTCGTCCTGAGCAGGGTTTATTATTGATGCGTAAAAAATTAGGCCTTTTTGCAAATGTTCGTCCAACCTTTACTTTCCCTTCTTTAATTGATAATTCTCCTTTAAAAAGAGAAAGAATCGAAGGAACTGATTTGGTTTTCTTAAGAGAATTAACGGGAGGAATTTACTTTGGAGAAAAAGGAAGAAAAGATAACGGAGATACTGCTTTTGACAACTGCGTTTACACACGTGCAGAAGTACAGCGTTTAGCTAAAAAAGGTTTCGAATTAGCTATGACACGTTCTAAAAAATTATGCTGCGTTGATAAAGCTAACGTTTTGGAAACTTCTCGTTTATGGAGAGAAACAGTTCAGGCAATGGAAAAAGATTATCCGGAAGTAACCGTTTCTTACGAATTTGTTGATGCTGTTGCCATGCGTTTAGTTCAATGGCCAAACTCGTATGATGTATTAATTACGGAGAATTTATTTGGAGACATCTTAACTGACGAAGCTTCTGTAATTTCAGGCTCAATGGGATTAATGCCTTCTGCTTCTGTTGGAGAACATACTTCATTATACGAACCAATCCACGGATCTTACCCTCAGGCAACCGGATTAAATATCGCAAATCCATTAGCGACTATTTTATCTGCAGCCATGATGTTCGAAGACGCTTTTGGATTAAAAGCTGAAGCCGATGCTATTCGCGCTGTTGTAAACAAATCTTTAGAACAAGGTGTTGTTACCGAAGATTTAGCTCCAAAAGGATCTAAAGCATACAAAACAAGCGAAGTTGGAGACTGGCTTGTTGCGAATTTATAATATTATAAAATGTAGAGACGCACCGCAGTGCGTCTTCTCGTTATGTTAGACGCACTGCGGTGCGTCTCTACACAAAAAATATCGCATAAAAAAAGGGATCAACTTTCGTTGATCCCTTTTGTATATTTAGAAAAAAATATTAATATCCTCCTCTGTTACCACCACGGTCGTTTCCGCCACGGCTGTTTCCGTAACCTCCGCGAGAATCACCTCCACGGTTGTTATTGAAGCTTCTTCTTTCACCTTCAGGTTTTGGTTCAGATTTATTTACAACAATTGTACGACCTTGAACAGTAGCTCCGTTCAATTCATCAATTGCTTTTTGAGCTTCTGCATCGTTTGGCATCTCAACAAAACCAAATCCTTTGCTTCTTCCAGTAAATTTATCAGTGATAATTTTAACTGAATCAACTGCTCCATAAGCCTCGAAAGACTCTCTTAAATCTGCTTCCTCAATACTGAATGGAAGGCTTCCAACAAAAATGTTCATATGTACTTATTTATAATAATGTAGCAAATGTAGTCTTATTTTTCTGTAATCTACTATATATTAGTTTATTTATGTTTTTATTTTGATTTTAAAAATCAGCGCGTAAAATCAAGGATTACAAAAATTTAAAGATGGTTCGTGATATCACTTACTTTAATTGGAACTTTATAAAAAACGCCTTCAGTAAAATTAATTTTTGGGTCTTTTGTATCGGTTTCATCTTCATTTACGGCAGTAAATCTAAATGTTCCTGAAATGGTTTTATTTTCTGTATCGTATTCTGTAATAACAATTTGGCCATTACCAAGGCTTGTACCTGTTGCAAAAAACGTCTTTTGAGTTGGAAGCGAATTTTCATAAGATGCTGCAGATACTTCATCGACTCCCAGAGTATAAGTGCCTTTTTCAGCAGACTTAGTTTGCAGCGTAATTTTTTCATATCCTAAAGAACCCTCGATAACCACACTGCCATCTCCATTAACAAAGGCACTGTAAGCTTGAGCTCTCCAAAAAACATTATTCTTTAAAGTCTGGAATGCCGGATTATTAAACTTAACATCTTCTGTACAAGAAGTTAGCAGTAATAAAAAGGACAAAAAGAAAAAGTATTTTTTCATATTAAGAAGAATTTAATGCAAAAGTATTGCATAAAGAGATATAATGTTAAAAAAGAAAAGTCAAAAAAATGCTAAAAAATGCTCTAAAACATATTTAATGCCTTTAAACTGAATTTTTGATAAAAAAATTATATCTTTGCGCCCTTAATTAACGGAGGTCGAGTACCTCAAAATTTAATCATAAGATTATGTCAGTAAAAATTAGATTACAAAGACACGGTAAAAAAGGAAAACCTTTTTACTGGGTTGTAGCTGCAGATGCACGCTCAAAAAGAGATGGTAAATACTTAGAGAAAATCGGTACTTACAATCCAAACACAAACCCAGCAACTGTTGAGTTAAACCTTGACAGCGCAGTTAAATGGTTACACAATGGTGCACAACCAACTGATACTGCTAGAGCTATCCTTTCTTACAAAGGTGCTTTATTGAAACACCACCTTGATGGAGGTATCCGTAAAGGAGCTTTAACTCAAGAGCAAGCTGACGCTAAATTAGCTGCATGGTTAGAAGCTAAAGCTGGAAAAGTTGATGCTAAAAAAGACGGTTTAACAAAAGCACAAGCTGATGTTAAAGCTAAAGCTTTAAAAGCAGAAAAAGAAGTTAACGCTAAACGTTTAGCTGCTGCAGCTCAGGCTGAAGCTGATGCTATCGCTGCTGCAACTCCTGCAGTTGAAGAAGTTGCTGAAGTAGAAGCATCTACTGAAGAAGCTCCTGCTGCTGAAGAGAATAACGAAACAACTGAAGCATAATTTTATTTAGCGAGAATGCGTAAAGAAGAATGTTTTTATTTAGGTAAAATCGCTAAAAAATTTAGTTTCAAAGGTGAAGTTCTGGCTTATTTAGACACAGACGAACCTGAGTTATACGAAAATCTGGAATCAGTGTTTGTTGAATGCAACAAACACTTGGTTCCTTTTTTTATTGAAACAAGTTCTTTACACAAAAACGACTTTCTTAGAATTCGTTTTGAAGATGTAAATACCGAAGAAGATGCAGATGCTATTATTGGCAATGGAATTTACCTGCCGTTAAGCATGCTTCCAAAACTTTCGGGAAATAAATTTTATTTCCACGAAGTAATCGGATTTGAAATCGAAGACCAACGCTTAGGTATCTTCGGAAAAATTGTTGCTGTTAATGACAGTACGGCTCAACCGCTTTTTGAAGTTTTAAATGGCGAAGTCGAAATATTAGTTCCCATGATTGATCATTTCTTGGTAAAAATTGACCGAGAAAACAAAAAGGTTATCATGAATCTTCCAGAAGGTCTTATTGAGATGTACCTTTAAAAGAGTATTCAGTCTCAGTCACAGTTTTCAGTCATTGTTTTTCTCAAATTTTTATTTCTTTAGAGATGTCAATATTTACTTTCAAACAATTTTCTATCAAACAAGATAAAACTGCTATGAAAGTGGGTACAGATGGCGTTTTATTGGGCTCTTGGGCTCCGGTAAATCACAATCCGTTTAGTGTTTTAGACATTGGTGCAGGAACTGGCATAATTGCTTTAATGCTTGCGCAAAGAACAAATGCAGAACAAATTGACGCTCTTGAAATTGACGAAGACGCTTATGAACAAGCAGTAGAAAATTTCGAAAATTCACCTTGGGGTGATCGTTTATTTTGTTTTCACGCTGGTTTAGATGAATTTATAGAAGAACCGGAAGACGAATACGATTTGATTGTTTCGAATCCGCCTTTTTATGCCGAAGATTATAAAACCGAAAATGAACAAAGGGATTTAGCTCGTTTTCAAGATGCAATGCCTTTTGAAGAATTAGTCGAGGCTGCCGATTTACTTTTGTCTGAAAACGGGATATTTGCCATCATTCTACCTTTTAAAGAAGAAGCAAAATTTATCGCTTTAGCAAAAGAAGCCGAATTATATCCAACAAAAATTACCCACATAAAAGGAACTCCAACCGCTGCAATTAAAAGAAGTTTATTGGCTTTCAGCCGAAATGAAACTACCGAAATCGAAATTGACGAATTGACAATCGAAATCGACAGACACATTTATACTCCCGAATACATTGAGTTAACTAAAGATTTTTATTTGAAAATGTAGAAAATATTTTTTGTCAAAATTTAAAACTTTGACAAAAATAAGATTCTATTATTTTCCGTTTTTAGCAAAAAGAACAGCTCTTTCTAAAATTTCATCTCTGCCTTGCTGAATGCCTAAAATAGTTGGCTTTACTTCAATATCTGGAACAATTCCTATCCGTTGTGTTTCTGTTTTATTTGGATAAAAAACGCCAATTCCGCTAAACGCGGTATAAAAACCTTTCATGACTTGAAAGCTGCAGACATTTCCATCTGCACCTGCAGTCTGACTTCCTATTATGGTAACATCCGGTGCTGTTTTCAGGCTCATTGCTGTAAACTCTGCATGGCTTTGTGTGTTTTCATCTACTAAAACAATAACTTTTCCTTTATAATGATTTGGGTTTTCGCTTCCTATATCAAAATTTTTACTCCAGTAAAATTTTCCGGGATAAGTTATGTCCGGGTAAGTAAATCTTGCAAAATCTTTTGATTGAGAATTGATCCACTCGGCGATTGCAGACATTATTCCGCTAGGATAGCAGCGATTATCAAAAATTACTGCTTTTGTATCTTTTAAATTTTCAATCAAAGCAGGAATATCATCATGCATAAGCGAAGTGAAATTTACATAACCTATATTGTCTTCCAGAACTTTCCACTTTTCTTTCTTTACAGGCTTAATTTTCATATCTAAATAAACGTAACGGTTTATCGATTTAAGATCCGTCTTTCCATCTCTTATATATTCAATTTCTGCATTTTTCGAATTTCCGTTGAAAACAGCCGTATTCGAATTTCTTAAAACTGTCGGTGTATTAGACCCTTCTATGTACTTTATTTTTTCTTTTAAAATTTCAGCAACTGCTTTACCATCAACTTTCGTTATAACATCACCAATTCTAATATCATTTAATTTTGCAAGAGAATCATTTTTCAGACTTATAACAATCGCTTTATCATCAATAATTTTCGTTTCAAAAGGAACAAATTTAATTCCAAAAAAATCTAAGTATAAAACTTTCGTTCCAAAAAAGCCATGTGAATCATCCAGCTTTACAATCAACTCTTTCATTGCTAAGTGAAAATCAACTTCAGATTTGGGAGTGACAAATTTGGGAAGCATTTCTGTTAAAGTTTTGTCCCAATGCTGATCCATTTGATATTTATAAGGAAAGAAATATTCTACATAATTCCAATATCTAAACAAAGTTAAGATTCTCAGGTTTTTATTTGTCCATACAAAATCAGGATAACTTATTTCATTCGAAATTTCTTCAACAACACCTTTCTCATCATCTTCTGTAAATTGGATATAAAACTGTTTATTCTGAACTCTATTTTCTTCAATAAACTTTAATTTTTTAGAAAGCGATTTAGAAAACAATTCCTTATTTGAAAGCCATGACAAATCGAAGTTTTTATCGAAATAGTCCTTATTTTTTGTGGATTCAACCGCTTTATAAGCCTTAATTTCTCCTAATGAAACTATCCATTTCTCCATCACTTTAGAAAATTCTTCGGTGGTTTGAACTTTCTCAATTTGAGGTAAAATCTGAAATAATTGTTCGTCCCAGTTTTTACTTCCATCGGCCACATTAGGGTGATAATATTTTAGAAATCCCCAAACTTTGCAGGTTGCTGCTAATTTTTCGACTTCTGTTATGGGTTTTGAAAATGAAACTTGAAATAATAAAACAAAAACAATTAATAAAATTTTCTTCATTATAACTGATTGTGGTTAGGGTTAGTTATGTATTTAATGGTTTTTAAACCTGCTCAAAAATACTTTTGAACTGGTATAAAATTCTTTCGATTAATCTTAAATCTTCGGTTACAATTTCCGCGCTTCCTTTCATTTCCTGCTGAAAAACAATTTGTTTTTTATAAGAAGTCAATAATCCATTTGGCAGCGCAACGTCAATCAACAGATTTCCGTCTTTATCCGGAACCAGCGAAATGTTTTGGATTTTCCCTTTTAAAACTCCAAATTCTCGATCGGGAAAATTCGCCAGACGAATATTTACCCGTTGTCCTGTTTTTATTTTTCCGGAATTTAAAGCCGGCGCTTTTACTTTTCCTATAAAACCATTTTTAGCATCGGGAATAATCGAAAAAACATTATCTCCAATAGTTATGGTCTGGTTTTCATTCCAAACCTGCAGAAAAGTAACCCTTCCGCTGATCGAAGATTTTAAGGCATAAGCCAGTTCCCAGTCTTTTATCACTTTTTTTAGCTGATAAAACGACTGCGCCATGTTACGCCCGAGATTAACTTCCTCTTTAGTACTGTTTACATGCGAATTCTGACTTGATTTCGTATTATCAATCAAAGAGGACCTTAACTGAGAAATAGACGACAACAGGCTTTTATAATTCTTTTGTGCCTGAAGAAACCCTAACTTCTTGATTTCCATCTCCTGAGCCGAAATAATTCCTTTATTAAACAAGGCTTCAAAACGGGCAATTTCATTTTTCTGAAGCTGTAATTCGCTTTCATTAATTACTTTTTGCTGCTGCAGAATTTCCAATCTTTCTTTTATTTGAATTTTCTCAGAAACCTGCGCTCTATTCTCGATTGCAAAAGGCTGTAAATCATGATTTAATTCCTGCGCCTGATAATCTTTCTGAAAAACAGCATAAGCACTTTCAATTTCTCCTAATTGTGTGTTTTTTAATTTTGAGAAAGGAAACGCTGTTTTGGGATCATTTATATTATAATTATCTACAATACTTTTTAATAAAAACACATCTTGGTAATTGGCTGTATTTTCAATAATTGCCAGTGTAGTGTTTTTAGGTACTATCGCTTTGTTTTTTACTAAAATAGCTTCGATTCTTCCCGAGGATTTTGAGACAATTTTCTCCGGCGGAATATTGGTCGTAATTACAATTTCGGTATTTACTACATCCGGGTATTTTATAAACCAGGAAACAAAAAAGAGCATTAGGATAATAGCAAAAATCAGAAGCGTTCCCCAGCGTATCATCCAGTGCGGTACTTTTGTGAGAATGTCCTGAACTTCCTCACTTCTTAATTCGAATGTTTCGTTGTCTTCTGCCATAATTAACTTCCTAACTGCAATTGATTTTTAACCAGTTCAAAATAATTTCCTTTTTGAGCTACTAAAGCTTCGTGATTGCCAATTTCGATTATTTTTCCTTTATCCAAAACCACAATTTGATCTGCATTCATTACGGTGCTTAATCGGTGGGCAATGACGATTACGGTTTTATCTTTAAAGAAGATATCCAGTTTCTGCATAATCTCTTTTTCATTATTGGCATCTAAGGCCGATGTTGCTTCATCAAAAAACAATATCTCTGGATTTTTGTAAACAGCTCTTGCAATTAACAATCGCTGCTTTTGCCCAGTACTCATTCCGAGGCCTTCCGCCCCAATTTTTGTATTATACCCTAACGGAAGCTCGCTTATATATTGTTTAATATTGGCTACATCTGCTGCATAAACCAATCGTTCTTTATCTATTTTATCTACTCCAAAAGCAATATTATTGGCTATGGTATCACTAAAAATAAAACCTTCCTGCATAACAGCTCCAATATTAGAACGCCACGCCCGCTGCGAAATATTCTTAAGCTGCGAACTGCCAATGCTGATTTCTCCTTTCTCGGGTTCATAAAATTTAAGAAGCAGTTTCATGAGTGTTGTTTTTCCGCTTCCGCTGACGCCTACAATTGCGGTTACTTTATTAGCCGGAATAGTTAAGTTCAAATTTTCTAAAACCGGAATATCCGATCCTAAATATCGATACGAAATATTTTTTATCTCAATATCTGAATCATACGGAACATCATTACTTTGATGCACTTCTTGCTGGGTTTCATCTTCTTTTTCGTGAATTTCAGACAATCGTGCCAAGGATATTTTGGCGTCCTGAAGTTCGCGTACAAATTCAATAAGCTGTGTCACTGGTCCATTTAAACTTCCTACAATTGAACTGATGGCCAGCATCATACCCAGCGTAATAGAACCGTCGATTACTAATTTTGCTGATAAAAATATAATAAAGATATTCTTCAACTCATTAATTACCGAAGATCCAATGGTTTGAGACTGTTCTAAAATTAAACCTTTTATCGAAACCCTAAAAAGTCTTGCCTGCACATATTCCCATCCCCAGCGCTTTTGCTTTTCGGCATTGTGGAGTTTAATTTCCTGCATTCCGTTAATAAGCTCCATTACTTTTCCCTGTTCGTTTGAAACCTCAGCAAAACGCTTGTAATCCAGAACTTCTCTACGTTTTAAGAATAAAGTAATCCATCCAAAATAAAGAAGGCTTCCGGCGAAAAACACCAAAAATATCTTGAGATTAAAATAAGCCAGAACCGCTCCCATTACAAACATGTTAATTACCGAAAACAAAACATTGAGCGACGATGTGGTTAAAATTTTCTCGATCCTGCGGTGATCGTTTATTCGCTGCATGATATCGCCCGTCATTCGGACATCAAAAAATGAAATGGGAAGATTCATCAGTTTGATAAAAAAATCGGATATGAGAGAAATGTTGATACGCGTTGAGAGATGCAGTAAGATCCAGCTTCGTATGAGTTCCAGTCCTGTTCTTCCGGCAAATAAAAACAACTGCGCAAAAAGGATCAGGTATATAAAATGGATATTTTGATTCTGGATACCAACATCGACAATACTTTGGGTTAAAAACGGGAATATAAGCTGCAATAAACTGCTGGCCAATAATCCTATACTTAACTGAACAAGAAATGATTTGTACCGAAGCACATATTGCGACAATAAACCAAAACCAATTCCTTTATGATCTTCTTTGTCAAAATCTGACTGAAAAAATTTTGGTGTGGCTTCGATTAACAATGCGACTCCTTCCTGAGTGAATTCGTCTGCATTATTACCAATCCAGAATTTAATAAATTCTTGTTTGTTGTATTCTAATAAACCAAAAGCAGGATCTGAAATATAGTATTTCCCTTTTTTAATTTTATAAAGTACAACGTAATGATTCTTGTTCCAATGCAAAATACAGGGCAATGGCGCTTCTTCTAATCTTTCTTCGCTTAATTTTACTCCAAGGGTTCTAAAACCAATTTTCTCGGCGGCATCACTCAAGAAAAGCAGATTGCTTCCTTCGCGCGTAGTCTCACTGCTTTCGCGTAATTCCTGAATAGTGATCGTTTTGCCGTAATGTTTAGCTATTATTTTTAAACACGTAGGGCCGCAATCTTTAAAATCTGCCTGTTTATAATGAATGAATTTTTTCAATTCTAGTATTTGGGTTTGTTTCTAGCAATATTATAGAAAAATTCTTAAAAAAAGTAAAAAATCGTTTAAATAACTCAATCCAAATAAAGAAATTAAGCTTCTAAAAAAGAAAAAGCTTTGCTAAATAAATAGCAAAGCTTTTTATAAGTATTGGATAAAACTTTTTAAGAGTCTAAAGGACAGCTTTCCTCAATAACAGCGGCACAGGTTTCACCTTCACCAGGATGAATAATACCCGCAAAAATGCCTGTTCCAGGGCAGTAGCAAGCTTCAATTCCTGGTCCTCCGCCATTAATATTTTTCTTTTCGCTAGCGCTTAAAACTTCAACTCCAACTAAACTTTTTAGTTTTTTCATAATTTGATTTTTGTTTGATGTTAAATAAACTTTTTTAATACAACGATTTGCTGATTAAGCAAAGCATCAAATTAATTTAGCGCGCAGTGACCTTCGAAATCGCCGTCGGCAATTACACAATGGTATCCTTTTTTACAAGGTACACTTGCCGAGCATGCAATTCCGCCTTTAATTGTTTGTTGTTGTTTTCTTGTCAATTCCTGAGTTCCTTCTAATTCTAAAATTTTCTTTAACATAATGTGGTGTTTTTTTGATTTGTTAATGCTTCAATCATTTTAAGACAGTTGAAGCTTCTGTCTTTTATTTTCAAATACAAACCGAGTAGTATTTTTATTACTATTTTGTTTTGGGATAAAAAAAAGAGAGAACTAATTTTCTCTCTTTATATTCAATAATTTCAGTAATACATCTTTTCTCTAGGAGATGGCACTTGATCAGCCCTAACCAAATAAAACCGACCCAAGTGACCAATTATCCTGAGAATCCCGACACCAATCATCAATGTTGGGATAATTTGCTCAATGTTCCACGATCGAGCGCCTACAAATTAAAAAAAACATGACTAAATTTTAAAAAGGCTTTATTGTATATTACTTTACATAATTTTCTAATTAATTAGCAGCAAAGTCGATTTGTATCGCAAATACCTGCTTCTGTATTAACCGGGCAGACTTCTCCACTCGGGATCAAGACACATCCTGCTTCTATTGCATAAATCCAACATTCAGGAATTCCTCCCTTTATTGTTTTTTGCTCGCTCTTACTAATATGCTGAGCGTGTTCCAGATTTAAAATCTTCTTTAACATAACTATTGTTATTTCACATTCATTCTAGCAAAGTTTTAATTTGCATTAGCATAGGTTAGCTCTGGATAATACTCAGTACAATCTTCGTATATCATAGAGTTCCATGAATCACATTTAGAGGTAATCTCATTAACATTTGTGCCCAATATTGTTTTTTGTTCACTTGCACTTATTTCTTGTGATCCTTCCAGACTTAAAATATTTTTTAACATAACTATTGTTTTTACGTTTTGGGGTATTCTTTCAATATTAAATTCATTTAGTAATTTAATATTAGGCCGTCTTTTCGAGGATTGTTTCTTTTTCTTCAACAAAATCATTCAAGAAATATTTCAATTCACTCAACTCATATTCATTTGGAAACAATTTTTCGTTTACAATTTTTACTGGTGTATAATTAAAATCGTTTTTAGCACACCATTCGTATTGTTTGTTTATTTCCTGGTTAATCATAATGCTTACTGAATCTACATGCCATTTTTTTAACCATTTCTTTAAACTCATTTTTTTAATATGCCAGTCAGAAATTGCTTCTACCGTTTTTCCGGGTGTTAACCTGTTTATTATTAAAAGTCGCTCTACAACAGCTTTATAAGGATTGTCGACATTTTCTGGATTGATATTAAACAAAACGCTTAAAAATATTTTTTCCGGAAATTTTAGAACCAAATCAAAAGCATCCTGAAATGTTTTATGGCAATGCTCACAGCTTGGGCTTATTATTATGGATAATTTTACTACTGCATTTCTGTTTCCAAAATTTAATCCTCTTAGATCTTCAAATCCATTGGTAAGAGGCACTTTTTTAGACAAGAAATTAAGCAGTGAATAATTTCTTTTAAATTTTTTCAGTTCTTTTAATGAGTTTTCGTTTTCTAAAACATTTTTAGCTACTGATTTAATTACAAACCAAATTGGTACGAGAAGAATCAGTGAGAAGAAAAATGGGAAAACTTCGCCAAAACTAAAACTTAAAGTAAATAGGTCTGATGAAAACCATATTGCACTTTGAGTAAAAATCAAAAAGGAAACCATTAAGCACATAACACACCATTTTTGAAGTTCGAATTTTTGAATCCATATTGAAGATACTATTATAGGTATAGCCAATAAACTCAAAAAACCAACAAAAACAGACGAACTCAAAGGCTGAACCAAAACCGCTATAAAACTTGCACCAAAAAATAGTAAAGGCAGATCTGCGAAACTAATCCATTTATTATCGTAATTCTCATTAAAATTAATAACCGAATTACAAGATGAATTTGCGCTTAGACTGCAAAACTTTGAAATGATGCCATTTTTAAATCCAAGTTTCTCCTGAACGATTAAAACGCTGACGATTAACCCTAAAGAAGATATAAGTAAGAACGTAAAACTAAAAAGGTCATAAGTATTATAAAATAATGATAACCCGCCTAAAAGTAAAAATGGAACCAAATATTTTAACCAGCTCAATTCAACTTTTAAATTTTCTCTTGCCACAACATTATTCGGTTCTATTGCCACAATAACGCCGTTCCAGTCTAAAAGGAATTTCTCGTAGGATACTTTTTGTATTCCTTTTTTCATAGTACTAATTCGAACAAAGTTTTTCTCTTTTTCAACTAATACTAATTCATCTTTAAAATAAGCCAAAAAATTTGATGGCAAATCTACAATCTGCTCCTTAGGAACTCTTATCGCCGCATTCTCTACAGACAACAAATCGAATGAATCTGTAATTGCAAATAAGCTTGGATAATTTGGATGAGATAAAAACAAATCTTTAAACTCATTTTTAACTTCCGAGTATCTGTTAATTTGAAGGAATTTTTGAATAAGTTTTAACATGTTTGAGACGCTTTTAAATCATAACTACACCACAAATATTGTTGTTTTTATTCAAAAAATAATGCCGAAGGCACACATTTTATTAATTATACTACATACAATTTATAAATTATAGCAGTTAGTATTAAGTATTTAAATTATTGATTTACAATTATTTAACTTTAAAAAAAAATCAAAAAAAGTTTCAAAACCCAATTCTCGATCAAACGCTTTTCATTTTCTGTAGTTTTGACAAATCAGTAACCCTAACACATAAAGACATGGCAAATATGAAACTAAAATTCGAGGATTTTCAAGATGAAAAATTATCTAAAAATCAACAAAAAATGGTACGAGGTGGAGACGAAACAACACCGGCAATAGATCCAGTTAGAACCGGTAGTACAGGACAAGGATAAAAATTAAAAAACTATTTTTTTAAATATGATGAGAGCTTTTAATTATAAATCGATGTAAAAGTATAATCATATAGAAAGCTTTAAAGCAGAGAAAAATTAGTAAAATCAACAAATAATAAATTCGCGGTAATGATTATATAACTATTCTCGAAGATGAAAAAGATCCTATTCAAAAGGTGTAGTTAGACTTGGATAGAAAAATAGTGTTTACCGCACAAATATAACTTTTAAAAATTAAAAAATTATGAAAAATATCAAATTAAATATAGAAAATTTCAAAGCAGAAAAAATAGATAGAAATCAACAAAAATCAATTCGTGGAGGCGACGATACTACAATTGTTTCGGCAGCAGTTTCAACAGCCAAAGCTTCGTCTACGGATGTAGATCCTGTTAAAGGAGGATCAGGTACATCTCCGCTTTAATTCTAAATCAAAAATTTAATTAAATGTTATTCGCAAATTGAGCTGGAGAAACTCCAGTTCTTTTGCGAAATGATTTAGCAAAAGACACCGCATTTTTAAAACCTACACTTTCTGCAATGGCTTGTGTCGAATATTTACGATACATGTGGTTGGTAATCATTTCGTTGATTACATAATTAATTTTAAGTTCATTCGAATATTCCCCAAAGGATTTCCCAAATCGTTTATTTACAACATAAGATAAATAAGTGGTGTTCGTTTTGATTTTTTTAGCCACATGCTGCAACGTAAAATCAGAATTTAAATATTCATGTTTACTTTCAAGAGCCAGTAATTTTTCAACTATTTTATTTTCCTTAGCTTCATCAATACTAAGGGTTATACTTTCTTTTTTAACATTTACTTCTTCTAATTCAACAGCTGTTCCTGGGGCTGCAATTTCAATTTCGGCATTGCTTTTCTTTTCGAGATTGGCTTTAAATTCTTCAATTAAAGCATTCATCTTCTTGTGCGCTTTATTCTTGTCTATTATATTTTTGATTAATAAAAAGACAATTCCCACTACCAGTAATACATAAAATACTTTTAATGCTTTATTTAGTAAAACATCTTTTTCATACTTTTCCTGAATCACGACCATTTCATCGCTTAAATCTCCTGTACCCAGCTTATAATTTACTTCTAAAGCTTCATTATTGAGTTTAGCTTCAGATTTCTCATAATTGTCCAGGTATATTTTAGAATGTTTAAATGCTTCCTGAGGCTCCTTATATATATTGTATATTTTAGCCTGATAATAATTTGATTTTAAAAAGCTTTCATCTCTTTGGTTATCGATCTCAGAAACGGAATCAACCTTTTTAAAAAACACTAACGCCTTATCATATTTTTTTATTTCATAATATAAGTTACCTAAATTATAATTGGCAATTTTATATTCTCTGTTCAAATTATTCTGTTTCGCATAAAAAACAATATTATAATAGGTTTTCTCAGCATTCTGATAATCCTTTTTTATAGAATAAACATTTCCCAGACTAATTTTTGCCCTAATATTATTAATGGGTAAATTTTGAGAATACGAAACTGTCTTTTTATAAAAGTAGGCTGCAGAATCTAATAAATACATTGAAGATTGGTTTTTCATATACCAGCCTTCATACGATGAGGCCAAAGTCAAATTATTACTGCTCTTAGCAGCATTAAATTGTTCCTTTGTATAATAACTTTCATTATTATCTATAAAAGTATTTATCTGTTTTAAGTTTTTTATAGCCAGCTGGTAATTTCCAATCGCTTCATTTATAAAGGCAATATTGCTTTTAAATTTTACGATCTGAATTATATCTCCAACTTTAGTAGAAATTTTCAGCCCTGTTTGATAATTCTCAAGAGCTTTACCGTAGTTTCCTCTAGTTCCTTCTATTAATCCTCCATAATTATATAAGTAGGCTGTAAGCTTTTCTTTATCTTTAGATTCAGGCATTTTTTCTAAGTATTCAAATGCCTGCTTATATTTTTCTTTAGATTTTGCTGTATTATCTTTTAACTGAAATAAATAGGCGATCGCCGCATTTGCAAAAGCCAAATGCTTATTATTGTGTGACTTTGCCATTTCATTAGCATATATTGTTGCGCTGTCTCTATTCGCATTTAAATTCAGTCGAATCTTATCCTGCAACAGTAAATACTCTTGTTCTGTTAATTCTCTATTTTGCTGAGAAAAACCTATGTTTACAACAAAAAAAAGTAAAAAAGAGATGATCAGCCTCATTCAATGTATGTTTTTTGGAATCTCAAAATTAGGTTATATATTATCAATAAACTAAAATTAATTTACCTTATTTGTGATTATTTTTTAACTAATGTATGAAATTATAACAATTTAGCTTTGTTTTGTTATATTTTTATTGCGTAAATTTGTTTTCCAAAAAACTATCAAAAATGAAACCAGACTTATTTCAAGCTCCAGATTACTACAACCTTGACGATTTGTTAACAGATGAACATAAACTAGTTCGAGAATCTGCTCGCGCATGGGTTAAAAGAGAAGTTTCTCCTATTATAGAAGAATACGCTCAAAAAGCAGAATTTCCAAAACAAATCATTAAAGGACTTGGAGAAATTGGAGGATTTGGCCCGTATATTCCAGTTGAATATGGAGGTGCAGGATTAGACCAAATTTCTTATGGCTTAATTATGCAGGAAATTGAACGCGGCGATTCTGGTGTAAGATCTACTTCGTCTGTACAATCTTCTTTGGTAATGTACCCTATCTGGAAATACGGAAACGAAGAACAACGCATGAAATACCTGCCAAAACTGGCAACCGGAGAATATATAGGATGTTTTGGTTTAACCGAACCAGATCATGGTTCAGATCCCGGAAGTATGATTACCAATTTTAAAGATATGGGAGACCATTATCTTTTAAATGGTGCAAAAATGTGGATTTCAAACGCTCCTTTTGCAGATATTGCCGTAGTTTGGGCAAAAAATGAAGAAGGACGAATTCACGGTTTAATCGTAGAACGCGGCATGGAAGGTTTTACAACTCCGGAAACCCACAATAAATGGTCGCTTCGTGCCTCTGCAACCGGCGAATTGATTTTTGACAATGTAAAAGTTCCAAAAGAAAACCTTTTACCAAACAAATCTGGTTTAGGCGCACCGCTAGGCTGTTTAGATTCGGCTAGATACGGAATTGCATGGGGAGCAATAGGCGCAGCAATGGATTGCTACGATACTGCTTTGCGCTACGCCAAAGAAAGAATTCAGTTTGGAAAACCAATTGGAGGAACACAATTACAGCAGAAAAAATTAGCCGAAATGATTACAGAAATCACAAAAGCACAATTATTAACCTGGCGTTTAGGCGTTTTACGAAACGAAGGAAAAGCGACAACGGCTCAAATCTCGATGGCAAAACGTAACAATGTCGATATGGCAATTCACATTGCCCGCGAAGCCAGACAAATGTTAGGCGGAATGGGAATCACCGGAGAATACTCTATTATGCGCCACATGATGAACCTGGAAAGTGTTATCACTTACGAAGGAACTCATGACATACATTTATTGATTACGGGAATGGATGTAACTGGAATTCCAGCATTTAAATCATAAACATCTATTAAATTATATATAAAAACAATTTAAAAAGCTTCTTCTAACCGAGAAGCTTTTTATCTTTGCACCAAAATTTACATCAATGAATATTGAAACTATAAACAATAGCATTCAACCACAAAAAGAACAGCTTTTAAAACATTCACTTTACAACAAAATCCAAACGATTGACGATTTACATAGTTTTCTTCAAAATCACGTTTTTGCCGTTTGGGATTTCATGTCTTTATTAAAAGCATTACAAGCCAAATTAACCTGCACAACAACTCCATGGTTTGCTACTAAAAACCCGGAAACAAGATATTTAATTAACGAAATTGTTTTGGCCGAAGAAACAGATTTAAGTATCGACGGAAGAAGACAAAGCCATTACGAAATGTATCTTGAAGCAATGGTAGACTGTGGTGCAGATACAACAGAAATCAATAAATTTTTAGACTCTGTAAATTCACTTCATAATATTTTTGTTGCCATTAAACAAAGTTCGCTTCATCCTGAAATTAAAGCTTTTCTGGACTTTACTTTTAGAGTTATCGAAGAAGGAAAGCCACATCAAATTGCTGCTGCGTTTACCTTTGGAAGAGAAGATTTGATTCCGAGTATGTTTACCGAAATCCTGAAAAACTTTCAAAAGAATTTTCCAGATACAGATTTAAGCAAACTGCTTTATTATTTCGAAAGACACATCGAATTAGATGCTGATGAACACGGACCAATGGCCATGCAGATGATTACTGATCTATGCGAAGATGACGCTCAAAAATGGAAAGAAGTAGAAGAAGTTTCGATCCTGGCTTTAGAAAAACGCATCGGACTTTGGAACGCCATTGAAGAAGAAATTATCATGAAAGCTGAAATGGTTTAAAAACCAAAACAATACATTTAACGTAACTATTTGTTTAAAGAAGCCCAAACTAATTTAAACAAATTATGAAGCCACAATTCAAACAAATAGTTACTGTTATCCTTTCTATATTCTTACTGAGCTGCAGTACCGATGAATCAAATTCTGAAACCGTTATTACACCTCCAGAAGTTACCCCGCCAGAGACAAACCCTAATAATCCTATCTCAAAATCGATCAATTATCTCGCTTTGGGCGACAGTTATACAATTGGTCAAAGTGTTTGCGAAACGTGCCGATATCCTGAACAGTTAAAAGCAAGTTTAAAAGCATTTTATCCTCAAACCAGTTTCTCCTTAAAAGTAATTGCCCAAACCGGCTGGACAACTTCAGATCTAATCTCGGCAATAAACGGCGTAAATCCTGATTCTAATTATGATTTAGTGACACTTTTAATTGGTGTTAATAATCAATATCAGCACATGAATTTTAGCGTCTACGAAAAGGAATTTCCGCAATTACTAGACAAGGCTATCACATTAGCAAAAGGCGACAAAAAAAACGTACTCGTACTTTCGATTCCTGATTACACCTACACTCCATTTGCTTCAAATTACACTGCCGAAAACCAAAATAAAGTTTCAGCCGAAATAACAAAATACAATAACACTGCACAAAGCTACTGCATGAGTAAAGGCATCAGCTTTATCTCAATTACCGATATTACGCAAAACGGTTTAAGCAATACCAGCTTAGTTGCCTCAGATGGTTTGCATCCATCAGAACTAGCTTATAAAATGTTTGTAGACCGCATACTTCCAAAAGTAAAAATGATACTGCAGGATTAGCTGTTTTTCATGGAGCAGAAAATCAATTTTCAAAACACTTTTATTCCCGCTATACGCTATATCTCTATTGGTCTCGTTTCTTTAACGAGACCAATAGAGGATATCGCTTCTATCGGGGCTGGATAAGAAATTTTAGTTTTTTCAGAAAAAATATACCTAATTTTGCTAAAAGCCAGCTCTCATAAAGCAGATTAAACACTCATGAAATTAGCTCCCGAAGAACTTCTCGTCATTATTGATCCTCAAAAAGACTTTACAGATCTTGACGGAGATTATGCAAAAAGACATCCCATTAATCACATACAGCGAGTTAAAAATCAAATAAACGAATTAATCAAAAAGCTCGACAAGAATAAATTCGTGATTATTTTCTCTAATTATCAAAAAGATCAATTTGCACCTAATACTTCAATGTGTATTGAAGGCACAAAAGGGCATGAAATTGACCTGGATTACGATGATTCTTCCGTTTTAATTTCAAAAACAGAACACAGCAGTTTTTCATCTCAGGAATTTAAAAACTTCTTAAAAGAAAATCAAATCCGCCGACTTGTTTTATGTGGTTTTCTGGCAGAATACTGCATCAAACAAACCGCTCTTGATGCTCTTAAAGAAGGTTATGAAATAGTGCTTCTAAAAGAATTAATTCAAACCGGAGACGATGTGCAGCACAGAATCGAAGAAGTTTTAGTAAATTTAGAAAGTCAAGGCGCCGTAGTAAAAGGCAATCTTGATTTGGAATAAAACCGATTATAAACATGCAAGTTTCACCTCCAAAAGAGTTATCGCCGTATATTAAGCATTATCTGTTTCTAGATAATACCGAAACTGCTGTACAAAAATTTCGTCTGTTTTCTGATGGTAATACCGGTATTGTCTTTTCGGTAAAAAGCAAACTCATTTCTGGAATTAATAAATACGAAGTAAAAGAATATCTGCCCGCTTCCTTTTTATATGGACAGCTAAATGGTTTTAAAGACCTTTATTCTGAAAATGAAATAACGCTGATTATTGTCGTTTTTCAGCCCAACGGAATCCATCAATTACTAGGAATTCCGGCCAATGAATTTCACGATGCTATTATTCCTGTTGAAGATATATTCGACGAAAAAATCACAGCGCTTCAGGAAAGCCTGTTTCAACAAAACAACTCAATTCGGGTTCAGTTATTGAATTCTTTTTTTAAGTCTTTAATTGCGGCAAAACCAGCCTCAAATCAGTTTATAATAGATCATTCTTTACACTTTATTATCAACAATAAAGGACAATTCTCTATAAAACAATTAGTCGAATATACCGGTTATACCGAAAGACATCTCGAAAGAAAATTCAAAGAATGTATTGGATTAAATCCTAAGAAATTTGGCAACGTTGTAAGACTACATCATTTTTTAAAATTATTAAAAGACAAACCTGACGATACCAATCTTACCACAATTTGTTACGATGTCGGATTTTCTGACCAGTCTCATTTAATAAAAGAATTTAGAAAACATACCGGAATAACGCCAAAAGAATATTTGTACAGCAGTGGAAAATTAACCAACAATCTTATCAAAAGATTTCCGCCGTCGATATTCTAAAATGTCGGTTTTGTACAATTTCTAAAATATTCCTGCCGCTATTTTTGACTAAAATTAATAGCGCAGTATATGAAAAATCTAAAAATAGCCACAGCTCAGTTCGAAAACAAAAGCGGCGACAAAACCTACAACTTATCTGTAATCGAAAAACTTTCTCAAAAAGCATCAGCCGAAGGCTGCGATGTGATTTCGTTTCATGAATGTTCTATAACCGGATATACATTTGCAAGAAGTTTATCAAAAGAACAAATGCTGGACTTAGCAGAATTGATCCCCAATGGAGAAAGTATTTTAAAATTGACTGAAATTGCCAAAAACAACAACATTGTAATACTGGCCGGACTTTTTGAAAAAGACGAAAACAACAATCTCTTTAAAGCTTATGTCTGCGTAGATAAAAATGGTTTAGTGGCCAAATATAGAAAACTGCATCCGTTTATAAATCCGTATTTAACGCCAGGAGATCGTTATTGTATTTTTGAAATTGAAGGCTGGAAATGCGGTATTTTAATTTGTTACGACAACAATATTATCGAAAATGTGCGTGCTACAAAACTTTTGGGTGCCGATATTATATTTATGCCTCACGTAACAATGTGTACACCTTCTACCCGACCTGGCGCTGGCTTTGTAGCACCTCAGCTTTGGGAAAACCGCGAAACAGACCCAACTTCGCTACGATTAGAGTTTGACGGAATGAAAGGCCGTGACTGGTTAATGAAATGGCTTCCAGCAAGAGCGTACGACAATGCTATTTACACGATATTTTCAAACCCAATTGGTATGGACGACGATCAATTAAAAAACGGCTGTTCTATGATTATCGATCCTTTTGGAGATATCTTAGCCGAATGCCGCACTTTTGATGATTCTTTTGTAACGGCTGTACTTACGCCGGAAAAATGCATTCAGGCTGGAGGGCATCGCTATATAAAAGCTAGAAGACCAGAGTTATATAGAGATATTATTGGTCAAAATCACGAATCAGAGCAAAATGTGGTTTGGCTGAATTCTGATAAAAAAAACATAAATTAAGTATTTCGGCCCTCTAAAGCTATTGAAAGATTTATCTTTGAAGATTCATTAATCTACAGAATAAATCCTCAATAATGGAATTTTTTAAAACTACAATCCAAGATATCGATGCTGTTTTCGATATTTACAACGAAGCTACATCTTATCAAAAAACAGTAAATAATAAAAGCTGGAGAGGTTTTGAAAGAGCATTAATAGAAAAGGAAATTGCCGAGGATCGTCATTTTGTAATCAAAGAAGGAGACGAAGTTGCTTGTACCTTTGTGTTAACTTTTAACGATTTAATTATCTGGAAAGAAGCCAGCAAAGATCCGGCAGTTTATTTACATCGTATTGCTACAAACCCAAAGTTTAGAGGACAATCGTACGTTAAAAAAATTATAGAATGGGTTAAGGAATACGCCAAAGAAAAAAACAAAGAATATATTAGGCTTGATACGCACAGCGGAAACGAAAGAATCAATAAATATTACACCAGCTGCGGTTTCGAATACAAAGGAATAAGCACAATTGAATGGACAACCGAATTACCGGAACATTATAAAGAAGGTTCTTTTAGTTTGTTTGAGATTAAACTTTAGAATACAATCGTTTTTTAATTAATAACAGTAAATCTTTATAAAATGAAAAAAATACAACTTATTTTATTTTTTGCCATAGTACCAATATGTGGTTATTCTCAAATTGAAGAACTAACTTTTAATCATCATAGAAATGATTTTTCAGCACCTCCACGAACAGGAATAAGCCCAATGTCGTTACGATTATGGGATAGTTATAATACTGGAGGGCCCACTTCGTATGGAACTATCTTAGAAATTTACGGTTTTGTTAATCATCAAACCAGTCAATTAAATTTTGGAGGCTGGGATAACTCAAAAATTAGATATCGACAAGCATTTTATGCCGATAACACTTGGTCAGAATGGGTTACACTACTCGATTCTAAAAATGATGTTGAATCATCTGGAAGTCTAAAAATTAGTGGTGCTTCAAATCATTATATAGCAAATGGCAATTTATTGATCGGAAAATCCAGTCAGCAAAATACAAGCTATAGACTAGATGTTAATGGAGCAATTAGAGCTAATGAAATTAAAGTAAATTTGGATGGTGCAGATTTCGTTTTTGAAAAAGATTACAAATTGCTGCCATTAAATGAACTAGAAAAATTTGTGAAAACTGAAAAGCATTTACCTGAAGTTGCTACTGCCAAAGAAATGAAAGAAAACGGGACAGATTTAGGTAATCTAAACTCCAAATTTTTACAGAAGATAGAAGAATTAACTCTTTATGTAATAGAACAAAACAAAAAGATAATTGAGCTTGAGAAACAGAATGAAAAAATTAAAGTTCTTGAGGAAAAAATCAAAAAATTAGATTCTTCAAGATCTAAATAAGCAATAGTTTTTAGATAATTGAAACCAAAAGACCTTAAAAGTAGTTTTTCAAGGTCTTTTGGTTTCAATTTAAAATTGTCTTTTCAAATTTATTTTGCTTCCCAAAAGCAGCGTTTAGGAGAAACTATTAAACCTTCGTCCTTCAAGGTCTTCATTGCTTTATCTACTTGTTTACGATCTAATTTACTTAATTCAACTACTTTACCTGCATTTACAGGCTGTCCTGCTTTTTTTATAGCATCTAATACTTGATTTTTGATTTCCATAATTCTTATATTTTCTAAAATACAAAAATAGTAAATATTTTCTTATAAAATATTGCTTTGAAATTTGAAATCTGGCTTTATGTTTACTTTTTAGACTTCCAAATAAAACCATCCAATAAATAATGAGTAAACTGTGGCACGGTCAATAACGGAACTAAAAAAATCTGCCAACTCGAAAAATCAAAATTTGTAATGCTAATGTTTTCATTCCATACCAAAATTTCCCAAAGAAATTCTTCAGAAAAAGCAATTAAAAGGAGAATTCCAATATAAATCAAAAGCCCTTTATATTCTTTCAAGAAAGACAAACCTCCTAATTCTGATACCGATTTTCCGTCAATTTCTTTAAAATAAACCAAAGCCATATATGGAATTCCGTGTGAAACAACATTCAATAAAGTAAAAATCAGATCGTCATTAAAAGATACAATTCCAAAATACCAAGACAAAGCTGTTCCGAGAATAATACTGTTTTTCGGAATATTAAAAAACTGATTTCGAATAGATTTTATCGCGGTATAGATAACATACAAAATCAAAATTCCAATATAAATCCAAAACAGCGTTTCTAAAATCAGCTGATTTTCAAATCTGAAAAACTCATTTTCTACAAACCAGTTGAACTTTCGCTTAGACGAAAAAAACCAATACAGCATTGGATATCCAGTTGAGGCATAAATCGTCAAATTATCAATACAAACTGAAATTTTCGTTTTAGTTTCCTTTCTTGCATACAATCGCATGAAACCGTATTGCTGCCTGATAAAATGAAAAACAGCTACATAAGCCAAAAATGACCAAAAAACTAAACTGCCAAATGAGAAAAGCACAATTCCGGTAACAAAACAAATAAGCGGAAGCAGAATCAATCTTTTCTTTTGTTTCTGAAATTCTTCTTTTACAAAATAGGTTTTAAATAAAGTTGCATAAACGTGCGCTACATCTATAAAAACGATCAATAAAAGCCAGGTATAAAAAGAGTAATTCTCTTCAATCTGAGTAATATAATCCTGAAAAATAAAGATAATTGCCAATACAAAAAACGATGGGCCAATAATAAAAGTCAGATCGGTTTTGGCTTTATGAATCCACGGTTGTTCCATCTACAATTTCATTTACAACATTAATTCCCTGATGAAAAGCTTCTTCAAAAATCGAGATTCCAGATAAATCGCTGTGGGCGAAATAAATCTTATTTTGAATATTCTGCTTTGCATTTTTCTTCGCTTCACCAAAAATAAATCCTGGAGCAGGCGAAATCATGCCGTGACCTAAAAGAAACACTTCTATATCTTCTGTATATTCTTCAATATCAGGATGCGCAATTTTTAAATCATTCAAAACAAATTGTTTCCAGTATTCTTTATCTTTTTTGTAAAGCTCTTTTCTGGTTTTCTTCAAATCGGCCGACGAAAAGCTATAATAATACGTAATCACTTTTTTATTCTGAATTTGATTTACTGTCTGATGCTGATCGTAAACATATCCCAAACCTTTGGCATCATAAATTACATTATCCCATGAAAGCGGAAAGCTAAAATTATCCGATAAATCATTTACAATCAACGTTGCTAAAAGCCAAGGTGTATAATAAAAATCTTTAGTAAACGCCTTTCTGTCTTTGATCAAATACTGATTTACAAACTGCGGAGAAGCCATTATCACTTTATCAGCAATAATTTCAACGGATGTTTTATTGACATCATCAAAAGCTTTTGCGATTACTTTATTATTCTCGACTTTGACTTCATAAACTAAATGATTTTTTAAAGTTTTGTCTTTAGTATATTTTTTTAAATGATTGGCTAAACGCGAATTTCCTTCAGGCCAAGTTAAAACGCTATCGTGTTTTTCGGACGTAGAATCTTGTTTTCTCCCAGCAAAATAATGAATTCCCGCCCAAGCCGAAACATAATCAATTCCTAAACCAAAATCGTCTTTACAGCAATAATCGATAT
Organism: Flavobacterium sp. GW821-FHT12A05; assembly: GCF_058807735.1. Lineage (NCBI taxonomy): Bacteria > Pseudomonadati > Bacteroidota > Flavobacteriia > Flavobacteriales > Flavobacteriaceae > Flavobacterium > Flavobacterium sp. GW821-FHT12A05. The sequence goes on along the minus strand of NZ_JBXAQY010000006.1, from coordinate 409,596 downwards.
AATTATATAAAGGCTCAGACGTAAAATGATTATTGGCAAACCATTGCTTCATGGTAATTTTATCCAAGACTCTGGTTTCTGTATCTGATGAGGAAAGATAAAGCGGAATATCAAATAAATACTTTTCGTCTTTTCCTTTGGCATTTCTAAAAGCATCCATTTTTTTGAAGAATTTCTCAAACTCTAAATCGTCTGAAACCAAATTTCCTTCTTTTGGAACTACGCCTTCCTGCCAATTATTTTTATAAAATAGGCGTTCGTCTGGCGCAAAAGTCAGCTGCAGTTCATCAAAAACAGGAAATCCTTTTTCATTGTAACCTAAAATGATCTTTTCTTCTTCAAGAAATTGAAGCAGTTCTTTATCTTGAAAATTGGGCAGCGGCAGATAATGTGCGCCTAAAGGATATTTAGAATATTTGTTTTCTCCGTTAGAAGAATTTCCGCCCAAATGATTTTCTAGTTCTACAATCAAAAAATCGGTAATTCCTTTTTTCTGAAATTGGCGCGCGGCGCTTAAACCAGAAATTCCTCCGCCAACAATTAGATACGAAATCTGGATTTGTTTTGTTGGTTTAGGAAAATCTTTTATCCATAAACGATGTCCCAGAAGATGTTTGGTACCTGATAAACGAATCATGATGACCGCAATTTTATCGGAACAAAACTGCAGAAACGGAACCGCAATTAAAGCCGCTCCAATTACTTTTATAAAACTCCTTCTGGATTTATTGCAGTTTTCCCCACTCTTCATCAAAATAGCGTACTAAAATCTGGTTATCTAAACGATTGATTTCGATCTCGTTCGAAATCATATCATTGGTAAAATAATTTAAGCGGTCAAACTGGTAATTGTAAAATTTCAACTTTTCTGCTTTTCGGTTTACGGTATTAAAAGTAGTTCCAAAACCATTTATGGCAATTGTATATCCCCATTCTCCAAATGATGGAACATAAGCGTGATATGCATCTACCTGAGGAAACACCTGCATCACCGTTTTATTGATGCACCAAAATGATTTAGGGGCAAAATAAGGCGATGTCGTTTGTATAACAACCGCTGCATCTGGCTGTAAAATAGTTTTTATGGTCTGATAAAAATTAAGCGAATACAATTTCCCTAAACTATAATTGGACGGATCCGGAAAATCGATTATCGCGACATCGTACTTTTCTTTACAGCTTTTCGCCCAGATATAAGCATCGGTATTAATTACCTTAACTTTAGGATTATTCAGTGAATTTTTATTGAAATTAGTCAAAACTGCATTGGTTTTAAACAACTTTGTCATTCCTTCATCCAAATCTACCAAAGTCACTTTTTCAACATCCTTGTATTTCAGGATTTCACGAACTGCTAAACCATCTCCGCCTCCCAAAACCAAAACGTTTTTGACGCTTTTTGCCATCGACATTGCGGGATGAACTAATGCTTCGTGGTAACGATATTCATCTGCAGAACTAAACTGAAGATTGTTGTTTAAATACAATCTATAGTCGCTTTTATTATGCGTTAAAACAATACGTTGATAAGGTGTTGAATTGGTATAAATGATGTTTTCTCCGTATAATTTCCCTTCTGAATAGGCGAGAATATCATTCGAAAAAATAAAAACTGCCAGCAATACTACAAAAGAAAAAATGGCTTTTGCTCTTAATAAGGACGGTTTCTTTAATTCTCTCTTTAATAAAAAACATAAGGCAATGGCGATACTTACATTGATCATTCCGAAGAAAAGAGAAGTTCCCATAATGCCTAATTTTGGCACCAAAACCAACGGAAATAATATCGAGGCCAAAAGTGCTCCGATATAATCAAAAGTAAAAACATTCGAAACCAGATCTTTAAACTCTACTCTGTCTTTTAAAATATTCATTAAAAGCGGAATCTCTAAACCGACCAAAAATCCGGTTACAAAAACAAATAAGTATAAAATGAACTGAAAAGAACCTACACTTTCAAAAAGCAGAAACAAAACCACTGAACTCAGACCACCAATGAGCCCGACCAGAATTTCGATTTCGACAAAAGTATTAAGCAGATTCTTATTGAAAAACTTTGAAAAAAACGAGCCTATACCCATCGAAAACAGGTATACGCCAATAATAAATGAAAATTGTTTTACTGAATCGCCTAATAAATAACTCGCCAGAGTTCCTGCAACCAACTCATAAATAAGTCCGCAGGTGGCTATTATAAATACAGCAAAAAGTAAAAGAAATTCAAACCTAAGAAACTTTTTACCCATGAATTGCGGCACTAATAATCATCGAAATCCCGATGATGAATGCTGCCAAAACAATAGCAACAGCAACGTTATTTTTTTCTACAACTTCTTTCCATGTATTTTCTGGAGTGAGTTTTTCTATAATGTAATAACCAATTAATAAAATAACAATTCCTAAAAAAGAATAAATGATTGAATTTACTATTGGCTGTGCATGAATTAATTCCATATTGACTATTTTTTTATTTGTGGTAAAAATGATTGTATGATGAACGGCTTCCGCTTGTTGTTGATTTGTAATTTTCTGTGGTTTCGCAATCGCAGATTCTATTTCCTGCAAGAGCAAAATAGATATAAACTCCAAAGCAAAAGAATCCAATTATGAAAGGAGCTAAATTTTGCAGTATAAAATCAGAAATTTTCTTCATGTTAATTTTCAGAATAAGGAGAATAAGAGCTGTCTGCCCATCGGCTTTTTTCAGATTGGTACTTAAAGAAATAGATCACCGCAAATATACCCGACATAAAAAGAATTACAAACCAAGCATTACGGCTAGAGGGCTGATTCCAGACTGCTGTAACCTGCATTTCAGTATTGGTTAAATCTTCTGGTGCTTTAAGAGGTGTGATCAAAAGATGATATTTACCAGATTTTACACCGCAAATATTAAACTTTTCAACAGAGCTTCCTTCTGTCCAAGATTCGCCATCAGAATAACCGTGGTAATATTCGATGTCTTTATTGGCATAAATTTCGTCATTTGTTTCTTCATTGATCAAAGCCACATTTACATTCGCCCAGGAATTATCAACCCCTGTAGAAACTTGTATTGTCATGGGCGAAGAGCCTCCATTAAGTACAAAACTTTCGCTTGTAATTTCTTTATTATCAAACTCGGTAAATTTCATTGTTTTCGAGAAAACCTGCTGCTCTACCTGATCTCTGTAAATAAACCAATTCGTAATAAGAATCAACAAAGCAATGAGACAGAAAATTATAGCTGTATTTTTTATATCAAATGGAAAAGGCTGGATCATATTTGTCCCTGTCTGATACGGAAGCACCGCCTCTGGAAATGCTTTTTTGATCTCGCTTTTATTAACATATTCTCCATAATAGGCTGTTTCGACACCATTCATTCTTTCTACAGAAATGATATTTGGAGGATTGATATATTCAACTAAATGAATAAATTTATTTTGAGGAAGCTCAAAATCAAAAAATCCTTTTGCGTTTATAATTTCAGCATCAGAATATTCAAATATATCAAAATACACTCCTTCGTGGTCTAATGCTTTGGGATGGTCATTAACAACAAAAGTTTCCTCCATTTCTCTTAACATCATCCAATGTCCATTAGAAACCGAAAGATAGATAAACTCTTTAGCGTCGTTTTGAAGTATAAATTCAATCCAATCAAAATCGGGATGAATATTCTTTCTAAGAATTCCAGTAACTTTATATTTACTTCCTCTAAAATTTCCGACTTCACCAATTACAAGCGGACATGCAAAATAAATATTTTTATATCGAGATCTTTGACGAAACTGTCCATCTTTATCAGCAGCATATAAAGTCTGGCAATGCGGACAGACAAAATTGACTACTTCAAAACCAACCTCTAATTCGGTTTCAATATCACAGATATAACAAGGAATCTTCATATCTTATCGGTTAATTTCAAAATCTTTAATAATATCTGCATCAAAATAGGCAATATAATCGGCCATCACGGCACGCACTTTATGCGAATTATCCTGAAGATAATTGCACAAATAAACATCCAGCGTTAGCTGATTGTATTCTGGCCAGGTATGTATACAAATATGAGACTCCTTTAAACAGAATGAGATTGTAAAACTATTATTGTCAAAATTATGAACAACCGCACCAACCTTTTCAAGCTCATATTTTTCTAAAATAGAATTGGTAGCATCAACAAAGCCTTTGCTGTTGGTTAGCTTAGAAATTTCGTCGACATGCAGGGTAACCAGTTTATGTAATCCTGGCGAATAAGGAGGTAAATCCATTAAGTTATTTATATTACACAGGGGCCAAATATATAATATTTCTAGTATAAAATAATGAGGGAAACCGTATTTTGAAAATAACTTTTCGCGACTATGTATTTATGATTCTTTCTTTTTTTTAAGGAGTAGAACTTTTGTTTTTTTTAATTTGCTTTTCTTAATTATCTTTTGAAGACTTCCTTGTGGCAATTCAACTTTCCAGGTTATTAAATTACCTAAACATTAAAAAAAAACATAAGAAAAAACTTAAAATAAATAAATTTCAGTTTTCAGTAATAGCGCTGGTTTTTTATTATAAATTCACTTATAACATTTAAAACAAACACTTTAAATCTAGTTAGGTTATATTTGGGTAAATGTCTGCTAAAAGATGAATGAAAAAAAGAATATTCCGCCTGATGTTACTGCTTCTCCAGAAAAGAATAAAGCAAATCATAACGACGAATTACTGCTGGTCAATAAAAAACTTTCTCAGCAAATAGAAGAGCGGAAAAAACGTGCCGCAGAGCTGATTATTGCCAATATCGAACTAGCTTACCAAAATAAAGAGAAAGAAAACCGCGCAGCAGAATTAGTTATAGCAAATAATGAACTTGCCTATCAAAACAAAGAAAAAGAAAAACGCGCGGCTGAACTTGTTATTGCCAATGCTGAACTGGCATATCAAAATCAGGAAAAAGAAAACCGTGCCGCTGAACTTATTATTGCTAATGCAGAACTTACTTTTCAAAATAAGGAAAAAGAAAAACGAGCAACAGAATTAATATTGATAAATAATGAACTCGAAGCCTTTACCTATATTTCAAGTCATCATTTACAAGAACCTTTAAGAAAAATACAGGTTTTTACAGATAGGATAAATACAGAGGAACAGCAAAATTTAACTGATAAGGGAAAATATTATTTAGAACGTATCGAAGTCGCTGCTTCTTATATGCAAGGACTTATAAACGATTTATTAACGTACTCGCGCACAAATGTAACCGAAAAGAAATTTGAAAACGCTGCTATTAATGACGTTATAAATAAAGTAATAGAAGATTTAAGTGAAGAAATCAACCTCAAAAAGGCAATTGTAAAAGTATCCGGAAATTGCTGCGCCTACATAATACCGTCACAGTTTTACCAACTTATATGCAATTTAATAAGTAACGCTCTAAAATTTTCAAAACAAGGAGAAATTCCCCGTATTACAATAGAAAGTCTATATACCAAACAAAAAACAAAGAATCTTCCGTCATCATCTGATTACTGCCATATCGTAATCAGCGATAATGGTATTGGGTTTGAGCAGCAATTTGAAAATCGTGTTTTCGAAATGTTTCAGCAGCTTCATAGCAGAACAGAATACAAGGGAACTGGAATTGGTCTTGCGATAGCAAAGAAGATTGTAGAAAATCATCAAGGAATCATTACGGCAACAGGCAAATTAAACCATGGTGCTAAGTTTGATATTTATATTCCGGTAGTATAAAAAAACCTCTTGCGAAATTCACAAGAGGTTTGCAGAGAGAAAGGGATTCGAACCCTCGATATAGTTACCCATATACTAGCTTTCCAGGCTAGCTCCTTCAACCACTCGGACACCTCTCTATTTTGGTCTGCAAATAACACAAAAAAAATCGAGTTACACAACGTTAATTTTTAAGATTCGTTTATACTCTTACTAAATTCTTCCATAAATAATTTTACGGCTTTCTTTTGGTAACTTCCAATTGTGAGCATAAAAGATTCTCGTTTGGTTGCAACTCCTGTAATTTGAATCGCTTTAAGGCTATGTTCCCAGCCTTTTAATGCTTTTTCGGCTACTATAGTTGCCCAGTCGCTGTTTTCTACCATTTGTAATAAGGCATTAATCGAATTTAATTCTATAGAAATCTTCGGTTTCATGTGATGTTTTACAAACAGTATTTCTACATATTCTCTGGAATTTGATCCTTTTCCCGGAAGAATCAGAGGCACTTGTTCTATTTTCTTAAATGGTATTTTTTCTAAAGAAGCTAAAGAATGTTTTTTTGAAACCGCCATTACCATATTTGAGGTAAACAAAGGTACTTTTTGAATTGGAGGACCAATTTCATGCGACGAAATAACCAAAACCAAATCTAGTTCATTATTAATCAGTTTTTGCTCTAAGGCTTCTGTTGTACCATAATCTACTATGATTTTTAAATTCTGATATCTTTTTGCAAATGCATTCACAACAGGCAGCACTAATAAACCAAAAATATAAGTAACACCTATTCGTATTTCACCGCCAATCATTTCGTTTAAATCTTCGATTGCCTGTTTTCCGTTTTCTACATTTTCTACCACTTTTTTGGCGTGAATTAAAAAAACAGAACCAGCTTCAGTAAGCTGTACTTTTTTTCCAATCCTTTTAAATAAGGGCATTCCGAGTTCTTCTTCCAGTTTTTTTATTTGCTGCGAAAGTCCGGATTGCGTTACAAAACACAATTCAGCTGCTTTTGTAAAATGCAGTACCTCAGCAGTTTTAATAAAATATTCGAGTTGGTAAATTTCCATATTGATAAGTTTTACTACTTATTATCAGTAAAATTATTAATTTTTCTAATGAAATCATAATCCCGAACTTTGTAAAAAAATATTTCAGGTTATGTTTAAAGCGTTAAAATCAAAAAACTTCAAGTTATTCTTTTATGGACAATCTGTTTCTGTTATCGGGACCTGGATGCAGAAAACTGCTGTAAGCTGGATGGTTTACAGCATAACAGGATCTGTATTTTTACTAGGACTGGCCACTTTTTTAAGCATGATTCCGTCTTTATTTTTAGCACCGCTGGCCGGAAGTATCATTGGACGTTACGACCGACACAAAACCTTAATATTCCTGCAATCTCTTGCTATGCTGCAAGCAGGGACTTTAGCTTTACTGATTTATTTCAAAATATACAATATCAACTTTATTTTAGCATTAAGTCTAATTCAGGGAATTATCAATGCTTTTGATATGACGTGCCGCCAAACTATGATGATTGACATTGTCGACAATAAAGAAGACCTTCCTAATGCGGTTGCGCTTAATTCAACAATGAACAACTTTGCCCGTATTGCCGGACCTGCACTTGCAGGAATTATTTTGCACGAATACGGAGAAGACATCTGTTTCATTGGAAACTTTGTGAGCTATGTTCCTGTTTTAATTTCATTAATGCTAATGAAAATCACGCCGCACATTAAAGCCGAAAACAAACTAAATATGCTGGACGATCTTATTGAAGGACTTGATTATGTGAAGAAAGAAACCGAAATGGCAAGAATGCTTTTAATGCTTACCTGCAGCAGTTTATTTGTGATTTCATTTAATACACTTATGCCTGTTTTTGCCAAAGATATCTTCAACGGAAATGCCGAAACTTTCAGTTGGTTTGAAAGTGCTGCCGGAATTGGATCTGTTTTATCTGCTATTTATCTAGCCAATCTAAAATCTGCTGAAAATATGAGTAAATTATTGATCGCAGCCAGTTTACTTTTGGGTTTAAGTGTAATTATTCTAGCTGTTTCAAGTAGTCTTACCATCGCTTTAATTTGTATGACTTTAAGCGGAATAGGAATGATGGGACAAACCTCATCTATCAATATTTATATTCAAACGCACAGTTCTGTAAACATGCGTTCCAGAAGTATCAGCTACTTCATGATGGCGTATCAGGGAATGATTCCGGTTGGGAGTTTAATTATTGGTTGTGTTTCGCACTCTCTTGGAGTTCGAACTACGATTGCCATTCAGGGAATTATCTGTATTCTTTCGGTTATTGTATATATGTATTACAAGAAAAATAAATCTTCTGAAGATTTAGAGACTTGTCCGGTTCCTTATAGAAATTCTAAGTTTTGATAAATTCCAATAAAAAAATTCCAAATTCCAATTTACTTTGTCGTAAGAACTTTGTCAAAGTTTAAAACTTTGACAAAGTTGACCAAGATAATTTATTAATTCTGCAAAATTTTGAGAGAAATTGGAATTTGGAATTTAAAATATTGGAATTTTATAACGAGATTTCCCCTCGAAGTGCCGTTTCAAAAACGTCTTTAAATTCGTTTTGCGGAATATTATGCCCAAGCAGATACATCAATTTTGTGATGGCGGCTTCTGTTGTAATATCTTTTCCGGAAATAACGCCAAGAGATTTTAAAGCGGTACTGGTTTCGTATTGTCCCATGTTTACGCTTCCGCCTGAACATTGCGTTACATTTACAATGTGCATTCCAGAGTTAATGGCTTTTTCGATTAAGTTTAAAAACCAATCTTCGGTTGGAGCGTTTCCAGATCCGTAAGTTTCTAAAACAATGCCTCGCAAACCTTGAGTTGACAGGATTGAAGCCAAAACTATTTCGCTCATTCCCGGGAACATTTTTATAATAGCAACATGATTGTCTAAGTTTTTGTGAACAATCAAAGCAGCATCTTTTTTTACAGGAAGAAATAAATGTGAGTTTAATTTTAGGTGTACACCAGATTCTACCAATTCAGGATAATTTGGCGCTGTAAAGGCTCTAAAATGTTCGGCATTTACTTTTGAGGTTCTGTTTCCTCTATATAATTTATATTCAAAATACAAGCATACTTCGTTGATAACCGGTTTTCCGTTTTCCTGAAGCGACGCAATTTGAATCGCTGTAATCAAGTTTTCTTTAGCATCAGTACGCAAATCTCCAATTGGCAATTGCGATCCCGTAAATACAACCGGTTTGGCTAAATTCTCCAGCATAAAGCTCAATGCTGAAGCCGAATATGACATGGTATCTGAACCGTGCAGTACTACAAATCCATCATAAGAAACATAATTTTCTTCGATGATTTCTGCAATTTTTGTCCACTCTGCAGGATTCATGTTCGATGAATCTATAGGATCTTCAAAAGAAACCGTTTCGATCTCACAATCTAATTGTTTGATTTCGGGAATTTTTTGGAGTAATTTCCCAAAGTTGAACGCTTTAAGTGCGCCGGTTTCAAAGTCTTTGCTCATACCGATAGTTCCTCCGGTATAAATCAAAAGTATTTTAGCTTTAGATGACATCGTGGTATTTTAATTTATTGACAACCGGATTAGCATACATTGCCAGAAATCCTTGTCTGGTAACAGGATTATCGCTTCCGATACGCATTTCTAAACGACGCTCAAAAAGCGATTTTTCACTTTCCTTGTACTTGTCAGCAAATCGATCTGTTTCGTTTAAAATATCGTAAGCAATAAAATTAGTAGGCCATAATTGATAGTTTTTCAAAACAACATCATCAATTGTTTGTGCCAAAGCCTGAACTTGTTTGTTTACATTGTCATTTTCAGCAACAATTGTATCAATCTCTGTATCTAAAACATCGCCAACAGAAATGTGTATTCTTTTTTTGGTTCCCATGATACCGCTTAAAATGGTCATGAAATCTTCATTTTTATCTTTTACGTAAACTTCGTTGTTTGCTTCTGCCATTAATTGCGGCATTTTTAAAACATCGGTTGGATCGTATTCATAAGAAATAGAAACCGGAACGATTTTTAATTTCTTAAAATAATCCATTAAGTTTTCTTCGTCAGAACCCATTCCAATCATTTTTAAAACGCCTGGATTGGTTTCGTCATTTCCGTCTTTTGTTCTTCCTTCTCTTTGTGCAATCCAAACCGAACGATTTTCGCGAAGCAATAACTGGCCTATGTATTCTGCAAGCAGTTTTGAACTTTGCAGCATTTCGCGAGGCGTTAATCCTCTTAAAACTAAAAAGTTTCGGTTTAATTTAGCCAATGTCGACAAGAAAGCTTTTTTAACCAAATTATCGCCAATTGCAGATGCTGTCATGACTAAACCATGTTCGAACAAACAAACGTTCAATAAAGTAGTATCCAGAAGAATATCTCTATGATTAGAGATAAACAGATAAGAAGTATTGGGTTCCAGTTTCTCAAAACCTGAAGTTGTAAGACCTTCAGAACTTTTTTCGAGAACCCTTTGTATGGTATTATAAATAAAATTGCATTGAAAATCGCGAATAGAATGTGTTTTCTTAAGCTGTTCCTTCCAAACCTCATCTTCCACTTCCGGAAACGTAAAGTTCATCATGGTTTTCATCATTGGATGATTTACAACATCATGAAGTGCTTCATTTATTTCGGAATCATAAAACGGTCGAATGGCATCAAATCTCTGCATTATTTATATTGGTTTTAAGTGGGCAAAAGAACAAAAAAAAAATTAAAGTTTTGTAAGGCGCAGGTTAAATCCCAAAAACGTCTTTTGAATTTTGAGTTGTTATCGCTGCAATTTCTTCTTCAGAAATATTATAAAGCGCTGCCAGTTTCGAAATTACATTGACTAAATAACTGCTTTCATTGCGTTTACCTCTGTAAGGAATTGGCGCTAAATAAGGCGAATCTGTCTCTAAAACGATATGTTTTAAATCGATTTGATTTAAAAACTGATCAATTTTTCCGTTCTTGAATGTTACTACACCGCCAATTCCTAATTTCATTTTATAAGAAATTGCCTGCTGTGCTTGTTCTAAAGTTCCGGAAAAACAATGAAAAATCCCAAATAAATCTTCAGATTTTTCTTCTTCAAGGATTTCAAAGATTTCATCAAAAGCTTCGCGGCAATGAATTACGATGGGTAATTTGTATTGTTTTGCCAATTGAATCTGTCTTCTAAAAGCAATCTGCTGTTCTTTTAAATGTGTTTTATCCCAATACAAGTCGATTCCAATTTCGCCTACAGCGTAGAATTTTCGCTTAGCCAATTCGGTTTCTACATGCGCTAATTCATCCAAATAATTATCTTTTACATAAGTGGGATGCAAACCCATCATAAGGAAAATATTATCCGGATAGTTTTTTTCTAAATCATACATAGACTGCGTAGCAGCAGCATCGATTGCAGGAATAAAAAAACGTGTAATTCCGGCATCAATAGCGCGTTGAATCATTTCGTCGCGATCCTGATCAAATTCTTCAGAATATAAGTGCGTATGGGTATCGGTAATAATGAGTGTTGAATTCAATGGTCTAATTTTAAAGTTGTCAAAATTACGACAATATTAAAAGAATACCAATTAAGTAGAGATTGGCCCGCAGATTTAACAGATTCGCTTTGTTGAGAGGAGTAACGAAAATACTTGAGAGATACACTTTGCCATAAAATAGAACACGGATAACACCGATTCACTTCGTGAAAACACAGATTAAAACGGATTCTTTTGTTTTTATGTAATGAGCGATCCCGAGGCATCGGGAGAAGTCGGCAGAAAAAAAAGACCCCCAATTCTTTTCTATTTGCTTATTTGGCCTTCTCCCCGGTACCTCGGGATCGCTCAGTATGACATATTTTAAGTTTATTTTCCTGTTTCTACAAACAATAAAGCTCTATCTAAAACTTCATCTTTTCCTTCCTGAATTCCTTTAATGGTTGGTTTTACTTCAATATCCGGAATGATTCCTATTCTTTGGGTTTCTCGTCCGTCAGGATAATAAACCCCAATTCCTGTATATCTGGTATGAAACGAGGCAAAATCAAGCTCGATTACATTTCCATCTGCTCCAGCTGTCTGGCTTCCTATAATGGTTGTATTGCCAGCTGTTTGAAAACACATCGCTGTCCATTCTGCCTGACTTAAGGATTCTTCGTTAAGCAGTACAATTACTTTTCCTTTATAATTGTCTTTGTTTTCGGATCCGCACATTGACCCTTCTGTCCATTTAAATTTTCCGGGATAACTAAAGTCTGGATGTGTATAAATGGCGAATTTTTCTTCATGAGCGTTTAAAAAATTAGCAATATCATTATATGTTCCTTGCGGATAATTTCTCATATCAAAAATAATCGCTTTGGCTGGTCTTAATTTTTCAATCATATCCGGAACATTTGCGCTTTTAATACGTCCCATGTCTACGTATCCTATATTATCATCTAAAAGCTTAAATTTTTCCTTTTTCTTTTTAGCTCCTTTTTTAAATTCATTTCTGTGAGAATCATGATAATCATGCCATGTCATTGCTTTTGTTGTATACTTACCATCTTTTAAAAACTCTACATCCACTTTTTCTGAAGTGCTGTTTAAAATTTTCTTAACCAGTTTACTTAAAAGAGTCGGCTCGTTTGAAGCCCCAAATAAATCTCTGTATTCTGAGATATATGCTGCAATAGTTTTATTATTTACTTTCGTAATTACATCGCCTACTTTTATATCATCGGCTTGCGCCAAACTATCGGCAAGAATTTCAGTAACTACCATTTTGTTATCGATTATTCTACAGGCAGCAGGAAAAAACCTCCTGCTTCCTTCAAATACAGAATTCTTATATAAAGCAAATTCAACATGACTATCATCAAGCTTAGAAGCTGTTTTGCGTACTGTTGTAAAAAAATCATCTTCGCTTTTTGCTTCAAGAACTAAAGGAAGCATTTGCTTAAAAGTTACATCCCATTTCTGATCCATTTTATATTTATACGGAAAGAAATATTCAACTAAATTCCAATACATAAAATACCATAAGATTCTGGAGTTTTTATCGTCAAACTTCAGATTAAAATAATTTCCGTTTTTAAGCGGATTGTAACCCGGCCCTATTTCTTCATCGGTTTGAAACCTGTTATCCTCAATAAATTTTAATTTTTTCGAAAGCTTTTTAGAAAATATCTTATCATTAAACCAACTTAAATCGAAATTCTTGTCAAAAACCTTTGTCTCTTTTGATATAACGATTGGAGCAATTTCTTTTACAGGCCCAAGATCATCAATCCAGTTTTCCAGAATTAAAGAGAACTCTTCTTTAGTTTGTGCTTTTTCTATTTTAGGTAATTTTTCTAAAAGCTGATTATCCCAATTTACTTCTCCACCCGCTACTTTTGGATGATAGTATTTTAAGAAACCCCAAACTTTGCAGGTTAAAGCAAGTTTTTCAGTTTCGGTAATTTTGACCGCACTGAAAATGGTTTGAGAAAATACAATAAAAAGAAATAGCGTAATCTTTTTCATTAATTGGGGCTGGTTATGTCTTTGGTTATTTTTAAGTAAGTTCTTATAAAAACAAAAATCGAATTTAGAACTAAAATTCTAAATTCGATTGAGGTTTCACGTAAAAGCAGTAATTTTTTTCTGTTTTTTTTAATATTCTCGCTTTTTGAGTATATAAAATCTAATCCAGTTGGTTTAAAAGCTCCTGAACCTGATCGTAGTCTTCGTAATCTTCAGAAATGGTCTGCAGGATTTGTTTGCAGCCATCGTAATCTTTTTGTTTTAATTTTGATAATGCCAAATACCAAATTGCTTTTTCTTTGTAAACAGAAGTTCCTGTTTTCAATTCATTAAAAACGGCTTCGGCTTTTAAATAATGACTTTCTTCTAATAAAGAAACGCCATAAAAAAACTGAATTTCGGCTGTTTTTTGTTTCAATAAAACGGTTTCAAAAAACGGAATAGCTTTATTGTATCTTTTAGTATTATAGGCTTCTTCGGCTTGTTTTAAAGCTTCATTAACCGTTCCTCTTTCTGCAAAATTAGCCTGCTCTGGGTTGTTATAATCTCCAAAAACCGGATTTTGGTTATAGTTAAAAAAGAATAACCCAAACAGCACCGCAACCGAAGCTGCAACTGCAAGATACCACGGTTTTAAACCTATCACTTTTGTTCTCTTATTGAAATGTTTGTTCGAAATGTTCGTCAGGTTTTCTTTAAACGCTTCTCTTTCCTGTTCAAACTCAAACTTGTTTGCTAACTGAAACTGCACATTTTTAAAGGTCTCAAATTCAGACGCAAATTCAGAATCTTGCAGCAATTGTTTTTCAAAATCATTTTTAGCATCGGGCGTTAATTCGTCTTGAAGATATTGATCAAATAATATATAGCGTTCTTCGTTCATGACTAATTGTTTTTTAAAGATTTAAAGTTTTTTGCTTCCTGAATCCACTGTGTTAACTGGCCCACGCATAAAGATTTCTTTTTGCGTACATAACCGTATGTAACATTTAGTTTTTCGGCCACTTCTTCCATCGATTTAATTTCAAAACTCAGCTTTAAAAGTTCTTGGCATTTGTCTCCTAATTTCTGAAACATGGTGTCAAAAAGCTGCTGTTTTTCATCAAATTCTTCGGTTTGTCCAATTAACTCGTGTGCAGATTCATTCATAGATACTGCATCTTCTATAATTGTTACCCCTTTATTTGATGTTTTTTTGAGTTCGTTGAGCCATTTCCTTTTACATAATAAAAAGAAATAAGCATCGAACGGACAGGTTAATCGAAGTGAATTGGCTTTGGCCTGATTAAAAAGCAAAATCAAAATTTCCTGAACCACATCCTGCGCCTGGTCTCTATCGCCAGAATTGTTCATAATAAACATTACAACTTTAGGAACAAACTTTTTATATATGGACTGAATAATTGCCGAGTCGTTTTGCGCAAGGCCGTCAATATATATTTGGTCAGGATGTACTTTGTTTTTATCCATAAAAAAACTTTTAATCAGATAAAGTTAAAAAAGAATTTCAAATAAATGGGTAACAATTCATCATCGGTGTGGATATAAGGGAACAAATATCTTTTAAAAGAGTTAAAACTTAAGAGAAAATGGAAACGTATCAATTTACAAACGAAAAAACTTCAGCCCAATTTCACGAAATGATTTCTGCCAAAACCAGAAATGGATTCGTAATCGTAGAGCACAATGAGAAACTTCCTTACGTGGTTTTATCTAAAGAAAAAAAAGCCGTCAATCATACTTTTCATTTGTTTCTTACCTGTCTCACTTTCGGGATTTGGTCTATTGTATGGATCTATTTAATTGTTACGCTTTCGCAGAAGAAAAGCATTCTTGTGGCTGTAGACGAAGACGGAAATCTGTTTGAAGACAAATGTCTTTCGGCATAAATAAAAAAAATTAAAAACAGGGGTAACAAAATGCTAACCCCGAACATCTATCAATATAATAATCATTAAAAACCAGAAATTATGAACACAAATTTTAAAACAATCGGACTTTTATTCGTTTTACTAATCTCTTTTGTAAGCTGCGATAACAGCGATGTCGATGACAGCAATAATATTGTATTACCGCCAACTTCAGCAGCATTTAAAAGCATTAGTGAAAAAGGAGTAAAAAGAAATACTCAAAACTTTACCATCACGGCAGGAAATGGTGTGGTAACTTTAACTTCGGCAAAAGGAGTAAAACTATCTATTAACGGAGACTGTTTAACCAAAAACGGAAATCCTGTAACCGGACAAGTTGATATTGAATACATCGAACTTTTTGATAAAGGAAATATGCTGGTAACCAACAAACCAACAATGGGAATTACTGCCGATGGAAAGAAAAACCTTTTAATTTCAGGTGGAGAATTTTTCATCAAAGCGACACAAGGCGGTGTTGAACTTAAAAATTCATGCTATATGAATATGATTGTTCCAACTGCTTTAACTGATGGTCTGGATAATGCGATGACTTTATGGACTGGTGTTATCGATGATAAAGGAGAATTAGCATGGAGAGATGCAAAAGCAAATGCTGACGGAACCGGAGGCAAAGGCGGTGTACAAGGCGAAGGTGCCAATTATTATGTCACTTTTGGAAACTTTGGATGGACAAATGTGGACCGTTTTTACAGCGATCCTAGACCAAAAACGACTCTTTTGGTAAAAGCGCCAGACGGATATAATAATACAAACAGCGCTGTTTACCTTTCTTACGATGGTGAAGGAACAAATGCATTAGCAAAATTAGATACTTATACGCCTGCAGGATTATTTAGCGAACACTATGGCCAAATACCAATTGGATTAAAATGTCACGTGATTTTTGCGACAGAATCTAATGGTCAATGGAGATATGCAATTAAAGCCGTAACCGTTGCTGCCAACGACGTTTATACTTTTACCCTTGCCGAAACAACAG
Organism: Flavobacterium sp. GW821-FHT12A05; assembly: GCF_058807735.1. NCBI lineage: Bacteria > Pseudomonadati > Bacteroidota > Flavobacteriia > Flavobacteriales > Flavobacteriaceae > Flavobacterium > Flavobacterium sp. GW821-FHT12A05. Next base: position 393,441 of record NZ_JBXAQY010000006.1, on the reverse strand, counting down.
TCGGTACCGAAGCTCAGCTTGTTGCTGCAATTAATGCCATTCAGTAACTTACAAATGCTTTTTTAAGAGAAAGTGATGATTTGCTCATCACTTTTTTTTACATTTAATCCTGTTTTAAAATTGATTACGACCATTTTAGAACCCAAAAACTGTCTAGTTATGAAACCACAACTGTCTATTTTCTTTATTCTATTCTCTATTTTATGTATTGGACAAACCAAAGTAAAAGACACCATAACCCGAAGAGCCTCGATTGGTTTTATCCAGAACGGAAATGCCGTTTCTTTTAAACCCGAAACACCACCGCTGATTCCTATTGCGGGTGCTCCAAAACCAAGTTATTCGTATTTATGGGAACTGGGAGACGGACATTACAGTAAAGAAGCTGAGCCTAAACACGTATATAAAAAGAAAGGAACTTACACCACGAGACTTGCCGTAACCAACAATTACGACAACGGAAAACCACCGGCAACACGCCCGAAAAAAGTGGCTGTAAATGATATTACAGATACTAATTATAAAGATATTGCTTCGATCGCAGATCAAAATGGTTTTGCGCTTTTAAAAAACTGCGATCCTATTCCGGAGCAGGAAATGGTAGTCGTAGTAAGTTATCAAAATCTGGAGAATTATGTGGCAAACGGAAAGCTTTATTTGTTTTATAATGAGAAACAATTTAAACACAATAATTTCGAATTAAGCGATTTTAGAACCTATGCGGGCGAACGCGAAGTAAAAGAAAACTTAGTGGCGGCTGTAGATGATCTTGACGATTCGAATAATTTTTTGGCTTCCGCCGAAAACAGTTTCAAACTTAAAAAGTACCGAAATACTACTACCGAAGAAGATCTCGATGCTTCGCTTTTAGATGCTCATAAAACTTATCATAATGTATCGGTTTTAGAATTTGATGAGGCTAATCCGGGAGAAACCCGAAATGTTTTTTATACTTTTAAAACAACTCCCGAAATGATAAAAGATACCAGCGCAACGGTTACTATGCGAGGGATTTTTGTTCCGAATCGAAGTTATAAAAACCATAAGATTAAAAACCTGGAAATGGAAATTGTAACGTCTCACGATCCAAATAAAATGGGATCTAACGGACGTTTTATGAATTATAGACTGGTACGTTTTAAAAGGGTTAATTTTAAAACCCGTTTTCAGAATAATGGCGAAGGTCCGGCGAGAAAAATTCGTTTAGAAACAGATATTCCGGATATGTTCGACAAGAAAACTTTTCAGATCGAAAGCATGTATCCAGAATGCCCGATTTGTCCAAAAGGAGAAGAACCAACCGTGAGCTGTCTGGATACGATTATCAAACAGAAACAAATTATTTTTACGTTTAAGAATATTTATCTGCCAGGAACAGAGCAGAAAAATGTAAAAGAAAAAGACAGTACAAAGGGTTTTGTAAAATATTCGATGAAGTTTGGTGAAGACTTTCATAAAGTAAAAACCAAAAGCCGGACGTCGATTATTTTTGATAAAAACGAGCCTATAATTACCAACTACGCCACTACCCGATTCCTTCCCGGAATTTCGATTGGGGCAAAAGCCGGATACAACTTTTATCCTGACTTAGACAAATCGACGAGTTATTTTGTGGGTGCGACGATTTCGCCTTTTAAATCGTATCGTTTTTACTGGCAGGTGGAGTGGGTCAATGCCTTAAATAAATACAACAGCGCCGTTACAGTTGTCGATCAGTTAAACACAAATGCAAACGGAGTAAGACAATTGGTACGAACTACCACCGCAACCGAAAACAAGAATATCAATTGGGAAGTTCCGATTTTAATTCGGTATAACATTAATAATTACATTGGGATTGGCGCTGGTATCCAAGCTAATATTAATGTCTCTCAGGAACAGAATCAGAATATAAAAGTTGATACTTACGAAGGCGATAAAGGAAACTTTTTAATCGATACCAGCACAACAAACAATCAAATAAAAACTTCTTTTGCCGATTTTAAAACAGGTCTTTTGTTTGATTTAACAGCAGGTTTCGCTAGAATTGGTCCGAGTTTAGGCGCGCGTTATGTAATTAATTTTGAACAAAACTTTAATTACTTTCAGGTTTATGGGATATGGAAATTTTAAACATTGATGTCATCCTGAGCGAAGTCGAAGGCTTCATAACAAAAAAGGTCTTCGACTTCGCTCAGACTGACATTTGATGATACAATCAATTCAATATGAACTTATATCGCTTATATGGTTTAATCTTTCTTTTTATAAATCTGAATGTCTTTGGACAACTTCAGGAAGATAAAATATATAATGCGATTGATAGTTTCACCGCTCATCCTTCCGCGGAAGCGTTACAAAATTTAACTGCTGCAGAAGCTGATTTCTGGAAAAATCCGAAACCTAAAACCAAAAACGAATTATTGGCAATTGTGGTTTTAAACTGCAACAAAGCCTATTATGAAAACCAGTTTGGTCAGACACAAAATGCGATCTCGAGTTACGAAAAAGCCTGGCAGCTTTATCAAAAACAAAAACTGGGCGATTATGATATAATTGAATTCTGCCTAAAACCTTTAGGAAATTTATACACCGTTTTGGGCGATTATGACAGCGCCGAAAACACTATAAAACAATATTATTTCATTGTAAATACTGCTAAAAATTATCCCGACGCGCAGAAACAAAAGTTTGCTGCCATTCTGAATTTATCAAATGTTTATCAGAGTTCGGGTAAAATTTCTTCGGCAATTGAATTATTAGAAAACACATTAAAAACGGAGAAATTATCGAATTTACAGAAGGGAATTTTATGGAATAATCTGGGGAATAATTATTGGTTAGGTTCAAAACAGCTTTTATTAATTAAAAACTCTTCTGACAATGCAGAAAAAGCATTTGAATCTTCCATAAAATTTCTCCAAAACGAAAAAGGGCAATCAGAAACTTTATCAAATTCTTATCGAAATCTGGCTTCGATGAACAGACAATGGCATCGATTTGATATTGCTGATTCTTATATGCAAAAGGCCGAAAAGTTATTTTTTGAAACAAAAAATCAACAGCCTAGAAAATTGGCTAAACTCTATTATGAAAAAGCTTTATTGTTTTTTGATGAACGAAAATATGACGAAAGCACGAAGCAGATTTCGGCTGTTTTTAAAACCCTGATTCCAAATTACAATTCAAAAAATATACTGCCAAATCAAAACCAATTGTATGCTGAAACAGTTTTAGTTGATGCGTTCGATTTACAGGCGGAAATTCTAAAACTGAAAGATCCTAAAAAAGCATTGAAAGCTTTTGAACTTTCCTTTTATATCGAAGATTTATTGATGAATAACCTGATTTACGAAAACTCAAAAATCCTGATGCAATTGCGATCGCGAAACCGCACCGAAAAATGCATTACGATTTATGATGATTTGTTTAAAAAAGAAGGCAAAACGAAATATCTTGAAGAAGCTTTTCAGTTATCCGAAAAAACAAAATCGGGTATTTTAAAAGGTTATCGGTCAAATATTAAAAATGCTTCTGCAGAAGAAAAGCAGCTTTTACAAGAACTTCAAAACTCAAATAACGCTATTTTAAAAGAACAGCAAAAAGGAAATTTGGCTGCTATTTCAAAAATAAATCAGTTAATAAAAAAGCAGAATGAATCGATGCTTCTGCTGAAAAAAATTCAGTCTGAAAATCAAAATTATCTTCCCGAAAAATGCGATTTAAAAGCCTTATTTTCAAAATTAGAAAATGATAAAGCGATGATGGTTTATTATTTTATGGGTTCTGAAAAATTGTATTATTTCACTTTAAAACATAATCGAATTTCATTAAATCGGGTTCCTATTGGAGATGGAAAAATAGTTGATATTCTCTTTTTCATAGATTATTTTAATGATGCAAATGCAATTACAAATGATATTTCAGGGTACAACCGTTCTGGAAAAAGAGCTTACGATTTATTAAACTTACCCACTAATTTTACTTATAAAAACCTCATCATTGTCCCAGACGGAATTTTAAATTTTCTTCCTTTTGAAGCTTTAATTACACAGAAATCAAACACTACAAATTTTGCCAAAATGCATTATTTGCTCAATGATTTCAAGATTGCTTATAATACTTCGGCGAATATTTATCTGAATTCTAAACCTGTTTCAAAATCTAAAAAAACGGTTTTGGGTGTTTTTCCGGTTTTCGAAGATACTCCTTTTGAATTGCGTTATTCGAAGAAAGAATTAGAATCGATCCGTAGTAATTTTAAAGGGAAATATTTAGAAAACTCAAATGCTAAATTTGCCAATTTCAAAAGCGATGCTCCAAATTATGCTATTCTGCATTTGAGTACGCATGCTTCTTCGGGCGATATTGAAACTCCGGCAAGCATTAAATTTTACGATCAGGAAATCCTGTATTCAGAGTTGTATAATCTGCGTATTAATCCGGATTTAGTGGTTTTAAGTGCCTGCGAAACGGGAATTGGGAAACTCTATAAAGCCGAAGGCGCAATGAGTATTGCAAGAGGTTTTCAGTTTGCAGGTGCGCAAAATCTGTTGTTTTCTTTATGGAAAGTAAATGATTTTACAACTTCGGTTTTTATGTCTGATTTTTATAAAAATGTCAAAAATGATGTTCCGTATTTTGAAGCCAACGCCAATGCAAAACTGGAATATCTAAGCGATAAATCGATTCCAAATGCCAAGAAATCGCCTTATTATTGGAGTTCGTTTGTGTATTACGGTTCTATTTCGACAGAAGAAACATCAGGAAATTATATCTATTACGCAATTAGTTTTTTGATTGTAATTGGCTTATTTTTGATTTTCAATCCTTATCGAAAATGGAAAATCTTCACGAGATTCTCAAAAAAGAGAATTACAAAAAAATAAAATTTAAAGTTACCAAAACACAGCATCTTTCTATAAAAGCCAAAATTAATGGTATTTCAGGAAACTTCATTTTAGATACGGGAGCTTCAAACACCTGCATTGGGTTTGAAAGTATCGAGCGTTTTGAATTAGCTGCAAAAAAATCAAAAACAAAAGCATCCGGCGCAGGCGGAAGCGGTATGGCAACACAGATTTCTTCTCAAAATAAATTACAGCTGGGAAGCTGGAAAAATAAAGATTTCAGTATTGTAATTTTTGATCTTTCGCACGTAAACGAGGCGCTGGAATCTTTTAAAACTAAGCCGGTTCACGGAATCATTGGTGCTGATGTTTTATTGCAGGGAAAAGCAATTATTGACTATTTTAATCATTATTTGTATTTGAAATAATCACTGGAAATTTCAATAAAAAACATAATTAAACACAATTTAATCTTCAATTATTTAACAATAAATGCTTTATATTTATTAAGGCTCTATTTTTTCGTATATATTTGTTACTCCAATTAACAAACCTATACGTATGAAAAAAACTTTACTTTGTTTTCTTTTTCTCTTTACTGCAAATCTATTTTATGCTCAACCCAATCCGAATGATATTGTGCATTGTAATGGAGATAATATATTTGATTTAACTTCTACAGAGCCACAAATAATTAAAGGTTTAAATCCTGCAGAAACTACAGTTAGTTATCATTTAACAGTTGAAAATCTTAACGCTAATATTCCCATTTCAAATCCAAAAAACTATATTAGTGATACTTTTTCGAAGATAATTTATGTTCGTGCAGTTTATAAAGGAATTATTTATACCAACTATTTTAATGTTATTGTACAACCTTATTCTTTAACCTCTGTTGTAACCATTCAGGGAATTTCTTGTAAAAATGAAAAAGGTTCTATTATTGTAACAGGATCAGGGGGGAAACCTCCTCACAAATATTCATTGAATGGGGGAAATTATGTTTCTACAAATGAATTCACTAATTTAACCGCAGGAGTTTACGTAGTAAATACAAAAGATGATTTGGGCTGTATTGTTTCAATGAATGTTATAATTTCTCCGCGACCTATAATTATTGATCTCTTAAAAACTAATGTAAGTTGTTTTGGAACAAAAGACGGTTCAATTACAGTAAATGCATCAAGCTCAAATCTTCCTTTAACATACACACTCAAAAATAATTTTGGGATTATAATATTAAATTCTCAAACAACAAACGTATTTAAGTATCTAGCTGCGGGGATTTATAATGTAGAAGTTAAAGATGCTAATGGATGTATCACAACAATGCAAACAGAAATACAAGAACCAACAATTTTACATTCAACAGCTATTATAGACAAACAAACAATTACCATCAATGCAACGGGCGGAAGTGGTAAATATTTATATTCAATAGATTACTTAGGAGAGCGACAATCAAGTAATGTTTTTACAAATGTAAGTTTCGGAGATCACGAAATTAGTATAATAGATGAGAATGGTTGCATTAATGTGTTGTATCTCAACGTAAATCCACCAGCCCCTTTAATAAATGGAAAAAACAATCTAAACATAGAATTTACTCCAGGACAAACTTTAGGTGATCTTATGATTGAAGGTCAAAATATCAAATGGTACAGTTCTTCAAATTCTACATCTGAAAAATCTCGTAAAACTATTGAAACTACTTTGCCTTTAACAACCGTTTTAGTAGATGGCGTTACTTATTATGCCTCTCAAACCATAAACGGAATTGAAAGTAAAGAACGTCTTTCGGTTATGGCAAAAGTAAAAGGTTCACTTTCTACGGAAGATTTTGTGTTGCCGAATTTTAGATATTATCCAAATCCAGCCCAACATGCTTTGAATATTAGTAATTCTTCAACTATTGACGAAGTGGAAATAATTTCTATTTCGGGGAAATCCATTTTAAGTAAAAAAGTAAACGATACGCAGTCTGAAATTGATTTGTCTAATGTTTCAAGTGGTTTTTATTTCTTAAAAATAAAATCAGAAGAACAAACCAAGACGATTAAGATTGTGAAAAAATAACGGAATTAAATTCAATCGAAAAATGCGTCATCTTTTTGATATCACTCATGTTAAAACTCTAATTAAACATAATACATTACTCAATTATTTAACAATAAATCTTTTATATTTATTAAGGGTTTATTTTTTCGTATATATTTGTTACTCCAATTAACAAACCTATACGTATGAAAAAAACTTTACTTTGTTTTCTTTTTCTCTTTATTTCAAATCTATTTTATGCTCAGGTTAGCCCGATAGAACATTGTTTTGGAGATAATTTTTTTGATTTAACTTCCAGAAATTCTCTTTTACTTGTCAATTTAAATCCGGTAGAAACCACCGTCAGTTTTCATTTAAGTCAGGATGATGCGAATAATAATGCTAATGCAATTTTACAGCCAACGCAGTATAACAGCTCGGCGCCATCTAAAACAATTTATGCAAGAATTGACAATAAGGGAACGGTCACTACCAATTATTTTGATCTAAAAATATATGAACAGCTAACCATTAGCTCACCTCTTAAAATCAATGTAAGCTGTTACGGGATGAACAACGGACGTATAATCGTTCCTACCTCTGGAGGTAAATCCCCGTATGCTTATAGCGTAAACAATGGTCCTTTTACCGTTTATAATTCCGGCAGTAATCTGCAATTAGATAATTTACATGCAGGAATGTATATTATTCAGGCAAAAGATGCTTTAGGTTGTTTAAGTCAACCTCATATAGTACAAATAGACCAGCCAAATGTTTTGATGGCAAATACAACTGTTGAGAATCAAAATATAATTATGGTTAATGCCACAGGAGGAAGACCAGAATATAGTTACTCTTTAAATAATGGGAATTATCAAAACAGTCCCTATTTTTCTAACCTGCAGCCCGGTACATATCACGTACTTGTGAAAGATGCTAACAACTGTATATTTCAAGCTCCTACTACGGTAATTTATCCCCCGCTTGTTGCTGCGGCAAACGTTTCGCCTGTTAGTTGTAATGGTTTAGGCATGATTATCATGACAGCTTCTGGAGGTAATTCTTCTTATGCTTATGTTTATTCTATCGACGGTTATAACTTTTCTCCTGTAAATGTATTCAATAACCTGCCGGCAGGAAACTATCTTGTAAGAGTTCGTGATAGTCAAAATAATGAAATTACTGTTCCTGTAACAGTTCCTAATTTGAAGCCAATATTAGCTCTTTCTGTAGTGCAGGATGCAACTTGTGCAGGAGAAAGTAATGGATCGGTAAAACTATCCTCAACAGGTGGAAATGGCAAACATTACTATTCTTTGGATTCAGTAAATTTTCAGACTGATAATACTTTTAACAACTTAGCAGCCGGTACATACACGGCGACTGTTAAGGATGACTTTAGTTGTATATCAGATCCAATAAATTTTACAATAACAGAACCTAAGCAATTAAACGTTGAAGCATCAATCGTTAAATTAGTTGACTGTTTGAGCAATGCCACTATAACAGCCACAGCTTCTGGAGGATTGGTCCCTTATCAATTTTCTATTGACGGCATTATTTATTCGGATAAGACCACTTTTGCTAACGTTGCTCCTGGTACTTATTCTATATATGCTAAAGATCAAAATGGCTGTGTTACTTTTAAATCAATAACTGTTAATCAATATGTTCAGAGTCCATCTATTGTTACAGTAACTCAAATTTCTTGTATAAATGAAAAAGGATCTATTACCGTTCAGGGAACCAGCGGAAAACTTCCATATCAATATTCTTTAAATGGACAGACTTTTTCGACAAACAATGTTTTTAACAATTTAGTTCCTGGTAATTACAGCATTACTACAAAGGATAATAATGGCTGCCTAACTACAGATGTCGTTTCAATTACCACTTTCGATCCTTTAGTAATAAGCGCGATTTCAAAACAGGCAACCTGCCATGGATCAAATGACGGTTCTATTGAGATAAATACTCATGGAGGAAAATTCCCATTTACTTATTCTCTAAGAAATGCTTCAGGCATACCAATAGCTGCTCCACAAACTTCAAATATATTTAGAGATTTAGCTGCAGGAGTTTATAATATAGAGGTTAAAGATGCAAATGCATGTATAGTTTCTTTGCAGATGTTTGTTGTAGAACCTGAAATAATACATGCAGCAGTTACTGTAAACAATCAAACCATTACTATTAATGCAACGGGCGGAACGGGAGAAATTCTATATGCAATATCGCCAAATCTATATCAATTTTCAACAACTAATACTTTTTCAAATTTAGCACCAGGTACTTACCAAATAATTGCTCAGGACAAAAATGGCTGCTATACTTTATATAATGTTGTCATTGATGCTCCGGCACCAATTATAGATGGTAAAAAAGAGATTGTTTTTGAATTTAAATCGGGCCAAACTTTAGGAGATATTATTATTGAAGGCCAAAATATCAAATGGTACAGCACTAAAGGGACTTCAACTAACAAATCAGGTAAAAAAGCAGTTGAACCAACTTTACCTTTAACAACTGTTCTGGTTGACGGTGTTACTTATTATGCCTCTCAAACCATAAACGGAATTGAAAGTAAAGAACGTCTTGCGGTTACCGCAAAAGTAAATGGTTCTCTTTCTACGGAAGATTTTGTGCTGCCAAATTTTAAATATTATCCAAATCCTGTTCAGCATGTTTTGAATATCAGTAATTCTTCAAACATTGATGAAGTTGAACTAATTTCTGTTTCGGGGAAATCCATTCTAAGTAAAAAAATAAACAATACGCAGTCTGAAATTGATTTGTCTAATGTTTCAAGTGGTTTTTATTTCTTAAAAGTAAAATCAGAAGGAAAAACCAAAACGATTAAGGTTGTGAAGAAATAAAAAAAGTCCAAATTCCAAAACATAAAAATTCCCAAACTCCAATTAAGGAATTTGGGATTTTTATTTTTACCGTTTCCTCCCGTCCCGAAGCTTCGGGATCAGGATTGGAATTTGGAATTTCAATATTGAGATTTTAAATCTTAATGAGTATGTTTCGGATTAAAACCGTCTTCGCTTAATTCTGTATGCACATAATCGGCATGCATTTCAGCTTCGTAATCGATTTTTTCTCCTTTAGAGAATTTATGAATGATTTTCTCCATGATATTATAAATTACAGGAACCACAATTAAGGTTAAGAATAAAGAAGAAATTAATCCTCCGATAATTACCCAAGCCAAACCGTTTTTCCACTCAGCTCCTGCTCCTTTTGCCAATGCAATTGGGAACATACCAAATACCATCGCAATTGTTGTCATCAAGATCGGACGTAAACGAGCGTGGTTTGCCTGAATTAATGCCGTTCTGATTGATTCTCCTGCTGCTCTTCTTTGATTCGTATAATCGACAAGCATGATCGCATTCTTACACACCAGACCAATCAACATGATAATACCTAAAATCGTAAAGATATTTAATGAGTTGTTTGTTAATGCTAAGGCTAACATCGCCCCGATAAACGAAAGCGGGATAGCAAATAATACAACAAACGGGTGAACGAAACTGTCATACAAACTCACCATTACAAGGTAAACCAAAATAATAGCAGCAAGTAAAGCGATTCCTAAAGTACCAAATCCTTCTGATTGGTTTTCCTGGTCACCACCCCAAATATAATTTACTCCAGCTGGTTTCTCTAATTTATCTAGTTTAGCCTGCCATTGCTGCACGATTGTTCCTGATGGAACCCCAACGTTTTGTCCTTTTACCGTTACCGATGCAGATTTGTCTCTACGCTCTAACTGGCTAGGTCCAGAACCTTCTGTAATGTCTGCAAACTGAGATAATTTAATTTGCTGTCCAGCTGTGTTTACAAAAATAAGGTTACTTACATCAGTAATACTTTTTCTGTCGAATGAATTGTATCGAATGTTGATATCGTATTCGTATTCTCCAGCTCTATATTTACCGTCTGTGTTTCCGCTAAATGCAGTCTGCATGGTTAAACCAACTGTTTGAAGTGTTAATCCTAAAGCAGCCATTTTATCACGGTCAACTTTTACGTTAATTTCAGGGTTTCCATCTTCAACTGTTAATTTAATCTCTGTTGTTCCTGGAATTGTACGTAATTCTGCTTCCGCTTTTTTAGCAAAAGCCATCGCTGCTTCTGTTGAAGGACCTGTTACAATTAATCCTAATGTAGCATCTTCTGCTGTACCTAAGATACCAACCGGAACTGTTTTTACTTTTGCTCCAACTAATACTTTTTCAAGTTTACGTTTAATTTTTGCCGCGTAAACATTCGCATCATCTGTACGATCTTTTTGTTCGATCATTTTTACGTCGATCTCAGCTTTGTATGCTGTAGCTTGCGACGCTCCAAATCCTTCACTCGTTTGTCCTACAGTTGTAATCTGGCTGTGAACATATTCTTGCGCTTTTAAGAAAGCTTCAGCTTTTTGCGTCATGAAGTTCGTTTGCTCTAACGAAGCATCTTTTGGCATTTCAATTTGAACTAAGAACTCTCCACTATCAGAAGAAGCAAAGAACTCTCCTCCAATGAAACCTCCGCCCATTAATCCTACTGTCGAAACTAAGAACAATACAATTACTACGATGAATGTTTTAATATAATGATCTAAACACCAAGTTAATAAATGAGAAACCCAGTCAGTAAAACGTGTTAAATAGTTCTCAAAACCAAGAATGATTCTTCCAAATAAATTCTTTCCTTCAATATGCTCTAATTTCCCGAAACGAGAAGATAACCAAGGAATAATAGTAAACGAAGCTAATAATGATAACATCGTTGAGATAATTACCGTAACACAGAATTGTGTAATGATATTAGATACCAATCCAGAACTCATCGCGATTGGAAGGAATACCACCACAATTACTAATGTAATCGAAGTTACGGTTCCACCAATTTCAGCTGTTCCGTCATAAGATGCACGAATTCGGCTTTTACCCATCTCCATGTGCCTGTAAATGTTCTCCAATACCACAATCGCGTCATCCACAAGAATACCAACCACAAGAGATAATCCAAGTAAACTCATTAAGTTTAAGGTGTATCCCATTAAATAAATTCCGATGAAAGTTGCAATTAACGATGCAGGAATCGAAACCATTACAATCAACGAGTTTCTAATACTGTGAAGGAAGAACAACATTACAAATGCTACCAGAACTACCGCAATTAATAAATCGTGAACAACAGAGTCTGCTGCTTCAAGAGTAAATACAGTACTGTCTTTTGCAACTTCAAGTTTTAACTGATTTACTTTATAATCTTTTTCAAGAGTTGCAATTGTTTTTAATAACTGCTCAGATACCGCAACGGCATTTGCATCAGATTGTTTAATAATTTGTAAAACAATCGCACTTTTTTGATCTACACGAGAAATTTTCTCGGCAATTTTTTGAGTATCCTGAACATCAGCAATTTCACCTAAACGAATTTGAATTCCGTTTTGAGAAGAAACCACTAAGTTTCTTAATTCATCAACACTTTTATATTTACCCGCTAAACGAATTAATATTTTTTGGTTACGAGTCTGGATGTTTCCTGTTGGGAAATCTAAATTCGAACTTAAAATAGTCTGCTGTACCTGAGGAACCGAAAGTCCGTAACCCTGCATTTTTACAGCGTCAAGATTTACCTGAATCTCACGCTCAGAACCACCAATAATATTTACCTGAGCTACCCCTTGTACACGAGATAAAATAGGCGCAATTTTTTTGTCAATCAAGTCATAAAATTCAGCTTCGTCCATTTTACCATTAGCACCAAGCGTCATAATTGGTAAATCACTCAGCGAGAATTTGGTCAATGCCGGTGTTTTAACATCATCTGGCAAATCACTAATTATGGCGTTTATTTTACGCTGTGCATCATTTAAAGAAAAATCGACTTTTGCATTTGATGTTAAGGTAATCGAAACGATAGATAAACTTTCGTATGACTTTGAGTCAATTTTCTTAACATTCTCTAAGGAGGCAATCGCATCCTCAATTTTCTTTGTCACGGTATTTTCTACCTCACTTGGAGAAGCTCCAGGATAAATAGTAGAAATTGTAATAACGTTTTGTTCAAATTTTGGGATCAGCTCGTAGCCTAACTGGCTGTAACTGAACAATCCACCAAGAGTCAGAATTGTAAACAATACAATTACTAACGACGGACGTTTTATGGATATTTCGGCTAATTTCATATATTTTGTTTTTTGCTGTAGGCTATACGCTGTAGGCTTTAGGCTTTTTAAAATGCTTAAAGCTTATGGCTTAATGCTTAAAGCTTAAAATTATTTAATAATTTCTATTGTATTTCCGTCTTGTAAGTTAATCTGACCTGTAACAATTACTTTTTCTCCATCAGATAATCCTTTGATAATCTCTACTTTATCTCCCAAAATTCTTCCAGCAGTTACTTTTCTTAATTTTGCAACTCCGTTTTCAGCAACAAAAATTTCGTTACTGCTTACACTTCCTACGAATGCATTTCTAGGTACAACCATTAAGTGTTGTTTTTGTTGGTTTGATGCAAAGTTTGCAGTTCCGTACATACCTGCTTTTAGGTCGTTGTTTGCATTATTTGTGATTTCAATTTCAACCGGGAAATTTAAAGACTCATCTGCTTTTGCAGCAATAAAAGTAATTTTTCCAGAGAATGTTTTATCAGGATAAACACTTGCTGTTACATTAATTTGATTTCCTACTTTTAAACTAGCCACTTGATTTTCGTTTACAGTAACTACTAATTTTAATTTAGAAACGTTTACGATATCAAATAATGCAGTTGCCGGCATTCCTGCTAAAATAGATCCTGGCTCAATGTATTTTTTATTGATAAATCCATTAATTGGCGCTTTTACTTTAGTATCTCCAACATTAATGTTCGCTTGTTTCAGGTTAGACTCCGCATTTGTTAAAGCTAATTTTGCCTGATCTAATTGTTGTTTTGTAACACCGCCTGTTTTAAAAGCATTTTCGTATCTGTTATAATCTGATTTTGCATTTTGATAAGCAGCCTGCGCTTGCTGAGCACTTACATTAATAGCATCACCTCTCATTGTTAGTAATGTCTGACCTACTCTTACATAGTCACCTTCTTTAGCTAACACAGTGATAACTTTTCCAGATTTTTCTGCAGAGAATGTTAATTGCTGAATTGGCTGGAAGTTTCCGTTTGCAACGAAATCTAATGAAACTTCTTCTGTTTTTACTTCAGAAATTTTTACTGAAACTGCTGCATTTTTTTCGGCAACAATATCTGTTTTCGCCTTGTTTTCTTTCTTATTATTATTTAAGACATATCCAATCACACCCAGCGCTGCAATTATGATTACGATTGTTATAATAGTTTTCTTCATTGTAATTAGTTATTTAGTAAGAGATTTAAGTTCGCCTTTTGATTTGATTAGAGATATTTCGGCAATTTTATAATTTAAAACTGCTCTTGTAAAATTATTTTGAGCTTCAAGTTGTGCATTTTCAGCATCTAATAAATCGGTTAAAGATGCTAATCCCTGAAGGTAATTGTTTTTGGTATTGCTAAGAATTTCAGTTGCCAAACGCATGTTTTCTTTTTGATTTTCGATCGTAACAAGGTTATTTTCGATATCAGCCATTGCATTTCTGTAATCTAAATCAAGAGAAAGTTTAGTGTCTTTGATATCTTCCTGAAGCGATCTGATTTCTACATCTGCCTGTCTTACTTTTGCACGAGTTCCAAAACCTGTAAAGATTGGCACATGTAAATTTAATCCTATCGCAGAGTAATCTGACCAGTACACACCATCTGAAGGTTTAGCAAACCAAGGCATTTTAGGCCCCTGACCAATATAGTTGTAACCGGCAGTCAAAGAAAGTGTTGGATAATATCCGGCTTCAACAGCTTTTTTATTGTACACTAAAAGCTCTTCTTGTTTTTTCAAAAGCAGATATTCTGTTCTGTTTTCAACATTTGGCTCTTGTGTTAAAGCAGCAGGAATAACTTCAAATTCTTCTTTTGGCATGTCGATTTTAGTTTCGATAGGCATACCCATATAAAACTTCAAAGCATTTTCCTGTAGAGCAATCTGATTTTTAATCTGCTGGCGTTCTGTATCGATATTAGACATTTTAACGATGATACGGTCTAAGTCGATTTTTTTAGCCAAGCCATTATCAAACTGTCCTTTTACAATGTCACGAACTTTGGTTGTGTTTACGTAATTGCTGTCTAATAAAATCAATCTTTCTTTTTGCACATAAACGGAATAGTAGTTATTTGCAACTCTTTCAATAACCTGTTCTTCTGTTAATTGTTCGTTTATTTGATAAAACTCACGAGTAGATTTTGCTGCTCTTAATCCTGTAAAAACGGATTGATCGAAGATTGCCTGAGTTAAAGAAACCCCAGCATTCGAAGTCCATTTTTGGCCAAATGCCGCCTGAATCGTAGTTCCCGGCTGACCAAAACCAGCTCCGTCAATTACTGTTGTCTGAATAATTGGATTATGAGTTAAATTTCCGTTGGCAGAAATTTGAGGCAAAGCTCTAGAACGCACTTCCTGAATTTTGTATTCACTGTTTTCAACCTGAAGCTTTGCTTTTTTAGCATCGGCTTTATTTTGAAGCGCGTAATTAACTGCCTCTTTTAAGGTTAAAGTTGTTACTTGTGCGTTGGCCGATAAGCCAATTGTGCACAAAAGAATAAGAACTATTCGTTTCATATGTAGTTAATATTTGTTTATCGATGATTAAAAAATCATCTTATTTATAGATTGATGATTATGCTTTAACTTTTTGAAGCTGTCTTTCCAATTCAGCTATTCCTTTTTCGGTTGCCATTGCTCTGGTATGATATTCCAAAGCTTCTAACTCTATTTCCTGAGCTTCTCTTTCAGAAATTGTATTTTCATTGATGTGAAATATCAGCGTATAATAAAATCTCACATAGATATCAATATTTAAATCCGGGCGGTATAATCCATCTTCAATACCTTTTACAATATTTTCTCTAAAGTATTGTGTACATTGTTCAATTTCGTATGTCAATACATTTTGATAAATCTCCGGGTAATGTTTTTTTAACTGATAAATTGGAGATGTGTCTGTATTATTTTTAAACATATCGCGGAACATTTCTCTAATCTCAAAATTCTCTTGAATGGAGTTGAAATTTTTAGCCACAATACTGTCAATTATTTCATGTACTTGTTTGTGAACTGTTGAAGTGCTCTCTTCAATTAAAACTTCTTTATTACAGAAATACTTGTAAATCGTTTTTTTCGAAATACACATTTCTCCAGCAATATCATCCATCGTAACGCTTTTAAAACCAAGCTTTAAAAAAAGTTCGCTTGCTTTTGCTATAATTTTCTCTTTCATTTTAATTTTTCCAGTTGCATTACAAATATAACCAGGAAACTAAAATTTAAAAAATAGTTTCCGTAATTTTTGTAATAATTTTACATTAATTTATTAAATATGTAAGATTATATGCTAAATTCCAGATTAGCAATCAGCTTAATGTCTTTTCCAAGCGCTAAACCACCATTATGATGGTAAGAATTGAAATCTAAACCAAAATCCTGACGCTTAATATCTCCTTTAATTTCAAATGCAACTTTCTTCTCTCCGTTGTAATTATTAACGCCAATAAACTCAGCATCAAGCTCTACCACTTTTGTAACGTCTTTTATGGTTAAATCTCCTTTAAAGAAATTGATGTTGTTATTTACCTTTTGAAATGAGGTCGATTTAAAACTGATAATTGGATGCTCATCTACATCAAAAAAATCCTGAAGTTGTAAATTGGTATCAATTTGCTGAAAGCTTTCATTTTTATTATTAATATCAAACGAAAACTCAACCGATGCATCTTCAATTTCATTATCTTCAATATTCACATAACCGCCAAATTTGTTTGTTGTTCCTCCCAAATAAGCAATTATCGAATGTCTCATTTTAATCAAAACATCTGATTGAGTAGAATCTAAGGTCCATGTTGTTTTCATATATATCTGATTTAATTGAGTTTATATTTTACTCAAACTCTTAACGGAAACTTTTACAGTGTTTTGAGTTTCCATTTAACGGTGCAAATATAGACAGGAAACTCTAAATACCAAAAAAGTTTCCAAGTTTTTTCAAAAATATTTTAACATATTAATTTTGAGTCCGTTTTAGGCTCAATTTTAAATGTATTGCAGCATTTAAGATTTAGAAAGTAAAAATTCATAATTGAATTGTATCTTTGAGGCTCATAAATCAGAATTTCATTTTATGCACGATATTAGCCAGTACCAGGATTTTTTTATTGAATATTTAAAAAATCAAAACATACATAAAGAACCCACAAACCTTTACGAACCTATTGAATACATTTTAGGACTTGGCGGAAAACGTATGCGTCCCGTACTGACTTTAATGGCTGCAGAAGTTTTTGATACTGATTATAAAGTGGCACTTCCGGCTGCAATGGCGGTTGAAGTTTTCCACAATTTTTCGCTTGTTCATGATGATATTATGGATGATGCGCCTTTAAGAAGAGGTCAGGTTACGGTTCATGAAAAATGGGATTTAAATACCGGAATTCTTTCCGGCGATGCCATGCTGATCCTGGCTTATCAATATTTTGAACAATACGAACCGGAGGTTTTTAGAAACTTAGCCAAGCTTTTTAGCAAAACGGCTCTTGAAGTTTGCGAAGGACAACAATGGGATGTTGATTTCGAACAAAGAAACAACGTGACGATTCCGGAATATCTAAAAATGATTGAAGGTAAAACGGCTGTTTTAGTTGCTGCGGCAATGAAAATGGGTGCCATTGTTGCCAAAACTTCAGAAAAAGAGGGTGATTTAATTTATGATTTCGGATTGAATTTAGGATTGGCTTTCCAGCTTCAGGATGATTATTTGGATGCTTTTGGTGATCCGGAAACTTTTGGAAAACAGGTTGGCGGTGACATTATCGAAAACAAAAAAACCTATTTGTACCTAAAAGCTTTAGAATTCTCGACTCCTGAAAAAGCTGCCGAATTACAAAAATTATTCAGTTTACAATTAGAAGATAATACTGAAAAAATAGAAACTGCAAAGACTATTTTTAACGAATCAGGCGCTTCAAAATCAACTCAGGAAGCAATTGAAATGTTTACTTTTAAAGCTTTTGAAACGCTGGATAAAATGGATATTAACGCTGAAAAGAAGGATATTTTGAGAACTTTTGGCGAGAATTTAATGGGAAGAAAAGTTTAAAATTTATGCCACAGATTTAACAGATTGTAAGGATTTTTTGTTTGCCGCGAATTACACGAATTTTCACTAATTATTTATCATAATTAAATTCGTGGAAATTAGTGTAATTCGTGGCGAAAGATTAGATAAAGCAAACCCGATAGGTTTTTAAAACCTGTCGGGTTTGTCGTTTTAATTTGTGTCTATTTTATTTTTTTAAACAAATCATCAGGATCAACCAAATCTGATAATTTTTGTTTTAAATCGTCTTTTAAAATCGTTAAACCATACTGATACGAAGCGTTCATCCATCCAAAACCTTCTTCGGTTATGTAATTAAATTCAGTTCCTACGTTTCCGTATTCGGCGAAAATTTTATGTGAGCTTATCGATAAATCAAATTTCTCGGGAATCGTTCCGTTGTAATCCACTGCATTTCTGGTAATCAGCCAAAGCCATCTGTAGACCATTTCCTGGGCTTCTTCATTAAAATTATAATTTAATAAACCCTCCCATAAAAGCATTTGATGCGGCGCCCAGCCAAACGGATAATCCCATTGGCGCATTGGTGCATTTTCATCTATACCTGCAATAGATTCTTTGGTACTTCCTGCAATTCCGCCTTTCATTTTAAATTTCGGAAGTGTCTTTTTTACCAAAATTTCAGCTTGTTCCGGCGTGCTTATTTTGGTCCAAAGCGGATAAAAAGTCGTCGCTGCATCAAAGAAATGCTGTTTTTCGTTCACAAAATCGTAATCGAAATAAATTCCGTTTTCAGAATTCCATAATAATTTGTTTATTTTTTCTTTTCTCGAAGAAGCTTTTTGCAGCCAATATTCACTTGAAAAAGATTTGTCTTCAAAATATTGAAACTCATTTTTAAAATATTTCTGAATCAGAAAAGCAATATCCGTTTCGTATTTATAGAGTAAACTATTGATCGCAACTGTATTTAAATTAGCACAGATTCCAACTAATCTATTGGTGGTATCGTGACCGCTTTCGCGCATGCTTCGGTCGTGAATAAAGTATTTATCGAGTTCTTCATCAACCACTTCTCTTTCCAGATATTTCTTTTCAAACTCACGAGTAGACAAATTGTATTTTGGAGCAAACTGTTCCAGAATATCATCAAAATGCCCTTCTTCGACCTCAAACGGAAGACCAATTCCTTCTGCTTTATAACGATTTAAACCATTTGCGGTAAGTCTTTTTCCTTCTTCCATCCAAACGGTTTGATATTCTTTTATAGCCGTTTTTAAATGTCTTTCTATCCAAAAAATATCCGGATTTGATTTTTCTAAAACATCTATAATAAGCGATGTATACAACGGTGGCTGTGTGCGGGTTAAATAGTAACTTCTATTCGCGTTTAGAATTTTTCCGTAATGATCAATTTGGTATTTAAAATTTTCGGCAATGCCTAAAGCAAGCTCAATTTTATCATCAATCAAAAGTCCTTTGGCAATAAAATAACTGTCCCAGCCGTACATTTCATTGAATCTTCCGCCCGGAACCACAAAAGGAACTCCCGAGATTTCATTATTTTTTATTTGAAGTGCCAATGCCAGAATTCCCGGTTTTTTGTTCAACGATAAAACATATTCGGGCGTAATATTTTTAGGCATCTGCACCACTTTTAACTTTGGCGTTGAAGCTTCTAATTTTTTGAAATAATCAAAAACAATTTCGTCTCCAAAAGGTACATACAAATAGGCAAATTCGTTTTCGATTTTATCGTCTTCGAGAATTTTCTTTACGCCAATGGCATCAATTGTTCGGGTAAGACCGTTCCAATACAGATCTTTAATTTTTTTTGAAATTCTTTTTACAGGATCTTCGGTGATTTCATTTAAATCTATTGAGGCAAATTCTGTATTGTTTTTCTTAGCCAAAGCCAGTTCCTGCAATAAATTCGAAAGCTGATAAGTTCCTTCAATTACTGCCGAATTTCCGTTTTCATCATTCAATAAAAAACTTTTAGGACCGTGGTCATCTATTGTAATTTTTTTATCGCCGTCAGTATCTTCCTGAGCCAATAATTTTTCGATGGTTTGGTTTATATGGAGTTTAAATTTCATCTTTTGCAGTTATTTTTTTAAGAATAAAAAAGGAGATCAATAATAAGGTCATTGGAATTAAGGTAAAATAAAATGCTTTTTCAGGGCCTTCATTTTTAAACAGCCAGCCAGTTATTCTGGAACCCAAAGTTCCGCCAAGAGCAGAAAAAATGACAATTAATCCGGTCATGGAACTTTGTAAATTCTTTGGTAAAGCACTTAATACAATTGAATTTAATAAGGGATAAATGGGCGCAATAAACAATCCTATTAAAGGAAATGCGAAACCAATTAACGGAATATCCGAAAGTGTATTGATGCTTTTTACTTCTAATCCTACTGTTTTTGGAAGTACAAAGGTTACGAGAAGCATGGCAGAAATAATGCAGAAACTCAACACCCAAATCCAGTTTACTTTTTTGGTTACGATACCGGCAATCATTCTTCCAATGGCTAATGAAATGGCCAAAATGCTGGCCATCATAATGCTGATGTTTTCAGGAAGATGAAGCACTTTTGTATTAAATGTGGGTAACCAGGAAAGAATTCCCTGTTCGATCATTACAAATAAAAAAACGCTGATCACGAAAATAACCGTCAACAGTTTTGCCATTAATTTAAACATCTGCAGAAAATCATCTTTGAGGTTTGCTCCTGCCGCAACTTCAGCTTCTTCAAATTTTATAAAGAGTAAAAACAGAAAAGACACAAACGATAATCCCGCCAACAACCAATAAACATTTAACCACGAATTGGGATCGTTTTCGTTATTAAAAGCCGGAAATAAAAAATAAGCCAACGCAATTCCTACCATAAAAAACCCTTCAATACTGCTCATTAAAGCGTTGTGTTCTTTTTTGGTTTCGGTTACGGTTCCTATTAACGAATAAACCGAAACTTTTATCAGGGCAAACGAAACTCCAACGGTGGCAAAAAGAATTTTAGCATTGTCGAATGAGTTTCCAAAATACATAGAAATACAGGCTAAAGTAACCAGACCTAATCCTATTAACATCGCTTTTCTATAGCCTATTCTTGGTAAAAAAGAGGCTATAAAAAAGGATACAATTGCAATTGGCATGTCTTTAAAAGCCTCTAAAATACTCGCCTGAACTTCATCGACTCCGTAATTTTTCTGCGATTTTAAAATCACAATGCCCACGCTGTTTAATAAAATAGCGAAGACAAAATAATTAAGATAGAGCGAGATTTTAATTCCTATGTTTTTCATTTTTTATTTGTTTGTCTGTGCTTTGCGGTTACTGTGCAGAGACGCACTGCTGTGCGCCTCTACAGTAACTTTTATGTTGACTTATAAATTTAGAAATTAATTGCTACCGAAAATCTAAAAGCACGTCCTAAAATAGGTCTTGCCATAAACACATCGCTTGCTGCAGATGTTGTTTGTCTTGGATCTCCCTCTGTTAAACCAATTTCATTAAATAAATTCGAAGCATCGACTGCAAAACGAAGATTGTTATACTTGTAACTTAATCCTGCTCCCACTTCTTTGTAAGCCGGTAAGACTTGTTTGTTATCCTGATTCGTGAATTTTTTATCGAAATAAGAAAACTGAACATACGCTGTAAAGTCTTTTGTAATATCAACTTCTGGTCTTAGGTTACAGAAAAACTTAGGGATTCTTCTTGCTGTATTCCCGTTAAAATCAAAAGTAGAACCATCTGCATTTGTTCCTGTAAAGTTGTCGTACTCCGGTTTTTGAACGGTAAATGTAAAGTTCAGTTTCACCTTTTCGTATCTTGCATTGGTTTCTACCTCAAGACCAATATTGTTTACATCGGCAAATTTATTTTCTGAAGATCCATCAGATAAAATATCCGTGAAAGCAACATTTTTTAAATTCATGTGAAACAAATTCGCATTTACAGAGAAGAAAGAACTTGCATATTTATACCCCAATTCAAACTGATTAACTTCTGTATTTTCTAATTTGCTTAAATCGGCTGCATTATCGTAAAATGATTCTTCAATTGGAGATCTAAATCCGTGGCTGTAACGAACATACGAAGCCATATTATCATTGAATTTGTAGTTTCCTGCAACAGTATATGACCATTCGCTTACATCATATCTCCAGTATGTATAAGGATTTCCTTTTACAGTTGTAACCTTATCATCAGCCGTATTATTATCTAAAATTCCTAAATCTTCGGCAAAAAATCTGGCGTTGTCTCTGTATCCTGAATATTTGTCTTTATTGTATCTTAAACCAGCATTAAAAGTTAATTTGTCGGTAGCTTTAATTTCGGCATCGGCATAAACATCATTCAAAAGCCCTTTTGTCTGCGCATCTCTTTCTAACCATGTAATTCTTTCAATACCATTCCATGTATGATTAATTCCGGTTGTATTGTCTTTTACGTTTAATAATCTCGGATTATCTGAAACTCCTACTAAATAGGAATTCCAGTTCCAATATTGATTTGATTTCCAGTTAGAATAGTAGTAACCTGCTGTTAATTGAACCGGATCTAAATCAAAAGAAAAAGAGAAATTATTAGCAAAGTTGTTCATCTTTTTCTGAATATGCCAAAGATCTGCTCTCATAATTAAAGCGTTTGGATCAAGCGCCGCACCATTGTCTACGTAAGTATAAGCCAGATTTCCTGCTGTTGTGTTTTGAACGCTTGTTGCATAGGCATCTTGAGTCCAAGGTCCGCCATTTGGAAAAATCGCATTGTAATTTAAATCGATATTGGTGTTTTTAAACGAATTCTTAAACGTTACTTTATCCGATATTTTCTTTTTGAATTCAGCTCCAATTGAGTTAATGATTGGGTGGGAACCATCTTCTAAATCTGCACTAAAAGTACCGCCTCCGTATTGAGGCACATTTAAATGGCTTAAGTTTACTGAAGTTAACGTTCCGTAATTTGGATTAAATCCTGGAATCCCTTCAATTTTCCCGTTATTGCTTTTTAGCGGAATTGGCAAATAGAATGTGTTTCTGTCGTCAAGATGTTTGAAATTCACTCTTAAATAATCGCTGTCGTCAAATTTATAAGTAATGTTTCCTTTTATTTGTCCTCCTTTATTGGCTGTAAAACCTGTGTTTCTTACGCCGTTATCGGCTCTGTAAAATCCGCCGACATTAAAAAATAATTTATCCTGAATTAAAGCGCCTGATAAATTAAGATCGGTTCTGAACATTCCGTAATCTGAAGTCGTGAATTTTGCTCTTCCCTGAAAATCATTTTGACCTGTTTTAGAAATAAAGTTGATGATTCCACCCGGAGCATTGTTAGCAAAAATTGAAGCAGAACCTCCTCGAACGGCTTCCATTTTACTTACTGTTTCGTCTAATCTGTAAAAAGTATCGGCATTGGCAAATTGTAAAGCCCCGTCTTCAAAAACAGGTAATCCGTCTTCCTGAATTTGTACATATTCATAAGCTCCTGCAGACGGGATTCCTCTTGCAAAAAGGTTGTTTCCAATTTCTCCCCCAGATGCTTCCACCACAAATCCCGGAATGGTCTGCAATAAAGCAGCTGTACTCGACGGTGCTCTGTCTTCGATTGCTTTTGCGCCTAATGTGGTAATGGCAACGCTGGATTCTAATTTAGATCTTGGCGCAGACGAACCTGTTACGACAACTTCTTTTAAACTTTGAGATTCTCCTTCAAGAAGTAAATTTGCTTCGACTGATTCTCCTTCTTTTACAGCAATCTTTTTCTCGAAAGTTTTATACCCTACGCTCGTTGCAATAATAGTATATGTTCCTGCTTCGATGTTTGAGAATGAATATCCTCCATTTTCATCTGTAACGGTACTTTTTCCTGTTTCCTTAAGCGTTACATTTGCTCCAGGAACTGTAAGTCCGCTATCGTCGAGTACTTTTCCGGAAACTTTCGCTGTATTTTGGGCAAACAGATTATTTGGTAAAAAAAATAGGCAAAACATTAAAAATAATGTACCTAAATAATGGTGCAGCTTTTTCATTTTTTTGTTCGGTTAGTTAGTAATTATGGTTATCACTGTCAAACTTAAAAACAAATTATAAGGAATATAAGAATTAAAAATCGAAAACGTTTTCGAAATCACCTAAAACGTTTTCGGAAATTAATTTTTCATCAATGAAGTTTATTTTTTAGTACATTTATTTCATGAATGACACAAAATTAATAGATATAGCCTCAGCATTAGGAATATCGGTTACAACGGTTTCAAAAGCGTTAAAAGGATATACAGACATTAGTAAATCGACCCGCGCCAAAGTTATCGAAATGGCCGAAACGATGAACTATATGCCTAATTCTGTAGCGGTTAATTTAAGAACCAACGAAACCAAAACCATTGGTGTCATTATCCCTGCGACTGTTCACCACTTTTTTTCGAGTGTATTAAACGGAATTTTAGAAGAAGCCGAAAAGAGAGGCTATCTGGTTATTATTCTTCAGTCAAACGAAAAATATGAAATGGAGAAAAAACAGCTTGCTTTACTAATTCAAAAGCGGGTCGACGGCGTTTTGATGTCGCTTTCGAACGAGACCGATGATTTCTCTCATATTAATGAAGCCATTCGCAAAAACACGCCTGTTGTTTTATTTGATAAAATTGCCAAAAGAGTAGATTGTTCTAAAGTTGTGATTAATGATGCCAAGGCGGCTTTTGATGCTGTTTCATACCTTATTAATAAAGGCTACAAAAAAATTGCTCATTTTAGAGGTTCGTATGTACCGCAAAATTCGATTGATCGCTTTCTTGGCTACAAAAGAGCCCTTGAAGCCCACGGAATAGAATACGATTCGAAACTGGTTTACGTTTGCGATAACAATACTGATTTTGAAGACGGCTACGAAAATGCCCAAAAAGTAATGGCCGAAAATCCGGATATTGATGCCATTTTTGCGATTACTGATTTGGTTGCCATTGGCATTATAAAATATTTTAATGAAGCAGGAATCAAAACACCGGATCAGGTGGCTGTTTTTGGTTTTAGCAACTGGTTTATGAGTACCGTTATTTCACCAAAATTAACAACAATCGATCAGCCTGGATTTGAAATGGGACACACTGCAGTTTCTATTTTAATTGATGAAATTGCCGATATGAAAGAACATCGCCCAATAACGCATCAAATTATAGAACTTCCAACGAGAATCATAGAACGAGAATCGACTGTTAAATGATTTTTTAGTTTTAACTTTGCCTCAATTCTTAAAAAGCATCAATGTTTCCGATTCCTGAAAATACCGATTATTTATTGGCTGATGCCGAGAGAGAAAATTTATATTTAAGTCTGATTGAGCAAATCAATAAAGATTTTAATCTGGCCAATGAAGGAATTGATTTTCCGCTGAGTATTTCTCCCGCCGAATTAAAAATTCAGCTTCACGAAAAAATCTACCGCATGATTCAGTACAAATTTGCTGAATACTTAAACCTGCTTTACATCATTGATGTCTCTGAAAACGAAATCAAAAAACTAGACGGTTCTGATTTGGTAATGCTGGCGGAACAGGTTGCCTTTTTAATTTTAAAAAGAGAATGGCAGAAGGTTTGGTTTCGAAATCATTATAAGTAAGGTGCTGAGTTGCTAAGGTGCTGAGATACTAAGGTTTTACTTTGCGATTTCTATTTTTAGAATTTCGTGGTTTTCTTTTCCATAAGTTATTCTAACTGGTAAATCATCTCTAAAAACTCCATTGTTTGCTTTACTGAAATCATTAAATCCTCCTAATAATGCATCATTATATTTAAACTGAACCGAGTCGACCACAAAGCTTTCCCAAGTAATAGTTGCCATTTTCTTAACTTGCTTTTCCCTTTTAAAATCAGTAATCATACCCTCTACCACAAACACATTTGGAGAATTCAAAAGGTTCTGAATTCTTTTTTCCGTTGTATCAGTTGTATATAATTTCAAATAGAAAAACATGATTACTGATAAACTAAAAACGGCACCAACTGACCATAATAGTATCAACTTTTCATAATCATTATTTTTTCTTTTGAACTTTTTAATCAAAATCCAAAGAATAAGAGAAACTATTGCAACCCAAAAAAAGACATCAAAGGATCTTGTGTTAGATGGCAAGTCCGAAATAGACCAATATGTATAATAATTCATAAAAAACTTAGCGACTTAGCATCTTAGAACCTTAGCCCCTTAAATCAAAAATAAACCCTAACAAAAGGCATAAACCCAGATCCGTAAAGGCTTTTATCTGGATTATATAATACGTCATATCGAGCGCCAATTGTAACATTTCCGGTTCTGTAACCTGCTCCCAGGTATAAGGCTGTATTCCAATACGTATCAGAATAAGCGGGTCTTACGTTATTCGGTTCATATCTGGTATCTACTCTTACCTGCTCTAATTCGGCAGATAATTGAACTTCCGGAATCGGGTTTACAAGCGTTATTAAGCTGCCGCCATAAACATAAGAATCGTAGTAATCTTTTGAAGACAAATAACCAAACTGTAATCCAACTCCAACGGCAACAATTTCATTGACATTGTAAATGGCACTTGGCATTACCGAGATATCAGTATAACCGGAACCAATTCCTAAACCAAGGCCTCCTCCAAATTGAACTTTATCCCAAAAATGATTACGGTTGTCAATAACGTATTTTTGCTGCGCAATTAGAGAACTCGAAAACAACACTGTCAAAATCACAAAAAAAGATTTGAAAACGATTGAAATTTGATTATTATTCATAGTTGAGTCTATTTTTAACAAATTTTTACGTAAAAGTACGTAAAAAAAAGGTTTAAATAAAGGCGATTGTTGTACTTTTGCGTTTCTATTTAACAAAAAGTATATTCACTAATATTATGGATAGGTTTTCATTTTTAAATGCAGCGCATACAGAGTTTTTTGCACAATTATACGATCAATATTTAGTAAACCCAGACAGCGTTGAGCCTAGCTGGAGAAGTTTTTTTCAAGGTTTCGACTTTGGACAAACCGTTTATAATGACGAAAATCCGGTGCAGACCATTGTTGAGTATGTGACTAGCCCAAACACAGATTACAGTCAGGTTTCAGAAAAACTGCAAAAAGAATTCAACGTTCTAAAATTAATTGATGGATACCGTACCCGCGGGCATTTGTTTACCAAAACAAACCCTGTTCGTGACCGCAGAACTTCTTCTCCAACTTTAGATATTGAAAACTTCGGATTATCAACAGCTGACCTTTCAACTGTTTTTGATGCTGCGCAGACAATCGGAATCCCTCCTTCTTCTTTAGAAGCGATCGTAAACCGTCTTAAAGCTATTTACTGTCAGCATATTGGTATTGAATATATGTACATCAGGAATCCTGGCGTTGTCAAATGGATTCAGGATAAATTAGCTGTAAATGTTAATCAGCCTAATTTCTCTACAGAAGAAAAGAAAACAATCTTAAATAAATTAAACGAAGCTGTTTCTTTCGAGAACTTCCTTCATACTAAATATGTTGGACAAAAACGTTTCTCATTAGAAGGTGGAGAATCTATCATCCCGGCTCTTGATGCTTTGATCGAGCAGGCTGCAGAAAAAGGTGTTGAACAATTCGTAATGGGAATGGCTCACCGTGGTCGTTTGAACGTTTTGGCAAACATCTTCGGAAAATCAACTCAGGACATTTTTGGTGAGTTTGACGGTAAAGATTACGATCAGGAATATTTTGACGGTGACGTAAAATACCACTTAGGGCTTACTGCCGACAAAAAAACAAGATCAGGAAAAAGCATCAACATCAATTTAGCACCAAACCCTTCTCACTTAGAAACTGTTGGAGCTGTAATTGAAGGTATTACAAGAGCAAAACAAGATAAATATTATGCTGACGATTTCTCTAAAGTATTGCCTATCGCAGTACACGGGGATGCTGCTATTGCAGGTCAGGGTATCTTGTATGAAATTATTCAAATGTCGTTACTTGACGGTTACAAAACCGGAGGAACAATTCATATTGTAATCAACAATCAGGTTGGTTTTACAACAAACTACTTAGACGCTCGTTCTTCTACTTATTGTACAGACGTTGCCAAAGTAACGCTTTCGCCTGTATTACACGTAAATGCTGATGATGCTGAGGCTGTTGTACACGCTGTATCTTTTGCATTAGATTACAGAATGCAGTTTGGACGTGACGTATTTATCGATTTATTAGGATATAGAAAATACGGTCATAACGAAGGTGACGAACCTCGTTTCACACAACCGGTTTTATATAAAATCATCGCAAAACATAAAAATCCAAGAGATATTTATGCTGAGAAATTATTGTCTGACGGCGTAATCGATGCATCTTATGTAAATGCTTTAGAAAAAGAATACAAATCTGCTTTAGAGGAAAATTTAGAAGCTTCTCGTAAAAAAGATTTGACTATCATAACTCCATTCATGAAAAACGAATGGGACGGATTTGTTCAGGTAACAGATACGCAAATGCTTGAAAAAGTAGATACTACTTTTGACAAAAAAGGATTAGATTCTATCATCAATACCATCTCAACTTTACCATCAGACAAAAAGTTTATCAATAAGATAACTAAAATTGTTACTGATAGAAAAGCAGGATATGACAACAATACGCTAGACTGGGGAACTGCAGAAGCATTGGCTTACGGTTCGCTTTTAACAGAAGGATTTGATGTTCGTATTTCTGGTCAGGACGTAGAGCGTGGTACATTCTCTCACCGTCATGCTGTAGTTAAAGTGGAAGATTCTGAAGAAGAAGTAATTCTTTTAGATGCTATCGAAAACAAAAAAGGAAAATTTGGAGTTTTCAACTCTCTTTTATCTGAATATGGAGTTTTAGGTTTTGATTATGGATATGCATTAGCAAACCCAAAAGCCTTGACAATTTGGGAAGCACAATTTGGGGATTTCTCTAATGGAGCTCAAATTATGATTGACCAGTATATTTCTTGTGGTGAAGACAAATGGAACAACCAAAACGGTATTGTTTTATTATTGCCTCACGGATATGAAGGACAAGGTGCTGAACACTCTTCTGCAAGAATGGAACGTTACTTACAACTTTGTGCTAGACATAATATGTATGTTGCCGATTGTACAACGCCGGCAAACTTCTTCCACTTGTTAAGAAGACAAATGAAAACAAATTTCCGTAAACCTTTGGTAGTGTTCTCTCCAAAAAGTTTATTGCGTGACCCAAGATGTGTATCTACAGTTGATGAATTAGCAAACGGAAGTTTCCAGGAAACAATTGATGACAATGCAGTAGATAAAAAGAAAGTAAAAACATTAGTGTTTGTTACTGGTAAATTCTACTATGATATCGTTGCAGAAAGAGAAAACAACGGAAGAAATGACGTTGCAGTTGTTCGTATCGAGCAATTATTCCCTTTCCCAGTGGAGCAGATTAAAGAAATCATTGCAAAATATCCAAATGTAGATGATTATGTTTGGGCTCAGGAAGAACCTAAAAACATGGGAGCTTACAGCTTTATGTTAATGAACTTTGATCTTGTAAAGTGGAGATTAGCATCATTAAAAGCGTATGCTGCACCAGCATCAGGAAGTTATACACGTGCAAAACGTCGTCATGCAGATGCAATTAGAATGGTATTCGATAAAAATTTATTTAGATAAAAAATTTAGTTTAACGTTTAAGGCTTCAAGTTCAACCAAACGCTCACGCCTTAAACAATACAAACCTTAAACAAAAACAAAGATGATTTTAGAAATGAAAGTCCCATCACCAGGGGAGTCAATAAAAGAAGTTGAAATTGCAACTTGGTTAGTAAAAGACGGAGATTATGTAGAAAAAGATCAAGCGATTGCTGAAGTTGATTCAGATAAAGCTACTCTTGAATTACCTGCTGAAATGAGCGGTGTAATTACACTAAAAGCTGAAGAAGGTGATACAGTTGCAGTAGGCGCTGTAGTTTGTTTAATTGATACAGATGCTGCAAAACCTGCAGGCGGCGCGGCTCCAGCAGCTGAAGCTCCAAAAGCAGAGGCACCTAAAGCGGAAGCTCCTAAGGCAGAAGTAAAAGCAGAAGCACCTAAAGCAGCTCCGGCAGCAACAAGTTATGCAGCTGGAACTCCATCTCCTGCAGCAAGAAAAATATTAGACGAAAAAAATATTGCTCCAGCAACAGTTTCTGGAACTGGTAAAGGCGGCAGAATCACTAAAGATGATGCTGTAAATGCAGTACCTTCTATGGGAACTCCAACTGGTGGAAGCCGTGGAACTGAGCGTACAAAATTATCTATGTTACGTCGTAAAGTAGCAGAAAGATTAGTTTCGGCTAAAAACGAAACTGCTATGCTTACTACTTTCAACGAAGTAAATATGACGCCAATCAACCAGATTCGTAATGAATACAAAGATGCATTCAAAGCAAAACATGGCGGTTT
Organism: Flavobacterium sp. GW821-FHT12A05; assembly: GCF_058807735.1. NCBI lineage: Bacteria > Pseudomonadati > Bacteroidota > Flavobacteriia > Flavobacteriales > Flavobacteriaceae > Flavobacterium > Flavobacterium sp. GW821-FHT12A05. Next base: position 362,962 of record NZ_JBXAQY010000006.1, on the reverse strand, counting down.
AGGTTTAGGTTTCATGTCATTCTTTACAAAAGCAGTTACAAGAGCTTTACAATTATACCCAGATGTTAACTCAATGATGGATGGTGACTACAAAATCGCTTACGATTTTGCTGATATCTCTATCGCAGTTTCTGGACCAAAAGGATTAATGGTTCCTGTTGTTCGTAATGCTGAGTTATTAACTTTCCGCGGCATTGAAGCTGAAATTAAAAGATTAGCACTTAGAGCTCGTGACGGTCAAATTACTGTTGACGATATGACTGGAGGAACTTTTACAATCACTAACGGTGGTGTTTTCGGAAGTATGTTATCTACTCCAATCATCAACCCTCCTCAATCAGGAATTTTAGGAATGCACAATATTATTGAGCGTCCAATTGCTGTAAACGGAAAAGTTGAAATTCACCCAATGATGTACGTTGCTCTTTCTTATGACCACAGAATTATCGACGGTCGTGAGTCTGTTGGTTTCTTAGTTGCTGTAAAAGAAGCTTTAGAAAATCCAGTAGAATTATTGATGAATGGAGATGCTAAACGTGCTTTAGAATTATAATTGTAATCATTTTCTACAATACTAAAAAGCCTGTTCATTAATTTGAACAGGCTTTTTTTCTTAATATTAGCTTAAATCTTGCTTAAGATGTTAATTTTTTAAACAAATGTAAATTTAACCTTTTAAAAATTATTTTATTTAGAATAAATAAGAATAGCTTGTATAGTTGACAACCAACAACTAAATTTGCGCTATTAAAATCAATTCTAAATAAAAATGAAATATAAGTTTACAATTTCTTTTTTGAGCTTCTGCTTTTTTCTATTAGCCGTTACAAGTATATCAGCACAAGAAAGAGCATCTATTAAAGGCCAAATTAGTTTAAATAGTGATGAATCTCCAGAGAATATCTCTGTTGTTTTAAAAGGAACAAAATCAGGAACTACAACAGATGATTCTGGTAATTATATTTTAAAAAATATCAAACCCGGAACTTATACTATAAAAGTATCTTCAATAGGATATATTACTCAGGAAAAAACAATTGTAGTAAAAGAAGGCGATCACTTAATTCAAAACTTTTCTATCTCTCCTAATTCAGAAGATTTAACAGAAGTAGTTGTGAATAGCAAGAAGAATCATTTTGCACGTAAAGACAACAGACAAGTTTCGAGATTACCCCTTAAAAATCTTGAAAATCCACAGGTATATACTACTATTACCGGAGAATTATTAAAAGAACAGGTTGTAACTAATTTTGATGATGCTTTGAAAAATGCATCTGGTATTACACCGCTTTGGGCAGCAACAGGACGTGCCGGAGACGGAGCCGCTTACTACTCTTTAAGAGGATTCCCGGTTCAGCCAACAATGGTTAATGGCTTACCAGGTTTAACAAACGGAAGTTTAGATCCAGCCAATATTGATAGAATTGAAATTATCAGAGGACCATCTGGAACTTTGTTTGGAAGTAGTTTAATCTCTTACGGAGGTTTGATTAATACTACTACAAAAAGACCATATAAAACATTTGGAGGAGAAATAAATTACACAACCGGAAGCTATGGTTTACACCGTGCAGTTGTAGATTTAAACACACCTCTTAATGATAAAAAAACTTTAAATTTCAGAGTAAATTCAGCTTACAGTAAACAAGAAAGTTTTCAGGACGCTGGTTTCAAAGAATCTTATTTTATAGCACCTTCGTTATCTTATGACGTAAATGATAGATTATCATTTTTAGTGAATACTGAATTTATGAGCAGCGAAGCTACAAACCCTACTATGTTGTTTTTAGATAGAGGAAATCCGTTAAGAGTTCATAATATTAAAGAGTTAAATTACGATAATAAACGTTCTTACACGAGTAATGAACTAACGATGAAAACTCCTTCATACAATATTCAGGCTCAAATGAATTATAAACTTTCTGAGCAATGGAGTTCTCAAACTGTGTTTTCTACCAGTTCAGCAAAATCACAAGGAAACTATACTTATTTATACGAAGGCACAAGTAACAAACGTTTCGCTTCACTTAAAGACGGAATTGTATTGGGCAGACAATTTACAGACCAGGACAATCAAAATATAACAACTGATATTCAGCAGAACTTTAATGGTGATTTCAAAATTGGAAATTTCAGAAACAGAATCGTTGTAGGTTTTGATTATTTCAAAAGAACGTCTTCTGATCGTAGTTCCGGATATGTTGGAAATGGTTTTGTATATATTGGTAATGACTTATCAACTTTTAACAACATTATTGGAAAACAAACAAACGGAGATTCTGGAGACTTAACAAAAGCAGGATCAGACGCTCTTATTGCAAACAGCCCAAGAAACAACAATAACACAAAACAAGAAGTTTACAGTGTTTACGTTTCTGACGTAATCAACTTTACACCTGCATTCTCTGCAATGTTAAGTTTACGTGCTGACCGTTTCATGAATGCTAAAAATGACGGATACAATCAAACTGCTTTTTCTCCAAAATTTGGATTAGTGTATCAGCCAATTTTAGACAAAGTTTCCATTTTTGCTAATTATATGAATGGATTCGTAAACGTTGCTCCGGGACAAAATCGTATTTCGAATGTAACTACACCAGTTACATTTAATCCTGAACGCGCCAATCAATTTGAAGTTGGAACTAAATTAAACCTGTTTAAAGACAAACTATACGCTACTTTCAGCTATTACGATATTCAGGTTTCTGATAAAGTGTATGTAGTAGAAACTCCTTATATAGATCCTGCAGATCCAACAGCTGAACTGCCAAACGATCAGACTTCATTTCAAAATGGAGCTCAGAGAAATAAAGGTTTTGAGGCAGAGTTTGTTGCAAACCCAATTAATGGTTTAAACATTGTTTTAGGGTACAGCTATAATGATGCTGTTTTAACAAAAGGAGATCCGGATTTTGTAGGTCACAGATCTGAAGATGCAGGACCAAGAAACCTGGCAAACCTTTGGGCTAGTTACAAATTTACAAACGGATTGCTTAGAGGTTTTGGTTTAGGTTTTGGAGGAAATTATGTTGGTGATAACATGATCATGAATAGAAATCTAGCAGGAACATTTACAATACCAGCCTACACAGCTTTAAATTCATCGCTGTTTTACAATGTTGAAAAATTTACAATCACACTTAAATTAAACAACATTACAAACAAAGAAATATATGACGGATGGTCAACCGTACATCCAAAAGATGCCAGAGCTTTGATTGCAAGTTTCTCTTATAGATTCTACTAAACAAATAACAAAACACCTTTCGTTTTAACCGAAAGGTGTTTTTTAAATTCTATGAAATTATGATAACAATAGCCAGCCTTATCGTTTTTTTAGCTTTTTATACGCTTTATTACACCTCAAAAAGAGCTGTTTTATCCTATGATTTAGGTTTTGAAAAATGGATGAAAAAAAATCCAAAGCAAACCAAAATTACCGGATTAGTTCTTTTAGTTACAGCCTATATCATTTGGCTTTTTACTCAATCTTTTGGTTGCGGCACCTTAATGTTTTTTATTCAGCTCATGACAATTGGAAGCTTAATTATCATTCTGGCTCCATTAAAAAAAGTAAACAGCAAGGCAATTTTGGCAATCGTAATTATCATTGCACTTTTAGAACTTTATTACAACTAACCCGTTTAACCAATGCCAGCAAATCCAAAATATTTAACCCCTGCATTTTGGCCTCGTTTTGCCAAAATTACGGCCGCTATTTTAGGCGGTTACTTTGTTTCTGTTACCTTTCATTTAGCTTTAGCTTCGTGGTTTAACCGACCTGAAGTTTTAATGACTACGGCTTTTACCGGATTCATTCTTTGGGTTGTTCTTATGATTCTTGCTTTTCTGGCAAAAAGCGGATGGAAAATCTGGGGCATTTACATTCTCCTTACTTTAGTTTTTTCTCTTCTTATCTATCTTGGTCAAACTTATAATCCTACCGCGTAAATATGAATAACCGTCATTACAATATCTATTTTCATACGCATACCGTTAGCGGCATTGTTATTAGCGTTGTGCTATTTGTAATTTTCTTTGCAGGATCTTTTTCTTTTTTTAGAGATGAAATCATCAATTGGGAAAGAAGTGAATCTACTGCTATTACAAGAGAAATTCAGTTAGATTACAACAAAGCGTTAAAAAATCTGGATAAAGAATACGTTTTACACGGAAGAAATATCACCATCTCTAAACCAGCTGTCGAAAACAGAGTGGCGGTTTATATGGAAGGAACCCGAGATACTTTGGCTCCAGCCAAACAAAAAGAAGGAAGCTTCTTTTATTTAGACAATAAAAAATTTAAATCATTCACTTACGAAGAATCCTATTCGTTGGGCGAGTTTTTATATCGTCTGCACTTTCTGGCGCAGATTCCTTATCCTGTTGGATATTATCTTTCCGGATTTACCGCTTTATTTTTCTTGTTTGCCATTATAACGGGACTTTTACTGCATTGGAACAAAATTGTTTCTAACTTTTATATGTTCCGTCCAAAGGAAAAATTAAAAACCTTATGGACAGATGCGCATACGGCATTAGGAATGATCGGACTTCCGTTTCAGTTTGTTTATGCGGTAACCGGAGCATTTTTCATGATTAAACTTTTAATCGTTGCTCCAGCCGTAATGGCGTTATATAAAGGTGATCAGGATAAACTTTACAAAGAATTAGAATACAATGATCCTGATTACAAATTCGAAAACAAAAAATTAGCAGCTCCGTTTGATGTAAATCAATTGGTTTCTAAAGCAAAAAGCAATTGGTCTGATTTTGAAATTACGCGTGTTTTTATTCAAAACTACGGCGATGCTAATATGCACGTTTTAGTCGAAGGTGAATTATTAAGCGAAAAGAAATTTACCGGAATTGGAAAAGTCGTTTACCGTATTGCTGACGGAAAAGAAATTGCCCGCAAAAATCCTGTTACACAAAATAGCTACATTGATATTGTAAAGAATGTTTTATATCGAATTCATTTTGGAGATTACGGTGGTTATGCTTTAAAAATAGTAAGTTTCGTTTTAGGAATTATAACCTGTTTTGTTATCATTTCTGGTGTCATGATTTGGTTAGTTGCTAGACAAAAAAACAATTTACCAGAAAAGAAAAGACGTTTTAACGCAGCAGTTGTACGCATTTATCTGGCAATTTGTTTAAGTATGTATCCAATTACAGCTTTGTCTTTTATTGGAACGAAAATATTTTATCCTTTAAGTCAGTCTAACCTGTTTAGTTTATATTTTGGCGGATGGCTTTTGCTAACGATATTCTTTATCATTAAAAAGGATGACGCTTTTACGAATAAATTCTGTTTGGTTTCAGGAAGTATTTTAGGCTTTTTAATTCCAATAACAAACGGAATCGTTTCCGGAAATTGGTTTTGGACTTCGTTTATGGAAAACAAAATTCAGATTTTCTTTATAGACGTCTTCTGGATTGTCTTGGCTTCAATAACACTTTATACTGCCTATCATTTAAAACCCAAGAAAACGAATTAGCCTATAAAAAAATCAGTTTTTTATCTTATTGTAGCTTTTTTCCTGTAATTCATATTTTGCAATTGGTCAAATAAACTTTTAGTCTTACTTTTGCCCAATCAATATTTATTCTAAATAAAATGAAGAGGAGATTTACGATAGGACTTATTAGCTTTTGCTTTTTATTATTTGCACAAACATCGGTTTTAGCACAACAAAAAACAGTTATAAAAGGAACCGTTACAACAGTAAATGGTGAACCTTTAGAAAATGTTTCCGTTCAATTAAGAGGAACTAAAATTGGTGTCCTTACAGACAATCAGGGTTTATACGAAATAAAAAACATCAGCTCAGGAAACTATACACTTCGTATCTCGGCACTTGGCCATACCTCAAAAGAAAAGAAAATTATGGTTAGCGGTGAACCCGAAATCATAGAAAATTTTACCATTGCTACTAATACCGAAGAACTTGAAGAAGTTTTTATTAAAGGAAATATCAATAAATACAACAAATCTGAGAGCCCTTTTGTCTCAAAAATGCAGATTAAAAATCTCGAAAACTCACAAGTTTACAGCGTTGTAACAAAAAGTTTAATGAGAGATCAATTGGTAATCAACCAGGATGATGCTCTAAAAAATGTTCCCGGATTGTATCAGCTTTGGGCTGCAACCGGAAAAGTTGGAGATGGAGGTTCTTATTTCGCTTCCCGCGGATTTGTAACGCAAAGTTTGCTAAGAGACGGAATCGCCGGAAAAATCACCAATAGTGTTGATGCAGCAAACCTGGAAAGAATTGAAAGCATAAAAGGACCTTCGGCAACACTTTTTGGAAGTATCTTAACGTCTTATGGCGGATTAATTAATCGTGTTACCAAAAAACCAACCGAAACTTTCAGAGGAGATATTAGTTATCAATCCGGAAGTTATGGATTAAACCGATTATCAGCCGATTTTAATACGCCTTTAAATGATGATAAAACGGCGTTATTACGAATCAATGTAGCTTACAACGATGCAAATACTTTTCAGGATTACGGAAAAAACAGAAGTTATTTTGTAGCTCCATCCTTTTCATATAAAATAAACGACAAACTAACGATTTCTATTGATGCCGAATTGTCAACTGTTAATTCATCATCGCCGGCATTTACTTATATTCCGTACGGACAAACTCCAAAGAGCATCAATTTATATAATGCAAAAGAAATTGCCAGAGACTGGAAAAGATCTTTTACAGGCGGTGAATTTATGATGAATACCAAAACGGCCAATGTTTTTGCACAGGCTCATTATCAAATTAATGATAACTGGAAATCGCAGACTATTTTTAGTTCAAGCGCCAATCAGTCTGACGGACCTCAGGCTTGGTTTTATTTGTTAGGAAACAACAAAATGTCCAGAAATGCCTGGAATATGGTAGGAAAAGACAATATTATTGAGTTCCAGCAGAACTTTAATGGTCAGACAGAACTTTTTGGCATGAAACACCAATTGCTTTTTGGAGGTGATATTTTAAGATCTGAAACCAACAGCAGTCTGGGATATCTTAGCGGAGACCCTAACAATCCGTTTAAGACAGATTATGATATTGTAGATTATAGTACTGCCAATGCTAATTATTACAATTTCAACCCAAACAATATTGAGCCGCTATTTGTAAACGGTTACCAATATAGAACTATTACTTCTTTGACGACTTACAGCGTATATGCTGCAGATGTTATCAATATTACTGATCAGTTAATTCTTTCGGCTGCTTTGCGTTTTGATCATTATAAAAACAACGGAACTTACGATCCGGCAACCAATATAAATTCAGGCGCTTTTTCGCAAAATGCCTTTTCACCAAAGCTTGGACTTGTTTATCAAATTATAAAAGACAAAGTTTCGTTTTTTGGAAACTATCAAAATAGTTTTAAAAACATTGGTTACTTATTTGCCAACGTAAACGGAAATCCGGAATTAAAACAATTTGATCCCGAAAAAGCAAATCAGTTTGAAGCGGGTCTTAAACTAAATGTATTAGGCGATAAACTAAGCGCCAATTTAAGTTACTATAATATTGAAGTAAAAAATATTGTCCGTGCAGGACAGGTCGTTAACACTAACGTTCAGGACGGAAACCAAACCAGTAAAGGTTTTGAACTTGAAGTTACAACAAATCCATTTTCTGGTTTAAACCTTATTTTTGGATATGCCTTCAATAATAGCAAACTGAACAATGCTAATGCCGATGTTAATGGCTTAAGACCAGAAACTGCAGGACCTGAAAACTTAATTAATTACTGGATTAGTTACAGCGTGCCAACTTCTAAACTAAGAGGATTAGGTTTTGGTATTGGAGGAAATTATGGCAGTGAAACTTTTGTTTATAATAGAAACCCAACGGGTTCAGGAAATCCTGCAGATGTTGAAACTTTTGTTTTACCATCTTACTCTATCTTAAACGCTACATTATATTACGATCAGCCAAAATACAGACTTTCTTTAAAGGTAGACAATCTTACAGACGAACTTTATTTTAATGGTTACACAACTGTAAATGTACAAGCTCCAAGAACTTTTATGGGAAGCATCACTTATAAATTTTAAGTTCAATTATAAATGAACTTTATTAGGCAGTCTTTCATTTAATGGTATTTTTGCCGGACAAAATATTTCTCTGTAAAAATGAGTTTTAAAACACAAATACGTTTTCTGCATAAATGGCTCGGATTAATTTCCGGGCTTATTGTTTTTATAGTCTGCATTACGGGTTGTATTTTTTGTTTTCATGACGAAATAAAAGACATTACCAGAAAAGAATGGCGTTTTGTTGAACCTCAGAAAAAACCTTTCTTAATGCCTTCGGTTTTACAGGAAAAAGCAAAAGAAATTGCTCCGAAGAATAAATCAAGCATGGTTTCGTATTATGGAAAAAACCGTTCGGCAATAGTTTTTACCTATTCAGATACAGAAAACTTATACCTTTATTTTAATCCTTACACCGGAAAATATTTAAAAACCGAAAATCCTGAAACTGATTTTTTTATCATTGTAGAATACATCCACTTGTATCTTCTTCTTCCGGATTATATAGGAAAACATATTATTGGCGGCGCTACCATCATTTTTATTCTTTTACTGATTTCCGGAATAATTCAATGGTGGCCAAAACGAAGAAGTGATATCAAGAGAAGTTTTACTGTAAAATGGTCGGCAAAATGGCGTCGTGTAAATTACGACTGGCATAATACTTCCGGATTCTACATTGCGTTAATTGCGCTTATTCTTGCTATAACCGGTCTAACTTTTACCTATGAATGGGTTGGCGATGGAATTTATAAAACGTTTAATTTGGGCGGAGACAAAGCTGCCGAAACAAAAGCGCCCATAATAGATACCACAAAGTTCGACTCAAATTCTCTTAAAGCAGTCGATCGCGCTTTTATTCAAACCATGAAATTACAGCCAAAAGCCGAAATGATTTTTGTTTTATATCCGCAGCAAAAAGGAGATGCTATCAATACAGGAGCTTATCCGCATGCTTTACGATATGATCACCAGAGCAATTATTATTTTCATCCCCAGGACGGAAAATTAATTCAAAGCGATCCGTATCATTCAAAAAGTTTAGGCTTGCAGGTTGTAGAAATGAATTACGGAATTCACACCGGACAGATTTTAGATTTACCCGGAAAAATTATTGCTTTTACCGTTAGCTTAATAGCTTCGGCTTTGCCTGTAACTGGTTTTATTATTTGGTTTGGAAGAAGAAAAAAATCTAAAAAGAAGCCATAAAAAAACCGCCTCATTTTTTAACGAGACGGTCTTTTTATAATTTGTCTAAACTAAATTAGTTTCTGTTTGCTAAAGCATTTTTCTGTAAGTTTTTAACTGAGGTTACTTTATTGTCTACATAAGCAACTTCGCTTAAATTGTTTTCATTAAAATAAATCCAATTTCCAGTTTTTACTCCGTCTGCGTATTCTCCAACGGCTTTTTTATGTCCTTTTTCGTCATAAGATACCCAAACACCGTCTAATTTACCATCCTTAAAAAAGCCTTCTTGCTGTACATTACCATTTTCATAATAATATGTAGCTTTTACCTTGTTTCCAACAGCTTCTAATTCCGGATTTACTTCTTGTGCAGTTACTATTCCAGAGAACAACACTGCAGCTAAAATTATACTCTTTTTCATATCTTTAGGTATTAATGTTTTTAGAAATCTTTATCAAATATACTTATTTGTTTACATTAAAAAAACTTTTACTTAACAATTTGGTAACATTGAGTAAAAACTTAACATTGGAAATTTACCTGAAACAAAAAAACCAGCGCTCAGGCACTGGTTTTACTGGTATTTTAGCGAAAAACTAAAATTACGATAACGTTATAAATTTTATAAATAAATTAGTTCAATAACGAATCTAACTGCTTTTGAAGCAATGGAGACGATGGTCTTTCGGCATCAGAGTTCACAACATTACCATTTGGATCAATTAAAATAAACCTCGGAATTCCTGTTACACCATAGTTAACAACAAACTCAGATTCCCAATCTTTATCAGCAAACAATTGTACCCCGCCTAATTTTTTATCAGTTACAAATTTTTTCCATTTTTCATTGTCTTTTGCTTTATCAATAGAAATACTTACGAATTCAATATTTTTTCCGTGGTACTTTTCTTCAATCTTTTGCAAATAAGGAATCTCAGCTCTGCAAGGTGCACACCATGTTGCCCAAAGATCGATGTAAATGTATTTCCCTTTTAAATCGGTAAGTTTTGTTTTTCCTCCTTTAAAGTTTTCGTAGTCAAATTGAGGCGATGATTTTCCAACCATTTTTCGTGCACTTGCAGCTCTTTCATATTCCTGAAGCGCATATTGGTTAAAACTCTCGAAACTTCCTTTTAAAGCTGTTTTAAACTCCGGATCAAAATCTCCTTTTTCTAAACTCTCAAAATCAGTTTTTTTCTTTGTTTCTAATAATGAAGTAAACTCAGCCGTTTCCTTTACAAAAGCTTCATTTTGAAATTTCTCATCTTTTAAAGCCTGCTGTGCTAAAAAGTTACTTTCGTTTACCCCTTTTCCTTTGTAAACAATTGTTTCATCAAATTCCTTAGCGTTCATCGTTAAGTTAATTTCAGAATCTGGTTTTAAATATATATTAGAAGATTCTGTTCCGTCAGAAAACATATAAAAACCCTTTGGAGCTTCAAAATTGGCTGCAAAAACTCCTTTATTATCAATTGGAATAACTTGTTTAAAATTATTTCTTCCTTTAATAACTAAAGTATCGCTGTTTCTATTCTCAATTTTAGCTGTAAATTTTATTTGATTTTTGGCCTGACCTATAACATTCAAAGCACTAAAGATCAACAGACCTGTTACAAAAAGTTTTTTCATAGTATTAAAGTTTGTTTTTAGTGATTCAAATCTAAAGAAATAACAGCTTCCAAATTTCAGAATTAACAAAATATTTAAAATTATACACATCAAGTTTATCACTTTACTATATTATCTTGAATTTTGTATTTACTTTTGCAGTCTAAAATTGAGATTATGTATAGAAGTCATAATTGCGGCGAATTAAACGCTTCAAATATTAATACCGAAGTTACACTTGCGGGCTGGGTTCAAAAATCACGTGATAAAGGATTTATGAATTGGGTCGATTTACGCGACCGTTATGGAATTACACAACTTATTTTCGACGAAAGTCGTACCGATAAAACCGTTTTTGAATTAGCCAAAACTCTTGGTCGTGAATTTGTGATTCAGGTAAAAGGAACTGTTATTGAGCGTGAAGCCAAAAACAAAAATATTCCAACTGGTGAAATCGAAATTTTAGTTTCTGAATTGAATATTTTAAATACTGCTTTAACGCCTCCATTTACAATAGAAGATGAAACTGATGGCGGAGAAGACATCAGAATGAAATATCGTTACTTGGATATTAGAAGAAATCCGGTAAAAAACAGTTTATTATTCCGTCATAAAGTAGCGATGGAAGTTCGTAAATATCTATCTGATTTAGATTTCTGCGAAGTTGAAACGCCTTACTTAATTAAATCTACTCCAGAAGGAGCAAGAGATTTCGTTGTACCAAGCCGTATGAACGAAGGGCAGTTTTATGCACTGCCGCAATCTCCACAAACTTTCAAACAGCTTTTGATGGTGGGCGGCATGGATAAATATTTCCAAATCGTGAAGTGTTTCCGTGATGAAGATTTACGTGCAGACCGTCAGCCGGAGTTTACACAAATCGACTGCGAAATGGCTTTTGTAGAACAAGAAGACATTTTGAATGTTTTTGAAGGTTTAACAAGACACTTATTAAAAGAAATTAAAGGTATAGAAGTAGATAAATTCCCTAGAATTACCTACGATTATGCTATGAAAACATACGGAAATGACAAACCGGACATTCGCTTCGGGATGAAATTTGGCGAGTTAAACGAATTTGCACAGCACAAAGAATTCCCGGTTTTTAATTCGGCTGAATTAGTTGTGGGAATTGCAGTTCCGGGAGCAGGAAATTATACCCGTAAAGAAATCGACGGGTTAATTGACTGGGTTAAGCGTCCGCAGGTTGGAGCATCTGGAATGGTTTATGCAAAATGCAATGACGACGGAACATTTAAATCATCTGTAGATAAATTCTACGATCAGGACGATTTAGCAAACTGGGCAAAAGCAACAGAAGCAAAACCGGGAGACATGATTTTTGTACTTTCTGGTCCGGCTAATAAAACACGTGCGCAGCTTTCTGCACTTCGTATGGAATTAGCAACACGTTTAGGATTACGTAATCCTGAAGAATTTGCACCATTATGGGTTGTAGATTTCCCATTATTAGAACTTGATGAAGAAAGCGGTCGTTACCACGCGATGCACCACCCATTTACATCGCCAAAGCCAGAAGATATGGCTTTGTTAGAAACAGAACCTGGAAAAGTACGCGCAAATGCCTACGATATGGTTTTAAACGGAAACGAAATTGGCGGTGGTTCTATTCGTATTCACGATAAAGCAACGCAGCAATTAATGTTTAAATATTTAGGATTTACCGAAGAAGAAGCAAAAGCTCAATTTGGTTTCTTAATGGATGCTTTCCAGTTTGGAGCACCGCCTCACGGTGGTTTAGCTTTTGGTCTGGACAGATTAGTTGCCATTTTAGGAGGTCAGGAAACCATTAGAGATTTTATTGCATTCCCTAAAAATAATTCTGGCCGTGATGTTATGATCGATGCACCAGCTGCAATCGATGAGGCACAATTAAAAGAATTACACATTAAAATTGATGCTATTTAAAAAAGCATAGAACTTCAAAATACCCAAAAGCGGCTGAAAAATTTTTCAGCCGCTTTTTTTTATCCACTTTTTGTAAAAATAATCTCAAAATAATCTTTTTTGGATTTATCAGATTCCTACAATATGCTTCTTTTTATATTCTTACAATTAATGATTCTCAAATTATGGTATTTCATATAAAATTTGATGCAATAAACCACGTAAAAACACTGGAAATCAATAATTTTTACAAAAAATTAACAGGTATATGTCTTTTGTATGAATTTATATATTACATTTGCTTTATTATAAATTATTATTACAATTACAATGCGTACAGGTACAGTAAAATTTTTCAATGAATCTAAAGGTTATGGATTCATTACAGACGAAGAAACAGGAAAGGACATCTTCGTTCACGCTTCAGGAATTAACGCGGAAGAATTACGCGAAGGTGACCGTGTAAGCTATGAAGAAGAAGAAGGAAGAAAAGGGAAAGTTGCTGCTAAAGTAGCAGTAATCTAAGAAAAATATAGCAATTTATTTTTTTTGCCTCTGAATGGTTTTAAAAACGCCCCGAAGTATCGGGGCGTTTTTTTTTGCCCTTTTCTTAAAAAAAACTTAAAAAACGACATTGTTATTTATAATGGATAAAAATTACAATTAATCACCCTTTTCTGATACACTTAAATCCTTTTTTAGCTTGTGATTTACGTCGTTGAAAGTTATCTTTGTGGCTTATTCTTTAAGTAAAAAAGTTAAGCTTATGCAATCTGATCAATACAGTTACATTCCTATCCTGATGCAGTTCATTCTGGCTGTTGGTTTTGTAGTAGGAACAATCATTATTTCTGGAAAATTAGGCCCAAAAAGAACCTCTGAAGTTAAAGATAAAAACTTCGAGTGCGGTATCGAATCTGTTGGTAATGCCCGTATTCCTTTTTCAGTAAAATATTTCCTGGTTGCTATCTTGTTCGTTTTGTTTGATGTAGAGGTTATTTTCCTTTACCCTTGGGCAGTAAACTTTAAAGATCTTGGTGTTGAAGGAATGCTGAAAATGATTGTTTTCATGTCATTACTTTTAGTAGGCTTTTTCTACATCATCAAAAAGAAAGCATTAGAGTGGGAGTAAAGAAATTTTAGATTTCAGATTATAGATTTTAGATTGAAAGCGATTTAGAATTTTAGATTTGAAAACAAATTTCTCAAAATACAATATTCATTTTTTAAAATATTGATTTCGGTTTCAGGATCATAAAATCTAAAATCAGAGATCTACAATCTAAAATTAAAATGAGCGATTCAAATGTAAATATGGTTGCGCCACCGGAAGGAGTTGTAGGAGAAGGTTTCTTCGCTACAAAACTAAATGACGTTGTTGGTTTGGCACGCGCGAATTCTCTTTGGCCTTTACCTTTTGCAACATCTTGCTGCGGAATTGAGTTTATGGCAACAATGGCGTCACATTACGATTTAGCACGATTTGGATCTGAGCGTGTGAGTTTCTCTCCTCGTCAGGCAGATATGTTATTAGTAATGGGAACTATTTCTAAAAAAATGGCTCCAATTTTAAGACAAGTTTACGAACAAATGTCTGAGCCTCGCTGGGTAATTGCTGTTGGAGCTTGTGCTTCATCAGGAGGTATTTTTGATACTTACTCAGTATTGCAAGGAATTGATAAAGTAATCCCGGTTGATGTTTATGTTCCAGGATGTCCTCCAAGACCAGAACAAATCGTTGACGGAGTAATGAGATTACAAGAATTGGTAAAAAGCGAATCTGTTAGACGCAGAAGCTCTCCAGAATACCAAGAATTATTAGCTTCCTATAACATTTCATAAGATGGCTTTAGAAAATACCCTGATTCAAGATAAACTTACAGAAACATTTGATACAAGTGTTTTTAACTTTCAACAAGAAAGAGATATTTTTTCATTAGAAACAACTGCTGAAAAAATTACAGCTTTGATTCTTTTTTTGAAAAACGATTCCGAACTGCGTTTTCACTTTTTAACAGATTTATGCGGCATTCATTATCCGGACAACGATTTAGATCGTCAGTTTGCTGTAGTGTATCATTTGCATAACTGGTACGAAAACAAACGTATTCGAATTAAAGTTTATCTGAATGGCGAAAAACCAGAGATCAAAACTGTTTCAAATATCTTCTTGAGTTCAAACTGGATGGAAAGAGAAACATACGATTTCTTCGGAATCAACTTTATCGGCCATCCGCAATTGAAACGTATTTTGAATATGGATGAAATGGTGTCTTTCCCAATGAGAAAAGAATTCCCAATGGAAGACAGCGGAAGAACTGATAAAGACGACAGATTCTTTGGAAGAACAACAACAAATTGCTAAAAAAATAAATAATTCAACATTATAAAATGTCAGAACTATTATTACCACCAGAGCATCGTTATGCTAAAATAATTAAGGAGAAACTTAACGAAGATGGAAGCGAGCTTTCGGTTCTAAACTTAGGTCCAACTCACCCTGCGACTCACGGTATTTTTCAAAATATCCTATTAATGGATGGTGAAAGAATTCTAGAGGCTGAACCAACTATTGGTTACATCCACAGAGCTTTCGAAAAAATTGCCGAAAATCGTCCGTTTTATCAAATTACTCCTCTTACAGACCGTATGAACTATTGCTCCTCTCCTATTAACAATATGGGATGGTGGATGACATTAGAAAAACTATTAGGTGTTGAAGTTCCAAAAAGAGCACAATACTTAAGGGTTATCGTAATGGAGCTGGCTCGTATTACAGACCACTTAATCTGTAACTCGATTCTTGGAGTTGATACTGGTGCGTATACTGGTTTCTTATACGTTTTTCAATTTAGAGAAAAAATCTACGAAATCTACGAAGAAATTTGTGGAGCTCGTTTGACAACAAATATGGGAAGAATTGGTGGTTTTGAAAGAGACTGGTCTCCAGAAGCTTTCAAAAAACTAGACACTTTCCTTGAAGAATTTCCAGTTGCATGGAAAGAATTCGAAAGCTTATTCGAAAGAAACAGAATTTTCCTTGACAGAACCGTAAACGTAGGTGCAATCTCTGCAGAGCAGGCAATGGCTTACGGATTTACAGGTCCTAACTTACGTGCTGCCGGAGTTGATTACGACGTTCGTGTTGCGCAGCCTTACTCATCTTACGAAGATTTTGATTTTATTGTTCCTGTTGGAAAATCAGGTGATACTTATGATCGTTTCTGTGTTCGTAATGCTGAAGTTTGGGAAAGTTTAAGTATTATTCGTCAAGCGTTGGATAAAATGCCAGCCGGAAATGAATATCATGCAGAAGTTCCTGATTATTACCTTCCTCCAAAAGAAGATGTATATAATTCGATGGAATCGTTAATCTATCACTTTAAAATTGTAATGGGAGAAGTTCCTGTTCCGGTTGCCGAAATTTACCATCCTGTTGAAGGAGGAAATGGAGAGATAGGTTTTTATTTAGTTACAGACGGAAGCAGAACTCCATATAGATTACATTTCAGAAGACCTTGTTTTATTTACTACCAGGCATATCCTGAAATGATTAAAGGCTCTTTACTTTCTGATGCAATTGTTATCCTTTCGAGTTTAAACGTAATTGCAGGAGAATTAGACGCCTAAAAAATTGTTGATTTTAGATTTTAGATTTTAGATTGCTGGTTGAGAATGCAGATTTTAGAATTTAGGTTTAAAATTATTATTAGGAATTGAAAAATTCAGATTGAAGAATCTAAAACTTAAACAATGATTGAAGAATCATAGATTGTAGACAAAGATTAAAAAAATCTAAAATCTAAAAATCTAAAATCTAAAATTAAAAATGGAACGTAAACATTACAAACAAGAAATAAATATGACTGAGGCATTGATCGCTCGTATCAATGAATTGATCAGCCATTATCCGGAAGGCAAACAAAAATCGGCTTTACTGCCTGTTTTGCATGAAGTGCAAGACGCGCATAACAACTGGCTTAGCATTGAATTGCAGGACAAGGTTGCCGAAATTCTTCAGATCAAACCAATTGAAGTTTATGAAGTGGTTACTTTTTATACCATGTTCAACCAAAAGCCAATTGGGAAATACATGTTTGAATTTTGCCAGACTTCTTGTTGTTGTTTAAATGGTGCCGAAAATTTAATGGATTATACTTCTGAAAAATTAGGCATTAAAATGGGCGAAACAACTCCAGACGGAATGTTTACCATTGCCGGAGTAGAATGCTTAGGTGCGTGCGGATACGCTCCGATGCTGCAATTAGGCGATTTTTACAAAGAAAAATTGACAGAAGAAAAAATCGATCAGTTAATCGCTGATTGTAGAGATGATAAAATAATATTACACGATAAATAAGATGTCACAAAAAATATTATTAGATAAAATCAATATTCCTGGAATTAAAACCTACGAAGTGTATCGCCAAAATGGTGGTTATGCTTCTGTAGAAAAAGCTTTAAAAACACTTACACCGGATGAAGTTACTGAAGAAGTAAAAAAATCAGGTCTTCGTGGTCGTGGAGGTGCAGGTTTCCCTGCCGGAATGAAATGGAGCTTTATTGATAAAAAATCAGGAAAACCAAGACACTTAGTTTGCAACGCCGACGAATCTGAGCCGGGAACATTTAAAGATCGTTATTTGATGGAATTTATTCCTCACTTATTGATCGAAGGAATGATTACTTCTAGTTTCGCACTAGGCGCTAACCTTTCATACATCTACATTCGTGGAGAGTATATGTGGGTTTTCAAAATTTTAGAAAGAGCAATCGCCGAAGCAAAAGCTGCCGGATGGTTAGGAAAAAATATATTAGGTACAGGTTACGATTTAGAATTACACGTTCACTGTGGAGCCGGAGCTTACATCTGCGGAGAAGAAACTGCACTTATTGAGTCTCTTGAAGGTAAAAGAGGAAATCCTCGTATTAAACCGCCTTTCCCTGCAGTTTCAGGACTTTGGGCAAATCCAACAGTGGTAAACAACGTTGAAACTATTGCAACTGTGCCGTGGATCATCAACAATTCTGGTGATGATTATGCTAAAATTGGAATTGGACGTTCAACAGGAACTAAATTAATTTCTGCTTCAGGACACATTAAAAATCCGGGAGTATACGAAATTGAATTAGGTTTAAGTGTAGATGAATTCATGAATTCTGATGAATATTTAGGAGGAATGTCTTCAAGCAGACCTTTGAAAGCATTTGTACCTGGAGGTTCTTCTGTGCCAATTTTACCAGCTGAATTAATTTTTAAAACGGCAAACGGCGAAGATCGTTTAATGACTTACGAATCTTTAAGCGATGGTGGTTTTGCTACCGGATCTATGTTAGGTTCAGGCGGATTTATTGTTTACAATGATACTGCTTGTGTAGTAAGAAACACTTGGAACTTTGCTCGTTTTTACCACCATGAATCTTGCGGACAATGTACGCCTTGCCGTGAAGGAACAGGATGGTTAGAAAAAATATTATGGAGAATCGAAAACGGTCAAGGCCGTGAGGAGGATATCGAATTATTGTGGAGTATTCAAAGTAAAATTGAAGGAAACACAATTTGCCCTCTAGGAGACGCAGCTTCTTGGCCAGTAGCAGCTGCAATTCGTCACTTTAGAGATGAGTTCGAATATCACGTTCGTTTCCCTGAAAAAATCAAAAATAGAGATCACTTTGTTGCTGAACCTTTTTCGCAAGTAAAACATTTAGTAGGCAGACAAACAGTTTAAAAATAGTTTCAAGTTTCAAGTTTTTTTTAGTTTCAAGTACATCAGCCTGAAACTTTAAACCTGAAACTAAAAAAACAAAAGAAGATGAAAGTAACCATAGACGGTCAAAGTATAGACGTAGAGCCAGGAACAACGATCCTGCAGGCTGCACGTATGATTGGTGGAGATTTGGTACCGCCAGCCATGTGCTATTACTCAAAATTAAAAGGGAGCGGTGGAAAATGCCGCTGCTGCTTAGTTGAAGTTTCTAAAGGTAGTGAAGCTGACCCAAGACCAATGCCAAAATTAATGGCATCTTGTGTAACAGGATGTATGGACGGAATGGAAGTAAACAGTAAATCTTCTGCCAGAGTAACGGAAGCCCGTAAATCTGTAACAGAATTTTTATTAATCAACCACCCATTAGACTGCCCTATTTGTGATCAGGCTGGTGAATGTGATTTACAAAACTTAAGTTTTGAGCACGGAAACCCAAAATCACGTTTTATTGAAGAAAAAAGAACATTTGAACCGGAAGATATTGGTCCAAATATTCAACTGCATATGAACCGTTGTATTTTATGTCAAAGATGTGTACAAGTTGCAGATCAATTAACAGACAACAGAGTTCACGGAGTATTAGATCGTGGTGACCACGCTAATATTTCAACCGGAATTTCTAAAGCAATCGACAATGAGTTTTCTGGAAACATGATTGACGTTTGTCCGGTTGGAGCCTTAACTGACAAAACTTTCCGTTTTAAATCAAGAGTTTGGTTTAATAAACCTTATAACGCACACAGAGAATGTACTACTCCTGGATGCTGCGGTAAAACTACAGTTTGGATGTTTGGAGGAGAAATTCAACGTGTAACGGGTCGTAAAGACGAGTACCATGAAGTTGAAGAATTCATTTGCAACAGCTGTCGTTTTGATCACAAAAATGTTTCGGACTGGGTTATTGAAGGACCTAGAGAATTTGAAAAAGATTCTGTAATCAACCAAAACAACTACGTACAAAAATTAGAGAAAGTTGAAATCGATACTGAAAAGAACATTCTTTTAGGAAGAGATATCGACCGTAAAAAAATTAGTATGGCAGCAATTCCATTAACTACAAACGATAAAAAATAAGAAATGGAAAGTGCATTTATTATAGAAAAAAGTGTTGTTATTGTTGTCGTTTTTGCGGTAACAATGATTATGGCAATGTATTCTACATGGGCTGAGCGTAAAGTTGCGGCTTTCCTTCAGGATCGTGTTGGACCAAACCGTGCAGGTTGGGGAGGTTTATTACAACCTCTTGCCGATGGTATGAAATTATTCTCTAAAGAAGAATTTTTCCCAAACACACCAAACAAATTTTTATTTGTTGTAGGTCCGGCAATTGCAATGAGTACGGCCTTGATGACAAGTGCTGTAATTCCGTGGGGAGATAAACTTCACCTTTTTGGAAAAGACATTTACCTGCAGGCGACGGATGTAAATATTGCTTTATTATACATTTTTGGAGTTCTTTCTGTTGGAGTTTACGGTATCATGATTGGTGGATGGGCTTCTAACAATAAATTCTCATTAATGGGTGCTGTTCGTGCCGCTTCTCAAATGGTTTCTTATGAAATCGCAATGGGATTATCGATGATCGCTTTATTGATGATGACTGGAACAATGAGTTTAAAAGAAATTTCATTACAGCAGTCAGGAATGAACTGGAATGTTTTCTATCAGCCTTTATCTTTTTTAATATTCTTAATTTGCTCATTTGCAGAAACTAACAGAACTCCGTTTGACTTAGCAGAATGTGAAAACGAATTAATTGGAGGTTACCATACTGAATATTCTTCAATGAAAATGGGATTCTATTTGTTTGCTGAATATGCAAGTATGTTTATCTCAGCTACTATTATTTCTGTATTATTCTTTGGAGGATATAACTATCCGGGAATGCAATGGATGGTAGACAATGTTGGTATTAACACAGCTAACTTATTAGGTATCGCAGTATTATTTGTAAAAATATGTTTCTTCATATTTTTCTATATGTGGGTGCGTTGGACGATTCCAAGATTTAGATATGACCAATTAATGAACTTAGGCTGGAGAATTTTGATTCCGCTTTCGATTATTAATATCATGATTACGGGTGCTGTTATTTTAAGACACGATATCGCAGCAGCTTTAGGATTCTAAGAACCGTAATGCCCTAGCCCTGATAGAAGCGGCATCCTTTTATGGTGGGGTTCACCATAAAAGATACAGCGGATAGCAGGATTAAGCTTCAAATAAAAACAAAATAGATTTTGAATTTGATTGAACTCAAATTGTAAATCATAAATCATAGATTAAAAAATGTCAATAGAAACTATATCATTATCGGGTAGAAAAAAGGTGGTGTCAAATAAAGACATGACTTTTTTGGAACGATTGTATCTTGTGGCGATTGTAAAAGGTCTGGCTATTACGCTTAAACACCTTTTTAGAAAAAAAATTACGATTCATTATCCGGAGCAGGTTCGTGAGATGAGCCCGGTTTATCGTGGCCAGCACATGCTGAAACGTGATGAGCAAGGTCGTGAAAATTGTACGGCATGCGGATTATGTGCTTTATCATGTCCTGCAGAAGCTATTACAATGAAAGCTGCAGAACGTAAGCCAGATGAGAAACATTTATACAGAGAAGAAAAATATGCTTCGATTTATGAAATCAATATGCTTCGTTGTATTTTCTGTGGTTTATGTGAAGAGGCTTGTCCTAAAGATGCTATTTATTTAACGACATCTAAAGTATTAGTTCCTGCTAACTATGAGAGAGAAGATTTCATTTTTGGAAAAGATAAATTAGTGATGCCTTTAGAAATGGCTATTAAAAACTCACAACTTAATAACGCTAACTAATGATACATATTCCTGATTTCGCAAACGCAACTCCTGTAGGTGTTATATTTTGTATTTTAGCGTTTATTACAGTAATAACTGCTTTTTTAACCATTTTTAGCAGAAACCCTATTCACTCAGCAATTTACTTAGTGATTTGTTTCTTCTCTATTGCTGGTCATTATTTATTATTAAACTCACAATTTTTAGCAATTGTACATATAATAGTCTATTCTGGAGCGATCATGATTTTGTTCCTGTTTACGATTATGTTAATGAATCTCAACGAACAAAAAGACGTTCACCGTCCTAGAATTACACGTTTAGGAGCAGTAGTTTCTTTTTGTTTGATTTGTATCGTTTTAATCGCAATTTTCATTAACTCGAAACCAATTGTTGGTGATTACGATTCGACTGGAGAAGATTTCCAATCTATTAAAGTATTGGGTAAAATATTATTGAACGAGTATATGGTGCCTTTTGAATTTGCTTCTATTTTACTTTTGGTTGCGATGATTGGAACTGTATTATTGTCTAAAAAAGAAAAATTAAAAAAATAATGGGTAATATATTAAATCAAATAGGTATTGAAAATTACATCTTTTTAAGTGTTGTACTTTTTTGTATTGGTGTTTTTGGTGTATTGTACAGACGAAATTCAATTATCGTTTTCATGTCTATCGAAATCATGCTGAATGCAGTAAACCTTTTATTTGTGGCTTTTTCAACTTACCATCAGGATGCACAAGGACAAGTTTTTGTATTCTTTTCGATGGCAGTTGCTGCTGCTGAAGTTGCGGTAGGATTAGCGATTTTAGTTTCTATTTTCAGAAACATCGGCTCAATTAGTATCGATAATTTAAAAAACTTAAAAGGATAAAATAGAAATGGATACCAATTTAGCTTTAGTTTTAGTTTTAGCTCCTTTTTTAGGATTTTTAATCAATGTTTTCTTTGGAAAAAGCTTAGGAAAAACAGTTTCCGGATTTATCGGAACTGCTGCCGTGGCTGTTTCTTTTATAGTTACTCTTGTACTTTTTAATCAAATTACTTCAACCGGAAAAGGAATTGAAGTTACTTTGTTTGACTGGATTCAAATTAGTAATCTAAAAATTAATCTTGGATTTTTATTAGATCAATTATCTGTTCTTTGGTTACTTTTCGTAACCGGAATTGGATCTTTGATTCACTTATACTCTATCAATTACATGCATGATGATGAGAATATGCACAAATTTTTTGCCTATTTAAATCTGTTCGTGTTCTTTATGATCACACTTGTAATTGGAAGCAACTTATTAGTTTTATTTATTGGTTGGGAAGGTGTTGGACTTTGTTCTTATTTACTTATCGGATTCTGGCATAAAAACCAGGATTATAACGATGCAGCAAAAAAGGCTTTCATCATGAACAGAATTGGGGATTTAGGTCTTTTAATTGGTATGTTCATCATTGGTTCAATGTTCTCTACTTTAGATTATACAACTCTAAAAACGGCAATCGCCGGAACAGCAGACTTAAATTTACCATTGCTTTCTTTAGCAGCTTTATGTTTGTTTATTGGAGCTTGTGGTAAATCAGCTCAAATTCCGTTGTACACTTGGTTACCAGATGCAATGGCAGGACCAACTCCTGTTTCTGCTTTAATTCACGCTGCTACGATGGTAACAGCAGGTATTTTTATGGTAACGAGATTGAACTTTGTTTTTGATCTTGCGGCAGATGTACAAACTGTAATTGCCATTATTGGAGCGATAACTTCATTAGTAGCAGCTACAATTGGTCTAGTACAGACTGATATTAAAAAAGTATTAGCTTATTCTACTGTTTCTCAATTAGGATTAATGTTCTTGGCATTAGGTTTTGGAGCTTACGAAGTAGCTGTTTTCCACGTTATCACACACGCTTTCTTTAAAGCTTGTTTATTCTTAGGATCTGGTTCTGTAATTCACGGTTTACATGGTGAACAGGATATGCGTAAAATGGGTGGATTGCGTAAAGCAATGCCAATTACTTTCTGGACGATGTTGATTTCTTCATTGGCTATTTCAGGGGTTCCGTTTTTCTCAGGTTTCTTCTCAAAAGATGAAATTTTATTGACAGCTTTCCATCACAGTATTCCATTGTATGTTGTTGGATCTATTGCTTCAATCATGACAGCTTTCTATATGTTTAGATTGATGTTCTTAACTTTCTTTAAAGATTTTAGAGGAACTGAAGAACAAAAACATCATTTACACGAAAGCGGTGCTTTAATTACTTTCCCTTTAATCATTTTAGCAATTCTTGCCACTTTTGGGGGATTAATTAGTTTACCTGGGAACAGCTGGTTAAATGAATATTTAGCTCCTTTATTTACTAAAGCTGCAGGCGAAGAACATCATTTAGGTGCAACAGAATATACTTTAATGGGAGTTGCTGTATTAGGCGGATTATTAGGAATTTTAATTGCTTACATCAAATACTTCAAACAAGATAATGTTCCTGAAGCAGACGAAAATATTACAGGCTTAACAAAAGTATTGTATAACAAATATTATGTAGATGAAATTTACGATGCGATCTTTGTTCGTTCTGTAAATGCATTATCAAGATTCTTTAGAGACTATATTGAAACCGGCTTATCTGCACTTGTTTTCGGATTAGGAAAAATAACGAATGAATTAGCTTTTCAAGGTAAAAAACTGCAAACAGGAAGTATCGGATTATATCTTTTCGCTTTCGTTTTAGGTCTTTGCGCGATTGTTTCTTATATATTTTTAGCTCAATAATTTTATAACTATGAACGTTTCTCTTATATTAATTATTCTTTTAGTTGGTGCATTTATCACCTATTTTGCTGGTGACAAAATCGCTTCAAAAGTAGCTTTGTTCTTTAGTTTGGCAGCTTTAGGCTGTTCGGTTGTATTGTTAAACCATTTTAATGCTGGAGAAAACATCAGCCTTATTAATGCGTGGATTAATCAGCCTAAAATTTCATTTGCGCTAAATGCTGACGGATTAGGTCTTGCCATGCTTTTATTGACAACGGCTTTAACTCCAATTATTATATTCTCTTCTTTTGGAAACGAATATAAAAATGCTAAAGGTTTCTATGCTCTAATTTTATTTATGGCTTTTGCAATGACAGGAACTTTCCTTGCTGCAGATGGTCTTTTATATTATATTTTCTGGGAGTTAGCTCTTATTCCTATTTACTTTATTGCTCTTATCTGGGGTAACGGAGATGCTGAAGAACGCAGAAAAGCAGTAGTTAAATTCTTTATCTACACACTTGCCGGATCTTTATTCATGTTAGTTGCTTTCATTTATTTATATCAAAAAGCAGGCAGTTTCTTAATCGAAGATTTATACAAACTGGATTTATCAGCTTGTGAGCAGTTTTGGATTTTCCTTGCTTTCTTCCTTGCTTATGCAATCAAAATTCCAATTATTCCTTTCCACACATGGCAGGCAAATGTGTACCAAAAAGCACCAACTGTTGGAACAATGCTTTTGTCAGGTATCATGTTAAAAATGGGATTATACAGTGTTATTCGCTGGCAATTGCCAATTGCACCCCTAGCTGCAAAAGAATACATGAACATCTTTATTGCATTAGGAATTGCGGGAGTTATCTACGGTTCTATCGTAGCTTTAAGACAAAAAGATTTAAAGAAATTATTAGCTTATTCATCTCTTGCTCACGTTGGATTAATCGCTGCCGGAACTTATACCTTAACAATTGATGGTTTCCGCGGAGCAGTTTTACAAATGATCGCTCACGGTTTTGTGGTTGTTGGATTATTTTATGCTGCAGAAATTATCTACAGAAGATTTGAAACTAGAAATATTAGTGAATTAGGCGGTATTCGTACACAATCTCCAAAATTCACCTCAATGTTTTTAATTTTGGTATTGGCGTCTGTTGCTTTACCAACTACATTTAACTTCGTTGGAGAATTTACAGTATTATACAGTCTTTCTCAAATTAATATCTGGTTTGCTGTTTTAGGTGGTACAACCATTATTTTAGGAGCTTACTATATGCTTAAGATGTTCCAAAACGTAATGTTGGGCGAGATAAATTCAAAAACTTTTGCAGATGTTTCTGTTAACGAAGGAATTTCTATGGTAGCAATTATTGCTGTTTTAATATTCTTTGGATTTTATCCAAAACCAATTACAGATTTGATTACTCCAAGTTTAGAAACGATTTTAAACGTTATCAATAAGAATTAATATTTTAAATAAAATAAATTAGGGCGTTTTAGATTTCCTAAATCAAAAAAACAAAAATGAATACATTAATAGCTATAACAGGATTGGGTATTTTCTGCCTATTGTTTGAAATTCTAAATTTTAGAAAAGGCATTGTTCCGTTTACCATTTTAGGTTTATTGGGTGTCTTGGCGCTTAATTATTATGAATTTGGAACAACAGCAAGTTATTACAATAACATGATTGCGGTAAGTAAATTTTCGACTGCCTTTTCATCATTGTTCATTATTCTAACCATTTTCCTGGTAGCGTTAAGCCATAATTTTTACGAAAATCACCAGACAAAAATTTCTGATTATATCGCTATAAAAATCTTTTTATTGGCCGGAGCAGTTGCTATGGTTTCTTTTGGAAACTTAGCTATGTTTTTCCTTGGAATCGAAATTTTATCAATTGCATTATATGTACTTGCAGCGAGCGATCGTTTGAATATTAAAAGTAACGAAGCTGGTATGAAATATTTCTTAATGGGATCTTTTGCATCAGGAATTATCTTATTCGGGATTTGTTTAATTTACGGAGCAATGGGAACTTTTGATGTTATGGAAATTCACGACAGTTCATTATCTGCTGAGTTACCAATCTGGTTTCCTATCGGAATGATTTTAATGACAATTGGAATGTTCTTTAAAGTTGCTGCTGTACCTTTTCACTTTTGGGCACCGGACGTTTACGAAGGTTCTCCTGCTTTGACAACTGCTTTAATGAGTACACTTGCAAAAGTTGTAGCGATCGCAACACTTTTTAAATTAGTTTCAGAATTAAATTTAATTCCATCTTTAGAGAATCAGGATCTTTTAGGAACATTTGAAAATGTGATTCTTTTCGTTTCAATTGCGTCTATGACCGTTGGAAATATCATGGCTCTACGTCAGGTAAATGTAAAACGTATGCTGGCATTCTCTGGAATCTCGCACGCAGGTTTTATGTTAATTACTTTCTTAACTATCGCAACTTCTGCAGGGGTTCTGTTATATTACACAGCTGCTTATGCTTTAGCTGGTATTGCTGCGTTTAGCGTAATTTTATACGTTTGCAAAAATCAGGATAATGAAGATATTACAAACTTTCACGGTTTAGGAAAAACAAATCCGCTATTGGCTGCGATATTGACAGCTTCATTGTTATCTATGGCTGGTATTCCAATTTTCTCAGGATTCTTTGCGAAATTATTCTTATTTGATCAGGCACTTCATGCTGGTTATGTAGCAATTGTAATTGTAGCTGTAATTAACTCAATTATAAGTGTTGGATATTATTTCAAACTTATTTTGGCTATGTATTCTAAAGAACCAAATGAAGAGCGTACAGGAAAACCATTCCTTATTTATGCCGTTGCCATTATTTCTATAGGTTTAAATATTGCTTTAGGTTTATTCCCATCATTAGTTTTAGATCTATTGAATTAAAAAAATTCAGAATAAAAAATATACAAATCCATCAAGAGTTTCTTTTGATGGATTTTTTGCTTTAAGGCCGTATTTCAAAAGAAAATTTCATGTTAAAAATTTACGCTTAACCTGAAGACTTCGAAAAAACTCCATATATTTGGGTTCAATTAAATGTATTAAAACTATGGCCTTCAATTCAAAAAATCCGTTTTTAAGCAACAAGCGTTTTTCATCAAATGCTGTTTCAAGAGCTGAAGAAGTACACGAAGCAAAGATTATCGACTACAATCAGGAAATGACTTTGTCTGGTACAATAAACAAGACAGCTATTTTATTTTTAATTTTATGCGGCGCTGCTATGGTAACATGGTGGATGGCATTTAACGGAATGGATATCATGCTTCCTGCTATTGGCGGTGCCATTGTTGGATTTGTTTTAGTGCTTATTTCTGCATTCAAACCACAGGCTTCTCCCTATCTTGCTCCAGGTTATGCCTTATTTGAAGGATTATTTATTGGAGGAATCTCTGCTATTTTTGAAGCAATGTATCCTGGAATTGTAATCAATGCTGTAGGAGCAACTTTAGTTACTTTCTTGGTTTGCCTTGGTTTATATAAATTTAAAATCGTAAAAGTTACAGAACAATTCAAATCTGTTGTAATTGCGGCTACTTTGGCAATTGCTACGTATTACCTAATTTCGTGGGTTGTTTCTATGTTTACAAGTTTTACTCCTGTTCATCACGGAAACTCAATGATGAGTATTGGAATCAGTGTTTTTGTAATCATCATTGCTGCTTTGAATTTATTCTTAGATTTCGATCAAATCGAAAAAGGTGTACAGCAGAGAATGCCAAAATTTATGGAATGGTACGGCGCAATGGGATTAATGGTAACATTGGTTTGGCTGTATATTGAATTTTTAAGATTACTATCTAAATTCGCAAGTAAAGATTAATTTCTTCTATATAAAATAAGAAAGCCTTTTTGAAATTCAAAAAGGCTTTTTTTTGCTCAAAACTTTACTGAGCACTTTCATTTTCGTCTAATAAAACAGAATATTTTTGAAAAATTTAGAAATTTCACAAAAACAATTAAAAAGAACATAAAACTAACATTTAAGAAATGTTTACTTTTTTGTAAGTAAAAAAGTCAGTAAAATCGATACTTCTAGACAAAAACCACATTATGTAATAAATTACAATTAGTGCAATTTATTACATTTTAAACAAAATAAACAAAATATTTTTTCATATATATTTTTTTAAGCACAAATAATTAAGAATATATAAATTTTGTATAATTTTGTGTAATCGATTACAAATAACCTGTGTCGAGAATCACAAAAAACCACAAAAACTATTATTAATGTCTAACTTAAACAATTATGAAAAAAAACCTACTTTTTCTAACTATGTTTTTAATTGCTTTTCAAACATGGTCACAGCAAATTAACGAAGCAAGCGGCTGGCTTGAATCTGTTTTTGTAAAATGGCAGCCTGTAAGTAATGCCCAAACTTATAACGTGTATTATACCGGAGGAGGGATTGTTGATCAAAAAATTGATAACGAACTTATCAGAAGTTATGGAACTTATTTTCGCGCTGATATTCCGGGATTAAAAGCGGGATCTTACACAGTAAAAATTAAACCTGTTATTTCCGGAGCTGAGGGAACTGGCACCACAACCAGCTCCTTAACCGTTAAAGCACATGATCGATCTGGATTTGCATTTGCAAACTCTCGCGTTCCCGGAGCTTATAATGCAGACGGAACTCCTAAAAGCAATGCTGTAATTCTATACATTACACAACAAACCAAAAACACCGTTTCTTTAAACGTAACTGGTGCATCTGCAAATCCTTGCGTGGGTTTGCAAACTATTTTGGATGGTTATAAAAAAGGTAAAGACACGCGACCTTTGATTATTCGTTTGATTGGTCAAATCACTGATTTAACCTATATGCTGGGTGGTGATCTAGTTATTGAAAACAACAATAACGCATTAAGCTACATTACTTTAGAAGGAATTGGAAACGATGCCACAGCTTACGGATGGGGAATTAGAGCAAAAAATGCATCTAATATTGAAATCCGAAATATCGGAGTTATGAATGTAGACAGCTCTGAAGGTGATAATATCGGATTACAGCAGGACAATGATTATGTTTGGGTTCATAATTGCGATTTCTTTTATGGAAAACCCGGAGGTGATGCAGATCAAATAAAAGGTGACGGAGCTTTGGACTGTAAAAAATCTACTTACGTAACTTTTTCATACAACCACTTTTGGGATAACGGAAAAAGTAATCTTTTGGGTTTAAGCGAAGGAACTACTGAAGGCTTGTATATAACCTATCACCACAACTGGTACGATCATTCAGATTCTCGTCACCCAAGAATTCGTTATTATTCTGCTCATGTTTATAACAATTATTACGATGGAAATTCTAAATATGGTGTAGGATCAACTTTGGGTTCCTCTGTGTTTGTAGAAGGGAACTTCTTCAGAAATTGCAAATATCCAATGCTGACTTCAATGCAGGGAACTGATGTTTATAATGGTGCACAAGGAACTTTCTCAAGCGAAGACGGCGGTACAATTAAAGCATTTAACAATACGATGAGCGGACAAACCCGTTTTGTTGGATACAATGCTTCAACTAATCCGGTAGAATTTGATGCTTATATTGCATCGACAAGAAATGAAACAATAAGCAGCACTATTACATCAAAAAAAGGAGCTAAAACATATAATAATTTCGATACGAATTCGAGTGTAATGTATGCTTACACACCAGAAACTCCTGAAAATGCAAAAACAACAGTAATGCAATATGCAGGTCGTGTTTCCGGCGGCGATTTTCAATGGACATTCAACAATGCTGTTGATGATACTGCCGATGGTGTAAACATTGGTTTAAGAGATGCATTAAATGCTTACCAGACCAGTTTAGTTGCGGTACAAGGCGGCACAAATCCGCCGGCTGGAAATCAAACTTTGACATCAACTTCTAATAACAACCAAACCGTAACAAGCGGTACGGCTATAGGAACTATTGTTTTTACCTGGGGAGGAGACGCAACTGATGCGGCAGTAACAGGATTACCAGCTTCTGGATTATCTTTCGTAAAAAATACTACTGCAAAAACAATTACAATTACAGGAACTCCAACAGCAACGGTTACCTACTCTATCGCTACATCTGGGACAGCGGGATCTCCTGCAACAGGAAGCGGAACAATTACTGTTAACGCAGCAGGAACGCAAACTTTAACTTCAACCAATAATAACAGTCAGACTGTAGCCAGCGGAACGGCGATAAATTCAATTGTTTTTACTTGGGGAGGAACTGCCACAGATGCAACAGTAACAGGATTACCAGCTTCTGGAATTAGTTTTGTAAAAAATGCTTCGGCTAAAACAATTACAATCAGCGGAACACCAACGGCAACCGTTTCTTATTCTATTGCTACCATTGGAACCGGAACTACAGCGACAGGTTCAGGAACTATTACAGTAACAACAGGCAATCCGTCAGGAAATGAAATACATAATTTTACAACTTCAGGAAAAGACAGTGATTTCTATACTATAACTGGAAATCTTTCGACTACAAAAGGAACTGTTACTTATAATGGTTTAACGTTAACGCAATGCCTGAAAATCGAATCATCGACAACTATTACTTTTACCACTTCTCAGGCGAGCACTTTAACGCTGGTTTTTGTTGAAGCTGCTGCAACGATTAAAGTTGATAACGTAGATAGAGTTGCCTCTAACGGAATTGTAACGGTTACGCTGGCATCAGGAAGTCATACGATTACGAAAAAAGATACTGCCAATTTATTTTACATGAGCACAGTTTACAATACGGGAACGCTTAGAGTTGCTCAAGCTGAAACTTTAATTGGGACAGAAAATTCTAAACCGTTTTTATATCCAAACCCTGTATCTGACGCATTATATTTATCGGATCAAAACCAAAAAGTAGAAAAGATTCTGATTTATAATGTTTTGGGAATTTTGGTAAAAACATCTCAAAAAGGAAATGAAACTATCGATTTAAACAATTTAGCTTCAGGAACTTATTTAGCAAAGATTTTTACTTCGGATGGTTCAATAAACCAGACTATTGTAAAAAAATAAACATTTAGAATATTTTCTAAAAATAAAGGCTTCCAAAATCTGGAAGCCTTTTATTCTTATCTTAAAATATGCTTTTACAAATCAAACTTAATTCCTTGAGCCAAAGGAAGATTTGTGGTATAATTAATGGTATTAGTCTGGCGTCTCATATAGATTTTCCAGGCATCAGAACCAGATTCACGTCCGCCGCCTGTTTCTTTTTCACCACCAAAAGCACCGCCAATTTCAGCTCCTGAAGTTCCGATGTTTACGTTGGCAATTCCGCAGTCAGAACCTACTACAGATAAGAATCTTTCGGCCTCACGCAAATTATTTGTCATAATTGCCGAAGACAATCCTTGTGCTACTCCATTTTGAAGTTCGATCGCATTATCAACATCTCCAGAATATTTAATTAAATACAAAACCGGAGCAAAAGTTTCGTGTTGTACAATAGCAAAAGAATTTTCGGCCTCAGCAATTGCAGGTTTTACATAACAGCCGCTTTCATAACCTTCGCCAGAAAGGACACCGCCTTCAACCAAAATTTTTCCGCCTTCGGCAACCACTCTGTTTAAAGCAACAGCATATTGTTCAACAGCATGCGTATCGATAAGCGGTCCAACGTGATTGTTTTCGTCAAGCGGATTTCCAATTCGTAATTGTTTATAAGCTGCAACAATTGCCTCTTTTACTTTATCATAAATACTTTCGTGAATAATTAATCTTCTTGTTGAAGTACAACGTTGTCCTGCCGTTCCAACCGCTCCAAAAACAGCTCCAATAACGGTCATTTTAATATCGGCATCCGGCGTTACAATAATTGCGTTGTTTCCTCCAAGTTCTAATAACGATTTTCCTAATCTTCCGGCAACAGTTTGTGCCACAATTTTTCCCATTCTTGTAGAACCTGTTGCAGAAATTAACGGAATACGAGTGTCTTTTGTCATCAACTCTCCTATTTGATAATCACCGTTTATCAAACAAGAAATTCCTTCCGGAAGATTATTTTCTTTGATAACCTGAGCAATTATATTTTGACAGGCAATACCGCAAAGAGGTGTTTTTTCAGAAGGTTTCCAAACGCAGACATCTCCGGAAATCCAAGCCAAAGCCGTGTTCCATGACCAAACTGCAACCGGAAAATTAAAAGCCGAAATAATCCCGACAACTCCTAAGGAATGATACTGTTCGTACATTCTATGTCCCGGTCTTTCTGAATGCATGGTTAATCCGTGTAACTGACGGGATAATCCAACTGCAAAATCACAGATATCGATCATTTCCTGAACTTCGCCATAACCTTCCTGCAATGATTTTCCCATTTCATAAGAAACCAATTTACCCAAAGCTTCTTTGTTTTGACGTAACTTTTCTCCAAACTGACGCACAATTTCGCCGCGTTGCGGCGCTGGAATTAATCTAAAAGTTTTGAATGCTTCTGTTGCTGAACGCATTACTTTTTCGTAATCTTCAAGAGTTGAAGTTTTTACCGATGCAATTAATTTTCCGTCCACAGGAGAAAAACTATCTAAAATTTCACCCGATGAAAAATTTTCTGTTCCAGTTGAAGTTCCTTCATTAACCAGTTTAATTCCCAGTTTTTCCAAAGCTTCATTCATGCCAAATTGTGATGCTATTGTTGTCATTGTAACTTTTTTAGTTAAAATTGTTATATTTTTATGTAAAGATATTCTTTTAGAATTAATTTCAAATTGAATTGAATTATTAAAAACAAAGTAAATTTAGCGTTATTATATAAGTATTAACGCAAACCGACGGTGATTTATTCGTAAAATTTGATGAAATTTGCACTTCTAATAATGAATAATATGACCAATTTTAGTCGGCTTTTGCTTTGTTTTGTATTGATTTCCTTTAATGCGTTTTCTCAAAAAGAACAAAAATCTTCGTTTCAAATCGTTCCTCTTGGAGTAAAAGGCGGTATCGACGAAAAAAATCTTTCGGCTTATTTAATAGCGCCTTCTTATACAAAAGATTTTATTTGTTTAGATGCCGGAACTATTAATGCCGGAATTGAAAAAGCGATTGACAATAAAGTTTTTAAAGTTTCAACCAGCGAGGTTTTACGAAAATATATAAAAGGATATTTGATTTCGCATGCCCATTTAGATCACGTTTCGGGCTTAATCATTAACTCTC
Source organism: Flavobacterium sp. GW821-FHT12A05 (assembly GCF_058807735.1). NCBI lineage: Bacteria > Pseudomonadati > Bacteroidota > Flavobacteriia > Flavobacteriales > Flavobacteriaceae > Flavobacterium > Flavobacterium sp. GW821-FHT12A05. The sequence continues at coordinate 329,677 of NZ_JBXAQY010000006.1, read as the reverse complement.
CCGCTGATTCTTCTAAAACGGTTTATGCTACTGAAAAATGCATGGAAATGATGGAAAATCATTATTTTAACGATCAAATCTGGGCGAATTTTGGAGATAAAGGAGTTGGTTTTCCACTGAAAAAATATCATTTTCAGACTTTAAATTTAGGTGAAGAAATACCGCTTTCAAACACCACAATGACAGTGAAGGCTTTTCCTTTAAGCCACGTAAATCCGTTTGAGAGTACTGCTTTTTTAATTAAAAATGACAACAATTATGCTTTATATTTAGGAGATACTGGACCAGATTCTGTTGAAAAGAGTGATAAATTAAAAGCTTTATGGACAGCAGTTGCGCCTTTAGTTCAGGGTAAACAACTGAAAGGGATTTTTATTGAAGTTTCGTTTCCAAACGAGCAGCCGGATAAATTTTTATTCGGGCATTTAACTCCGAACCACTTAATGGCTGAGCTTCACACTTTAGAAGAATTAGCTGGGAAAGGTTCTTTAAATAATTTCAAAATTATTATTACGCATTTAAAACCTCCCGCTAAGAGTATTGCAAAAATTAAAGAACAGCTAAAAAATCAAAATGATTTAGGATTGAAGATTATTTATCCTGAACAAGGGAAAAGACTTGAGTTGTAATTTATCTAGGCCACAGATTACGCGGATTAAACGGATTTTTATATTACAAAATTTATTCAAGTCTAAAATGTAAAACAAACTTATTTGTAAGTTAATTTTTATATTTTAGCAGATAAATTTTGTTTTATGAAAATTATTTGGTCAAAAAAAGCGCAATACACCTTTTATAATATTCGGAATTACTTAGATCAATTTTGGTCGAAGTCAATAGCCCAAAAATTCATCAAAGATGTTTTACAAATCATCGACTTATTAGGAAAAAACACCTTACTTGGAAAATACAATTCAAGCTTGGAATGTAGAGAAATAGTAATTTCAAGACACGTTACTTTATATTATCAAATAGGAAAAGATTTTATAGAACTAATCACTTTTCACAACAATCGCCAAAAACCATTAAATATAATAGATTTGTAATATTATATTAGTTTTTTACTTTCTAGTTCGGCTAACATTTCCTCATGTGTTATAAAATCACCGTTCTTTAGATCAAGTTTTCCCTGCTCAATATTAGCTTTCAATTCCAACATAAAATTTTCTTCTGGTGAAAGTATTTTTGCAATAGACAATACTTCATCTGGTGTAAATGATTGATTTTTCAATTTTCGATAAAACGTTGGACTTGGAATACCAACTTTTTCGATAATATAGTTTTTTTTATACGGCGATTTTTCCATTAATATCTCAATGTTATCTACTATATTCTTATATGCAATTATCTCTTGTATCATAAGTGATGTATTTTTATATCATTTATGATACAAAAATACATCAAAAACGATTATGAATATCCATTTTACTTACAAAATATTAAAAAATAACCCGACAGATTTTAAAAACCTGTCGGGTTTAATTTTGTACTCAATAAAGAAATCATTTCTTAGCCGTAAATCTAGGATCAGTTTCCATTACGGTGCCGCAATTATCGCAGGTTCTTAATTCTTCTGAATTGTAAAAATGTTCGAAATGAGGCAAAAAGTCTTTTTCTATATTATGCAATTCAAAAAACACTTCATATAATTTATGATTGCAATTGTCACAATGCCAAAGAAGTCCATCGGTATATCCTTTTCCGGCGCGTTTGCGCTCAATTACCAATCCAATTGAACCTTCGGAACGAACAGGAGAATGCGGAATTTTAGCAGGATGCAAATACATATCTCCGGCATTTAATTCCATTTCCTTTCGCTCGCCGTCTTCCTGAATTACTACTTTTATGCTTCCTTCTAATTGATAGAAAAGTTCTTCGGTTTCATTATAATGATAATCTTTTCGGGCATTGGGTCCGGCAACAATCATTACGATATAATCGCCTGAATCAACATATAGATTTTTATTTCCAACAGGTGGTTTTAATAATTGTCGGTTATCTTCAATCCATTTAGTTAGATTGAATGGTTTTGCTATAGCCATTTTTTTGGAATTTATGAAAAGCTAAGGTAGTGAAATTGTAGAGACGCACCGCAGTGCGTCTTACAGGTTTTGATAATAGAAACGTAGACGCACTGCGGTGCGTCTCTACAATTTTTCCTTAATTAAATAAACATAAACCGGAAAATGATCGCTGAAACCTGCTTCTGCCAAAGTATTTCGAAGCGGATATCCTTTGTATTTTCCAGAAGTCTGAATAAGATAAGGTTTATTGAAAATGCCTGCCTTCCAGAATTTAAAACTCGAAAAATCAGGTTCTATAAAAGATTTTGTCATAATAATTTGGTCAAAAATATCCCAGGAATCACGAAAAGCCAGTGTTCCCATTCCTTTTTCGGCCATTTCTTCAAACGGATTGTAAACTCCAAATTCTGGAACTTCTGTCTTTTTTGCCTTTGCTCCCAAAGCGATTTTTACACTTTTATTAAAAGGTCCATCGTTTAAATCACCCATTGTTATAACTTTTGCCATTGGATTTATCTGCTGTAACGAATCTATTATTTTTCGGTTTAATAGGCCTGCCGCTTCACGAAACGGACTGCTGGCTTTTTCTCCTCCGGATCTCGAAGGCCAGTGATTGACAATGATATGAATTTCTTCATCATCCAAAAAACCCGTTATTAAAAGCTGATCTCTGGTAAAAATTCGATTTTTTGTATCTATCTTGGTTTCAACATCACCTAAATCTTCATTATTATTTTCCTGAAGAACGGATTTCTTTTTGTAGATCAATAACGGAATATTAGAATACGAAGTAGGTCTGAAATATTTCTTTTGATATAAAAGCGCCACATCAATCCCACGCTGATCGGGTGAATCAAAATGAATAATTCCGTAATCGTAACCGGCTATTTTTTCTTGTTTTATTAAATCTTCGAGAACACCTCTGTTTTCTATTTCGGAACAACCTAATAAAGTTGGTGCATTTGAGTTTTCTGGTTTTCCTATTTCAGAAATTACTCTGGATAGATTCTTTAGTTTTTGTTCATATTTTTCTTTTGTCCAATGCTGCTTCCCTGTTGGCGTCCATTCGTTGTCATTGGTGCTTTCATCATCATAAATATCAAAGAGATTTTCGAAATTGTAAAATGCCGCAGTATGAATATTATATTGCTTAGATTGTCCGTTTGAAAGAGAAATTGTAAAAAAGGCGAGTAAACAAAACTGAAATTTAATAATTTGCATAACTTTAAAAATTTAAGCGCCTAATTTAAATAAATTGTAAGAATTTTCAATATTTTTGTTTAGGCGATTATTTATATTACAACTCTATTATTTTAAAATTAAGCACAAGAAACCATGAAAAGCTTCCTTATTACCAATTATTTTAATTACGCTAAACTGGCATTTCTTATTTTTGCTTTCCAATCATTCACCTGTCAATCACAACAAATCATGATAACACCACCTTATTTACAAAAAGGAGATACTGTAGCTCTTGTGGCAACAGCCAGAAAAAATATCGACGACAATTTAAAACCAACCATAGATTTACTAAAAAGCTGGGGCTTAGAAGCCGTTGTAGGAAGCTCAATTGGGTTGGACTATAACCAATTAGCCGGAACAGATGAACAACGTGCTGCCGATTTTCAGAAGCAATTAGACAATCCAAACATAAAAGCGATTTGGTGCGTTCGAGGTGGTTACGGAACGGTTAGAATGCTCGATTTACTTGATTTTACAAAGTTTAAACAGCACCCTAAATGGGTTGTTGGGTTTAGTGATGTAACGGTTTTGCACAATCATTTAAATACAATGGGTTATAAATCAATTCATGGTATTATGCCCGTTACGGTACCGCGCGCAACTCCTGCGGCCGTAAGTTCTATGAAATCAAGTTTGTTTGGCGAACCTCTTTACTACTCTATTGGTCCGGATAAAATGAATCGTTTTGGTCAGGCAACTGGCGAATTAGTGGGCGGAAATCTTTCTATTTTATATAGTTTATTAGGATCTCCATCTGCAATTGACTGTAAAGACAAGATTTTATTTATTGAAGATCTAGACGAATATCTGTATCATATCGATCGTATGATGATGAATTTAAGACGTAACGGCTGTATTGAAAACCTAAAAGGAATCATTATTGGCGGTATGACTAAAATGAAAGACAATGAAGTTCCTTGGGGGAAAAATGCATTAGAAATCATTGATGATGTTACCAAAAAATATAATATTCCGGTTATTTTTAATTTTCCTGCAGGGCATGTTCAGGATAATCGCGCTTTAATTATGGGAAGCACCATTTCTATAGACGTGAATGCATCCGGAAGTACTGTTACTTTCCAGAAATAATATAAATTATCCTATTTCTTAAGTTTAAGAAAAAATACCACATTATAAAATCTCGCAAAGTCGCTAAGACGCAAAGTAATTATTTAAAAACTTTGCGTCTTAGCGACTTTGCGTGAAATAAGCTCTCTATATCATAAAATAAAGCCTCACGCTCAGAATAAAAACTGAGACTGAAAACTAAAAAATGGCAGAACACAACGAACTCGGAAAAAAAGGAGAAGAACTCGCTGTAGAATATCTTCAGCAAAATGGCTATAAGATTCTCGATCGAAACTGGACTTTTCAAAAGGCCGAAATAGATATTATTGCCCAAAAAGAAAATATTCTGGCAGTCGTAGAAGTTAAAACAAGATCGAGTTTAGATTTTGGTTCTCCTGAAGAATTTGTAAAACAAAAAAAAATAAACCTGCTCATAAAAGCAGTAAATGCCTACATAAACTATAGGGAAAAGGATTTTGGAGAAGATTTAAATGTTCGATTTGACATCGTTGCGATCCATAAAAACGGGGAAACATTTGCAATTGAACATCTTACCGACGCTTTTTATCACTTTTAACATATTTTTTTATTGTTATAATTGTAACAAATTGTTTTTTTATTTATCTTTGCTAAGATTTATAACATCAAATTAACTAAACCAACCCAATTAAGTTACAAAAAAAAAGAAAAAAAACTATGAAAACCGTTTCTTCAATCGTCGAAAATTACATCAAAACGAAACCCTTTCTCTTAAACGCTTTATCTCTCGGGATTATCAACTTAACTTCTCTCTCTCGGAACATTATGACCGAACTGGAAAGTGAGTTTGGTAAAGAAGTTAAACAAGGTGCTGTAGTAATGTCTCTTAAACGTTTGACTGAGGAATTAGATTTTAAACTGAACCACAAAATCAACAAAGTAATTAAAAACATTGGTGAGATTACAGTAAGATCTGAATTGACAGATTACACGTTTGCTGCTTCGGAAACTGTTTTAAACAAACAAGCCGATTTAATCTCTGATATTAATGCTTTATCTGATATTTTCTACACTTCATCTCGTGGGGTAAATGAAACTAATATTGTGGTAAGCAGCAGTGTGAATCATTTAGTTGAAAAACACTTTATGAGAGAAAAACTAATTCAGAAATTAGATAATTTAGCGTCAATTACCGTAAAATTACCAAAAGAAAACATCGTTGTTCCAGGAATTTATTACTTCATTTTCCAACGTTTAGCTTGGGAAGGAATTATTATAAATGAGGTAATTTCTACTTCAAATGAATTTACAATTCTTGTTGGTGAAGATCAGGTTGATATTGCTTTTAAAGTAATCAAAGACTTGAAAAACTAATTAGAGAATTATCAATACTGAATCTTTAATGATTCAAAATATACAATCCTTTTGTCTTATTCAGGAAAAGACAAAAGGATTTTTTTTACCATTTTCTATTCCTAAGTTTTCAAACAATTAGTTTTAGAATAAGAATATTCTCAGAAAAGCAACTTCAAGGTAGTTAATTTTTAAAATTTTAGCCAAAAAGTTATCAACTTGATAAAAAGCATTTTAACACCGTATTTGCTGAGATTCCTGCCAAAATAGATTTTAAAAATCACAAATAAGTTCCTTTTACCATTTTTTGCTGCGAATAATATTTTTATATATTTGCTAACCACTCAATGCATTAGAGTATCGATTTTTGATAGTATCGTAATATAATTAGATTTAAGTACAAACTAATTAATTTAATGTTGGAAGCCAAAGATTATAGCGACAAATTATTGGTAAGCGAACTCATAAATGGCAGCGAAAAAGCATTTCGTTCCCTTTTTGATTTGTATTATCAGGATATTTATGGCTACAGCATTAGTTTATTAAAATCGAAAGAGGCTGCCGAAGAAAATGTTCAGGATGTTTTTATGAAAGTCTGGCAGCATCGCAAAAATTTAAATTTAGAGCAGTCGTTTAAAGCATACATTTTTACAATTGCACGAAATCAGGCTTTTAATTTATTGAATAAAGCTGCAAATGATCTGGCGTTGAGAGAAGCCGTTTTTTATGAAAGTCAGACATCGCATGAATACGGAGATTACTCCATTCGTGAAGAAGACTGCAAGAAACTCCGAAAACAGGCGATGAAGCAATTACCGCCAAAACGGAAACAAATTTTTAAAATGTCACGAAAGAAAGGCATGAGTTACGAAGAAATTAGTCAGGAACTCGGCATCTCTATAAATACTGTCAGGAACCAAATGAGCAAGGCATTAGAATCGATGCGAGTCTTTTTTCAAGTTCATGATGAGATTATCTAACCAAAACCAATTTAACCAATTAAATCACTCTTTCGGGGTGATTTTTTTTTGCTTTTTAATTAAGCTTAACCGCAAAGTCCGCAAAGGATGTACGCTAAGATCGCAAAGTTTGTCATTTCGAGCGAAGGGAGAAATCACACTCGTAACTCTACAAAGATTGGCGATTTTGTTTGCGGAGTTTCTTGTGTGATTTCTCCCTTCGCTCGAAATGACAGAAAAAATGCACTTGTCAAAAAATTTTTTTTTTCAAAACGTCAACAAAATCAATATTTTACAAAGTTTACCAATCTATTCAAATGTTAAAATTTAAAAAATTACAACGTTTGAGTAGTACTCAAATCCATTTCAACTGTATTATATAAAAACCCCACCAAAAACAATTCGTAATGAATTCAAATTCTGAAATAAAAAGCCTCTTACAAAAGTTTGTTTTAAACCAATGTACACCCGAAGAAACAAACGAGGTAATTGCTTATTATAAAAAAAATCAGCTTACAGACGATTTTCCAACGGTAGAAGACATTCAAAATCTTCTTGACGAAATGCCTAAAATGGATAAAAAAACCGCAGACGATATTTTCATGAATATCTTATCGGCTTCAAAAGAAGAAGAATCTGTAATTGAACTTCCGACAAGAAAATCGAATTTTAGAAAATACATTTCAATTGCGGCCTCAATAGTAGTCCTGCTCGGAATTGGTTTTTTCTACAAACAAAACATATCACATCAAACTGTTGAAAAAGAATTCGATTTTAAAAGTTCTGATATTGTCCTTCAGTTAGAAAATGGCGAAACTCAAATTTTGTCTGAACATACCTCAGCGCAGGTAAAAGATGCAAAAGGGAATATCGTAGGAAATCAAAATGGCGATAAAATCGTCTACGAAAACAGTTCTGATCCGGAGAAATTGGTTTACAACACGATTAAAATTCCGTACGGAAAAAAATTCCGTCTTCAATTGTCTGACGGAACCTTTGTTCACTTAAACTCAGGAACTACTTTAAAATATCCTGTAAAATTTATTGCTGGCGAAAACAGACAGGTTTTTCTGGATGGAGAAGCTTTTTTTGATGTAGCAAAAGACAAAAAACATCCTTTTATAGTAAATGCCGATGAATTGAACGTACGTGTTTTAGGAACTCATTTCAATGTTTCAAACTATCCTGAAGATGCTTCTACAGATGTTGTTTTGGTTGAAGGATCTGTTGGGATGTATGAATCGAAAACAGAATTTGATGCTGCCAAAAACACGATTTTAAAACCTGGGTTTAAAGGAAGTTTCAATAAAGAAAATGCTAAAATTTCGACCAAAGCAGTCATTACAGACATCTATACTTCATGGGTAAATGGCGGACTGACTTTTAGAAACATGACTTTCAAAAATATTATTACAAAGCTCGAAAGGCGCTATAATGTTACCATTGTAAACAAAAACGAAAAACTGGCAAACGAAAAATTCAATGCAAGTTTTGGCGATGAATCTATTGATAAAGTGATGAGTTACTTCAACGACATTCACGGTATTAATTACACGATAAAAAATGATCAAATACTAATTAAATAACCACTAAAACCAATTAAAAAATATGATGAACTAAAATTACGGGAATAAAAAAATCGGAAAGAGCTGCGAACAATTTCCGATTAACTAAGTGATTGAATATAACGAATTAACTACAATCAATTAACAAAATTATGAAAAAAAAATCTAAGAATATTGGGTTCCTATACTCATTATTCCAAAATGACCTAAAATTGAAACTAACTACACTACTTATTTTGGTCGCCATGTTTAATATTAGAGGGAATACTTATGCCCAAAAAACAAAAGTTACCCTTGAATTAAACAATTCAACAATCGAGAAGGTTATTGAGACCATTGAACAAAAAACTGATTTCAGGTTTATTTACAAACTGAATGATATCGACTTAGACCGCACCGTTTCGATCTCGGTAAAAGACCAGCCGATTTATGTTGTTTTAGACAAAATTTTTAAAGGAACGCTGACAGAATTCAAAATAAGAGACACACAAATTATCCTTAAAAAAACCGAGCTGAAAACGCAGGTTATCCAATTTCAAAAACAAACGGTTTCCGGTATTATTACAGACGAAAACGGCCTTCCTCTGCCCGGAGCTTCGGTTCTGGAAGAAGGAACTAAAAACGGAATAGTTACGGATTTTGACGGAAAATACAAACTTACCGTAGAAAGTGCTCAGGCTGTAATTATTGTTTCTTTTGTTGGATATAAAGAGAAAAAAGTAACGGCTAATCAAACGGTAATAAACGTTCAGCTTTTTCCAGACGCTACAGATTTGCAGGAAATTGTAGTAGTGGGTTATGGAACTGCTGCAAAAAAAGACGTCACAGGAGCTGTTTCTTCTATTGCTGCAAAAGACATGAATCAAGGAGCAATTGTAAATCCTCTACAATTAATTTCGGGTAAAGCTGCAGGTGTTAATATTACTCAAATTGGGAGCGAACCGGGTTCAGGACCTAGTGTTCGTATTCGCGGTGTTTCTTCTTTAATTGGAGGAAATGATCCGCTGGTTGTTGTAGATGGAATTCAGGGAAACATGGATTTATTAAATCAGGTTCCGCCCAGCGAAATTGAAAATATAGATGTTTTAAAAGATGCTTCGGCTACGGCTGTTTATGGTTCTAGAGGAGCACCCGGAGTAATCATTGTAACAACTAAGAAAAACAAAGCCGGAAAAAGCACCATAGAATACACAGGATCGACATCTGTTGATTTTATTCCAAAAAAATTAAACATGCTCGATGCAAACCAATGGTGGGAAACAGCTCAGAGTGTTGGCGTTCCGGCATCTTCCAATCATGGTTCAAATACAGATTGGTATGGTTTATTGACTCAAACCGGCATTACGCAGACTCATACTTTATCTTTCGGAGGAGGAACCGATAAATTTAATTACAGGGCTTCTATCACTGCTATTATGCAGGATGGAGTGGTAATTAATTCCAGCAATCAAAAATATATTGGCCGTATTCAGGCCACTCAATTAGCTCTTGACGACAAATTAAAACTAACTTTTAATTTAAATACAGGAGTAAATAATATAACAAGCAGTATTGGCAGTATAGGAACGGTGGCTTATACATCAAACCTTATTACCAATGCATTATTGGCAAGACCAACAGATCCTGTTTATAATACTGACGGAACTTACTTTACAGATCCAACTGTATTTCATTACTTAAATCCTTATGCAGCCGCACAAACGGTAACAAACGAAAGACAGGATGATAATTTATTCGGGAGTTTAAAGGCCGATTTAGATTTAGGCAAAGGTTTTACAGCAAACTGGTTTGGAAGCTGGAGAAAAACCAATAGCACAATAGGTTATTATATGCCGGCAGAATCTACAGAAGCTTATGCAATTGAACAGCATGGTTTTGCTAATATTAAAAATGACAGACAAAACGAAAAATTAACCAATCTTAGCCTTACTTATAAAAAAACGTTAGGAATCCACAGCTTTAATGCTTTGGCTTTATACGAATGGCAAAGCCAGACTTATCAGGGAAACTATACTCAGGCAAGAGGTTTTATAAGTGATGAAGCAACTTACAACGCACTTCAGTTTGGAGATCTGTCTAAGGTAAGAGCCGGCGATATCAGATCGTATAAAAACGACAGAACTTTAGTTTCCTATTTAGGAAGATTAAACTATTCTTTACTAGACCGTTATTTACTTACAGCCAGTATGAGACGAGACGGTTCATCTGTATTTGGGGCCAATAACAAATGGGGAAATTTCCCTTCAGCATCTGTGGCTTGGCAAATCAACAAAGAGCCGTTTATGGCTAATCAAAACTTATTTAGTGAGTTAAAATTACGTGTAGGTTATGGTGAAACCGGAAATCAGCAGGGACTTTATCCGCAGACTTCACTGCCATTAGTTGACAGCGCCGGAAATATTTATTTTGGAGGATCAATCATTACCAACTTTACCATTGCTCAAAACGCCAATGCCGATTTGAAATGGGAAACTAAAAAACAAACCAACATCGGTCTTGATTTTGCTCTTTTAGATAACCGATTAAGAGGTAGTGTAGATGTTTACGATTCGAGAACAGATAATCTTCTATTTGATTATACGGTACCTCAGCCTCCTTATCCATATAATAAAATCAAAGCCAATGTTGGAAGTATTTCAAACAAAGGTTTAGAAGCAGCACTTGCTTATGATGTTATTAAAACTAATAACAGCACGCTGACATTAGCAGGAAATGTTTCTTTTATGAAAAATGAAGTCCTTAATTTAAGCGGGAGCATTAACGGAATTCCTTTAAATACAAACTATGTAAACTGGGGAGCACCAAATTCATTATTAGTGCAGGGAAAACCAATTGGCTCTTTTTATATTCTGGAAAGTACCGGCACAAATGATAACGGCGTAGAAACGGTAAAAGATCGTGACGGAGATGGTAAAATTGATCAGGGTGCTACAAGTGCAGACCGACGTTATGCGGGTTCGGCACTGCCAACTTATACTTTTGCATTTAACCCATCGTACAGATATAAAAACTTCGATGCTTCTATGTTGTGGAGAGGTTCTGGAGGAAATAAAATCTACAACAATCTTAACCAAAGATTGAGTATGCTGGAAAATACAGGTAGTTCAAATGTATTAGTGAGTGCTGTTGACAAAGGAATCTTTTCTTCTCCATACGGATCTGATGCATGGCTTGAAGATGGCTCATTTATTCGTTTAGAAAACGTTACAGCAGGATATACTTTCCGCTTTACAGATAAATATGTAGACTCTATACGCCTTTCACTTACAGGAAATAATTTACTGCTGATTACAGACTATACTGGTGTTGACCCGGAATTGAATATAAGCGGAAGTGGTGATCCTAATGATAATTTTGGCGGCGATAAAGGAATTTATCCTCGTACCAGAAGCGTTGCATTTGGTTTGACTGTAAAATTTAAATAGTAAAAGAAATGAAAATTAAAAATATAGTAGCAGCAGGAAGCGTATGTTTCCTAACACTTTTCAGCTGTACAGACATCAGCGAAAATATATACGACAAATACCAGCCCGACAGTTTTTATGGAACTCCAGAAGGAGCCAATATTGCTTTGGCGAGTGTTTATGCCGAAATTCCTGGTGATTTTGAACGCAAAAATGTACCCGGTGTAGGTTATGCAGGAGCAGATAACGGCTGGTACGACATGAACTGTATGTCATCAGATGAGCAGGTAATTCCGCATAGAAATGACGGTAACTGGCAGCAGGATTTTGCCCGTTTGCATAAACACGAATGGCTTCCTTCTGAATTCATTATCAACAATACCTGGAACTGGTTATACAAATCTGTTTTCAATGCCAATTTAGCCGTTGAATTATTAGAAAAATCAAATGCCGATCCTTCAAAAATTGCCGAGGCAAAAGTACTGCGTGCTTTCTTTTATTATTTATTAATTGATGATTTTGGCAATGTTCCTTTTTTTACCAATAATAATATTACAGTTGACAAAATTCCGCAGTCAAGCCGTAAGGAAGTTTTTGACTTCATCGTTAAAGAATTAACAGAAAACGTAGAATTACTTTCTGTAACCAAAGGAGGAAACTTTTACGGAAGATTCAACAAATGGGCTGGTTATACTTTACTGGCAAAAGTGTATTTAAATGCTCAGGTTTATACCGGAGAAGCAAAATGGACAGAATGTTTGGCGGCTTGTAACAAAGTCAGCGAAGGCGGTTTTTCTCTGCATTCTGGTGAGGATAACGATGCAAGTCCATTAAAAAATAAATATTATGAATTGTTTGGAGATGTACTTCCGGATGATGAAACTATTTTACCAATTTACGCCACTCTTGATGTTGTTTCTCGTAATATTTATGCTATTCGAAGCGTATACGGTCCGCATGGTACTGCTTTATTTGGATTTTCAGGCTGGAACGGAACTATTGTTCCTAAAGATTTCTTCTTAAAATATGCAACAAATGATATTAGAAGAAGACAGTTTTTAGTTGGAGAACAAGCTGGCGGATTCAACTATACACTGGATGTTGCTTCTTTAGACAATCCAGGAGCTGCTCCTCAGGCAGGAGTTCGTAACGTTAAATTTTATCCTGCAGGAGCAAAAAGCGGCGGCGGTGCATCGAATGACTTTCCTATTTTTAGATATGCCGATGTTATTTTGATGATGGCAGAATGCCAGGCTCGTTTAGGAAATCCTGCTGCTGCAAAACCATTTGTAGATCAAATCAGAATGCGTGCCGGATTAAGTGCGCTGGATGCAAACCCAACCCTTGATGATATTTACAACGAAAGAGGATTCGAATTAAACTGGGAAGGCCACAGAAGACAAGACATGATTCGTTTTGATAAATTTTTATTAGCAAACGAATTCAGACCTGCATCTCCTGCTTACCGAAAATTGTTCCCAATTCCAACATCTGCTTTAGATGCTAATCGTGGACTTAAACAAAACCCAGGTTACTAAAAACAAAACGATCATGAAAAAATATATCAATAAATTATGCTTACTTGGAGGCTTGCTTTTTTTAGCCGCTTCCTGCGAAAGTGAAGCCGTACCAACGACGCTGAAATCAGTAAGTTTTCCTTCTGTAATTGAAGTTTCATCGACTGCAATAGTCCTTAAAGAAGATACGGCAGATCAAGCCGCTTTACTAGTATCATGGCCCAAAGTTACGTTTCCAATTTCGGCACCGGTTACTTATGCCATTCAATTGGATTTAACTACAGATATTAAAGGGAGTGAAGCCTGGCAAAAAGCCAAACGAATTGTAGTTGGAGAAGACGTTTTAAGCCAGTCATTTACTGGAGCAGAATTAAATAAAATAGCTACGGACTTAGGACTTAAAACAGATGTTTCGGGGCAATTGGTACTTCGTGTAGAAGCCACTATGGACCATAAAGTGTACTCTGCTCCTATTACCATAAATGTGACGCCTTACCTAAAAACGGTTGTTTTTGGCGAAATGTATATGCCGGGAAGCTATCAGGGAGCATGGGATGTAGGAACAGCTGCTGCATTAAAAGAGATTCAACTGGGAGTATTTCAAGGTTATATGACACTTCCTGCAGGAGCAGATCCAATTTTTAAATTTAATAAAGAAAGAAATTGGGTGCAATTCTACGGTGCAGGGGCAAGTAACAGTGACCTGAAAAATATGAGTGATACTAATTTTACACTTCCGGGAGCAGGATCGTATCAAATAAAAGTTAATATAAATACTTTAAAATGGACTTCTACTCCTTATGCATGGGGAATTGTTGGAACTTCTCAAGCAGGAGGCTGGGATAACAGCACTCCTATGAGCTACGATCATAAAACCAAAACATGGAAAGTTACGGCCAGCTTAGTTCCGGGAGCCTTAAAATTCAGGTTAAACAACAGCTGGACAATTAACTACGGTCCTGCAGATGCCTCAACAAATACAATCAATTTAGATAACGGAGGAGCTTATGATATTCCTGAAGCGGGTATTTATGAAGTAACTTTCCAAATTGATGAAACAGATCCGGTAAGTAATGGTTACCCAAAAACAGCAACTTGTACGATAATTAAAAAATAATCTAACATTGTAATAAAGCTAGATTAGTTTGAGTGATACCTGCCTTTTTTGAGCGAAAGGCAGGCTATCTTAAACTCTGGAATTATTTAAAAAATCAAAAAAACATGAAATCAAATATAAAAATCGTTTATACATTGCTGCTGGCCTTAGCCTTTATTTCCTGCAGTTCTTCTGACGACGATGCCAAAACACCAGACTCTCCGTATACACAATATGGTACCTCTTTCGACAAAATGCCAAAGAAAGAAGATGCCATCATTTATCAGGTAAACATTCGTGCTTTTAGCCAGGCCGGAACTTTAAAAGGAGTTCAGGAAAGACTGTCTCAAATTCAGGAATTGGGTGCAAATGTTATTTACCTGATGCCGGTTTACCCGGTTGGAAAACTAAAAGCTTCGGGAGAATTAGGATCGCCTTATGCGGTAAAAGATTATAAAGCCGTAAATCCGGATTTTGGAACTTTACAGGATCTTCAGACTTTAGTCGAAGAAGCGCACAAAAAAAATATGGCCGTGGTTTTAGACTGGGTTGCCAATCATACTTCGTGGGATAATGCCTGGATTACAGAACATCCAAATTGGTATCAAAAAGATGCCGATGGAAAAATTATAATTCCGCCGGGAACAAATTACAACGACGTAGCACAATTAGATTTTGGTAATACTGAAATGAGAAACGCCATGATCGATGCCATGTCATACTGGGTTTACAACGCAAATATTGATGGTTTTAGATGCGATTATGCCGATTTTGTACCGAAGACTTTTTGGTCAGATGCTATTACGAAATTGAGAAAAATCAAGAAAAACCAAAACATATTAATGCTTGCAGAAGGTACAAGAGTAAATCATTTTGAGGCTGGTTTTGATTATACTTTTGGATTCAATTTTTTCAGCACTTTAGAAAAACTTTTCAAAGAAAACCTATCTGCCACTACCATTCAGGATTCTAATGCAGCAGAATATGCAAACAATTATAATCCGGAAAACAAAATCGTAAGATATACCAGCAATCACGACGTAAACCTTACTGACGGAACTCCGCTGGAACTTTTTAAAGGTAAAAAAGGATCTTTGGCTGCTTTTGTTGTTGCGGCTTATTTAAAATCGGTTCCGATGATTTATAACGGACAGGAAATTGGCTATGCTCAAAGAATAAACTATTTCGCAAAAACACCAATTGACTGGTCGACTGCAGATACAGAAATGCTTGCTGAATACAAAAAAATCATTGCTTTTAGAAACACCAGCAGCGCCATCAAAAAAGGAAGTTTTACAGGTTACAGCAGCAATGCAGTAAGCGCATTTACTATGACAAATGATACCGAAAAAGTTTTTGTACTTTCTAATATAACCGATGCTGCCGTAAAATATCTTGTTCCGCCTTCTCTAAAAGGAAACTGGAAAGACGCTTTTACCGGAGCAGCCGTAACGGTTGGTGCCGATATTACTTTGCAGTCATTTCAATATTTAGTATTGAAAAATTAATTACACGCATTTTCTAATAAAACTAGATTTGCAAAAACCTAAATAACATGAATTTTCAATCCCAAAAATCATTGCTTCAAATTCGTTTGAGCAAAAAAACAGCGCTTTTATTTTTTGTATGCCTTAGTACATTCTGGCTTCGGGCACAAGAAATAACTTCGCCGGACAAAAATCTTTCTTTAAAATTTGAATTAAAAGAAGGCGGCATCCCTTCTTACCAATTATCATATAAACAAAAAGCAGTTCTAAAACCAAGTTCTTTGGGTTTAGAACTTCAAAATCTGCCTTCGTTTTTGGATGGTTTTACCATTACAAATACAGCACAATCTTCTGTTGATGAAAATTGGAATCCGGTTTTAGGCGAAGAAAAAACGATTCGTAATCATTATAACGAATTAGTTGTCACATTAGCTCAAGCAAAAAACAACAATAGATTTATTCGCATTCGTTTCCGTTTGTTCAACGACGGCTTGGGATTTAGATATGAATTTCCGAAACAAAATGAGCTGAATTATTTTGTAATAAAAGAAGAACGTTCTCAATTTAATTTGGCTGGAAATCATAAAATTTTCTGGATTCCGGGAGATTATGATACCAACGAATATGCGTATACAACATCAAAAATTTCAGAGATTCCTTCGCTGATGAAAAAAGCGACTATCGATATCAATTCGCAGTGGCCAATAAAAGAATTAGCAGTCCAAACGCCGTCAATGATGAAATCTGATGATGGTTTATACATCAACATTCATGAAGCAGGATTAATCAATTATCCCGCAATGTACCTTGAAGTTGATGCTGTAAACAACAAAATGATGAGTCATTTGGCGCCAGATGCTGTTGGAGCAAAAGGTTATATGCAGACTGATGCCCAATCGCCTTGGAGAACCATTGTAGTAAGTGATAAAGCAACCGATATTTTGGCTTCAAAATTAATCCTGAACCTAAATGATCCAACTAGTTACAAAGATGTTTCGTGGATTAAACCGGTAAAATACATCGGGATTTGGTGGGAATATTTTGTTGCCGGAAAAAGTACCTGGGCTTTTGGAAAAGAAACAAACGTAAAGCTAACGGATGATTTCACTAAACTTACTCCAAACGGAAAACACGGAGCCACAACAGAACGCGCGAAAGAATATATCGATTTTGCTTCTAAAAATGGTTTTGATGCAATCCTTATCGAAGGCTGGAACATTGGCTGGGAAGACTGGATTAACAACTGGAAAGAAGAAGTTTTTGATTATGTAACGGCCTATCCGGATTTTGATGTAAAAGCGGTTCATGAATATGCGGCTTCAAAAGGCGTAAAAATTATCATGCACCACGAAACTTCAGGATCTGCAACCAATTACGAACGCCGTTTAGATCGTGCTTTTCAGTTTATGAATGACAACGGTTACGATGCTGTAAAAACAGGTTATGTTGGGAAAATTATTCCGCGTGGCGAACATCACGATGGGCAATGGATGGTCAATCATTATATTAATGTTGCCAAACGTGCCGCCGATTATAAAATTATGATTGACAGCCACGAAGCGGTTCGTCCGACTGGTTTACACCGAACTTTTCCAAACTGGATTGCTCAGGAATCTGCTCGCGGAACGGAGTTTGAATCTATGGGAGGATTAGCACCGGATCACACCACAATTTTACCATTTACCCGTTTAATGGGAGGCCCAATGGATTATACTCCGGGAATTTTCCAGACCGATCTTTCGTATTACGGAACAGGAAGTACGCAACGCGTTAATACGACTTTGGTAAAACAATTGGCTTACTATGTTACAATGTACAGTCCGTTGCAAATGGCAGCTGATATTCCGGGAAATTATGAACGTTTTCCAGATGCCTTTCAGTTCATTAAAGACGTTGCTGTAGATTGGGATAACAGTTATATTCTGGAAGCTGAACCTGGAGATTACATTACCATTGCGCGTAAAGCAAAAGGCAAAAACGAGTGGTTTATTGGCGGTATTACAGATGAAAATGCAAGAACAGCAAACATTTCGTTTGAGTATTTACCAGCCGGAAAAAATTTCATCGCCACTATTTATGCAGATGCCAAAGATGCCAATTGGAACGTAAACCCGCAAAAATATACCGTTACCAAAGTGATCGTAAACTCTAAAAGCAAATTGAAGCAATATTTAGCTCCGGGCGGAGGTACTGCGATCAGCATTAAAGAAGCAAATGCTGAAGAATTAAAGGGATTGAAAAAGATTTAATTTAAGGTTCTAAGTTGCTGAGAGACTAAGTCTCTAAGTTTTTTTGCCACGAATTAGCACAAATTTTTAATCTCAAAGAGATTAAGAAAACAAGCTGAATTCGAGAAATTCGTGCAATTCGTGGCGAAAAAAACTATTGTCCTTTCATGGGCAAAAAATTAAAATTTTACTACTTGAAAACTATTAACCACAAAATGTTTGTCGAATTTAAAAACAATGCGAGTGAGAATGAATTTTAGTTAAAAATGCTGACAAGCATGCAAAAAACTATTATTATGAAAATCAATATTACCCCAAGATTATTTCATATTACCAAAGCAATAGTTTGCTTTCTATTATTATTTGCAAGCTCCGTTTATGCGCAAGATCCTCCGCAGTACGGAACTCCATTTGCAGGCGTACCCGATACGAGGGATATTAACATGTATCAAGTCCATATACGTCCGTTTAGTGCCAGCGGAAATTTAGCCGGAGTAACCGCCCGATTAGACAATATAAAAGCACTTGGCACCAATGTTATTTATTTAATGCCCATTTATCCGCACGGCACCGATTCCCGAAGTTCGGCTTCGCCTTATTGTATCAAAGATTTTAAAGCCGTTGGATCAGAATATGGTTCATTGGCTGATTTAAGAACTTTGGTCGATGGCGCTCACAGCCGCGGAATGGCCGTAATTTTAGATATTGCCATCAACGGAACTTCATGGGACAATGTCTGGACTGTTTCTCATCCTGAATATTACAAGAGAACCGGAACCACGATTCAGCAATTAGGAAACTTCTCTGATATTGCAGCGCTTGATCTTAACAGTACGGCTACACGAGCAGCTATCAAAGACGCTATGCGTTACTGGATTTTCGCTGCCAACATTGATGGATACCGCTGCGATTATGCCAACAATCCGCCTTTGGATTTTTGGTCAGAAGTGAATTCAAACCTTAGAGGAATCTCCTCTCATAATTTATTAATGTTAGCCGAAGGAGACCGCCAAGAGAACTTTCAGGTTGGTTTCGACATGAATTATGGCGACAGATGGTTTCATAGCGGTTTGTATGATATTGCCAATGGAGGACCGGTTTCTCAAAGACTTCAAGACCAGTCTACTTATGAATATGCCAAAGCAACCGGAAATCAGCAAATCGTTCGATACACAGGTAATCATGATACATACACAAATGATGATGGCGTAAGAAGACCGTTTGTCGCATTCAAAAACCACAACGGAATTGTGGCTAACTTTTTAGTTTCGGCTTATATGAAAGGGGTTCCTTTTTTAATGAGCGGACAGGAAATCGACTACGAACCAAAAACAGATTGGCCTTGGACGAACTTCAAATTTAACTGGTCGCAAAACCCAACCGCAGCGGCTGATTTTGCTAAAATTCTAAACTTTAGAACAACAAGCGCAGCCATCAGACGCGGTGATTTAACCACGTATGCAAATGATGATATCAGCATTTTCACTAAAACATTAGGTAACGAAAAAGTAATCGTAATGTCGAATTTGAGAAATGCTTCAAAATCGTATGTAATTCCGGCAGCTTTGGCAGGAACTTATGTAAATCCGTATAACAATAATGCTTCGGTAACTTTAACTACCGGCGCTACAAGAACATTTGCAGCTTATGAATATTTGGTTTTAACCAATACAAATGCACCGGTTGTAGCCGTTACAGGCGTTTCGGTTAGTCCAACAGCGGTAACGGTTGGTTTAGGATCTACGCAACAATTAAACCCAACTATCGCTCCTGCAAATGCAACAAATCAAAACGTAACCTGGACATCGAGCAATACGGCTGTAGCAACCGTAAATGCTTCTGGTTTGGTTACAGCGGTCACAGCAGGAACCGCAACGATTACGGTTAAAACAGTTGATGGAAATAAAACGGCAGCTTCGGCCATAACGGTTGCTGCGATTCCAGTTTCTTCTGTATCGGTATCTCCTACCTCAGCAAGTTTATATGCCGGAAATACGCAGCAGCTTTCGGCAACAATTTCTCCGGCAAATGCAACTAACAAAAATGTAACGTGGAGCTCAAGCAATACGGCAGTTGCAGCCGTAAATCCAAGCGGACTTGTAACAGCGGTTTCTGCAGGAACTGTAACGATTACAGCATCGACGCAAGACGGAAATAAAACGGCTTCGGCGGCAATTACCGTAAACCCAAATACTAATTTCACGGTTTATTTCTACAAGCCATCAAATTGGGGAACTGGAATTAAAATCTATTACTGGAGTGCTTTACCAACGGGAGTTTTAGCTGATGCATCCTGGCCAGGCGTAAACATGACCAATGCCGGAAATGGATGGTACAGTTATACATTCACTAATGTAACTTCAACCAACTTAATTTTTAACGACGGAACGAGCCAAACTGCTGATCTTAGCCGAAACAAAACAGGCTGGTACATGAACAATACTTGGTACGATTCTAATCCGGGAACTGGTGTTGCGGTTACGAGCGTGAGTTTGAGTCCAACCACGGCTTCACTAAATGTTGGTGCAACACAGCAATTAACTCCTACTGTTCTTCCAACTAATGCAACAAATAAATCAGTAACATACAGTTCAAATAATACAGCCGTTGCAACTGTAAATACTTCTGGTTTAATTACCGCTGTAGCGAATGGAAATGCCACAATTACAGTTACTACTGTTGACGGAAGTAAAACAAGCACTTGCGCCGTAACGGTTTCGACAACCTCAACCGGAGGTTCTTATTACACTATTAAAAACAGATGGACAGGCGCTTATTTATCTGATGCCGGAACAAATGTAGGTTATGGTGCAACGGTTGCGAACAACAATTACAAATGGCAGAAAATCGCTATTGATGCAACCTATTTTGTACTTAAAAATGTAGCCACTGGTGAATTGATTAATATTGAAGGCCAAACTGGAACGGTTCAATGCAACATTACCGATACTACTTTCTGGAGCGCACAATGGTCAAGCGATTACATCGACGGAACCTGGACTCGCTTAAGAAACAGATGGCAGACTGGAAATATTATTCATGTTGAAAACCAAACAGGTTCGGCACAATACGGAAATTCTCAAGATGGATGGTATAGTGCACAATGGCAATTAGAACCTACTACAGTAGGAACAGGAAAATCGGCTTTAAAAGTAGATGATGTTTCAGAAACCGAAAAAATAATTGGTATTTACCCAAACCCATCTATCAATAATGAATTTAATGTTTTACTGCCGGAATTAGAAAATGGAGATACTGCTTCTATTTCAGTTTCAGATATGAATGGAAAAACAGTTTTAACGGAAAAACTCTCAACTTCAGGAAAAATCGATCACCGTTTAGCTTCAGGAATTTATATTGTAAATATTATCTCTAAAGATTTTAAAGTGACTAAAAAACTGATTGTGAAATAATTTCAATTTTTTTTAAAATAGAAATGGCGTATGAGATTTTCATACGCCATTTTTTTTCGCCACGAATTCACGAATTATTTCAAAACAATGTACATAATGATTCGTGAATTTGTGGCTATTTTTTAAGTAGATAAGAAAAATTACTCCTCAAACAATTCCATTAACTCTAAAGCTCGTTTGATCGATTTTACATTTTCAAAAGTCAATAATAAACGTAATCCGTTTACGGTTTGTTTTTCTTTCATTTTGCAAAGATTACTATGCTTCTGAACAAAATTTAAAACATTTCTAAACTTAACCGATTGGTAATAATCAGACTGTTGATCTGATACGAAATAACCAATCATTTTGCCTTGCTTTAAGACTAATTTCTCGATTCCAACTTTGGTTGCGATCCATTTTATTCTAATGCTGTTTAGCAATGCTGTTGCCTGTTTTGGTAAAGGCCCGAAACGGTCAATTAGTTTTCTTTCGAATTCCTGTAAGCCGGCTTCGTCTTTTATAGCGCCCAATTCGTTGTATAAAACCAAACGTTCTGAAACATTATTAATATATTCATCTGGAAATAAAAGTTCAAAATCGGCATCGATTTGAATGTCTTTTACGTATTCTTTCGTATCGATATTATTTTCTTCCGGATATAAATCCTTGAATTCGTTTTCTTTCAATTCTTCAATGGCTTCATTCATGATTTTTTGATAAGTATCAAAACCAATTTCATTAATGAAACCGCTTTGTTCACCTCCTAATAAATCTCCTGCACCACGAATTTCAAGATCTTTCATCGCAATATTGAAACCGCTTCCTAATTCGCTGAATTGTTCCAATGCCTGAATACGCTTTCTCGCATCTTCAGTCATTGACGAATACGGCGGACAAATGAAATAACAGAATGCTTTTTTGTTGCTTCGCCCAACACGGCCTCGCATTTGATGCAAATCAGACAATCCAAAATTATTCGCATTATTAATAAAAATCGTGTTGGCATTTGGAACATCAAGACCACTTTCGATAATTGTTGTGGCTACCAAAACATCAAAATCACCGTTCATAAAACCTAACATCAATTCCTCGAGTTTTGCACCGTCCATTTGTCCGTGACCAATTCCAACTCTTGCATTTGGAACCAAACGCTGAATCATTCCTGCCACTTCCTTAATATTTTCGATTCTATTGTTGATGAAGAAAACCTGTCCGTTACGTTGAATTTCATACGAAATTGCATCACGAATTACTTCTTCATTAAAACCAACCACATTCGTTTCAATAGGATATCTGTTTGGCGGAGGCGTTGTAATTACCGATAAATCGCGTGCTGCCATTAACGAAAACTGAAGTGTTCTTGGAATCGGCGTTGCTGTTAAGGTCAACGTATCGACATTGGCAGCAATCGTTTTGAGTTTATCTTTTACGTTAACTCCAAACTTTTGTTCCTCATCCACAATCAATAAACCTAAGTCTTTAAAAACTACATTTTTGTTTACCAATTGGTGTGTTCCAATTACAATATCGAGTTTTCCTTCGGCTAAATCTTTTAAAGTCTGCGTTTTTTGTTTTGCAGTTCTAAATCGGTTCAAATAACCAATTGAAACCGGCATATCTTTTAAACGTTCCGAAAAAGTTCTATAATGCTGATACGCCAAAATAGTCGTAGGAACTAAAACAGCAACTTGTTTACTATTATCAACAGCTTTAAAAGCGGCACGAATGGCAACCTCCGTTTTTCCGAAACCTACGTCTCCACACACCAAACGATCCATTGGGCGATCGCTTTCCATATCGGCTTTTACTTCTTGTGTAGATTTGGTTTGATCCGGTGTATCTTCATAAATAAACGAACTTTCTAATTCGTTTTGCAAATAACTGTCTGGTGCAAACTGAAATCCTTTTTCTAATCTTCGCTTTGCGTACAATTGAATTAAATTGAATGCAATGTGTTTAACGCGCGCTTTGGTTTTCTGTTTTAAAACCTTCCAGGCATTCGATCCCAGTTTATATATTTTAGGCGGAGTTCCGTCTTTTCCGTTGTATTTCGAAATTTTATGAAGCGAATGAATGCTTACATACACGATATCATTATCGGCATAAACCAATTTTATGGCTTCCTGCGTTTTCCCTTCGACCTGAATTTTCTGCAAGCCGCCAAACTTTCCAATTCCGTGATCGATATGCGTTACATAATCGCCAACCGAAAGCGCGGTTAGTTCTTTAAGCGTAATATTCTGTTTTTTAGAATAGCCGTTTTTAATGTTGAATTTATGATAACGCTCAAAAATCTGATGATCTGTATAAGCCGTTATTTGATTTTCTTCGTCAATAAAACCTTGGTATAAAGGCAGTACAATGGTATGATATTGCTTGCGGATATTCTCTGAATTGGCTTCATCCAAAGATTCAAAAATATCATGAAAACGTTTGGCCTGTGTTTCATTCGAACAGAACAAATAATTCTTGTATCCGTTAAAATGATTATCGCTCAGATTATTCAATAACAAATCAAATTGTTTGTTGAAAGACGGCTGAGGCTGAATATGAAACTCGTATTTTTTAGTTGTTTTAAAAATTGGTTTAGAAGCCAATTCTACAATCGAAAAATCTAATGCTCGCTTGATAAACGAAGCCTGATTTAAAAATAATTGTTCCGGTTCGGCGTGTTTAATTTCTTTCGACAATTTCTCAAAAGCTTCTTCTGCCCTTGCAAATTGTTTGTCAAGCTGACTGAAAAGCCCATCTGTATTTTGAATAAAAAGCACCGTTTTCTCGGCAATATAATCTAAGAAACTTTCTCTATTTTCTTGAAATATCTTGTTTTCGACATTCGGGATAATGGTGATTTTTTTGTGTGTTTCGACAGACAATTGTGTCTCTACATCAAAACTTCTGATACTGTCTACTTCGTTTCCAAAAAACTCGATTCTATACGGATGATCGTTCGAAAAAGAAAAGACATCGACAATTCCGCCGCGAACCGAAAATTCTCCGGGTTCTGTAATAAAATCGACTCTTTTAAATTCGTATTCAAATAAAACTTCGTTGATAAAATCAATCGAAATTTTGTCGTTTAAAGAAACTTTTAAAGTGTTTTTATCTAATTGCTGACGTGTAACTACTTTCTCAAAAAGCGCTTCAGGATACGTAACAATTATGGCTGGCTTTTTTCTAGAATTAATTCGGTTTAAAACCTCAGCGCGAAGCAAAACATTGGCATTGTCTGTTTCATCAACCTGATAAGGACGACGAAATGAGGCCGGATAAAACAAAACATCCTGCTCGCCAATCATTTGTTCCAAATCGTTTAGGTAATAGGCAGCCTCTTCTTTATTGTCTAAAACAATCAAAAAAGGCAGTTCTGTTTTCTTAAAAACAGAGCGGATTACAAACGAAACTGCAGAGCCCAGCAAACCGCTGAGATGCATTTTTATCTGATTCCCTTCTAGTAAATTTGTGGCAATCTGCTGCGCTTTTGGCAGATTATCATACGTTGTATATAAGGCGTTTTTACTCAACTCTTGATAAATTTGGATCTATTGGTGCTGCGTTCTGAATGGCACGCGTTGTATCTAACATTTTAAGAAAATCTTCTTCTCCCTGCTCTTTTGGAACTTTACTTCTCTCTACAATTTTATCCATTTGTCTCTCCAGAGAAACTAATTCTTTGTTGATTTCTCCAATTAAAAAAGCAACTTTATCATCTGGAATCTGGCTTAAATGAATAAACAAATCCATCATTTTGATTTTGGTAATCAAAACTGAAATTCGGCTTCTAAAAGCCGGCGTGTTAAAATCGGCTGGAATGTTGTTATTCAATGCCCATGCTTTTTTTGAAATTGCAGTCGATTTTTTTTGAAATGCCCCAATTGTTTTTCTTGGTTTATCTCCAATTTCTTTCATGAAATCACGCCATTCCGTCCAGACCTTTATATTTTGTTCCGAAACCTCATTAATTGGTTCATCAATAAACGTCCACGCTTTATTTATATTGTTAAAGATTTTTTCGTTCTTTTTAACCTCTTTTGCATTTTCAGCTTTACGCTTTTCATCTTCATTTTGACAAGATTGGAGCACTAAAAGCAAAAGAAAAAACAGCGCTATTTTATATTTCATTTGATAAAATGTTAGACCGCAAAGTTACGAAGTAAATTTACAATTACGAATTCTGTTTTTTGCTAAAGATTCTATAAATCAGTTGCGTGTTTTTGACCGCAGATTTCACAGATTAAGCAGATATCTAGCGAATTTTACCGCAAAGCGCGCAAAGATTTTTATTTTGAACTAAGCTTAGAAAAGCACAAAGTTCGCAAAGCTTTGTATTCGCCTAGCTTTGCGAACTTTGTGTTTTTATAAAACGGCTTAATTATAAAAATCTTTGCGCGCTTTGCGGTAAAAAATTCACGAACTCAACAGAGAATAATCCAACAAACCAACTTTATCATTATTGAATTTATAATTTATGTTTCAAAAAATCACAAGTAATTGCGAAAACGTTATATTTGTATCTCTAAAATCATTAAAAAATGAATCCTAAAATATTGATCATTGGTGCCTGTGGACAGATTGGCACAGAACTTACTCAAAAGCTTCGTAAATTATACGGAACCGAAAATGTTATTGCTTCTGATATTCGAAAATTAAACACTGATGTGGTTAATTCGGGACCTTTTGAGGTTGTCAATGCTTTAGATTTTAACCAAATTGAACATCTTGTTGAAGTACATAAAATTACCGATGTTTATTTAATGGCGGCTCTTTTATCTGCAACTGCAGAGAAAAACCCGGCTTTTGCATGGGACTTAAATATGAATTCTCTTTTTCATGTTTTGAATCTGGCTAAGGCTAAAAAAATCCAGAAAGTTTTCTGGCCTTCAAGTATTGCGGTTTTTGGACCAACAACTCCAAAAGAAAATACGCCTCAATATACCGTGATGGAACCTTCTACCGTTTACGGAATTAGTAAACAAGCGGGTGAAAGATGGTGCGAATATTACCATAATATTTATGGAGTTGATGTTCGAAGCATTCGTTATCCGGGTTTAATAAGCTGGTCTACACCTCCGGGCGGCGGTACTACAGATTATGCAGTTGATATTTTTTATAAGGCTATTGCCGATAAAAAATACGAATGCTTTTTATCATCTGAAACCAAAATGCCTATGATGTACATGGATGATGCGATCGATGCGACAATCAATATTATGAAAGCTCCTGCTGAACAAATTAAAATACATTCGTCTTACAATTTAGCGGCGATGAGTTTTACTCCAACTGAAATTGCTGCCGAAATCAAAAAACATATTCCAGATTTTGAAATCACTTATAATCCTGATTTCCGTCAAAAAATTGCAGACAGCTGGCCGGCAAGTATCGACGATACAGAAGCTAGAAAAGATTGGGGTTGGAAACATACTTTTGATTTGGAATCAATGACAAAAGATATGCTGGAGCATTTGGGTTAAAAACCCTGCAATTACTGTTTTTGGTTTGAAATTTTATCTATTTTTGATATTGTCATTTTAATGAATATCAATCCCTTAAGATATTAACTTTCAAACCAAAAACTATATGAAAAACCTTTTTTTTCTCCCTTTTCTTCTGTTTTTTGTGCTTTTAAGCTGTAATAAAAAACAAGAAAACAGTGATTCTTCTTCTGGATCCGGTGATGAAGCTTTTCTAAAATTATCAGAAAAATATATTACCGAAACCCTAGAATTTAACCCTCAATTTGGCGTTTATTTAGGACTTCATGAATACGATGGCAAACTAGGGCATTTTAGCAAAACCGATCTTGACAAAAGACTTGCAGTTCTTAAAAAATACGATCAGGAATTTTCTGCAATCGATTCTACTTCTCTAAGCAAGAAAAATTACTACGATTGGAAAATCATCAAATCGAATGTAAAAAATGAATTGTTTTCGTTTGAAGATTTAAAAGTTTACAGCAAAAACCCTATGATTTATGCCGGAACGATTGATGTAAACATTTACATTCAGCGTAATTTTGCTCCTATCGAAAAACAAATACAATCTATTATTGCAATAGAAAAAATGGCACCGCAGTTTTTTAAAGATGCCAAAGCAAACTTGCAGGATTCTCTTGCTTTACCTCACATTCAGCTGGCTATAGATATTGCAAAAGGTTCGGCTTCGTTTTTAGGAAATGATCTTTTGGTAGCATTAAAAGACGTGAAAAATGATACTTTAATGAAGTCTTTTAACGATGCCAATAAAAAAGCAATTGCCGCCATTAACGATTTTGCTTCTTTTTTAGAAAAAGAAAAACTGCCTAAAGCAAACAATAAATACGCTATTGGACTTGAGAATTATAAAAAAATGCTGTTGTATCAGGAACAGATAAAACTATCTCCTGATGAGATTTTAGCCATTGGATTAAAAGAATTAAAAAAAGAACAGGCTTCGTTTAATGCGGCTGCAAAAATCATCAATCCAAACAAAAAACCAATCGATGTATACAATGACATGCAAAAGGAACATCCAACTGCTGCTGATTTGATTCCGCATGCACGAAAAAATATCGAAGCGATTCGTCAATATATAATCGATCACAAAATTGTAACTATACCATCTGAAGTACGCGTTAAAATTCAGGAAACTCCTGCGTATGCAAGATCTACAAGTACCGCTTCTATGGATTCTCCGGGTCCGTTTGAAACAAAAGCGACTCAGGCATTTTATTACATTACGCCTGTTGACCCAAAATGGACACCAAAACAGCAAGAAGACTGGCTGGCCCAATTTAATTATTACACCACAGATATTGTTTCTATACATGAAGCTTATCCTGGACATTATACTCAGTTTTTACATTCTAATGCTTCTAAAACTTCTAAAATACAGAAGGTATTTATGAGTTATGCTTATGTAGAAGGCTGGGCGCATTATACCGAAAAAATGATGATTGACGAAGGTTACGGAAATACCGGCGATCCAATTAAAGCTGCAAAATACCGTTTGGCACAATCTGGTGATGCTCTTTTAAGAATCTGTCGTTTGTGTGTTTCTATTAATACGCATTGCCACGGATTGAATGTTGATGATGCGACAAAATTTTTTATGAATAATTGGTATCAAGGCGATAAGCCTTCTCGTCAGGAAGCGATGCGCGGTACTTATGATCCGGGTTATTTATTTTATACGTTAGGAAAATTACAGATTTTAAAACTCCGTGAAGATTATAAAAAACAAGAGGGAAGCAATTATAGCCTGCAAAAATTTAATGATGCCATGCTTGATAACGGAATGCCTCCAATTCAAATCATGAGAGAAATTTTGCTGAAAGACGAGAAAATCTGGAAAAACATTTTGTAACCTATTTTCAGAATCAATTATCACTAAATAAAAAGTCCCGTTTAGAAATTCTAAACGGGACTTTTTATTTGTAGAAATGAAGCTTATTTTACTTCAAAAACATTATTTGCTTGTTTTACATCTGCCATTAATCCGCTTGGATCAATTGTGATTTTTTTAATCGCAGTTTTATTCTTGTCGATTGTAAAACTATAGTTTTGCTGTGCCCAAGCCCAGTCTTCCAAAACAGTTCTTTTTTCATTTGGATTTAGATTCGGTTTAATGAAATTCATCATTCTTAACGGAATGTAGAACGTTTCAGAAGTTCCGTCTGTATAATCTACTTTTAAGTCAATTGGCATTGGCATTCTTCCAATTCGCTCTAAAGTTACAGTTGTTTTTCCTGAGTTATCAGCAACGTCTTTAATTCCGTAATCAATTGTATTGGTTGTTTGCGCCCAGTCTGTTAAATACCAGTCCAGCTCAGCACCAGAAACTCTTTCGGCTGTTCTCTTGATATCATTTGGAGTTGGATGCTTGAACTTAAAGTCATTAAAATATCTTTTTAAAGTAGCATCAACATTCTCTTTTCCAATTACATATTCTAATTGTGACAAAAAGATACTTCCTTTTACATAAGAAGAAATACTGTAAGGTCTGTTTTCATCATAACGATCTCCATGAGTTGTTTGTGACTGCTCTTTTCCTGAATTAACCAATTGGTAATAAGCCGCGTAATTTCCTTTAAACGGATTTACTTCTTTTTTATCTCCTTTTAATTCGTTTAAAGCGCTGTCTTCAATATAAGTTGTAAAACCTTCGTCCATCCAAGGATGCTTCGATTCGTTTGAAGCTAAAATATGCTGGAACCAAGAGTGTCCTAATTCGTGAGTTGCTGTTCCTAAAATTCCTTCAAGAGTTCCGTTTCCTAGCATTAAAGTACACATTGCATATTCCATTCCGCCGTCGCCGCCTTGAATAAATGAATATTGTTTGTACGGATACTGTCCTACTCTATGATTGTAATAATCCATAACTTTTACCATTAATGGCTCTAACTGTTTCCAGTTTGCAGTTGTTTTTGGATTGTTTTTATAGAAGAAATGCAAATCGACATCGTTTGGTCCCTTTACAATATCATGCGTATATTCTTTATCCGCTGCCCAGGTAAAATCGTGAACATTTGGTGCAATAAAATGCCAGGTAAGTGTTTTTGCTTTTTTAGGATAAACTACTGTTACACCAGCATCTTCATAACCGTGGCCAATTGAATTTTTATCCTGTAAATATCCAGAACCTCCAATTGTGTAGTCTTTATCGATTGTAATTTTAACATCGAAATTTCCCCAAACACCATGAAATTCTCTTGCGATGTATGGATCTGCGTGCCATCCTTCAAAATCAAATTCGGCTAATTTTGGATACCATTGCGACATAGAAAGTTCAACTCCCTCAGAATTGTTTCTTCCTGAACGACGAACCTGTACCGGAACCTGACCATCAAAATCTAACGTAAAAGTTGTTTTTGAGTTTGGTAAAATTGGTTTTGCCAAAGTCACTTCAAGGATAGTTCCAGAAACTCTTGTCTGCGCTGCAATACCGTCTTGTTTGAAATCAGTTATTTTTAAATATCCAATTTCATTTGGTTTTAGGGTTTCAATTCGGCTTTGCTTTACATCTTTTCCGTCGGCACCTTTTATTTTATTGACCATTCTTCCGTCAGGATCTTTGATAAAATGCAAACGAGCATCCATTTCACTTCCCGGCTGAAATGCATTTGGAAATAAATGATAAAAAACTTTTCTCAAAGTATCAGGAGAGTTATTGGTATAAACCAACTCTTGTTTTCCTTTGTATTGATAATTTTTTACATCCATCGAAACCTCCATTTTATAATCGGCGTGCTGCTGCCAATATGGGGCACTTTGTGCAAATGTCGAGTTTATACCCAAACTCAAAAATGACAATAAGATAATTTTTCGCATGTTTATAATAATAAAAATGGAAGAGCTGCCACTCTTCCATTGGATTAGTAATATGTAATTATTTATTTTTTAGACATTTTTTCCGCTAAAATTAAAGCATTGTAAGCGTTTACCATCTTAGCTGTTTTTGATGATTCTGCAGAAGAAACCGCAACAGGTTTTTCATCTGGATTTGGATTTTCACCCAAAATTACTTTTGAAGGAAGTGCAACTCCAGAATCCATTAAAATATGTTTTACCTGAGATGCTTTTAATTTTGGATAGTAAGAACGAATCAATGCTGCTACACCTGCCGCATTTGGAGATGCCATTGAAGTTCCTTGTAAATATTTGTATTTATTATTTGGCACTGTTGCATAGATTTCTTCACCCGGAGCAAAAACGTCAACATTTATTTTTCCGAAATTTGAGAATGGTGCAACAACAGTTTCTCCATATTGTTTGTTAATGGCTCCAATAGTAATTACGTTATCTGCAAATTCTTTGATGTTGTCTTCAGAATCGTTTGGATAGTTGATATTTTTTGTTTCGTCGATATTGTAACCGTCGTTACCAGCTGCGTGAACAATTAATACATCTTTTTTAGCTGCGTATTTTATAGCTTCGTAAACCCATTTCTTTTGAGGAGAAAAACTTTTCCCAAAACTCCCGTTTATTACTTTTGCGCCATTGTCTACTGCGTAACGAATTGCCAAAGCAATATCTTTATCGTACTCATCTCCATCAGGAACTGCTCTTACAGTTAAGATTTCAACATTATTTGCAACTCCGTCTCCGCCTAAATTATTACCGCGAACCTGAGCAATAATTCCTGCAACGTGAGTTCCGTGTAGTGCTTTTTCTTTGTCCGGACCAAAAACGACATTATTTCCGTAATGGTTATCTTTAATATCGTCTGGATTATCCCCTACGATTTTTCTACCATCATAATCTTTGTTTAGGTTATAATCTATTTGATCGTAAACTTGCTCTTTATATTCTCCAAAATCAGCTTCTGGGTCAAAAGTTGGTCCAGCGTTGCCAAATATCTGTGTCATGATATTTTTACTTTGCAGCACTTTTGGATCTGTTGAAGTAATCTTGCTTAAATCTTCTAATTTATAAGTCGATTTATTCAGTTCTTTTTTAATAGTATTATGAATATCTAATAAAAAATCTACTTGTTGTTTGTCTTTTAGAGCTTTCTCGTATTTTTCAGTATACTGTGCTAAAGCTTCTTTATACTGAGCCGATCCGTCGTCTCCTTTTTTAACAATACGGGTCATTTCAAGATTTTCATGAACAGCATTTCCAAGGAAATTCCATCCGTGTACGTCATCAATAAATCCGTTTTTATCATCGTCGATTCCGTTACCCGGAATTTCTTTAGGGTTTGTCCAGATCATTCCCTGCAGATCTTCGTGCTCAATATCAACACCAGAATCAACAATTCCTACAATTACTTTCTGTCCTTTTTTACCTTGTAATAATTCAGCATAAGCCCTATCCACACTCATTCCCGGAATAGAATCTTTTATTAAATCTAAATGACTCCATCTTTTTAGTTCATTCTCGCTTACCGGCGCTTTTTTAACAACTGCTAATGGAGCAGTAATGAATTCTTTAGAAGTTGAAACTTGTGCTTGCAAAGTAGCACTGCAGCCTGCTAAAACAAGTAATGCAAAAGCAGATAATTTGAGAGGTTTTATATGACTCATGTATCTATGTATATAATGTAAAGTTAAAGATGGGTCTAAATTATGCTTTTTTGTTACAAAATACTAACTGTTAACACTGTGTTATGAAATTTTAATTAAAATTAATAAGCACAAAAACTCACACAAACACATAAAAACCAAACAATTATACTACATTCTAACAAAAGGTAAACTTATTAAAAACTAATAATTATTTTCTTAAATAAAAAAAGAACCGCTTTACGTTTTCCCGTAAGGAAATGCCATTTCTATTTTGTAAACTTACGCGACCTAACCATAAATTCATTCTATGAAAACAAAACTACTCTTCTTGCTATTATTGGCAAATTTTTCTATTCATTCACAAACTAATTTAGTCCCAAATGGAGGATTCGAAAAGTGGACAAGTAAAACAGTATTGTCTGATTGGACAACTCAAAACAATGTTAATCAAAATACTGCAGATTATTGGGAAGGATTTAACAGTGCAATGCTATCTATTACAAATAGTGCCTTGACTCCGAAAATTACAACACAAGTTCCTTTAACTGCAGGGGTTACCTATGTAGTTAAATTTAAATACAAATATTTAAGCAGTAATTATAACGGCTCTCACCCAATTGTATTAAACATTAGTAAAAACGGAAGTGCGACAACCCTTTCTAGCAGTTATTTTGCCACAAACAACAACTGGACAGCAGTTGAAACTACTTTCACACCAGATCAAAATCTATCTTATAATTTGAGTATTTCTTTAAATACTCTTGATAATATCGGGTTTAATGCCACTATAGATCATGTACAGATCTATGCTAAAGGAACCGAACAATATACCCTTATTCCAGATTTGAGTTTTGAAAAAAACTTAATTGCTCTTGGTTACGACTCTGGCTCAACAGACGGAAAAGTGCTAACACCTAATATTTCTACATTAACTTCTTTAAACATTATTGCTAATAATAATGGGGTTGGTTTAGTTAAAGATTTGACGGGAATCCAAGATTTCACAGCATTAACATTACTAAATTGTCAAGGCCAACAATTGACAACTTTAGATCTGACTAAAAATACTGCTTTAGTTACTTTAAATTGCCAAAACAACTTGCTGACAAACTTAAATATTTCTAAAAACTCCTCTTTAACTACCATTATTTGCAATAATAATAAACTAACAAATCTTGATGTTTCTGAAAAATTAGCCTTGACCAATTTACAATGTACATCTAATAAATTAATAAGTCTGGATGTTTTAAAAAATACTGCCTTAATCACGCTGCTTTGCGACAAGAACTCACTAACAAGTCTGGATATTTCAAAACTTATTGCTTTAGTCACTTTAGATTGTTCAGCGAATTTACTAACAAATCTGGATGCTTCAAAAAACATAGCTTTGACATCTTTATATTGTAAAGACAACTCCCTAACAAGTGTAAATGTAAAAAATGGAAATAATAACGCTTTTTACTGGAATTCTATTTATCATTTAAATTTTTCTGGAAATAAAGATTTGAAATGTATCACTGTAGATGACATAGTCTATTCAAATAAAAATTGGAAGGAAAACAAAGAATCTGGGGCTACTTATGCCTTAGCTTGTGATGGGCGGTACACCGCTATTCCTGATCCAAGATTTCATCTAGAACTAATAAATCTCGGACTAGATTCAGGTAATTTTTCTGGAAAAGTATTAACAGCAAACATTTCTTCCCTGAAAACTCTTGATGTATCTTCTAAAAACATCACAGATCTTACAGGAATTGAGGATTTTACTGAATTAACTTCTTTAGATTGTAGTAAAAATAAGTTGTCTTCAATAAATATTTCAAAAAATATTGCTTTAACGACATTCAATTGTTCATATAATTATACAATAGATTTTCTTGATGTTTCTAACAATATTAATTTAAAAATCCTAAGTTGCCATAGCCTAAAAATAAGAGATTTAAACCTAAAAAACAATTTAAAGCTGACTCAACTAACCTGTAGCTATAATGATTTGACTAGTTTAGAAATCCCTCATAATCCTGATTTTAATTATCTTGATTGTTCTAATAATCGATTGGTACAGATAGATGTTTCGAAGAATACTAAATTGACTTACTTTGATTGCTCCAATAATAAGTTATTGAATCTTGATGTTTCAAGTAATGGTTCTCTAACTACTTTTTATTGCAACTCTAACAATCTGTTTAACCTGAATGTAAAAAATGGTAATAACCTTAGATTGAGTAAACGTAACTTTATCGACAATCCAAATTTGACATGCATTAATGTTGACTCTTTCAGCACTTCGAGTTGGGGTCCTAGTAAAGATCCAAAAGCTTTTTACAACTCCAACTGCAGTGGTGAAAATACTCCTTATACTCTTATCCCTGATCCCGCTTTTGAGCAAAAATTGATAGATATAGGACTTGATACTGATGGTAAAAATGGAAAAGTAATTACAACCAATATAGCTTCACTAAAATCATTAGATGTGTCTTCCAGCAATATTACAAATTTAACAGGAATTGAAGACTTTACATCTTTAACGTACTTAGATTGCGGTTCAAATAAAATTTCCAATCTCAATTTATCGCAAAATACTGTTTTAACTACTTTGTTTTGTCCCAAAAATGATCTGGAAGGTTTGAGTGTTTACAAAAATACATTCTTGACTTATTTAGATTGTAACACAAATCGATTAAAAGGAATCAATGTATCTTACAATACAGCCCTAACTTATTTAAATGTAAGTAATAATTCTATTTTCAGCGATTTTCAAGAACTATATGTGGCTCTTAATACTGCCTTAACAAATTTAAATTGTTCTTATAATAAATTGACCACTTTAGACATAACTAATAATCCAGATTTAACCACTTTAAACTGTAATAACAATCTACTGAAAACTTTAAGTCTGGGCAGAAACTCGGAGTTAGTGACTTTTATTTGCAATAATAATAAACTAGAAAGTTTAAACGTGACTAATAACATGGCCTTAGAGACTTTTATTTGTAACGGTAATAAAATAGGAAATTTAGATGTAACTAAAAATGTTAAGTTAAATAAATTTGATTGTTCATCTAATAATTTATGGTATTTGAATTTGAAAAATGGGAATAACAAAAATTTTGATCTAACTTATTCTAATTTTACAAACAATCCCCTGCTTACTTGTATAAACGTAGATGACGAAAATTATTCAAATAAAAATTGGTTGGATAAAAAAGATGCCAAAACCGTTTATTCTTCAAATTGTTCTTCATTAGGTCTTGAAACTTCGGTTTTTGATAAAGCTGCTGTTTATCCAAACCCAACAAAAGATGTTTTAAACATTCAAAATGTTAGTTTAGAAAAAGCAGATATCTATAATGTATTAGGACAACTTGTAAAATCAGTTAAATTAAATTCTAGCAATACCAATAATACAATTAATTTATCTGGTTTACCAAAAGGAATTTATTATGTATACTTAATCAATCAAGACGCGGCTTCGGCTAAAAAAGTGATTGTAGAATAAATCATATTTAGTTAAACTAAAAATCCCGTTTTCATAAATATTTGAAAACGGGATTTTTTTATGTTTTAAATTATCTTTAAAGAATTTCTTCGCAGGTAAAAACCTCTTTTAATCGAACACCTTTTTCTGTATGTTCAACTGTTATAATTTGATTGTGAGCGTCGTGTTCTAAAAACAAATAGTAATTCTTGTCCGCTGCTTCGTTTAAAAATTTTGATTTCTCCGGCATTGTCAATAAAGGTCTTGTATCGTAACCCATAACATACGGCAGCGGAATATGTCCGGCTGTAGCTAATAAATCGGCACAAAAAACAATAGTTTTATCCTGGTATTGAATATGCGGAATCATTTGCTTTTCGGTGTGGCCGTCAACATAATAAATTCCAAAATTCATTTCTTCAGAAAAGCCAAAATCATTTTCAGGACGGTTTATAAAATTCAATTGTCCGCTTTCTTGCATTGGTAAAATATTCTCAGATAAAAAAGAAGCTTTTTCGCGGGCATTCGGTTTTGTAGCCCATTCCCAATGGTTTTCGTTTGTCCAAAACTTTGCATTTTTGAAAGCCGGCTCATAAAAAGTTTTATCAGAATTCCATTGAATACTTCCGCCGCAATGATCAAAATGCAAATGCGTCATGAAAACATCGGTAATATCATCTCTGTTAAAACCATATTTAGCCAGCGATTTATCGATAGAATGAGATCCCCAAAGCGAATAGTACCCAAAGAACTTTTCAGATTGCTTATCACCCATTCCGGTATCAATTAAAATCAGGCGGTTTCCATCTTCAATAAGTAAACATCTTGCAGCAATATCAATTAAATTATTGGCATCGGCAGGGTTGGTTTTATTCCAAATTGTTTTTGGCACAACACCAAACATTGCACCGCCGTCTAATTTAAAATTTCCAGATTCTATTGGGTAAAGTTTCATGAGTATAAGTTTCTAATAAGAAAACAAAGCTAGGAAATCCAATTTCGTTTTGCTACGCATTCTCAAAATATGTTTCTTATACAGATGTTAAATTACCCTCGGATTTTACGAGTTTAGCAGATTTACACAGATTTTTTTTAGTTTTAACCAAATAAAACAGAGCTAAAACCCGTTAAACCAGTAATCCCGATATCTATCGGGAGTGGGCCAAAAAATGTTTTTATTCTAAAGTAATAGAAGAACTTCCCATTATTTCTTGTTTATCGAAGAAGTTTACAAAATAAGTTCCTTTTTTAAATTCGTTTCCATCGGCATTCAAGACTCCATAAACATTCAATGGTTTTCCCTGAAAATCCACGGCAACCATAAAACTATAAACTAAAGCTTTGTCATCGTCGAATTCAATTAATCGATCTTCTCCTAAAACCGTATTTTTTTGATCTAAAACCTGAACATAAAAAACTCTTTTTCCGGTTTTGGCAATCGCATTTCCGTTAACCGAAAAACTGATTTTTAGTTTCTTTGTACTTTTGGCTTTCTCCGTTTCGAATTCTTTTCCAGATTTTTTTTCGCGGAGCGCAATCACTTTAAAATTATTCAGAGACAGTTTTGAAGCATCTTTTATAGCCGACTCTAATTTTTTTTGATTTGAAATTAAAGTGTCGTTCTCTTTTTTCTGCTGGTACATAACCACATTTTGAGTTTCAATTTCTGTGAGCAGGCTTTTGTTTTGAGATTTTAAATTTTTAATCTCTGTAATTTTGGCTGCCAATGCCGTTTTTAAATCTAAAAGCTGTTTTCTAAAAATTTGTATTTGAGTAATGGAAGGATTTTTAGAAGCCTGAATAATTTCCATTAAATTTTGAACGTTCTTCTTTTCAAATTCTAATTGTTGTGATAATGATGTTTTTTCCAGCAGCGCAACATCGTACTCTAATTTTAAAACATTTAGAGAATCGAGTATACTTTTTTGAGCATCATTTTCTTTGCTAAATCTAACGATTTCAGGTTTATTCCTAACTGTTTGAGCTTTTTCGGCACTTTCTTTTAACTCATTGCTAAACAAAAAAAATGTTGCGCCTATTCCTAAAATAAAAAATATAGCAAAAAATGCTCTTATCCTTTCATTTGTGTAGTTTTTCTTCATGATTTCTCACAATTTATCACAAAAATAGCATTAATTTAATCTACAGAACAAGTACAAATACGGTTTTTTCATCATTTAATCACAACTTAAACACCACAAAATCAATTATTTATAAATAATAGAATTTTTCTTTCAAAACATATTGTTATTGTAAAATTAAAGAGACTTCATTTTAACTTTTTTTAGTAAAATAAGTTCTATCTATTTTAACATTTGTTATAATAATGTGAACCGTTATGGAAAAAGGTTTTTAAGTCGTATCTTTGCAGACAATTTCATTTGAACGTAGAAATTGGTGTTTAAATTTTATGTAATAATTTGATTACTATTTAAATGCAGATTAAAATGATCTATTAAAAACAAATACCATAAACAATGATAAAGGTTTCTGATACAGCCAAAAAGAAAATCATCGATTTGATGACTGATGATGGTTTTGACGCCGCAATCGACTACGTAAGAGTAGGCGTAAAAAGTGGTGGATGCTCTGGTTTGTCTTATGATTTAAAGTTTGATAAAACCAAAGGCGATGATGATAAAATATTCGTGGATAATGATATACAAATAGCAGTTGAGAAAAAATCATTCCTATATTTAGCCGGAACAATTTTAGAGTTTTCTGGCGGATTAAATGGAAAAGGATTCGTTTTCAATAATCCAAACGCAAGCAGAACTTGCGGATGCGGTGAATCATTTTCACTATAATAAAAGAGAATACCAAGACTAATAAAGGTTAATTCTTTGAAATTTCTGAATTAAATCTTTGAATCTTTAAAATCAAAATGAGCAAATACACAGAAGACGATTTAAAAATCGAACTCGAAACCAAAGAATATGAATACGGATTTTATACCAATATAGAATCTGAGACTTTCCCTATTGGCTTAAACGAAGAAATTGTAAGAGCTATTTCGCTGAAAAAAGAAGAACCGGAATGGATGACCGAATGGCGCATCGAGGCTTTTCGCGCATGGAAAGAAATGATTGAACCGGAATGGGCAAACGTACATTACGAAAAACCAGATTTTCAGGCAATATCATATTATTCAGCTCCAAAACAAGTAGATCCTAACAAAACGCTGGACGATGTAGATCCAGAACTTTTAGAGATGTACAAAAAGTTAGGAATTTCTGTTGACGAACAAAAAATGATGAACAATGTCGCTATGGATATTGTTGTCGATTCTGTTTCTGTAGCAACAACTTTCAAGAAAACATTGGCCGAAAAAGGAATTATTTTCTGTCCAATTTCTGAAGCTATCAAAGAACATCCAGAATTAGTAAAAAAATATTTAGGAACTGTTGTACCTCAGAAAGATAATTTTTACGCTGCATTAAATTCAGCTGTTTTCTCTGACGGAAGTTTCTGTTATATTCCAAAAGGCGTTCGCTGCCCAATGGAACTTTCAACTTATTTCAGAATCAATCAGGCAGGAACAGGACAATTCGAGAGAACTCTTGTTATTGCTGACGCTGGAAGTTACGTTTCATACCTTGAAGGATGTACAGCTCCAAGCCGTGACGAAAATCAATTGCACGCTGCTGTGGTTGAATTAATCGCTCTTGATGATGCTGAAATTAAATATTCGACAGTTCAAAACTGGTTCCCAGGAAACAAAGAAGGAAAAGGCGGGGTTTATAACTTCGTAACCAAAA
Source organism: Flavobacterium sp. GW821-FHT12A05 (assembly GCF_058807735.1). Taxonomy (NCBI): domain Bacteria; kingdom Pseudomonadati; phylum Bacteroidota; class Flavobacteriia; order Flavobacteriales; family Flavobacteriaceae; genus Flavobacterium; species Flavobacterium sp. GW821-FHT12A05. The sequence goes on along the minus strand of NZ_JBXAQY010000006.1, from coordinate 290,140 downwards.
GAGGTTTATGCGAAACAAACGCTAAAATTTCTTGGACACAAGTAGAAACGGGTTCTGCTGTAACCTGGAAGTATCCTTCTTGCGTACTTAAAGGAGATAACTCGGTAGGAGAATTTTATTCTATCGCCGTTACCAATAATTACCAACAAGCTGATACTGGAACTAAAATGATCCATTTAGGAAAAAACACTAAATCGACTATTATTTCTAAAGGTATTTCGGCTGGTAAATCTCAAAACAGTTACCGTGGTTTAGTACAGATTTCGCCAAGAGCAGAGAATGCACGTAACTTTTCTCAATGTGACTCATTGTTAATGGGGAACAATTGCGGAGCGCATACCTTCCCTTATATCGAAAGTAAAAATCCATCAGCAAAAATAGAGCACGAAGCAACTACAAGTAAAATTGGAGAAGATCAGGTTTTTTATTGCAACCAAAGAGGTATTCCAACTGAAAAAGCGATCGCCTTAATTGTAAACGGTTTCAGCAAAGATGTATTAAACAAACTGCCAATGGAATTTGCCGTTGAAGCTCAAAAATTATTAGAGATTTCTTTAGAAGGTTCTGTAGGTTAAAATTTATTTCAAGTTTAAAGTTTCAAGTTGTTTGCTTGAACAAAAAAGAAAATCTTTAGCTTAAAAAATAGACAATATGGATTTAATGCTGAAAAATGTCAAGAAGAAAGATTTGCCACTTCTAAAAGCTTTGGCAAAACGTCTTGGATTCGAGATTGAGGTGCAAGAAAAACCATATAATCCCGAATTTGTAAAAGAGATTTTACAAGGACAAAAAGATATAGAGGAAGGCAGAGGTATTAAAATGAATATTGAAGATATAGACAAATTGTGGAAATAATTATTTTCACTGAAAGGGCATTACGAATAAGTAATTAATGGAAAATAAAAAAGTCATCATTTTAGGTTCTTCCAGAAAAAACGGAAATACAACAAGAATTGTAGATGAAATTTCGAAAGAATACAATATTGATGTAGTTAATTTAAGTGATTATAATATTTCGTATTATGATTACGAAAGCAAAAATATTGAAGATGATTTTTTGCCTTTGATTAAAAGAATTATCGAAAATCATGACACTTTCATTTTTGCAACGCCCATTTATTGGTATAATATGAGCGGAATTATGAAGGTCTTTTTTGATCGGTTTTCAGATTTAATCCGAATTGAAAAAGAAACCGGAAGAAAACTTAGAGGAAAAAAAATTGGCGTGATATCAAATTCACACGATAACGAAATAGAGGAAAGTTTTTACATTCCGTTTAAAAAAACTGCCGATTATTTAGGCATGGAATATTTAGGACACGCGCATTTTAATGCCAACATCCTAAACCAACAAACAAAAATAGAATTGACATTTATATAAAATAAAAAAACAATGTTATCAATAAAAAACCTTCACGCCTCAATTGGTGATAAAGAAATCCTGAAAGGAATTAATATAGAAGTTAAAGCTGGCGAAGTACATGCTATCATGGGACCAAATGGTTCTGGAAAAAGTACACTTTCTGCAGTGATTGCAGGAAACGAAAACTATGAAGTTACAGACGGAGAAGTTATTCTTGACGGAGAAGATCTTGCTGATTTAGCTCCTGAAGAAAGAGCACATAAAGGTGTTTTTCTTTCGTTTCAATATCCTGTAGAAATTCCTGGAGTTAGTGTAACTAACTTTATGAAAACTGCAATCAACGAAACTCGTAAAGCAAACGGACAAGAAGAAATGCCGGCTAACGAAATGTTGAAAGTAATTCGTGAAAAATCTGAATTATTAGAAATTGATCGTAAATTTTTATCTCGTTCTTTAAACGAAGGTTTTTCTGGAGGAGAGAAAAAAAGAAACGAGATTTTCCAAATGGCAATGTTAGAGCCAAAATTAGCTATTCTTGACGAAACCGATTCTGGTCTTGATATCGACGCATTAAGAATCGTGGCTAATGGTGTAAACAAATTAAAAAGCGACAAAAACGCTATTATTGTGATCACACACTACCAACGTTTGTTAGATTATATCGTTCCTGATTTCGTTCACGTTCTTTACAACGGAAGAATCGTAAAATCAGGCGGAAAAGAATTGGCTTACGAATTGGAAGAAAAAGGATACGACTGGATTAAAGCAGAAAACTAGTTTACAGTTACAGTTTGCAGTTTGCAAAAACTCATGACTTATAACTCATAACTTACAACTACGAAAATGGATTTAAAAGAAAAATTAGTATCGTCTTTTATGGCTTTTGAGGAGCGTGTCGATGTACATTCAGATTTACATGACATACGCACAAATGCTTTAAAAAACTTCGAAAATAAAGGTTTCCCAACCAAAAAAGAAGAAGCTTGGAAATATACATCGCTAAATGCCATCTTAAAAAATGACTTTACGGTTTTTCCTAAGCAGGAAAATGCAATCGAATTCAATCAGGTAAAAAAATACTTTTTACACGAAATTGATACTTACAAATTGGTATTTATCGATGGCGTTTTTAGTTCGCATTTGTCTTCTACAACGCATGACGGAATCGATGTTTGTTTAATGTCATCGGCATTGACCAAACCAAAATATAAAATGGTTATTGATACGTACTTTAATCAAATTGCAAGTAAAGATGACAGCTTGACTTCATTGAATACGGCTTTTGCAATTGAAGGTGCTTTTATCAATATTCCGAAGAAAAAAGTAGCCGATAAACCAATTGAGATTATGTATTTCTCAACTGGAAATGAAGCGGCTTTAATGGTTCAGCCAAGAAATTTGGTAATAGTGGGTGAAAATTCACATGTTCAAATTATTGAGCGTCACCAAAGTTTAAACGAAAATCCAGTTTTAACAAACTCTGTTACTGAGATTTTTGCTCAAAAACGTGCAATTGTTGATTATTACAAAATTCAAAACGATAATAGTGAAGCCAATTTAATTGACAACACTTACGTTTCGCAACAACAAGAAAGTCATGCTTATGTTCATACTTTCTCTTTTGGTGGAAATTTAACTCGTAACAACTTAAACTTTTATCATTTTGGTGAAAGATTGACAAGTACGCTTAACGGGATTTCGATCTTAAATGATAAACAACACGTTGATCATTATACTTTGGTAAACCACGCAACTCCAAACTGCGAAAGTTTTCAAGATTATAAAGGAATTTTCTCTGATCGTTCGACAGGAGTTTTCAACGGAAAAGTTTTGGTAGAAAAAGAAGCTCAAAAAACAAATGCTTTCCAAAAAAGCAACAACATTTTATTGAGCGACAAAGCAACAATCAACGCAAAACCACAATTAGAGATTTTTGCTGATGACGTAAAATGTTCTCATGGTTGTACAGTTGGACAATTGGATGAAACTGCAATGTTCTACATGCAGTCTCGTGGTATTCCTCAAAAAGAAGCAAAAGCTTTATTGATGTACGCATTCTCAAATGCCGTTATCGAAAGCATCAAAATACCAGAATTAAAACAAAGAATTACTAAAATCATTGCTACAAAATTAGGCGTGAATTTAGGATTTGATTTGTAGTATTGTTTAACCGCAATCCCGATAGCTATCGGGAGCAAAGATTAATGCAAAGTTCGCAAAGGTTTATTACAAAACTTTGCGAACTTTGCGCTTTTTACTTGGCGTCTTTGCGGTTAATCATCTGTAATACTTATAAAATTTCTGCATTTCCAATCAAATTTGGTCCTTCATAAATTGACCAAATTTGTCCTTTATTAAGATATTTTTCAATTGGCTGATTGAGTAAAAATCTGACTGTAACTACCTTTTCTTCTCCTGGTTCAATAGTTGTTTGATTTTCAAAAATAATATCTCCCATAAAAGCTTGATTTATTTTTCCATCTTTTCCATACTCAAAAACATGATCAGGTCTATAACCACTCATAATTCCTGTACGCCTTCCGCCTTCTGTCGCATCTTTTAATCTAATTCTAGCTTTAACAGATAATAATTCATTTGAATTTTCAAACTGTAAATCTTTATAACTCATTAGCGTATACTTATCATAAGACATTATGTCAAATATTTTTGATTTTCCAGTACTCAACCAACGTTTATAAATAAGAACTCCATTCATATATAAATAAAGCTCATCATTTTCTATTCTTTTTAAAATTGCCATTTACTATTTCTTCACACTCTCAATTATCCCTTTTAAAAACCCATTAAAATCAAATCCAGGTTCTTCTTCCTTCACTCCCATTCTCACAATAACCATATCCAAAGACGGAATAATCGCTACCATTTGTCCTTGATATCCACTGCAATAAAACATATCTCTAGGAACATCCGGGAATTTTCCTCCGGCGTTTAACCAAAATTGTGCTCCGTATTTTCCATCAGAAGTATTTGTTGGTGTTGCGGTATATTTTATCCAGCTTTCATCCAGAATCTGTTCGCCGTTCCAATTTCCTTTTCTTAGGTATAATAATCCAAATTTTGACCAGTCTCTTGGCGTTGCCCATCCGTAAGATGAACCAACAAAGGTTCCCGACATATCTTGCTCGACAATCATCGAGTTCATTCCGATTTTGTCGATTACGGCGCTATACCAAAAATTAAGATATTCTTGCTGCGTTTTAAATTGTCTTCTTAAAATGAGAGACAATAAATTGGTTGTTCCTGATGAATAATTCCAATGTGTATTAGGTTTAAATTGCGCTGGTTTATCCAATTGTACTTTTCCCATATCTTCGGCCTGAAAAAGCATTTGGGTCGCATCGCAGATAGTACTGTAATTCTCTTCCCATTCCAAACCTGAATTCATGTGGAGCAAATCATTAATCGTAATAATTTTTCGATCGTCGTTTTTCCACTCTGCAATTGGGGCTGGTTTATAGATATCGATTTTTCCTTGTTTAGCCAAAACTCCAAAAGCGGAACTTGTGATACTTTTTGTCATTGACCAGCCTAAAATTTTGCTATCTTTATTAAAACCTGTATCGTATTTTTCTCCGATTAATTTGTCTTTATATAAAACTACAACGGCACGTGTACGTTTTGCTTTTCCGCCATCTTTATCGAAAGAATCATCAATTGCTTTTTTCAATTTTGCATAATCCACATTCGCGAAAGCAGAATCTTTTGGCTCATTATTTCCGTAAGGAAAAGGAAGATTATTTTCTAGTTTCGTTCTCTTTGGAAGCAGATATGGTTTTGAAACATCAAAGTCATCATTAATCAAAATCGCACCTAGACCTTCTCTGTAAATCGCTTTTCTTTCTTTTAAACCATAAACGTTTGAAGTGGCAAACTTTCCGGCCTCATTAATTGAATTTTTAGCCAAATCGATCATATCGATGTCATTGTCTGTTTTTTCAATTAAATCAAGCGGACGGTTGTCTATAAAATGCCCTGACGCTACACTCTTGGCCGAAAAACCAGAGATTAAATCCAGTTTCGGATAAGTTGTAAATCCGAAATACAAAAAAGCAAGAACCAAAACAAGCAAAAGTACTTTGAGAAATTTTTTCATGATGATTTAGATATTTTTAATGCAATATAAATAATTTATGTTCACGATTTTAGAACTCAAATTATAAATCTGATTCGGATAATTCAGAAAACTGAATCGTTTTTTACGGAATCAGCATTTGCACCTTGTAACAATCGCACCATAAAAGGAAATTATAGAATTGCTGTATAAACAAATTTAGTTTTAGTACTTTTGTAAATAGATTTTTTCTAAATAAGACATGCTAGATATTCAAAAAATAAGAGCTGATTTTCCGATACTTTCACAAACTGTAAACGGAAAACCTTTAGTATATTTCGATAACGGTGCTACTTCGCAAAAACCACAAATCGTGATTGATGCCGAGGTAAAATACTATCAGGAAATTAATGCCAATATTCACCGCGGCGTTCACACTTTAAGCCAGTTAGCTACTGATGCTTACGAGATTTCTCGCGGCAAAGTAAAAGAACATATAAATGCAAAACATGCTCATGAAGTACTTTTTACTTCGGGAACAACATTCGGAATCAACTTGGTTACAAATGGTTTTGCTTCTATCTTAAAATCGGGTGACGAAGTAATCGTTTCTTCGTTAGAACATCATAGTAATATTGTGCCTTGGCAGATGTTATGCGAAAAAACGGGAGCAACTTTAAACGTTATTCCGATGAATGAAAACGGTGAATTAATCATCGAAGAATTTGACGCACTACTTTCAGAAAAAACAAAAGTGGTTACGGTAAATCATATTTCAAATGCACTTGGAATTATTAATCCAATAAAATATATCATCGATAAAGCTCACGCTGTTGGCGCTGCTGTTTTAATTGACGGAGCGCAGGCTGTACCGCATTTAAAACCTAATGTTCAGGAATTAGACTGCGATTTTTATGCTTTTTCAGGTCATAAAATGTGCGGTCCAACCGGAACTGGGATTTTATATGGTAAAGAAGAATGGCTGAACAAACTTCCTCCTTATCAGGGCGGAGGTGAAATGATCAAAGAAGTTACTTTCGAAAAAACAACTTACGCAGATCTTCCTCATAAATTTGAAGCCGGAACACCCAATATTGCTGGCGGCATTGTTTTAGGAACTGCTATTGATTATTTAAACAATATTGGTTTCGAAAATATACAGGAATACGAACACGAACTTTTAGAATACGCTACAAAACGTTTATCTGAAATTGAAGGTTTAAGAATCTACGGAACAGGAAAGAATAAAGCTTCGGTAATATCGTTTAATATTGATGGAATTCATCCGTATGACGTTGGTTCTATTATTGATAAGTTAGGAATTGCAGTTAGAACCGGACATCATTGCGCACAGCCAATTATGAATTTCTTCTGTATTCCGGGAACGATTCGCGCTTCTTTCTCATTTTATAATACCAAAGAAGAAATTGATCAAATGGTCGATGCCGTTAAAAAAGCACAAACAATGTTAAGCTAAAAAAACATCTATATGAGAATATTGTCTTTATTACTTTTAACTATCGTATTTGCAACGAGCTGTTCAAGCCAGAAAAAAGCAGATTTAACTTCAACGCAAATTGAATATTCTGCTATGTCAAGAGGATATTTCAAGAAAATTGTGGTTCAAAACAAAACAGTTTCTGTTACAAACGGGAGAGATCAACAACCGGTTGAAAGCAAAATTGATAATGCTAAATGGAATAAAATTACTGCCGAATTTTCTAAAATAAATTTAAACACTCTTTCGGCCTTAAAAGCGCCAACAGAAAAACGTTTTCATGATGGTGCAGCGATTGGAAATTTAAAAATAACTCAAAATCAAAAAACATACGAAACGGCAGGTTTCGATAATGGTTTCCCTCCAAAGGAAATAGAAAAACTGGTAAATTTACTGGTTGATTTTGCTAAAGAATAATTATGACAATAAAAGAAATTCAAAACGAAATAATAGACGAATTTTCGATGTTCGACGACTGGATGCAGCGTTATGAATATATTATCGAACTAGGAAAAAGTCTTCCGTTAATTAAAGAAGAATACAAAACCGACGAAAATTTAATTAAAGGATGCCAGTCAAAAGTTTGGCTGCAAGGTGAGCAAAACGATGATAAAATTGTTTTCACCGCAGACAGTGACGCTATTTTGACTAAAGGAATTATTGCTATTTTAATTCGTGCTTTCTCTAATCAAAAAGCATCGGACATTATCAATGCTGATACTGAATTTATAGACGAAATTGGATTAAAAGAACATTTATCAGCAACACGCGCAAACGGCTTGGTTTCGATGATAAAAAACATCAAAATGTACGCATTGGCATTTGATGCTAAAAACAAAAATTAAATTCTTCTGCCACGAATTTCACAAATTTCCCAAATTAAAAATTAGCGTTAATTCGTGAAATTCGTGGCAAAAAAAATAACAAAAACAAAAATGGAACAAGAAATAGACACCAACGAGTTAGGAGAATCAATCGTAAAAGTTTTAAAAGGAATTTACGATCCTGAGATTCCTGTTGATATTTATGAGTTAGGATTAATTTACGATGTAATGGTAAATACTGATTACGAAGTAAAAATCTTAATGACACTTACTTCGCCAAACTGCCCGGTTGCAGAAAGCTTACCAAGAGAAGTAGAGGAAAAAGTAAAAACTATTGAAAACATTAAAGATGTTGAAGTAGAAATTACTTTCGATCCGCCTTGGAGCAAAGATTTAATGAGCGAAGAAGCAAAATTAGAATTAGGAATGCTTTAAAAAAGTTTTCAGTTTACAGTCGCAGTTTACAGTATTTAACTATGACTAAAAACTCTTTAAAACATATACAGTTTACAGTCTCAATCACAGTTCTAACTGCGACTGCGACTGCGACTGAAAACTAAAAAGAAATGGAAGAAATTATCAATAAAGTTGCCAATAGTGCTTTAGAAGTTTTCGATTTAGAGGATTATTATCCAAAAGGGATGCGTGTGCAGATTGACATTTCGCAATGGCTTTTGGAAGGATTTTTATTGAAAGAAAAAGACTTTAGAGAGCATCTGAAAGATCACGATTGGTCACAATACCAAGATCAATATGTGGCAGTACATTGCAGTACAGATGCCATAATTCCTGCTTGGGCATTAATTTTAGTAAGTGTTCAGCTGGCACCTTTTGCAAAAAAAGTAGTAAACGGAACTATCGAAGATCTGGACTCCAGTTTATACGAAGAAATCCTGAGCAAAATAGATTATTCTGTTTACCAAAGTAAACCCGTTATTGTAAAAGGCTGTTCAAAAAAACCAGTCCCAATGCGTGCTTATATTTTAGCCGCAAACTATTTGCAGCCATTTGCCCGCAGCATTATGTATGGCGAAGCATGCTCTGCAGTACCTCTGTATAAAGAACCTAAGAAATAACTTTCAATTTTAACAGTTATCATTTAGTTTTCAATTGGATTTTAGTATATTTGATAATATACTAAATTAAACAACGATGAAAAAGCTGGCGTTATTACTATGCATTTTAGCGAACTTTGCTAATGTTGAGGCACAAAATTCAGAAAAAGAACTAGTTCAAAACACAGAAAAAGCTGTAAAAAAAATCAATGATACTATTGAGAAAGAGGGTTGGAAAGCAAAAGGTACTGTCTCTCTTTTATTAAACCAATCAAGTTTCAATAACTGGATTGCAGGAGGGGAAGATAGTTTTTCCGGAACTTTAGGAATAAACTACGACTTTAATTATAAAAAAGACGATTTAACCTGGGATAATAAAATCCTTGCTTCATACGGGCTTTTACAAACTAAAAATACAGATTTCGGCAAAAAGACCGATGACCGTTTAGAGTTTAACTCAATTGTTGGGAAAAGAGCTTTTGGCGAATGGTACTACTCTTTCTTTCTAAACTTTAGAACTCAGTTTACAACGGGTTATATTTATGGTCAGGATGCTAATGGTAAAGAAATTAGAACTGAGCAGACTAAATTTATGTCTCCTGGATATCTTACTACTGGACCTGGTATTTACTGGTCTAAAGATGAGAACTTAAAAATAAACTTTGCTCCTCTAACTTCAAAATTCACTTTTGTAGACAACGCTTATACAAGTGGAATTGATAGATTTACTGGTCTGCCTTATGTAGATGGTGCTTATTTTGGAGTTGATGAAGGCAAAACTATGCGATATGAGCTGGGTTTTTATGCTTCTGTTTATTATAAATTGCCCATCATGACCAACGTAACGGCAGAAAATACATTAAATTTATATTCTAATTATTTAGAAGATCCTCAAAATGTAGACATCAATTACTCTTTGAACATTGTCATGAAAGTCAACAAGTTCTTGTCAGCAAATTTAGCCTTCCAGGCGATTTATGATGATAACGCTTTTAGAGGTCTTCAAACTAGAGAAGTATTTGGTTTAGGGGTTAATTTTGGATTTTAATTTAAAAATAGAAACCGCTTAATTTTACCGCACAGAATGCTAAGGTTATATTGAATATCTCAAAAACACAAAGTTCGCAAAGCTATATAGATTTAGCTATGCGAACTTTGTGTTTTAATAAAACCCTAGAATATAAAAATCTTAGAGCTCTTTGCGGTAAATTAACTTAGTCCTGATCCTCTTCTTTTTCAATCGCATCTTTATAATCCGGATACAAAAATTTATTATATGGAAATCTGGTGATGTGAATCTGACGAACTGCTTCGTAAACCATTTCTCTAAACTCTTCGAAATTTTCTTTTTTTGTTGCCGAAATAAATAAAGCTTTATCTTCTCCAACATTACTCATCCAGGTTTGTTTCCATTCCTCCAGCGTATAATGTTTTCTAGTTTTTTCGGTGATCAAATCATCTTCGTCAATTGTTAGATGTCTGTAAGCATCGATTTTATTAAAAACCATAATCGTTGGTTTATCGTTACTTTTAATTTCTAATAAAGTCTGATTTACAGATTCAATATGATCTTCAAAATCAGGATGCGAAATATCAACAACATGCAAAAGCAAGTCGGCTTCGCGAACCTCATCAAGCGTACTTTTAAAAGAATCAACCAGTTGTGTTGGCAGTTTTCGAATAAATCCAACCGTGTCTGAAAGTAAAAACGGCAGATTTTTAATCACTACTTTTCGAACTGTTGTGTCTAATGTTGCGAACAATTTATTCTCAACAAAAACATCACTTTTACCAATCGCATTCATTAAAGTCGATTTTCCAACGTTTGTATAACCAACCAAAGCAACACGAACCATTGCTCCGCGATTGCTGCGCTGAATACTCATTTGTCTATCGATCGTTTTAATTTTTTCTTTCAACAACGAAATTCGGTCACGCACGATACGTCTGTCCGTTTCAATCTCTGTTTCACCAGGACCACGCATACCAATACCCCCTTTTTGACGCTCAAGGTGTGTCCATAAACCAGAAAGTCTTGGTAATAAATATTGGCATTGCGCCAATTCTACCTGTGTTCTTGCATACGAAGTTTCGGCTCTTTGCGCAAAGATATCCAGAATTAAATTTGTTCTGTCAAGGATTTTGCAGTCTATAATTCTTGAAATATTTTTTTGCTGCGATGGAGATAATTCATCGTCAAAAATTAAAGTAGATATATTATTCTCCTTTACAAAAAGATTGATTTCATCTATTTTTCCTGTACCTACAAAAGTCTTCGGATTTGGGCGTTCCATTTTTTGCGAAAAGCGTTTAATAACTTCGCCGCCAGCGGTAAAAGTTAAAAACTCTAATTCGTCTAAATATTCGTTAAGTTTTTCCTCACTTTGATTTTGAGTTACAATACCCACAATGGCCGTTTTCTCAAAATTTATAACTTCTTTCTCTAACATATCTTAAAATAAGCTACAAATTTAATCATTTGTAATCTACTACAATTACAGAATTGCGATTTTAAATTCTATTTAAAAAATAAGCCATTTACAATCTTATTCAAAAGATTTGTAAATGGCTTACAATTTTATCTCAAAAACGACTATTCGTAAATAAACGTTTTCTCTGTTTTAACGATTCCGTTTTCCTCAATCTGCGAGCAAGAAATCGGGAAGTTTAATTTGTTGTATTTGTATTTTCTGCTTACAGCAACTAAAACTGTTGATGACGGACTAAAATTCATTTCGTTGTTATACGAAATAGATTCAAAAGCAAATTCGTCTTCATGATACGAAATCATGGGTACAATTACTTTATAATTATCTCCAAAAAGACTTTGAACAATTAACTGGTCTACCGATTTTTTATCATCATAAGTAAATGATTTTGAGATTTTATCTCCAACTAATCCTTTATGTCTAGAAACGTTATCGTTTACATAAACATATTCCAGTTTGCCTATAATTGCTTTGTTTCTATCGCGAGAAGTACGTCTTACAATAATTCCGTTTTCTACAAGGTATTCAATATCATCAACTAAGTTCTGGTGATTGGTACTCTTTTTTGTCGTTACTTTTATCCTTGCGCCTTCGTAAACAAACGAAACCACTTTGGTAATGTAATTTGGGCCTTCCTGATATTTTTTTACAAATTTGGTAATATTGTTATCAGCATCATAAGTATAATTTACCACTTCTTTCCAGTCGCTTCCTACTTTGTCTTTTACGGTCATATCTAATAATCCGTTTTTATTGTAGAAAAAGTGCTGTACAACATCTGAAGTTGTAATGGTTTGAAGTTTACCATCTTTAAAGACCATCGTTTTATTGACAATTTCTCCGTCTTTAGAATTTTGGTAATTTGTTTTTACAATATTGATCTGCTTTAATCTAACATTGTCCTGACTATGCATCAAGAATGGAAACACCATCATTACGATGGCAATAAAGTAGGTTTTCATGGTATTTTTGTATTGATTTGGGATGACCAAAATACAAAATTCTGTCAGAAATTAACAATTTAAACCTTAAAAAAGAAACTTTATTAAAATATACATTTACAAATCAGTCGTTTATCTTAATTCAATTTTTTTTATTCTTTTACTTCTCGCCAAAAATCTTAATATCATCGACCATAAAGGCACCGTTAAGTGTTTTATCTTTTCCGGAACCAACATATCTAAACGCAATATTTATGTTTCCAGAATAGGCCGATAAATCGATCCCGCCGGAACTCATAAATTCACGTGAAGGATTTAAAAGCGTAGGAACTTTTGCTTCTAATCTTGTCCATTTTGCTTTGTTCACGCTTGAACCGTCAAAATTGGTTGAGACATATACTTCGAGTGTATTTAAAGGCGAATCGACTTTTAAATCGTGTTGAGCACTTCTAAAAGAAAGTACTGCATTTTTATATCCAGCCAAATTAATTTTAGGCGAAACCAGCCAGGCAATATTTTCTGCTGCTGTTGTGCTCGTAGTGTTAAATTCGGCGTAACCATTACCTGCGTAAACCATGCTTTTCCATAATTTTGATGCTTTTTCGACAATATTACTCCAGCCCGGAAGTGCAAAATTGACATTGTTTTTAACCGACTGAAAATCTTCTGCAAAAAAAGGTACATTTCTTTTTCCGTTCATTGCGATATCATTTTCAGAACGAACCATTAATTGATAATCTGTACCAAACTTTGTTAGAATTCCTCTCACTTTTCCGCTTCCTTCCGGCACAAAATGATCTGCAAATTTTGCATAACTGCTTGTTCTAAAAATAATTTGATTTCCGGTTTTATCACGCAGATTCCAGTTTGTTGATCCTCCTACGTTGTTAGTTTCTTCAAAATAATGACGCCCAATTGCAGCTTCTGTAAATTCTACATCATTGAGTTCAATTAGAGTATTTAATTTGCGATCATCTAATGCTTCTTCAATAGAAAGTGATTCTACTAATTGATTTTCATCAATGATAGTGCAGGACGCATTAAGCACATTTTTAAACTCATTTTGAGAAATTCTACCTACTGTTGGATCTCCAGCATTGCTTACATATAAACTTCCAATTCTTAACGCGCCATAATATAAATCTGTAAATTGATTTTTCATTTTTACATACACTTTATTACCCACTCGATAATCTATATAAGTATTGGAAACATCAACCGGAACGCTAAAACCAATTGCCGGAATTATAGGTGAAGCTTTTGTCTGCAATGAAATACTTTTAAAAAAATTCCCGCCTTCATCACTTGAAACTACATAAGCTTCGATTATATCGTCGTACAAATATTGTTTCGCTGTATTGCCCGAAAGTTCATGTACTTTTTCTACCGTTTTATTCACTTTAAAATCTGGCTGTGTACAGGCTAATTGTGGTGTTTCGATTTCATTATTACAACTGCAGATAAGTAATAATGATGTTCCTAAAAATAAATTTAAAACTATGTTTTTCATGACAAATACGTTTTTTCGATTATAAACCGATTGTAAGATTTAAAAAATAAGTTCTTCCGTAACCGTAATAATATTTTGGTCCAAATGAAGGCGTTCCACTCCATACGTCCTGATTTAAAGCTCTAAAATTTGCATTTCGAGCCTGCTCAAAACCGCCTGTTTTGTAAACTGAATTCAAAACATTGTTGACGCTGGCAAAAAGTCCGATGTACTTTTTATGTACTCTCCAGGATTTTCCTCCGTTGATATTTAATAAAGTAACCGGATCAAATTTTTCTTGTTTTAATAATTCATTTCCTCTTTGGGATGTTGCTTCGGGGAAAGGAAATCCGTTTGCCGGATTAATGTAGAATTGTGCTGTTCTTGAAATTGGCGAAACATCCATATAATTATCAGATAAATAATTAATATTGGTTCCAAGCCACCAAAATTTCGGATCGCGATATTCTAAACCTAATGAAACTGCATTTTGAGGCGTCCCAGCTTGTTTGTAGTTTTTAAGATAGGATTTTCCGAAATCAAAAGTAGTCTGCGCTCCATCTTTTGCTGCATTTGCATCGTTGGTAATCGATACATTTGGATCGCTGTTGTAAATATAATTACCATAGGCAGCGCTTAAAGTTGTTTTAAGTGTAGCAGAAATTTGATACTCAAAACTCAATTCTGCGCCTGTATTTTTCTTATCTAATTTCGTTAAAGTCTGACTGACAAAAGCATCTGTAGCATCGTAACCGGCTCCGTTATCAAAAATTCCCTCAGCATAGAAAAAAGAAGTTTTGGATGTATTTTTAATTAAAGTATAATAAGCTGTTAAACGCAATTTCATTTTTGGAGAACGATAGACATAATTGGCTTCGGCACTGCTTATATTTTCACTTTCGATTCCGTTGACGATATTATTATTTAAGCGTGAATTAGAAAATGTATTTCGAAGTGTAGGTGCTCTCGTTAAATGTGCACCATTAAAAAACAACCATTGTTTTCCTGAAATTCTATAGGTAAATCCGCCTTTGAATCCGAAATTTTCGAAATTTACTTTCTCGCTTTTTCCTAAAGAAGTGGTTGAATAAAGTCCGTTTTGATACAATCCTTCCCTTTGATAATTTGACATTGAATACGATTGTGCCAAATAAAATTCGGTTCTGTTATACGAAAATTTAAACTGCGTAAAAGCATCAATCGTGTTGGCTAAAAAATTGTAATTATAACCGTAAATATCGCCTTCTTTTACCTTTCTGTTTGGATTTTGAAGATCAGATTGCGAAAGATCTCCTTTGTAAAACGGATCGATATCTTCAAAATATTTTCCTCCCAAAAGATCTAATAAGTATTGAAAATTATGCGATTTTAAATTGCGATACGTAACTCCTCCATCAAAAGAAATATTTGGAGTAAGCTGTGTATTTAAATTAGAATTTGCGGCAAAAGTTTGATCGTCTGTTCTGTCTTCATATAAAGCATAATGACTTTGAGCTGGTTCATAACCGTTTGGTCCCAGCGTTTGATTTGCCAGATACATGGCATTCCAATCAATTTGGGAATTGGCCAAAAATGTAACACGGCTTTTCTCTGCATTTTCATAATCCGGAGTAAATGCGCCTGAAAATTCACCTTGGTCTTTTGCGTAAAGCGAGCTGAAATAACTCGGCATTTTTCTATAATAAACCGGATCCGGGCTGTCGGCATTTTGATAATCGATAGAACTGTTACCCACTTTCCCAAATTGATACATAACGCTCGAATTGAGATTTGTTTTATCATCAATTTTAAAATAATGATTCAGCATAAAGAGCGGTTCTTCGACGGTTTTTACTCTTGCGTTTCGCTTTTCACCATTTTGGAATCCCCAGTACGAATTGTATTTTTCTCCCATCAAGTCTTTTACTTCCTGCGTATTCGGAGAATTTTTTCCTCGGGAATTTGGCGTGTAAAATCCGGTAAAATTAAGTGCGTGTTTGCTGCTTAGTTTCTTTTCAATGCTAATAAAAAAAGAATCGGCATTGAAATTTGTTCCTTCAAAATAGGCTTCGTCAGCCCATCTTTTTCCAGCAGAAATAACATAAGCCCAGCCCGAAGCGTTCATTCCGGAAGCATAAGTTCCAATCGCACGCCAGCTATAATTTGTATTACTTCCAGAAAAAGTAAGCGATCCTCCTTTTCTATACAAAGAAGCACGGGTAAAGATTTACTGGGTTCCTAAAATACCTCCAAAAGTATAATTTGAGGACGCAGTTCCTACTGAAAAATCCTGATTACGAAGTACATTATTTAAACCGCCCCAATTACTCCATTGCGGTCTGCCATCGTAAATTTTATTCATGGTCATTCCGTTTAGCATCATGGTTCCGTTTTCGCTGTCAAGACCTCGAATCCTAAATCGGGCTTGACCCCAATTAAATGCCGAAGCCTGCATAAAAGCATCTTTTGATGATTGTAAAAGACCGGAAGTCATTTCAGATGAACTATTATCATCAGATAAATCACTGTCTAATAATGTAATTAATGCAGCAGGAACTTCATCTGAATAGGTATCTTCTAATTGTAAAATCCCAAGATTAATGTTCTGTTCTAAATTAGACTGAAGTTTTAAAAGAAAATCTTTGTAACCTTGGTTTCTAAGTAAAAGGAGCTGTTCTTTTTTTGGAAATATATGAAGTTCAAATTTCCCTTCTTTTGATGTAAGCTGCATGACAGCCGTATTCTGTATTGTTACCACTACATTTTCTAACGGATTCTGTGTTCGAGCATCAATAACAATTCCTGTTACTGTAATTTCCTTTTGTGAAAAAGCAAAACTAAAAGACCATAAAATAAAAAAAACTGCGTATTTCTTAACCATTAAAAATCCAATTACTTTGAAATTTGTTTTTAGGATATTAATCCTTATTCAAAAGATAAAATTGGTTTATTGGAAAAGCATTTGTCTTAATGGTAATACAAACAAGACAGAATTCAAATGTATAAAAATATTTTAAAAGAAAATAAATTCTTACAAAAAAAATTAATTATCAACTTAAGTATAAAAAAGCAGTGAAAAATCTGTTTAATCCGTAATCCCGATAGCTATCGGGAGTGGCTAATAAACTATGATGTAGTTCTAATTTTTGAAACCATAAAAGCGATTAGAACACCAAAGATTCCGATAAAAGCAAAAGAAAACTGCAATCCAAAGTTTTGAGCGATATGACCAATTACCGGTGGTCCCATCAAAAATCCTAAGAAACTAACGCTAGAAACTATCGTTAAAGCTTCTCCCGGCGGCACTGTCGGGTTTTTTCCGGCCATGCTGTAAACGGTTGGTACAATAGTCGCAACTCCTAAACCTACTGCCATAAATGCAATAGTACACGGAATAATATATGGAAGAAAAACGGCTGTAAAAAGTCCGGCAGAAATCATAATACCACTAATTTGCATTACTCGTTCACGCCCGAATTTATTGATCATTCCGTCGCCTAAAAATCTTCCGCCAGCCATCATAATCATAAATGAAGTATAGCCTAAAATTACTAAAGGCCCTGGTGCCTGCACGATATCTTTAAAGTAAACACCACTCCAGTCAAACATTACTCCTTCGCTGGCCATGCTGCAAAAACCAATTACGCCCAGCCAGATTAAAGCGCTGTCAGGTTTTGTAAATATTTTTTTCTTTTTGGTTGTATGTTTGATTTTTTCTTTGGCTCTGATCAAAAATTTAAAATTGAAACCTACCATTAGCAATACCACAACTCCAACAATTAGAAAATGATGCAAAGGCGATAAATGTAAAGCCAGCATTCCTAATCCTACTAAGGCTCCTGTGAATCCTGCAAAGCTCCACATTCCGTGAAAAGAGGACATAATTGTTTTTTTGAAAAGTTCTTCGGTATAAACGCCTTGCGTGTTTACGGCAATATTGGCTAAGTTTCCAAATAAGCCAAACAAAAATAAACCCAATGATAATTGCAATGCTGTTGTGGCCAAACCTAAGTTGGCAAGGCATAAAACATACATAATTAAAGAGAAAACTAAAATTCGGTGGCTTCCAAATTTAGTTACCATTTTTCCTGAGAAAGGCATAATGATTAACTGCCCCATTGGCAGGGCAAAAAGTATCGAACCTAAATCTCCTTCGGTTAAATGCAAAGCTGTTTTAATATCCGGAATCCTGCTTGCCCAGGTTGCAAAACTCAATCCCATTCCAAAATAAAACATTCCAACGGCAAAACGAATTCGGTTTAAATAGGAAGCTTTGGCTTCTCTAAAAACTTTCTTGATTTTTCCTTTTGTCTGAAAAAGTTGTAATGGATTAAAATTTATCAAAATTAATGCGTTTTGGGATTATAATATAAAAGTACAAAAAACCTGCGTATTTACTTAAAGATACAAATTGTTCGGATATTTACAACGTTATATGTTTATAAATCGTATTGTTTTGGATGGAGTTTTTTATGGGTTTAGCCCACGGGTTTTACAGATTAAACGGGTTTGCGCAGATGATATTTTTGGTTTGCGTAGATTCATTTTTTATTTCACGCATAAAAAAAGACGCACTGCAGTGCGCCTCTACGTTATTTAAATTTTATCCCGTCCAGATTAAAATTAAACCAGCGTAAACCCGTTTAATCTGTAAAACCCGTGGGCAATTACTATAAATTAATCACAGTACGTTGCGCGTTACTAGCAATTGCAGCTTCAATTATCTGCATTACTTTTACGCCGTCTTGTGCGGTAACTGGTTCTGTAACGTTGTTTGTAATTGAATTGTAAACGCCGTCAAAAAACGAAAAATAATTTCCTTGAAGTGTTGGTATTTTTTCACGGATTACTTTTCCATCAATTTCTGTGTGAAGTAGTCCCTGCAAATCTTCTGATTCTGTTCCCCAAGATTCTAAATTTGGTTTCTTGCCAATTTTCAATTCATCTTCCTGAACGTCTCCGCGAGGTTTTAAGAAAGAGCCTTTTTTTCCGTGAATGGTATAAGCCGGATTTGCTTCTCTAACAAAAAAACCTGCTTTTAAACGTACTCTAAAATCTTCGTAAATCAACAATAAATCGATCCAGTCATCGACTAATGAATTTTCTCTTGTGATTCTGATATCACCAAAAACCGACTTTGGAGAACCAAATAAGCAAACGGCCTGATCGATAATATGAGGTCCTAAATCTTTTAAAACTCCGGCTCCGTCATTTGCCGTTTCTTTATGTGCTTTAGGGCTCAATAATGGGTTGTATCTGTCGAAATGAAATTCGGCTTCTACTAAATCCCCCAAAACGCCGTCATTAATTACTTTTTGAATGGTTTTAAAATCGCTGTCCCATCTTCTGTTTTGAAAAACGGCCAATTTTACTCCTTTTTCTTTGGCTATCTTTGCCAGTTCCTGCGCTTCGGCAGCTGTGGTGGTGAAAGCTTTTTCGACAACGGCATGTTTTCCGGCAAGCAGTACTTTTTTAGCATATTCGTAATGCGTTCCTACTGGCGTATTTACAATTACTAAGTCGACATCATCGGCTAATAAATCGTCTATTGAAGGATAACTTTTTACGTATGGATAATCTGCCTGAATGAGTTTTTTACTTCTTTCCCAAGATCCTAATAATTCAAAACCGGGATGAATATCCAGAAAAGGCGCATGAAAAACCTTTCCCGACATTCCGTATGATAATAGTGCTGTTTTTATTTTTTGCATGTTGTATGTTTTTTTTGCCACAGATTAATGTGATTAAAAAAGATTTTTCTTTTTGCCACTAATTTCACGAATTTACACGAATTATTTTAAGCTTTTGAACGTACTGATTTGTGTAAATTAGTGAAATTAGCGGCAACCAAAAACTAAAAAAATCACTTTAATCTGTGCAATCTGTGGCTAATAAAATTTAAATTTTAGCTCTTTCGTATTGTTTTGGCCATTGAATATCATCGTTCAATTCTTTGGCAAAATCTAAAGGCAAGTTAGGGTTTCTAAGTGATTCTCTCGCAAACAAAATTAAATCGGCTTGGTTTTTATTTAAAATTTCCTCTGCTTGTTTAGCATCGGTAATTAAACCTACAGCACCTGTAAGGATCTCTGCTTCTTTTTTAATTTTTTCTGCGAAAGGAACCTGATAACCCGGACCAATTACAATTTTTTGATGTGAAACTAATCCGCCAGACGAAACATCGATTAAGTCTACTCCTTTTTCTTTTAAGATTTTAGAAAGCTGTACAGATTCTTCCGGATTCCATCCTCCTTCTGCCCAATCTGTTGCCGAAATCCTAACGATCAATGGTAAATTTGAAGGCCATTGGGTTTGAACCGCTTCCAGAATTTCTAATGTAAATCTGATTCTGTTTTCAAAACTGCCGCCATATTCATCGGTTCTTACATTCGTTAACGGTGATAAAAACTGATGCTGTAAATAACCGTGTGCAGCGTGAATTTCCAGAACTTTATATCCCGCTTCAACGGCTCTTTTTGTTGCAGCTTTAAAATCGGCAATGACTTTTTCGATTCCGTTTTTGTCTAAAGCTTCTGGAAGAAAAGGTTCATCGTCATGATATGCGATTGCACTTGGCGCAACAGTCTGCCATCCGCCTTGAGCGAAATCTAATTTTTTATTTCCGAGCCACGGAGCCGAAACACTTGCTTTTCGTCCGGCATGTGCCAGCTGAATTCCGGGAACCGAATTTTGAGAAACAATAAATTCGTTGATTGTTTTTAGCTTTTCGATATGTTCGTCTTTCCAGATACCAAGATCTGCAGGAGAAATTCTTGCTTCTGGAGAAACGGCTGTTGCTTCCTGAATAATTAAGGCGGCGCCTCCGCTGGCACGGCTTCCTAAATGAACCAGATGCCAGTCGTTTGCAAATCCGTCAACGGCCGAATATTGGCACATTGGCGAAATAACAATTCTATTTTTTAAGGTAATGCTTTTTAAAGTTATAGGAGAAAATAATTGTGAAGCCATGTTTGTAACTTTTAATGGTTTTGAGCTACCTATTGAATAGGACAGCCTATATAAAAAGTAAAGTTACGCCATCTTGCTAAAACAAGAAATTGAAATGTTTATTAATTAACAAACATTTAAAACCTTATATATTATATTGCACTGTCAAATTAAAATAGAAACGCTACTTTTGTGCGTTAAATACGAACTAAAAATACAAAATGGATATAGTTATCAAACTCTCTCAATTTCTATTGAGTTTATCTTTACTTATTATTCTTCATGAATTAGGACATTTTATTCCTGCAAAATTGTTTAAAACAAGAGTTGAAAAATTTTACTTATTTTTTGATGTTAAATATTCGCTGTTAAAAAAGAAAATTGGCGAAACAGAATACGGTATCGGATGGTTACCGCTTGGAGGTTATGTAAAAATCTCTGGAATGATCGACGAAAGTATGGACAAAGAACAAATGGCTCTGCCTCCGCAGCCGTGGGAATTTCGTTCTAAGCCAGCTTGGCAGCGTTTAATTATTATGCTGGGCGGTGTTACAGTAAATTTTATCCTTGCGTTTATTATATATATAGGAATGGCATTTGCTTACGGTGATACGTATGTGGCTAATGCTGATTTGAAAGACGGAGTTTATATCGAGAATCCTGCAATGATTAAAGCTGGTTTTAGAACTGGTGATAAAATTGTTTCGATTGACGGTAAAAAAGTTGAAAATTTCGACAACGACATGAACATTAATGTTATCATGGCAAAGAATGTTGTAATTGAAAGAGAAGGAAAACAACAAACTATTACTATTCCTGGTGATTTTGTTGACCAATTGTCTAAATATGAAAAAGGATTGCTAATTGGTATCAGAATGCCTTTTGTTGTGGGTAAAGTTGCCGAAGATTCTGAAAATACTTCTTTAAAACCAAAAGATTTGATTGTAAACCTTAATGGTCAAAAAATTAAATATTTTGATGAAGCAAAAGTTATTTTAGAGGCTAACAAAGGAAAAACAATTTCTGCTGTTGTTTTACGCGATTTAAAAGAAACGCCTATTACGGTTAAGGTTTCTAAAGCCGGAAAACTAGGAATTGGTGTTGGTGCTTTAGGAATGGAATCTTTAGAAAAATTAGGCTACTATAAAGTAAGCACTAAAGAATATGGTTTCTTCGAATCTATTCCAGTTGGACTTGAAAAAGGAAAAGATCAATTAGTAGGTTACGGAAAACAATTGAAGATGATTTTTAATCCTGAAACAAAAGCATACAAACAAGTGGGTGGTTTTGCAGCGATTTACAACATTTTTCCAAGTTTTTGGAGCTGGGAAACTTTCTGGTCCATCACGGCTTTATTGTCGATTATGCTTGGAGTTATGAATTTATTGCCAATTCCGGCTCTTGATGGCGGTCATGTGATGTTTTTATTATATGAAATGATCAGCGGTAAAAAACCGAGCGATAAATTCCTAGAGAATGCGCAAATGGTTGGTTTTGTATTACTTATTTCACTACTACTATTTGCTAACGGAAACGACATTTACAAGGCGATTGTAGGCAAGTAAAAAAATTTGATAAAAAGAGTGAAAATGTTTTTGAGAAACTAAAAATAGTTTTATATTTGCACTCGCTAAAAAGAGCAACAACTTCCTCCTTAGCTCAGTTGGTTAGAGCATCTGACTGTTAATCAGAGGGTCCTTGGTTCGAGCCCAAGAGGGGGAGCAACTTTTTTTAGCAAACATATTTACCTTTAAGGTGATTCCTCCTTAGCTCAGTTGGTTAGAGCATCTGACTGTTAATCAGAGGGTCCTTGGTTCGAGCCCAAGAGGGGGAGCTTATTAAATACCACTTACAAATCGTAAGTGGTATTTTTTTGCTCTAATGTGAAATAAAACTGTTAAGCAGAACCCCGATAGCTATCGGGGTTGGTTCGAAGCCCAGAGGAGAAAATCAAAAATAAAACATAGAGGTTATATCATGAACGTTGTTTACATCATTTTTTCTGTCAAATTAAACCGATTTTATATTGGATTTACTTCTGATTTTGATACAAGAATGGAATTTCATAAAAATGCAGAATCACATAAATTTACCGCTAATGCCGACGATTGGAAATTGTTTCTTAAAATAGAATGCACAAGCAAAACACAAGGACTTGCAATCGAAAAGCATATTAAGAAAATGAAAAGTAAAACTTATATAGAAAATCTAATTAAGTATCCGGACATTACTTCTAAGCTCAAAGAGAAATACAAATAAAACTGTTAAACAGAGCCCCGAAAGCTTTCGGGGTTGGTTCTCCCGATAGCTATCGGGACAAGAGTGGGAGCTTAAAAAAAGACGATCATTTGATCGTCTTTTTTTGTTTATATCAGTTCCCACTTGTCATTTCTAATCAATTCCTCGCTACTTTATTGTGCTTCGCTATAGTGTTGCCTATATTTTTGCTTTCAAACAAAAGCATAGCTTCGTTTGCTTTGTCGATTTGGTTTATTCCTTTTAATGATTCAACGTATCTAAAATAATAGACTGGATCTAAATCTGGATCGAGGCTTATTAGGTCTCCGTAGTATTTTGCCGAGGCTTCGTAATCGCTTTCAAAATAATGTTTATCTGCAACTTTTTTCAGCATGTCTATAGATTTATAGCCTTTGTCTAAAACATTGGCATAGGTCTCAATAATATCTACTTTTACGAATTTTTCTGTGTATGCCGGAGCCGTTACCTCAACTTCGATGGGCTGAATGGGCTGAGCATTTGCATCGGTCAGTTCAGTTGGTAAAACTTTGCCCGCTGACCTTACTTTTTTCTTTTTATATATTGGAGTGACGGTTCTGGTATTATTAGGCCCCAGATCGTTTGTATATACCATATCGAGCTTAGAAACTTCGTACTTGGTTGTACGTTTGCCAAAAGGCATATTGATTATCTCTACAACGAGATAAGAATCGATAACAAGATCTTCTGCAGATTTGTCATCAAACTTTGAAGCTGTTTTTTTAGTGTCTGCATCAACAATGGTATAATTTGTCTGAGCAAAACTACTTATAGAAAAAACACTTGCGATAATAGTAAAATATGCTGCATACATTTTCATGATGATTTAATAAGTTTATACTACATTAAAACCCAACATAAAGTTACTGATTTTCCGACTCTTAACTTTTATTTTAACTGTAAAGTACTTGTAAAAACGATGAAGTGTGCATTTTGCTTTTTGAACTACAGCCAGCTGATTTATAATTTTAGTTTTTAATGGCAGGCTGTGCGAAAAATTGTATTTTTGCGTTATCGCGAAATAGCCGAAAATGTATCGCACAAATTCGCATTTGTAATTTACAGTACCGAAATAATTTTTCACGAATTTTTAAATATCTTTGAATTATGAGCACACTTACCAAACCCAACCATATAGGACGCAAAATAAGCCGTATTCGTGAACTTCGTGACATGAAACAAGAAGCATTGGCGTATGCTTTAGGCATGAGCCAGCAATCTATTTCGATTATTGAAAACAGCGAAACTGTTGATGAAGAAAAACTTAAAGCAATTGCCGAAGTTTTAGGCGTTTCTGCTGAAGGAATTAAAAATTTCTCCGAAGAAGCGGTTTTAAATATTATTGGAAATACTTATCAAGATAACGGCATTGTGAATGCTGGTCTTAATTATAATTGCAATTTTAACCCGCTTGACAAAGTTGTGGAGCTTTATGAGCGTTTGGTTCAGGCTGAGAAAGAGAAAGTGGAATATTTGGAGAAGTTGTTGAAGGGGAAGTAGGATTTCTTTGTGGAAATATTTCTTAATAAGAAAACTATCTTTTACAATTTAGCTTAGGTTTAAAATAATTATAAATCGTAAAATTTAAAACAATTAAATAAACCAATCTATTTCATTAAAATCCTTTAACATTTTTTTACTTGCTATTTCATTAATTGATTTGATAAAACACAAGTGTCCATATAGCCAATCATAAAATTTTATATTATTATATTTTGGAAATTCTGCTTTACGTCTTTCTAAATGGCTATTAACACCAAATTTTCTACAATAATAAATATGTTCACTGATATTTTTTCTGTATTCTTTTGAGACATTAATTCCATTTGTTGTTGTAAGACCTGTCACATATTGTCTACAACCCTTTTTCATATAATTAGTTTTTTTCTCATTTAAAAAAAAACCTTCATTTGAAATAATTTTGGTTATTAATTTTAACGAAGGTAATCTACCTTCTTTGTTAATAGAAAATGTCAAATCATCTGCATATCTTGAATAATTAAATTTCAATTTTCTAGACAAAGCTTCAAATCTATAATCCATTCTAGTTGCTAAAATATTTGAAATCATAGGACTTGTAGGTGAACCTTGAGGAAGAATTGGAGGTTTATTTTCTACCAATTCTTTTAATATCACCTTCGATTCTTCGTCGAAATCATTCCAATAACCATCCCTATGTTTTGCTGTCGTAATTTTTGCAAGGGAAAAGGCTAAATTACTTTTATACCCCATTGCATTAAACATTCCATAAACCCTTCTTTCTGTAATTGTATCATAAAACTTCAATAAATCCACCTTTAATATCACATCACTAAATTCGTGCACTTTTGCATTATCGAAAATCGAGATTTTTTCTCTGAAACCTTTGCAATTATCAGAAAGGGGATATTTTGATAATATATTTATTAAAATCCACTTTTGAATATATTTTAAATCTTTTGTAGGGGACATTATCTCTCTAAAAGAGTTATCTCTTTTTTTAAGTTTAAAATAGCTATAACGCTTATATTTATGCTGATAATCTGATCCAGAATTTTTTTTAATATCACCTATTAGAAATCTCAAATAATCTGATTGGACACCCATAATTATTGCAAGATGTTCTAAAGAAAAAACAACTGGCAAATTTTTGTTGGATAATTCTGTAGCATACAAAACACAAGAATCAATAAATTCAACCGACTTATCCTGTTCTTTTGCTATACGAATAAATTCTTCAAAGGGGAATGACATAACTAATGTTACTCTATACTTGGGTGATTAAATCTTCTTGGATAAGCTATATTAAATATTTTAGTACACTATAAATATATTCAAAATACGAAATATTTAATATAGCTTATCTAAAAATATTATCAAGTAGCTTTATAACTTCTCAATGAACTACTCTGAGAAAACCTAAAAAAGGTTAATTACTAACATTTAATTATGTCACCCTTTGAGTTTCTAAAATGTAGTAGGCAAATATACTGTTTTTTTTATTTCAAAATTTTCAGATACTTCTTTACGGATAATCTCTTTTCTTAATCTTTTTTTAATTTCAATTAATAAATTTATGCCCTCAATTTTTAAATCTTTTGATTTACTAATTAAATTTAATTTTATTGCATTTTGATAAATAAGATCTAATTCTTTCATCGTAAGACCCAACAAATGGCATATAAAAACATCATCAAATTTATCTTGCTTTAATTTTATTAATCCTATAATGGAGTGATGATCTTTCGAGTTATATTTAATATTTCTTTTTTTACCATTTGCACCCACAATCATTATATCTTTATCTTGGTCAAATAGATCTATTCCTAATCTATTATATAGCCCAATTATAAATGCAATTTCCTTCTTTTCCTCCTTTGCAATACGCATTTTAATTTCTGATTTCCGTGGATATAATGGAAACCAATTATTTTTAGCTGACCAAATAATTGGCAATGTATTGTTTGGTGTTCCAAAAAAAAATGACAAAAGAGATTCCGAACCATTATACCCATAAGGGTTTTCTTTTATTAATTTTCCGTACTTATACGACATCAATTGAATCGTACTTGTATTATTGAATGCCTTTAAAGGAGATTTTTTTTTATCAAATGTTTTATTTCTTTCTTCTGAATAAATTTTTATATCAGGAAATCTTTCAGAAATCATATCGAAAGATTCTTTCATTATCACCGCGCTTAATAAATAAACATTTGTAATTTGATTATCCTTTATCCATTTTTCAACATCCTTATCATCTTTATATTCATCACAAAATGTTTTTCCCGAACCTATAAAGTCATCAATAAAAATTATATGTTTATAATCACTAACATTATCTATAAACTTGTAATCATGTGTCAATAAAACATTCTCAAAATTCTTTTTCTTTCTTGTTTTAAATGATGCTGTATTTTTAACAATATATGTCATTATTGAACCACTTTTTCCAACTTTTCCAAAAGGAACTATTATTATGTTTTGATCGTTTTTTATGGTTTTGAAAATTTGCTTTAGCAAATCATCAAATCGGAATTGTAATTCATTAAAACTAATATATTCCAATATCTGAAGCATATCAATTGCATTATTAACATCCTTTTCTTCAAAGTTCTCTAGCCATCTAATAATTTTAGAGGATGTGACAGAATATTTTAATCTCGGTAAAAGTTGATCCACTCTTTGTAATGACTGTTTGTTTAAATTAAAAGTATGCATCATTTTTAAATTTACGTTAATAATGTAAATTTAGAAATTCTTGTTCAAAATTTTTAATTTACAAGGATAAGTTTAAAACCAAAAAAGCGCTGCAATCCAAAGATCACAGCGCTTTTTTATTTTCTTAAAAACTTTAAACTTAAACCCCTAATTTCTTAGCGATATCAGTTGGGATTCCGCCTTTGTTTACCATTAAGGCAGTCGTTTTATATTTCACGAAATTTTTGGTTACGAACAAGAAACCTTTGTAGTCGTTTGTTTCTCCCCAAGAATTTTTTACGATATAATATTCTTTTCCGGTTTGATCTTTTGCAAGACCAATAATGTGCATTCCGTGGTCGTCTGTAGTAGTGTAGTTATCAAACGCAGCCTGACGCATTTCTGGAGTAATTTCCGGTTCTGCTTTTGGTCCGTTAAACATGTCTGCTTTTTCTTCGGCAGTCATATCGTCAAATTTCTTTGTAGGAACATACGCTACACCATTTTTCCAGCTAAAGCTTTTCTCGCTCACGTCTGTTGCCCAAGCTACAGTATATCCTTTTTTCAATGCGTTGTCGATAACATCTGTCATGTCGTTTACTTTTACGTTGTAAACCTGATCAAATGACCAGTTATCCGGTACCATCATTGTCGTTTTTTGGTAGTAAGGAGATGTTGTAAACGAAGACATTTCTACATACTCGTCTGGGTTAATACCTACTACTTCTTTAGCGAAAGATTGAGGCGTGTAATTTTTTCCTTTGTAAGCGAAGTTTTCAGGCACTTTTCCTAAATAAGAATCGATAACTGCAGCATACGCTTTTTGCCAGTTTGGAGTTAATTCTCCGTTTGGATTTTTAACAACAGCAGTTAAAACGCCTTCGATAATAGCTGCCATTTCTCCAAATTTATTTTTATCAGTTCCGTAGTTTAATCCTGTATAAACCTCTCTTGGTACTGTTCCGTATTTTTTATACATATTAATTACATCGTGCAATGCACCACCGTCGCCTAAAGTAACAGCTCCGTGCATACGTACATAATTGATACCTTTTTCAACATACACGTTTCTTGCTGAGTAAATTTGAGACAACTCAACCGGCTGTTTTCCTAAACGAATCATTTCTGACTCTAAGAAAGAGTTTGTTGAATAACTCCAGCAAGTTCCTGATGAACCCTGAGATTTTACAGATGTTGTTCCTAAGTTTACTACTTCTGTAAATTTAAAGTTCTCTTTACTTTTATCACTAGCGTTTAACTTTAACGAATTTACCAAAACGTCTTGTGCAAAACAGCCGCCCATTCCAACTAAAAAAGCTGAAGCAGCGAAAACTGATTTCATGGTATTTTTATACATAATCAATGATTTAAATAGTTGACTAGTTAGTAGTCCTTAATTTATTTTTGTTACAAAAAAATTAAATATTACAGTATTTGTGCGAAGTATAACTGTTAATTTTTTCTTAATATTATTTATTATCAAAGCATTTAGTACAAAAAGCCCCAATAGAGACATCTTTAGGGGCTTTTTGTAATATAATTTAAAAGCGAACTTCTTACATAAATTTGCTATCTGAGCCAGTTGCTGCCAAAAACAACATAGTAGGCCCAATCTTCGGGGCCTTTTGCTACATCGACACCCATTCTGAGTTTAAATTTGCGTGCTATTAAGTATCTAAATCCTGTTCCGTAACTGTAAACGACTGGTTTGCTAAAGGCTTTATCCCAATCGTTAAAAGCGCTGGCCAGACCTCCATATCCCATAAGACTCCATCTTCGGTACAAATCCCATCGCAGTTCTCCTTCGGTAACAACGCTGGCTTTACCCTGATATCTGGCGGCTGGAATTCCTCTTAAATTAATGCCGGGTCTAAGGTAAAAAGGAGGAGAGCCAAGTGCTTGTTCTCCTTCGATCCTAAGACCGCCTATTAACTTTTTAGTTAAAGGATAATATCCTATGGCTGATAAATTTAATCTCCAGGCATCATAATCACTGCCCAAAGCATTATCCGACCAAAAGAAGTCAAACTGAAGCCGTGTTCCTTTATCTGGCGTAAAGATATTATCGCGCCCGTCAAACTGAATCGCCGCTCCTAATTGACTCACGGTACTATTTATATCTTTTAGTTTAGCGAAGTTGGGAAGATTGTTTAAATCCGGAAAATTAATTTTAGAATCTAATAAAAAGTATTGCGGTCCTGCGCTCCATTTTCCGTTTCGAAACTGTTTCATGACCCGGGTATAAAACACAAACGATTTAAAATTAAGGTCTATTTCTTTATCGTTTCCATTGGGCAGATTTTCATAAAAAGACATGTTTACATCGCCATAACCTGCTCCTACACGATACATTATCCTTGATTTGATAAAGCTTCCTGCTCGAAATGCACCCGCAACCCAGCTTTTATTTCCGGTATACATTCCCATCGCTCCTGTAATATCCGGATCTACGAATCTTTTCTTTCCGTTTTCATCCATAACAGGAGCGTGCTTTTTTAGAAAAATAGGTACAATTGCGCCTCCAATTCCGCCTAAAGCCGGTTCTGTAATAAGCGTTGGAACCACGATAAAACCATGTGCATAAATAATATAGTCGCTCAAATCGAAAGCTCCGTCAAGAGAATCTTTTACACTTATATGAGGTTTCTGCGCATTTATATTTTGAAAAGAAAAGAGGCTGAACACAAAAATGAAAACTATTTTTTGAAAAAGCTTTCTGTTTTTTATTGAAAAATCTGAATCTATATATCTCATTTAAATCAATTTAAATTTATGTATTCCTTTAAAAAACTTCAACTTAAACTAACCTATTTCTTTTTTTCAAAACTGAAAACATGGGCGAGTGTGAGAAAAAAAGTGTTTCCTTGAAAGCGGTTTACTGCGCCAATTTCGCCAAGCCATCGTAATCCTGCAACAGTTTTACTGCCTATATGAAAATAGTTGACCTCGGCACCTAAAGCGCCAATTCTGTCTTTATCTGGTTCAAATATGAAAATGCCATTTGGTATCTCATCGTTAGACACTTTATATTGCAGGTAATAAATCAATCCGGCATTAAGAATTGATTTTGGAGCTGTTTTCTCGGCATTCATCATATAAAATGTTTTGCCTAAACCTCCTTCAATACTTAAAATATCTCCGGTTTTTATATCAGTATCTTTCTTTTTTCCGTTTAGTTCGTAAGATGCTAAAGCTGAAAAATGAACTGTTTTTTTATCATTAAAAAATAATGTCGTTCCTGCCGAGAACTCATTCATAAACATTCCTAAACCGGCATTGTCTGATGCTCCGGCCGTAAATCTTCCGGTTGGCAGATATAAGGAATAACTAAAAACAAAATCGGCTCTTTTGTTGTGCCAGCCTAATTGTACGGGCTGTATGTACATATCTGTAAAAGCTAGTGAGTTTTTAGAATCGATTGTGTTTCCCTGGATGGTATTTGAGGCAAAAGCCACTAAAATTGTAGCGCCGTAATTGGCTCCTAATATTTTAAAATCGCTTACATAACTAGCCCCGACTCCGGTAAGAAACATGGTAAGGTCAGGATTGGCAATGGCTTTATCTCCGTCGGCATTGCGTAATGAGGAGGCGTCATATAAATAAGCCGGTACGTAAAGACTTAAAGTATTGGCTGGCGCCTGAGTTCCGGATTGTAAGCCCATTGCTCCTAAAATATGCCCGCCTTTGAGTTGTGAATGCCCTACATAAAAAATGAGCAGGAATGATATTGTAAATACTGATTTTATGGTTTGTTTTGATTTTGTATTCATGATTTCTTCTTTTAATTACAAACTATTGTATTTCAGCTTGTAGATTGTTTTAAAAAATAAGAATTGTTTTTTTCAGGACTAATCCTGATTACTCTAAAGTATTCTGAAGGAGATTTTCCGGTATGTTTAATAAACGCCCTGAAACAGGTGGTTCTGGATTTAAAACCAGAGGCCCAGGCCATTCCTTCGAGTGATAAATCTTTCCAGTCTAAATCGTTTATCTTTTCTTTAAAATATTCAATTCGTTTTAGATTGATATAATCCTGAAAGTGCAGGTTAAATTCTGAATTAATTAAACTGGAAAGGTTGTTTACCGTAATTCCGGTTTCTTCGGCAATATCACGAATCACTAAATCTTTCTTTAAAAAGAGTTTTTTTGATGCAAAAATATTTTCTAATTTAGATATATATAATTCTTTTTTTTCTGGTGTTAATTCTTTAACCATCGGCAGTGCATTTTTGGTTTCTTTCGATGTAAAAATTTCTAAGTCTTCTTCGACAAAATCCAATTCATCAATTTCATCTTCATCTAAAAAAATCTGCGGTTTAAAATACAGCCATCCTCCCGTAAAAATAAGTACAGAGGAAATCAGGACATAACAGGAATAATCTATGTTATTGACTGCATTAATTAAAAAGAAGTGCACGAAAAGTGTCGAAAATAAAAATAGAATCATGAGATTATAAACCCTAATCCAGTTTAAAATTTTTATTTTTTGAAAATGATTGTCCTTGAATTTTTTTAAGTCATAATTTAAGATCATCAGGGTCTGGCAAAAAGCATAAAACATCCAAATGCTCAGGCTCAATATAGAAAACGGACTTTTTACTTTTAGCGACAAGTAGTCTATAAAATTAAGGTCTGTATAATTTCCAATCCATACTAAAATGGTCAGCGAAAAATAAATTAAGAAAGGTAAAAAGTGAAACCAATCGTATTTTTTGAAAGCCGAACCGGAAAACAGCATGCTCCGCACATATAAAAAGGCACATGGAGCAACCAGAAAAATAAAGGATTTTGTGATCATAAAAAGATCCGGGAAATTTTTAAAAATATTTGCCGATAAATAAAAATTATAGACACTTACAACTGTAAGACTGAACAAAAACAGTCCTAAGAAAAAGGATTTTGAATAGTTTTTCTTTGAAAAAAGAACCATAAATGAAGTTGCAAAACCAACAATTGCAGCTATAAAAAAGAAAAGAGAAAGTACTATATCAACCATAATTTTAATCTTAATTATAAATAGGTGCTCGTTTTCTTTTGAATGAATATCCGAAAGAAAATATAAAAGACAGTGATGTAGAAGCTGTACTTTTCTTAACCGAAAAGCACAGCCTTACTTATAAAAAATAAGTTCTGAGTTATTTTTTTTGTACTGCTCCGGGAGGAAATCCGGCTAAGATTTTTTTAATAGAACTATTAACAAATTCTTCAGGATTATCTGGCTTACTGTCGATTTGTGCATTACCTATGCCCTGCCAAACTAATTTTTGTGTTTTTGTAGAAACTATATCAATTACCAGTGAACCATCGACATAATCATATGTATTGAAGGTTGTGTTGGCACCGCCCATCATGGCACCGCCGCCCCAATATCCGTAAGGTCTGTACATACCGCCATAACCATAAAAATCTGTATTGGCTGATACTGACGTTTTATTTTTTAGGATTGAAACTGCATTTACTTTTAAATCAGGATTTGCGCTTTCGGTAAATCCTTTGGCAATCATTTCTGCGCGAATGGCATTTGTAACACGGTCAACATTTAACTGATTTACCTGACCTTGCTGGGCTTTTAAATCGTAAACTGCAAAAGTTTTGTACTCAGCAAAATTTGCAGCATGATCGTAATCAGTAGAAACATTTACAGTTGGAGAGCAGCTGTAAATTAAACCCAATAACAGCATTGGGATGATGCGAAGATTTGTTCTTTTAATATTCATCTTGTAGAATTTAAATTAATGATTATTTGGCTTAACTTGAAATTATTAATTCTGAAAATCTTGAATGAATGATAAAGGCTTATAGGATGCGTCAACTAAACACAATAGACTATATAACAGTCTCTTAGCAAACACTCAAAGATAAATCTTTTTATTTTAATTAACTATATATAATTCGTAAATTTCTTACTTATTTTGTTTTAAGATATTTTATAACAAATTGTTATGCTTTTATTCTGTATAACTGAAGGGCTAGATTTCCGGTGCTATTGGCAGTCTTCCTTCTTTTACCGCTTCGACCATTTTGTTATAATCTGATTCGTTTTGGTCTGCATATAAAATGGAAAATTTTGAAATTGAATTGGCAAATTCATTACTGTTTCCTATATACCCTGACAATACCGAAGGATCTCCTGAGCGTGCGTGAGCTCTTGCAAGTGCCCATCCGCAGGCTTTGGCATAATCTGCCATGTTTTCCTCTTTCATGATTTCCAGTACCGGTTTTACTTTTGCATCGCGAAGCTGGCGTATATAAAAGAACCGGCCTCTGTCGTCATTTGTCCATCCTAGCAGCATATCCGACGCTGACTGCATTAGTTTTTGTCCCATTACAATTCGTTCGCCCTGATGTGTGTATTTTGCCTTGGTTTTTACATGCTGCTCCAATACACTTTGTCTTGCTTCTTTAAATTGTAAAAAAATAGGTTCGCCTGTAGCCGACATTAACAGCGTAATACCGCACAGTGTTCCCACACTTCCTACGCCTACAACTTTTACAGCAAAATCATGCATTGAATATCTGCTTAACAAAACCTGTTTGTCTTCTGGCAGCGATTCTATATATCGTTTATGAACTATTTCGGCTTCTTTTAAAATTTGATCTGCCTGATCCTCTAATGGATGATAGATTAAGGGAGGTTCGTCTTTTATTCTGGCCCGAACTCCATCGTGATAACTCATTTTTGCAAATTCTTTTTCGTGTGCTGTATATTCGGCTGCTTTTTTTATTCGTTTATGATGAAATTCTTTTATCTCTTCATCGTTTCCTAATTCAATAAGTTCTGCCAGATCAATGTCGGCATACCAAATTTGCAGTGCCGATAATTTGCTGTAATCCAGCATGTGTCTTTTGTAACTGTCTGCTGCATGCCAGGCAAATTCTTTACAGCTTTTTCTCGAAAATTTTCTCCATCTTCCTGCAATCGCAAAACTTGCCGCCAGTCGTTTTAGATCCCATTCCCATGGGCCTGGAAAAGTTTCATCAAAATCGTTTATATCAAAAACCAGTTTGCGTTCCGGAGTTGCAAATCCACCAAAGTTCATTAAATGACAATCGCCACAAAGCTGCAAATCGATTCCGGTATTAGGTGTTTGCGCCAAATCGGCCGCCATAATTGCTGCTGCGCCCCGAAAAAATGCAAAAGGCGATTCAATCATTCTTCGATATCGAATGGGCAGTAAACTTTCTATTCTTCCAATACTGGTTTTAATTAAAATTTCTATCGGATCTTCGCGATCTTCGCTAGGATTCCATTCCTGATGAGCTGAACGAGGCGTAATTTTTCTAATAGCTGTACCTTTCTGGTAACGCTCTGCTTTTGATGCTGCAGGATCAAAAGTTTTTTCGCTCGTTTCTTTTAAATCATCAGTCATAACTCCTTAATTTTGTTTCTTTTTAAAGGGCAAATCTGTCGTTAGGGTAACTCGAATCGTATGGTTCATTCTACTGAGGCCACTTTCTGTATCGGGTGATTTCCAGAAAATCTGATTCATATAACCCAATTCCATCCTAATTTCTCTGTGTTTATCTAAACTATAAGCCGTTCCTACATACAGCCTGTTCTGATCCAGATAATTTTCGTTACCGCTTGCTGCATTGGTTCTTATATGAACTTCATCATAAACAACCGCCGCCCACCGCTTCTGAAACCATAATTGATATCGTACTTGATATCGAAATGTATTTTCGAATTTGTAATAATCAAAATGATCGCTGGTACTGTTGGGATCGTCTTTTCGTCCTAACCAGCGCTGCTCCATTCTAAAACGCTGCGACCAAACTTCGTTTCCTTCTTTCCTGGCTATACGCCAAATAAATTGTTCGTATATTCTGTAATCCGGATTGTTGTAAGGCAATGAAACTTCATCATAAGGCACATCCCATTGATACGCCACACCTGCACCTAAGCGGTTTCCATTTTTAAGATAGTAACTGGCACCTACTCTGTAAAAAGACCCTTGCAGTTCTGAGACAAAATCATTTCCTTTTGAATATCCTTCCAGCAGCAAACCCCATCTTCCTTCTTCTTTAAAAGGCAGATACATTTCGTAACCTATCCAGGCTGCAAAATTCTGTGCCATTTTTTGGGCACTTAGTTTTGTACTGCAAGAAAAAGTCAATACAATTAAAGTAAATAGTGTTTTGTAAATATTGGTTTCCTTCATTTTACAATCCTGATTAGCTTTTAATTATTTAAACAACTGTACCCCTTTTCTCTCTTTATTATTTGGTTAAAAGGGGTGTTATTTTACTTCTTTAATATCATCCATTTTCCAGCTTTTATCGAAATAAGCAGTTGTTGGACCGTAAAAACGCATATAGGTAAACCAGTGTTTTCCCGGTAAAGTCTGCACCCAGTTTTTCTCTTTTCCGGTTGGAGCCTTTGGTCCAAAATAAAGATCAACTGATCCATCGGTATTTTTTATTAAATCCTTACGGGATGATAAATCTGCATTTTTTTGAGGATTGTCAATCAAACAGCGTGTTGCAGAATCATAAATTGTAATCGACCAGAAATTTACTGCCGGAGGATTTGCCGGTACATTTAATGTATAATTTTTTCCTCCGTCTAACCAGTTTCCTTCATTATCATAATATGATCCCAGATAAGCCTGACCCAAATTTGGTATTTTGGTAATCATAGCTTTTGAATAAGTTACGGCTTCGTAGAAATAAGAAGTTCTCTCGAAGAATTCGTCATAATTAGCAGCATGCTGCGACGGGTCTTTAATGATCATAACATAATCCCATTTTTTATCCGGCCAGTGTTTTACATCTTTAAATCGTTTGCTGAACGAATTGGCCATTGCCATTTGCTGCCCTTTCTCTGCAGCTGCAATTAAAATTTTCTTCTGACGTTCATCCGGAGCAAATGCTTTTCCTCTTTCTATACCTAAATTTCTAAGCCATGCCATAAAAAAACGATCTCGATCTTCTACGGGTTCATTTTGTAAAATAGCATGAAGTCTTTCCCAATATGCAATACCGCTTGGCTGAATTCCCAGCCATTTTTTTCCAGCCGGAGGACTAACAACTTTTGTAGGTCCTGGATTTGCTCTTTGTGCATACGGATAAATTTTTACTTGTTTTAAAAGTATCTCTGTAGTTTTAGGATCTGGATCTAATGCTCTAAAACCGAAAAACATATTTACGGTATTACAAGGCACTATAAAATAACCCTCTGCCTTAAAATCTTTTAATGTTGGCGGTACCAAAATATATTTTCCGCCTTTTCCTTTATCTGGTCCCATTTCTCCAATTACGGCCTGTTCGCGCTGCCAAAAATCTGCCAGTCCTCCTGCGGTATGTCCAGCCGGCATTTCTATTACCGTTGGCCCGTTTGCGGCAAGATCAATAAATGTCATGATATAAGGAGTTGTTGCGTTGGCTGTTAAAATTCCTAAGCGATCGTCGTATGAATTGTAAAGAACAAGATCGTTGCTTGTTGCTTTAAAGGTTTTATAATGTTGTTGTTGCCATTCGGCGAAAGCTACAATTGGAAGTCCCCACAAATAACATTGTGTTGCCTGCTGAAAATCCATTTCGTCAAATAAAACAGGAATAGATTCTTTTGAAGGCAGTTCGCCATTCATTTTAACTTCTGTTCCGGATGATGAAACTGAAGTTGATGCAGTATTAGTAACTTCCGTTTTTTTGCATCCAATAAGGAATATCAAAGTAGAAACTGTTAGAATAATAATTGATTTATTTTTCATAGTGATGTAATTATTATGAGTTCTTAAAACTTAAAAATCTAATTCGCTTTTTTACTAAAAGCCTTTTATTTTACTTCAATCACATCTCCCATTTTCCAGGTTTTATCAAAAAATCCTTTTTCAGGTCCATAAAAACGAGCCAATAATTCAAACTTCCTTTTTGGATCTGTAGGAACCCAATTTGATTCTTTACCTGCCGGAGCTTTGGCACCAAAATAAATATCAACCGAACCATCACTGTTTTTTTGAAGTCCCGGCGAAGTTGAAGCCCGGCTAAAATATTTCATGTCTTTAATCAAAGCATGAGTTTCTCTATCATAGGCTGTTACGGACCAGTATAATTTTACAGGAACATTTGCAACTAAATGCAATTGATATAATTTTGAGCCGTCAAATTCCTGACCTTTATCATCTTTAATTGTCATTAAATAAAATTGCCCTGTTCCTAAGTGTTTTGCACTAAAATAGGCCATCGAATAACTAATTGCTCTCTCGCTTACAGGATAAATATTAGGAACGGAATAATTTGCCATAATAGCTTTTACTACATCCTGAGAGGCTGGCAATGCCCAATTTGTTCCATCGTAAAAAGGCGGCTTAAAAATGGCCTCATATTTATCATCTAAAAATTGGTGAGCATCTTTTATAGCTGCATTAAGTATTTCTTTTTTTCTGGCATCTGCCTCAAATGGTTTTCCTTTTTCGATGCCAATTGTTTTAAGAAAATCAACCATAACCAAATCTCGCGCTAACCAAGGTTCGCGTTGTACAAACTGGTTTAGAATTTCATAAAAATGAAAATTATATGGAATTGTATTACTGAAAGGGACTTCCAGCAAATCAATAAATTTTGTTGCAGGTGGATTTGATGCTTGAGAATAGGAATAAATTTTAATTCGTTTTCCATAATCAACAGCTCTTTTCAAATCATTTGGGCTTCCATCCGTAAGATTTGAACGAAGTATTGCAAAACCCGTATAAGTAGACGAAGGCATTGGAATATAACCTGACGGCACTTTATCTTTAAAATCTGGAGGCAGAATTAAATATTTCCCTCCTTTTCCTTTGTCTACACCAGCTGGTCCAATATCTTCTATTGCGGTCTGCCAGCCATCATCTAAACTTCCTGTTAAAGAAGAATTTCCTTCGGCAGGAGGAATTTCTAATACAACTGGTCCTTTTCTAGTATCATATAAAGGATTTATATAAATAACATCTGGATTGGGTGTGAGGGTTTGGTTTTTTGAATTTATTAATCCAGACCAATAAATAATCTCATTAAAATTACCTTTTGCATTAACCAGACTTTCATTGAGTAATTCAAAATTAACTGCTGGTATCCCCCAGATTACTGCTTCAACTGCACGATTATAGATTATTTGTTCTTCGATATTTGCAGGTTCAAATTTAGATACTTGTGTACTATCTGTACTGTCTGCTGTTTCATTTTTTGTTGTCGATTTTGTGCACGACATCAAAAAAAGAATCACTGCGACTGCTAAAATTTTTGATTTCATAATCTTAATTTTTTATTGAGAAGTTAATTTAGAATCTGCTTTACGATCCCGGAAACACAAAAGCCAATACCGCTCTCAAGCCCCAATCTGGTCGTTGATCGCGCGGTCCTACAATTGGAATTAAAGGCATAATGGCAAACTGAACCGCCTGATTTCCTAGTTTTGAAATTGCTCCTATATTGGGACTAAGGGTTATTAAGGTTGTATTACCTTCCCAGTTTTGTGTAATTTCTGAAGTTACGCCTAAAGTAGCACCGCTTTTATAACTATGTGTCAGGAATATTTGGGTGTAAAACTGATTAAAATCGGCGCGATCTTCATTTCCTGCAACAGACCAAATTTGATTGGCTATAAAACCTACCGAAAGTCCTTTTCCCTGATGCATTACTAATGCACTTGGTCCTACTCCAAACTTTTCTGTTCCTAATAATTTATCTGTAGCAGTTGGTACTAAAAAAGCAGGTCCAAATCCTAAAATAAGTCCTTTTGTTTTAGGCGCAAAAAAGGCCGTTACTGTTGCATCACTTAATCCGAATTGATGGGTATTTTCTCCTGTTATATCTCTTTGATCTACAACAGGAAGAATATAACGCGTAATTAAATTTAGATTATCTGTTAATTTAAACGGAATAACAGGCTGTACATTAATGGTGTATTTTGACCCGTTAAATGGCCCTATTCCGTAATTAAGGTTGTTTTGCAAAGGAACGCTGATAAGACTGGCAACCGGATTGGCCAATTTATCTGCCAGTTCCTGCGCGCTAGATCCTGGTTTTGGAGCCGCTTCCTGAGCGAAAACTGCAAAATTCAAAATAAAAAAGACTACAGTAAACCGTAATTTTATGTCGATAGAAAAGACTTTGCGTTTCATAATAATCCAATTTTAAGATTTTAATTGTTTCCAAAATCAAAACGAAACAACTTATGGCCTGCAAAAGTCATCTCATTTTGATTCTTAACTAATTCAAAATTATTTATCTGCAAAAACTTTTTTCCAATCGTCTTTTATGCTGATTACATGATATTTATATTTTGCTGCCATATTAAGCGACAGGTTATCTTTTTCCTGATAGCTGTATTCGCGAATCGAATCGTTATGATTAACAATCATTTGAAAAGAAGGATATTTACTTCCGGAAGAATATCTTAACATAGCCAGATCACCTGCTCCGCCTTCGTTACCGCACGCAAAAACAGGACGCTGCCCTATATGCAATTGTATGCCAACAGGTTTTCCTGCTTTATCATCTAAAAGATCTAAAGCCGGAAGTCTTTTTACACTGTTTGTTGCATCATCAAAAACATATTTAAAAGAAGTTCCAACTACCTGTTCTTTTGGGATTCCGTAGAAATCTGAAGATATGGCGCGAACCAACTCAATTGTCCCGCCCGTTACAATAAAGGTTTTAAAACCATTTGCGCGCAGGTAATTTAATAATTCCAGTTGCGGCTGGTATCTAATTTGTTTTAAGGAAACATTTTTGCCCGGATATTGTGCTCCTGCAAAAAATTCTTTAGTCGATGCCTCGAACTCATCTTCGGTCATACCGGTATGAGTTGCGGCAACTAACTCTATCAGTGCTTTATCTCCACCTTTTTCGAAAAAGGTTTTGTCTTTTTCTACAACCGCTTTAAAAGGTTGTTTTTGTGCCAAAGCCGGATTGGCCTCTACCATTTTTTTAACGCGGTAAAAAGCAAATAATTCCTGAACATATGGCTTTTCGGCCCATAGTGTTCCATCGTTATCAAAAGTGGCGATTCTATTTTCAACCGGAATAAAATCTGGAGTTCCTTTTGTGGTTACTTTTTTTACATAAGCGATAATATCGCTTTTTAATGTCCCGTCGTTCCAACTCGGGAGCGGATCTCCGCTTGTTGCAACCGTTGTGGTACTATCATTAGGGCTGACAGTAGTCGTGTCTTCTGATTTATTTTTACAGGAAACCAGCAAAAATAAAAACAGGCACGATAGATATATTTTTCTATACATGGTCTTGATTTTTTAAAATAGAGCTTGAATTATGGGGAACTCAAGCTCTACTTGATGTTTCTTATTTTTTCTTTGAAGCTCCTTGATTCATTGCTTTTTGAAGTTTAATTCCATTAAGCGTTTCTTCTAATATTGTATATGGAGAGAAACTTGGTGGTATTGAACGAGGAGGATATTCTTTGAAAGTTTCCGCAAAAACTACTACATCCTGAATCATACCATAAGCTGATCCAACATGATTAAGCTGCCAGTCCCAAAAAGTGTTTGAAGTAATATCGGCTCTTTCAAAAGGATCCTGCATTAGATTAAATATCTTATTCAGTCTTAATTTTGTAAAAGGTTCAGCCCATACTCCTAAAGTACCTTGCAAACGTTGTTCTGCAAATACGTACTTGTAATCTCCTTCACGTAAACCCACTAAAAGTCCATCATCATCAGAATAGAAGAATTTATCTCGAGCACTTTTTGGAGTAGTTCCACGAAGAAATGCCGATTGATCAAATCCATCTAAATGTACTTTATAGTTAATACCATTTGCTTTATAACCTGTTAGTAGTTTTTTTACTAAATCTGGTTCTCCTGCTATTGAAGCCAAAGTTGGCATCCAGTCGTTATGAGACATAATTTCATTTGTAATTGTTCCCGGTTTAATTACACCAGGCCAGCGTACTAAACAAGGAACACGGAAAGCGCCTTCCCAATTGGTATTTTTTTCAGAACGAAATGGTGTCATTGCTCCATCAGGCCATGTATTCATGTGTGGCCCATTATCTGTAGAATAAACCACAATAGTATTATCAGCAATTCCTAGATCGTCTAACGCTTTTAGTAATGTTCCAACTGTCATATCATGCTCGATCATACCATCGATATATTCACTGTCACCGTGTGTATATTTTCCTCTATGTTCTGCTCTTACATGCGTACGTAAGTGCATACGTGTAGCATTGAACCAGCAAAAAAATGGTTTCCCGGCTGCATTTTGTCTTTTAATAAAATCAATGGCCGCTGCAGATGTTTCGTCATCAACCGTTTCCATTCTTTTTTTAGTAAGCGCTCCTGTATCTTCAATTTTTTGTTTTCCAACTTTCCCAAAACGGGCATCTGGAATACTAGGGTCATCTACATTGGTTGCAACACATTTTAAAACACCTCTTGGTCCAAACTTAGCTAAGTATGCAGGATCTTTAGGATAATCTGGCAATTCCGGTTCCTCTTCAGCATTTAAGTGATACAGGTTTCCAAAAAACTCGTCAAAACCATTTACAGTAGGTAGAGTTTCGTTACGGTCTCCCACGTGGTTTTTACCAAATTGACCTGTAGCATACCCTAAATTTTTCATAATTCCGCCAATGGATGGATCTAACTGGCTCATTCCCATAGGTGCTCCCGGAAAACCTACTTTAGTTAAACCAGTACGAATTCCGTGTTGACCTGTTAAAAAAGCGGCGCGGCCTGCAGTACAGCTTTGTTCTCCATAATAATGTAGAAAACGCTCACCTTCATTTGCAATTCTATCTATATTTGGGGTTGTATATCCCATAAGACCATCGCTGTAAGCACTAATATTAGTTGTACCGATGTCATCTCCCCATATAATAAGGATGTTAG
Source organism: Flavobacterium sp. GW821-FHT12A05 (assembly GCF_058807735.1). Taxonomy (NCBI): domain Bacteria; kingdom Pseudomonadati; phylum Bacteroidota; class Flavobacteriia; order Flavobacteriales; family Flavobacteriaceae; genus Flavobacterium; species Flavobacterium sp. GW821-FHT12A05. The sequence continues at coordinate 248,198 of NZ_JBXAQY010000006.1, read as the reverse complement.
GTTTTTTATTATTCTGAGCTTTCACCTGAACAATTGTGAAGCATACTAATGCAAAGAGCATTATGGCATTTCTAATTTTACTTTGTTTCATGGTAATAAGATTTATTAATAATTCATTTATTGTGGTTTATGTAAAATCGAATTATAATTTTCTGCTTAAAATCAGGCAGAAAAGCAACCGGTATTAAAACAATATGTTAGAACTTTTAGCTGCTTAAGGCGGGGGATTTTGCAGCAACGATTTTTTAACGTTTTGTTAAGTATCTCAAAATTATGCAATAAAAAACCGAAAAATCTTATTTTGAAGGCCTTACGTTGTTGCAAATTATAACTTGCAACATCAAAAAGGCATTATAAAACAAAAAAGCCACCCGATTACCGGATGGCTTTTAAAAATATATGATCTTTTTACAGAAACTATTCTATTTCAGAAACTCTCATGGTATTAACCATTCCTTTATCTTTAATTGGCATTGCAGCAAGATTAATTAAGTAATCTCCTTTTGCTGCGTACCCTTTTTCAACTGCAATTTGGTTTACATCTGTAACAGTATCATCTGTACTTTCTTCGTTATCATAAAAGAATGATTTTACTCCCCATAATAAATTTAATTGAGTTAAGATTCTTCTGTTTGAAGTAAATACTAAAATATGAGCTGTTGATGGTCTCCAAGCCGAAATTTGGAAAGCCGTGTAACCACTATTTGTTAAAGTACAAATTGCTTTAGCTTCGATTTCGTTAGCCAATAATGCAGCTTGGTGACAAACCGTTTTAGTGACAAAACGTTTTGTTTTAATTTGCGGCGTATTTTGCGGCACCTGAATTAGTTCAGAATCCTCAACAGCCTCGCAAATTTGTGTCATTCTCTGGATAACTTGTACAGGATAGTTTCCTGTTGCAGTTTCTCCAGACAACATTACAGCATCTGCACCGTCCATTACTGAGTTAGCAACGTCATTTACTTCTGCTCTTGTTGGTGTTAAACTTGTAATCATTGTTTCCATCATTTGTGTGGCAACGATAACAGGAATTCTAGCTGTTTTTGCTCTGCGAATTAAATCTTTTTGCACTAATGGCACTTCGTGAGCAGGAAGTTCAACTCCAAGATCTCCACGAGCTACCATTAAACCATCGCAATAGGCTACAATTTTGTCCATGTTCTCAAGAGCTTCCGGCATTTCAATTTTAGCAACAATTGGAATTTTAACGTCTGAATGTTTAGCGATTAATTCTTGTAGATCTTGTAAATCGCGAGGAGTTTTTACAAATGAAAGTGCGATCCAGTCTACTTTTTGCTCGATAGCAAAGATGGCATCGGCAATATCTTTTTCAGTTAAAGCTGGTAAAGAAATTTTAGTGTTTGGAAGATTAACTCCTTTTTTAGATTTTAATTCTCCACCCTGAATAACTTTAGCAACAACTTCTGTTTTTTTGTCTGTTGAAAGAATTTCAAAAATAAGTTTACCATCGTCAAGCAAAATGCGCTCTCCCGGGTTAACATCATTTGGGAAATTTTGATATTTCATGAACACTTTTTGAGCTGTTCCAATAATATCTTCTGCTGTTGTAAAAGTAATAGTATCACCATCGTGTACAACTGTACCCTCTTCCATTACACCAACTCTAAGTTTTGGTCCTTGCAAATCTCCAAGAATTGCTGTCGTGTAACCAAACTCTTCGTTTAATCCTCTAATGATATTGATTTTTTCTTTTACTCCTTCGTAATCAGCATGTGAAAAATTGACTCTAAACACATTAACCCCTGCATCGATCATATCTTTAATGATCTCTCTCGTACCACATGCAGGACCTAACGTAGCTACAATTTTGGTTTTCTTGTTTGTTAACATTTTTTTTAAAAAATTAGATTGTTTTTTGATTTTATTTTATTGGTATCGACAGCATAAATTGCTGCAATACTTTCTATTGAATTTAATTTTTGCTGAATTTCTGAAAAATCAACTGCCTCTTCGCTGTTATCAATTTTCAGGAAAAAATCTACCTTTTTGAATTCAGGAAGTAAATGAATTGTTGTAGAAACCTCACTTGTTTCATTAGAAAACAAATTCTGGAAATCATTTGTACTCACAGAAATGATCTCATTTTTATTCTGAATCAAATTCCATGATACAGCTTTCTCAGAATCATAATAATAAAATCTCGAAAAATTTGCCTCGCCTTCTTTAGTTTGAGCATGGATCTCGTTTTTGCTCTTACTTAAGTTAATCGGAAGGTTTTTATTGATAAAATAGGCCAGTCTATAATCTTCTAATGAAGTATGAATTGCCATTAAATAATAATCAATTTCGTCAAATTCGTCTAAATCCAATCTATGAATTGCCATGTCATGAAAAATCAAGTTGTAAATATACTATTTCTTGCGGAGCATAAATAGTTATAAGCAGCTTGTTTTTATTAATTTATAAACGAAAACGATTTAGCGTTAAGAAAATTACCAGTATTTTGTAATTATTTCTTGTCAATTTTTTCCTGAAACGCAAAATAAGCTCTTTGCGAAGCTTTTTCTTCTGCTTTCTTTTTGGATGTTGCTCGCGCTCTTGCGACAACTTTATCGTCTATACTTAATTTGACACCAAACAAGCGTTGTCCGTCAATACCGTTATCTTCAAAAATGTCGTAATGAAAGACTCTCTTTTCTTTCTGGCACCATTCGATAACTAAACTTTTGTAACTGATTACTTTTCCTTCTAGTCGTGCAATATCGACATAAGGAGTCACTACTCTTTTTTGAATAAATCGTTCACAATACGAATATCCTTTATCCAGATAAATAGCACCAATAAGCGATTCGAAAATATTACCATGAATGTTTTCTCCAAAATGCTGTACCGGTACTTTACTTTCTACAAAACGCACTAAGTTCAAATCCTTGCCCAACTCATTTAAGTGTTCGCGGCTTACGATTTTTGAACGCATTTTTGTTAGATAACCTTCATCACCATTAGGTGCCTTATTAAACAAATGTGCCGCAATTACAGCACTTAGCATTGCATCTCCTAAAAATTCTAAACGTTCATAATTTATAGGATGACCTGCTTCATCTAATTTATTTGACGACCTGTGAGTAAATGCTTTCTTGTAAAATTCAATATTTACGGGCTGAAAACCAAGAATTTTCTGAATAGTGTCAAAAAAAATCCCGTCTTCTAGAGAACGGGATTTAGAAAATATTTTTTTGATAATATTCATATTCGAAAATTACTCAGCAATTTTTTTAAACAATACACAAGCATTGTGTCCACCAAATCCAAATGTGTTACTCATAGCAACGTTCACCTCTCTTTTTTGAGGCTTGTTTAAGGTAAGATTCAATGAAGGATCTATATTCTCATCAACTACTGTATGGTTAATCGTAGGAGGAACAATACCATGTTTCATTGCCAAAATAGAAGCAATTGCTTCAATAGCTCCGGCAGCACCAAGTAAATGTCCTGTCATAGATTTTGTAGAGTTGATGTTGATGTTTTTTGCATGATCTCCAAAAACTGCACTGATCGCTTTTAACTCAGCAACGTCTCCTAATGGAGTAGATGTTCCGTGAGTATTGATATGATCAATATCTTCTGGGTTCATACCAGCATCTTTCAATGTATTTTTCATTACCGCAATAACTCCAATTCCTTCCGGATGTGGTGCTGTTAAGTGGTAAGCATCAGATGACATTCCGCCTCCGCCAATTTCGCAGTAAATTTTTGCGCCTCTGGCTTTTGCGTGTTCATAATCTTCAAGAACTAAAGCTCCTGCTCCTTCTCCTAAAACAAAACCATCTCTGGTTGCATCAAAAGGTCTTGAAGCTGTTTCCGGACTGTCATTTCTTGTAGATAAAGCGTGCATAGAGTTAAAACCTCCCATACCAGCAATGGTAATAGCAGCTTCAGAACCACCTGAAACAATAACATCACACATTCCTAAACGAATGTAGTTGAAAGCATCGATTAAAGCATTTGCAGAAGATGCGCATGCAGAAACCGTAGTATAATTTGGTCCCATATAACCGTTACGCATAGAAATATGCGCTGGGGCAATATCGGCAATCATTTTTGGAATAAAAAACGGATTGAACTTTGGAGTTCCATCACCTTTAGCATAGTAAATTACTTCTTCCTGGAAAGTTTCTAAACCTCCAATTCCTGCGCCCCAGATAACACCAACTCTTGTTTTATCGATATTATCGTTTGTAAGTCCAGCATCTTTAATAGCTTCGTCACTGGCAGCAATCGCATATTGAGCAAATTTATCTAATCTACGAGATTCCTTGCGATCCATGTAATCTTCAATATTGAAGTTTTTCACTTCGCAGGCAAATTTCGTTTTATGCTTCTCTGTATCATAATATGTGATAGGAGCGGCTCCGCTTACCCCATTCACAAGTGCATCCCAATACTCCTGGATATTATTCCCGATAGGAGTAAGTGCACCTAATCCTGTTACAACAACTCGCCTTAATGCCATAAATATGTATTTTGTGTCTTTAAACAAATAAAACCCATTGCTTTCTTAATTGTATTGCTACTTAAGAGCCATGGGTATTACAATATAAATATATCTTTTTGATTGAAAATCAATCGAAATTTAAAATTTAAAAAAATAATAACACCCGACTTTTAATAAAGCTCAAATTTCAAAAAACAAATTCCAAGATTGGAGTTTGGAATTTCAAAAATTGACTTTTTTAAATTTCGGGTGTGGTATTATTATTTTTTAGCTTCCTCGATATAAGAAATAGCTTGACCTACAGTAGCAATGTTTTCTGCTTGATCGTCTGGAATTTGAATATCAAATTCTTTTTCGAATTCCATAATAAGCTCAACAGTGTCTAATGAGTCAGCTCCCAAATCATTAGTGAAGCTTGCTTCTGTTACAACTTCGTTTTCGTCAACACCTAATTTGTCTACGATAATCGCTTTTACTCTTGATGCAATGTCTGACATAATCTTTAATTTTAGAATTTAATTTGTTGGCAAAAATAAAAAACTTTATTTTAAAACAACTATTTAGTTTATAAATGTGATACTAATTTATAAAATTAATTTCAAGAAAGGTCTTTCAAAGCTATTTATTTTCGTTTTTTATTCCGTTTTTTGCATTCTCAAAATAAATTCTATTATGAAAAAAATTATCGTTTTTGCCTCAGGATCAGGAACTAACGCAGAAAACATTATAAAATATTTTTCGGAGATTGAAATTGCAAAGGTTGTTTCGATTTTTACAAATAATGCTTCGGCAAAAGTTATTGAAAGAGCAAAAAATCATCAAATTCCAGTCGAAATCTTCTCAAAAAACGAACTTTTGGAACGAAACGTACTACAAAAAATACAAAAAATCGACCCGGATTTGATCGTTCTTGCAGGTTTCTTATTGAAATTTCCAGAAAACATAATCGAGCAGTATCCAAACAAAATAATCAACATACATCCGGCACTTTTACCTAAATATGGAGGTAAAGGAATGTACGGCATGCACATACACAGGGCAATTGTTAATAATAAAGAGAAAGAAACCGGAATCTCAATTCATTACGTAAACGAAAATTACGATGAAGGCGGCATCATCTTTCAGCAAAATGTAGTTTTAACTGATGAAGATACCCCAGAAACAGTAGCAGAAAAGATTCATGAGCTGGAACAAAAACATTTTCCTGAAATTATTCATAGAATATTAGATATAAAATCCTAATAATTAAAAATCCAAATTCCAATTTGAATAATCTAAGATCTGCAATCTAAAATAAATAAATGAATCACGAAGTACATATATATACAGACGGCGCGGCAAAAGGAAATCCCGGAAACGGCGGCTATGGCGTGGTTATGGAATTAGTTGGAACTCCGCATAAAAAAGAATTTTACGAAGGTTTTCGTCTCACAACAAATAACCGAATGGAGCTTTTGGCTGTAATTGTGGGTTTAGAGAAACTGAAAAATCCAAACATGAAAGTCCTTGTAATTTCTGATTCTAAATACGTCGTAGATTCTGTTGAAAAAAAATGGGTTCTAGGCTGGGAGAAAAAGAAATTTGCTGGCAGAAAAAACCCAGATTTATGGAAACGCTTTTTAGTTGTTTACCGCAAACATCAGGTCGATTTTAAATGGATAAAAGGCCACAACAATCATCCGCAAAACGAACGCTGCGACCAACTTGCCGTTATGGCATCAATGCAGCCCAAACTTTCTGTAGACGTTTATTATGAAACCATAGGTTCTAAAGAATAACAAAAAACGCGTTTAAAACAATTGCTTTAAACGCGTTTTTTAATTACTAAAACTATTACTTATTCTTTATCTAAATCTTTTGCTGTCTTAAATCCAGTCAAAAGCCCTATACCTGCCATGATGAATATAAGTGAAGGATAGACTGCTCCGTCATTAAGAGAAGTGTAAGTGGTAACCACTAATGCAAGAAAAATTCCCAAACCGCTTCCTATTAATAAGAATGCCAGATTTACAACAAAGATTTTCCAAGCTGGAGCGCCGTTTCCTTTTCCCTGCATAAATATACTCGCATCAACACCTTTTTCTATAAGCGCTAAACGTTCTCTGTTTCTAGTAGAATAAATTAAATAAACGATCCCGAAGATCATTAAGAAAAAACTAATTGGAATTAAAATTTTGTCGTCCATAATATTTACGTTTTTAAATTGATTGATACTCCATATGACGAGGCTTTTTAAATTCAGGTTACAAGTTTTGGTGAAATTTTTTAAATTTTAAATTAAAAGCTCCAAAAGTCACTGATTATCAACTAATTTTGGATATATTTTTTACTAAACAACTTTGTCAAAGTTTAAAACTTTGACAAAGTTCAACAGCACATTTGGAATTTGGAATTTATTTTTTTTGGAATTTCTTCTAAAGTTGAAATTTTATTTCATTTCGCTGTAACCTAAAATAATAAACTGTCGTCCTATATAATATGAGTACTATAAATGACCAACATTATATCGACAAAATTCTGCAGGGCGAGACCAATGCGTTTGCCGTTCTTGTGAATCGTTATAAGGATATGATCTTTACGCTGGCACTCAAAATGGTTAAAAACCGAGAAGAAGCAGAAGAAGTAGCTCAGGATACTTTTATCAAAATTTATAGTTCACTCAGTAAGTTTAAAGGCGATTCTAAATTTTCTACCTGGATTTATAAAATCGCTTATAATACCTGTCTGGACCGATTAAAGAAAAGCAAAAAAGAAGATTCGAATATTTCTATAGATGAATTTTCGGCACATTTAATTAAAACAATGGACAATGCTTTGAGTGCTTTAGAAGAAAAAGAACGAAAGCAAACCATTCAAAAATGTTTAAATTTATTACCCAATGATGAAAATTTCCTTTTGACCTTGTTTTATTTTGATGATCAAAATTTAGAAGAAATTGGAAAAATAATGAATATATCAGCAAACAATGCTAAAGTAAAATTATTTAGAAGCCGACAAAAATTAGCTGTAATTTTGAGACAGCAGTTAGAACCCGAAATAATAGAATGTTATGAAATCGGCAAGATTCCAAAACAAAAACAAAATGAAGAATGCCGATAACAAATTCCATTAAAAAAATAAATATTATCTTCATATGAAAGAGAGCGATAAAAATATAGAACATCTTATTGATAAAATGATGAGTGAAGACAAACTGGAGTCACCATCAATAGATTTTACTTCAAAAATAATGTCCGAAGTTTTAGTATTGGAAGATAAAAAACTGAAAGCATACAAACCTTTAATTTCTAAACCCGTTTGGTTTTTTATAGGCGCCGCTTCTGCAGCTTTAGTTCTTTATGTATCTTTCTTTTCAGGAACAGAAACCAATCTGGAAGCTGGAAAATTATATACTGATAAAGTCGCAGACGTTTTTTCGGGAATTCATTTTTCTAAAAATATAATGTATGCTCTTTTAATTGTTCCTTTTATGATCCTGATTCAGATTGGGGTTTTAAAAAATTATTTTGATAAGAAGTATCAGTTGTAGATTTAAGATTAAAAAATGAAAACAGAAAAAATGAAAAACAAATTACCTAAAGAAGATTTAAGAAAATGGGTGAAAATTGCTGAAAAATCTCCAACAATGTCTTTAGAAAAATTTAATGAAAAATGGGAAGAAAAAAAGCTAGAAATAAAAAACCACCAATTGTAGATTTATTTAAACGAATCTTGTCTTTTTCTAATGAAGTCTATCCCTAAATAGCAATCAGAGCTTATATCGTAACCGTTTTTAAACAAAATATACTCTATCGTTAGCTGTTCTCCTTCTTTAATAATTGCACGATTAAGAGCTAATCTTTTTGAAGCGGTTTCTTTTGAATATTTTTTCAAAAATTCATCAAATCCTAAATTTGAATATTCTTTTTCGGTCATTGGATTTAATTTAAAGCTATCAATATAAACAGGCTTTTTAAATCTTTTTTTATCTAAAACAAATTCATGATTTAAAACAGCATCTAAAAAAACTTTCAAAGAAGAAAATTCATCAGAATAATATTGTTCATATAAGAAGGACAATTCATTATTGTTGGTTAGGCAGACTTCTCTATTATTTGTTAAAAAATAGAGATTAAAAGAAGTATACATTGAGGGTATTCTCTGTCCATCTATTTTTTCTTGAAGAGCTAACCTCTCAATCATTTCTTCAGAAAAATTAGGCTTTTTGCTTTCACATGAAATCAAAAGACAAAACAACATTAATAAGGTTACTATTTTCTTCATAAATGAGATTGGATGTTTTTAACAAATCTAGTAAAAAACCTGAACGTTTTTTTCCAAAATAAAACTTGCGATTTAAATACAAAAAACATATTATAAGCTCTCTGTAGTTCCAAATATAATTCATTCATTTACAACATAATTACACCCGAAATCGATATTATTTTTTTATGAAAATTTTGAGAACCTAAACCGTTGCAAGATTGTAACTTATGAAGTATCTTTGCACCCTAATTCGAAATTCATAAAATGAATAAATTATTGATTGTTGGAACAGTTGCTTTCGACGCGATCGAAACTCCTTTCGGAAAAACAGATAAAATATTAGGTGGTGCTGCAACGTATATTGGTTTATCAGCTTCATTTTTTAACTTACAATCGGCCATTGTTTCTGTAGTTGGCGACGATTTTCCTCAAGAGCATTTAGATTTATTAACTTCAAAAAATATTGATATCTCTGGTATCGAAATTGTAAAAGGCGGCAAAACCTTTTTTTGGAGCGGTTTATACCACAATGATTTAAATTCAAGAGACACATTAGTAACCGAGTTAAACGTTTTAGCTGATTTTCAGCCAAAAGTTCCTCAAAACTATAAAGATGCCGATGTTGTGATGTTAGGAAACTTACATCCGTTAGTACAAAGCAGTGTTTTAGATCAATTAGAGAAGAAACCAAAATTAGTAGTTTTAGATACTATGAACTTTTGGATGGACTGCGCTCTTCCAGAATTACTAGACGTTATTAAACGTGTAGACGTTATTACAATCAATGACGAAGAAGCCAGACAACTTTCTGGTGAATATTCATTAGTAAAAGCAGCTGCTAAAATCCAGGACATGGGACCAAAATATGTGGTGATCAAAAAAGGAGAGCACGGCGCACTTTTATTCCACAACAGAGAAGTTTTCTTTGCACCAGCTTTACCATTAGAAGATGTTTTTGATCCAACAGGAGCAGGAGACACTTTTGCAGGTGGTTTCTCAGGATTCATTGCACAAAGCGAAAACATCTCGTTTAACAATATGAAAAACGCAATTATTTACGGCTCAAATTTAGCTTCGTTCTGCGTAGAGAAATTTGGAACCGAAAGGATGGAAACATTAAGCAAAGCCGAAGTAGCGATTCGATTACAGCAATTTAAGTCGTTAACTCAGTTTGACATAGAAATATAATGCCCAAGAGCCTCGATAAAACGGGGCTTTTTTATTACGTTAATACACACAACTTACAACACAACACAAAAAAAATAAAAAAACAATGAGCGACGCTTTAAAACACGAATGTGGTATAGCCTTAGTAAGACTTCTTAAACCGCTTGAATATTATAAAGAAAAATACGGAACTGCTTTCTACGGAATCCAGAAAATGTATTTGATGATGGAAAAACAGCATAACCGTGGACAAGACGGCGCTGGTTTTGCAAGCATTAAACTGGATGTTGAACCTGGACAACGCTACATAAGCCGAGTTCGTTCGAATCACTCACAGCCAATACAAGATGTTTTTAAACAAATCAATGAGCGAATCAGTGAAGAATTAAAAGCACAGCCAGAAATTGGTGATGACGTTGCTAAAATAAAATCGGAAATTCCGTATGTTGGCGAATTATTTTTAGGACACGTTCGTTACGGAACTTTTGGAAAAAACAGCATCGAAAGTGTTCACCCATTTTTACGTCAAAGTAACTGGATGCACCGTAATTTGATTTTAGCCGGAAACTTTAACATGACAAACGTTAAAGAACTTTTTGAAAATCTGGTTGAATTAGGACAGCATCCAAAAGAAATGGCCGATACTGTTACGGTAATGGAAAAAATTGGTCACTTCTTAGACAAAGAGGTAATGCAATTGTACCAAGACTGTAAAGCCGAAGGTTATTCAAAAAGAGAAGCTTCGCCAGTAATTGCAGAACGTTTGGATATTGCAAAAATACTAGCCCGCTCTGCTAAAAACTTAGACGGTGGTTATGCAATGGCCGGATTATTAGGTCATGGTGACGCTTTTGTATTTAGAGATCCAGCCGGAATTCGTCCTGCTTATTTTTATCAAGATGACGAAGTAGTTGTTGTGGCTTCTGAAAGACCTGTTATTCAAACTGTATTTAATGTTCCGTTTGAAAGCGTACAGGAAATCGAACCAGGAAATGCTTTAATCATCAAAAAAAGCGGTAAAGTTTCTATGAATCAAATCTTGGAACCAACCGTTAAAAAAGCTTGTTCGTTTGAAAGAATTTATTTCTCTAGAGGAAGTGATGCTGAAATTTACCAAGAACGTAAAAACTTAGGTAAATTGATTTTACCAGCTGTTCTTAACGCAATCGACAGTGATACAGACAATACTGTTTTCTCATACATTCCTAATACAGCCGAAACTTCATTTTATGGTTTAGTCGAAGCTGCTCAGGATTTCTTAAATCAGAGAAAAAACAATTATATTTTAGAAAACAGAAACACACTTACCACAGAAACGCTTCAGGAACTTTTAGCTGTAAAAATACGTACAGAAAAAGTCGCTATTAAAGATGCTAAACTTAGAACCTTTATTACTGAAGACAGCAGCCGTGATGATTTAGTAGCTCACGTTTACGACGTAACGTATGGTGTAATTAAACCAGAAGACAATCTGGTTATTATTGATGATAGTATTGTTCGTGGTACTACATTAAAAATGAGCATCATAAAAATGATGGATCGCTTAAAGCCAAAGCGTATCGTAATTGTTTCATCGGCACCGCAAATTCGTTATCCGGATTGTTACGGAATCGATATGGCAAAACTAGAAGGCCTTGTAGCTTTTAGAGCAGCCTTGACATTATTAAAAGAAAGAAACTTATATCATATCGTTGACGAAGTTTATGCTAAATGTAAAGCACAAGAAAACTTTGAAGATAAGGATGTTGTAAATTATGTAACTGCAATTTACGATCAATTTACTCCTGAAGAGATTTCAGATAAAATTGCAGAAATGTTGAGTTCTCCGGAAATCAATGCCGAAGTAAAAATCATTTTCCAAAAAGTTGAAGATTTACATATTGCCTGTCCGAAAAATCTTGGTGACTGGTACTTTACCGGAGATTATCCTACCCCAGGTGGAAACCGAGTTGTAAACCGTGCTTTTATGAATTTCTACGAAGGAAAAGACGCGAGAGCTTATTAAAAAAGTATTAACAAAAGGTTAAATAGTGCATTTCATCGGTTTTTTTTGCCGTTCATCCTGTTTGTTTGGTGAAATTGAAAAGCTACAATACTTTTGAGAAACCATAACATTAGTAGGTTAAGTTTATGGTAGATTTGGGGCAAAAAGGGTGGAAGTAATTCCACCTTTTTTATTGGTATAAACTCAAGTATTTCGATTTTAAGTCTTTACTTCTCACTTCGTCGGATATTTTTACTTTTTATCTAAAAAGTTTTTTTCATAAAATTAGCTGCCATACATTTACTAGACCATAACATTAGTAGGTTAAGTTTATGGTAGATTTGGGGCAAAAAAGGCGGAAGAGATTCCGCCTTTTTTATTTATAATCCTTCCAATATTGCGCTACAGCCTTTATATCAACTTCGTCGGATATATTTGCTTTTTGTCTAAAAAGTTTTTTTCATAAAAATAGTCGTCATACATTTACTACACCATAACATTAGTAGGTTAAGTTTATGGTAGATTTGGGGCAAAAAAGGCGAAAGAGATTTCGCCTTTTTTATTTTTCTTTCTTTTAAGAGAGAAGAGTAAAGATTATAGAAGAAAGATTATAGAAGAACGAATATAGAACAGAGAAAATAGATGAAAGAGGATAAAATAAAGACTCTAAAAAATATAGAAACAAACAAAAAAAAAAAGACGAATAACCGCAAGGCCATTCGTCTTTTCTCTTTATTCTTTGCTCTATTTTCTCGACTACTTGTCTAAAGCAAATCTTCTTGCAACTTCTGTCCAGTTAATTACACTAAAGAAAGCTTCAATATAATCTGGTCTTCTGTTTTGGTAGTTTAAATAGTAAGCATGTTCCCAAACATCCATTCCTAAGATTGGAGTTCCACCGTTACCAGCAACTTCCGGCATTAATGGATTATCTTGATTTGGAGTACCTACAACTTCTAATTTCCCTTCTTTTTGTACTGTTAACCAAGCCCATCCTGAACCAAATTGAGTTGCTCCGGCTTTAGCAAATTTTGCTTTAAATTCTTCGAAAGTTCCAAAAGAAGCTTCGATAGCAGCTAATAAATCTCCTGTTGGCAACCCTCCTCCGTTTGGAGACATTACAGTCCAGAATAAATTGTGGTTGTAAAAACCTCCACCATTGTTACGAACTGCTGCGTTTGACTTATCTAAGTTGATTAAGATATTTTCGATTGTTTTTCCCTCTAAATCTGTTCCTGCGATAGCTGCATTAAGATTTGTTGTGTATGCATTGTGGTGCTTTGTATGATGGATTTCCATTGTACGTGCATCAATATGTGGTTCTAATGCATCATATGCATAAGGTAATTGTGGTAATTCAAAAGCCATGATATAAGGATTTTTATGGTTTATAATAATTTATCCCAAATTTAGACATTTAACTTTGGAATTGAAAATACTATTTCGTTATAATTGAATTTAATTAATTGATAAATCGATTTTTTAAAAGATAATTACCTGCAAATCTTTATTTTCCGTTAAAAGTCGTCATAGTATTTTCCAATCCCGCAGTTCCAAAAGATTTTATAATTTCTGCCGAAGTTTCTAATCGTTCCGGTAATTTTGAATTTTCGTCGTCGTTCCATTCACCCAAAACATAATCTATCTGCTGGCCTTTTTTGAATTGATCGCTGATTCCGAATCTAAAGCGGGTATAGTTTTGTGTATTTAAAACCAAATTAATGTTTTTAAGTCCGTTATGGCCGCCGTCGCTTCCTTTAGGTTTGATTCTGATGGTTCCAAATGACAGGTTTAAATCGTCTGTAATGATCAAAATATTCTCTAGTGGAATATTTTCTTTATCCATCCAGTATTTTACGGCTTTCCCGCTTAAATTCATGTAAGTGTTTGGTTTAAGCAAAAGAAATGTTCTTCCTTTAAACTTATATTCGGCCAATGCTCCCAATTTTACGGTTTCGAATGAAAGACCTTCTTTTCTGGCTAAAAAATCCAATACTTTAAATCCAATATTGTGTCTTGTATTTACATATTCGGCACCAATATTTCCTAAACCAACGATTAAATATTTCTTCATATTATCTATGTTCTCTTCTTTTTGTGTTGATGAAAACAGTTTTGTTATCCATTTTATCATGTTTGCAAAAGTAAGGTTAATTAGAGAATGTGGCAATTTGTTAATTAGATAATTATTCTTTAAGCGCTGAGAATGGCACGCAGATGACACTGATTAAACGGATTTACTCTGGCTTTTTTATACTACACGAAGGCTTCGACTTCGCTCAGCCTGGCAGGCGTACTATTTGTCAGGCTGAACGAAGTCGAAGCCTTTTCACTGCAAAAAACTTAGTACCTCAGCATCTTAAAAACTTAGAAGCTAAAAAAAAGCCCCAATCGTAAGATTGAGGCTTTTTGTATTGAGTTGAAAAAAATTATTTTTTCTTTCCTTTTGCAGGAGCTTTTGCAGCTTTTGCAGCTTCTTGAGCAGCTTTCATAGCAGCACGAGAAATTCTTACTTGAGCAACAACTGTGTTGTCTGGGTGCATAATTTTGTATTCTGGAGCACCAACTTTAGTAACGTATAATTTGTTACCCATTTCAAGTGGAGTAATGTCAGCTTCAACAAAATCAGGAAGATTTTTAGGTAAAGCTTTAACTTTTAATTTACGAGTGTTTAAACGTAAAACACCACCTGCAAGAACACCTTTAGATGTACCAACGATTTTCACAGGAACTTCCATTGTGATTTCTTTATCATCAAATAATTGGAAGAAGTCAATGTGTAAAATTTTGTCAGATACTGGGTGAACCTGAATGTCTTGCAAAATTGCATTGAATGATTTTCCTTTTCCAAGTTCGATCACAACTGTGTGAGCGTTTGGAGTGTAAACCAAGTTTTTGAATGCCGCAGCGTCCGCTGAGAAATGTACTGCCTGATTTCCTCCGTATAACACGCAAGGAACCGCTCCAGCATTACGTAAGGCTTTAGTTGACACTTTGCCCACGCTTTCTCTTTCTGATCCTTTAATTGTAATCGATTTCATTGTAAAAAAAATATAGTTATTAATAAATATTCTTAATTTGCTATAGGCTTTAGGCAATACGCTTTAAGCTTTAGGCTTTTTTAAAATGAGTAACATGCTTATAGCTTAAAGCCTAAAGCTTACTGCTTCTACATTATAAATTTTCCACTAATGGAATTGTTGTGGTGCACCATGTGCATAACTTCTGCAAATAGAGGCGCACAACTCACTACTCTAATTTTATCTGAGTGTTTCTTTAACGGAATAGAATCTGTTACGATTAATTCACTCAACTTCGAATTTTCAATTTTTTCATACGCACCGCCAGATAATATAGCGTGTGTACAAATTGCTCTAACACTTAGTGCTCCTTTTTCGATCATTAAGTCGGCTGCTTTTGCTAAAGTACCTCCTGTATCGATCATGTCGTCTACTAAGATTACGTTACGACCTTTTACCTCACCAATCAATTCCATAGTGTCGATAACGTTGGCTGCTTTTCTTTGTTTGTAACAGATTACAACATCTGATTCTAAAAACTTAGAGTAAGCATAAGCTCTTTTTGAACCTCCCATATCTGGAGATGCAATGGTTAAATTTTCTAAATTTAAACTTTGCACGTAAGGCAAAAAGATAGTAGATGCAAATAAATGATCTACTGGTTTTTCAAAGAATCCCTGAATTTGATCTGCGTGCAAATCCATTGTCATGATTCTTGTTGCTCCTGCAGCAGTTAATAGGTTTGCTACTAACTTTGCTCCAATTGGAACTCTTGGTTTGTCTTTTCTATCCTGTCTTGCCCAACCAAAATAAGGCATAACAGCTGTAATATGTCTTGCCGATGCGCGTTTTGCAGCATCAATCATTAATAACAATTCCATCAAATTATCTGCAGATGGGAAAGTTGAACATACAATAAAAACACGTAATCCTCTAATTGATTCTTCGTATGATGGCTGAAATTCTCCATCGCTATACGTTGACATCGTTACTTTTCCTAACGGGATTCCGTATTGTTCTGCAATTTTTTCTGCAAGATAAACACTTTGTGAACAAGCAAAAATTTTAGCTTCTGGTTCTAGGTGCGACATTATAATTTGTTGTTTTTGCTCCGCTGCGCTTAGTACAATTAGGCTTCACCAATTTTGGTAAAACAAAATACATATAAATGCCTCGGGTGTAGTTAGTTGTGTGTGCGTCGTTTTAACGAGCTGCAAATTTATAAAATTTATTGAACACTGAAAGGAAAAATTTAAGTATTTTTAGTAGAACATTTAATTTAATTTTTTACATTTGCACCGTGTTAAAGGAATGAGCACATTTTTGAACTCATTCTATTGCGTTAAAATAATTGATTTATCGATTATTTTTTCGTCTGCTAAGCCCGGATGGCGGAATTGGTAGACGCGCTGGTCTCAAACACCTGTGGGAAACCGTGCCGGTTCGACTCCGGCTCCGGGTACAAAAACCTCTTCTTAACCGAAGAGGTTTTTTTGATTTTATTGCATTTCAATAATGACCCAATATTGAAATTTTAGGCTTTTATTTTCGACAATAAACAGCTGTGTTAAAGCTATCTAAAACTTGTTAACTTTGTATTTGTACAATATAGCTGGTCTTCTAAATGGAAAAAATCGAACACATCAACTACATCAAAGCACCAATTGCAAATGTTTATGAAGCTTTAACAACACAAGCCGGACTTGGCGCTGTTTGGACCGAGGAACTACTTGTGAAACCTGAAGTGGGTTTTATCAATGAGTTTAGTTTTGGAGACAATGATCTTACCAAAATGAAAATAATCGAATTATCTCCAAACAAAAGAATACTTTGGGAATGCGTTGACTCTGACCCGGAATGGATTGGAACCAAAATTTCATTTGACCTGACAGAAAAAAACGGAAAAACTGCAATCGTCCTTAAACATTTTGATTGGCGCGAACTAACCGAGTTTTACCAATGGTGCAATTATAACTGGGCTATGTTCCTTTTAAGCCTTAAAAGTCATTGTGAAGACAACGAAGGAACACCTTATCAAAAAAGGAAGTTTTAGAATTTTCAAGCCTCACAACTAGCTTCATGCAAAACAGGAAAATTGCATGAATTAGCAATAAAACACAATTGATTTGCTTTTGTATGCAATTCTAATGCTAACTCTGTTTTATCAGGATTTGAAATTTTTATCTTTGGTTTTAATCGTACTTCTGTAAAACGTCCGCTGCCATCTGGAGAAACTTCGAGGATTGCTTCGGCGTTGTCTGAATATTCAAGGACTTCTATTCCGTTTTGAGAGCAGACATATAAATACGACATCATGTGGCAGGAAACCAAACTGCTCAACAATAAATCCTCCGGATTATATAAGGAAGGATCGCCCTTGAATGCTTTTGCTGCCGAAACATCTAAAACTGGTTTTCCTTCAATAAAGATTTTATGGCTTTTGCTGTAGATTTTCAAAATTGTTTCTTCTTGACTTTTGTTTGAAGTCCAATTTAGTACTACTTTAAATATATGCTTGAAGGCCATATTCTATTTTTTTTTCGTTAATAAATTGATTTCTATTTCAAAAAACTATTATTATGGTCTTTGCTCTGAGTCTATTTTTTCAATAACCCATCTAGCGTTTATTTTTTTTAAAGTATACTTATAATTTACTCCAGTCATAGGCAGATAAAACCTAACTTCTGAAATAGAATCATTCTTTTGATTAACAAGGTATTTGCTTTTTTCAATATTTGGCAAAACATCTTCAAGAGATTCCTGAGTGAAAAAGAAACGATCATAATCAAATCCAAATGGAGGACTGTCATTCTCGGGATTTTTCTTAAAATATTTATCTCCTTCTATAAATATTTGTTTTTCATTTTTAAGAAAGATATCGGTAAAAAAACCACTCTTTTTCAATTCTTCAATATATTTTTCTACTTCGCTAAAATCTACATAATAATTCTTTGCCTCTTCATTTTCCTTCACGTCCATTGGTCCGCCGCCAATAGTATCAAAGTTATCCAATATGTTACTATTGTTAATATACCATTTCATGAAGTTTTTAACTAATTCTATTTGCTCATTATTATTGATATTAGAATCAACTTCTTTTACTCTTGAAGAATCTGCTTTAACAATAGCATTATTTTTTAATTGACTTTTATCTTTATTCTGACAACTTTGAATAAATAAAACTAAAATTGAAATGTAAATAACTATTCTTTTCACAATCACGCTTTTTAAATCTTCTATATATTCTTCAAATGTAAGACAGAATAAATAAAAAAACCTCGAAAGCATATCACTTTCGAGGTTTTTCAGAGAATTGAACTAGTAAACAAATTCTAAAAACTATTTTTTAACTGAGAATTTAAAAGTAGTTTTAGTTTTATAATTTTCTCCCGGGTTTAAAACCGTTGTCGGGAAGTTTTTCTGATTTGGAGAATCCGGATAGTGTTCTGTTTCTAGACAAAGTCCGGTTCTGTGTCCGTATGTTTTTCCATCGCGTGTTGGTAACGTTCCGTCAAGGAAATTTCCTGAATAGAACTGAATTCCAGGTTCGTCAGTTGTTACTTCCAAAACTCTTCCGCTTGGCGCGTGGTATACTTTTGCGATGATTGTTTTTCCTTTTTCAGGATTATTCAACACCCAGCAATGGTCGTATCCTTTTCCTCTTTCTATTTGTTCGTTTTTAGCTTCGATGTCTTTTCCAATTAACTTTGGTTTTCTAAAATCAAAAGGTGTTCCAGCCACATCTTCTAATTTTCCTGTTGGAATTAAAGTCGCATCAACCGGAACAATTTTATCTGCATTTAAAGTCAATTCATGATCTAAGATCGTTTTTGTGAAATCTCCGGATAAATTGAAATAAGAATGCTGTGTTAAGTTTACAACCGTTGTTTTATCTGTTGTTGCTTCATACAAAACTTCTAACTGATTATCATTTGTCAAGGTATAGGTTACAAAAACCTTTAAATTTCCCGGATATCCTTCTTCTAAATCTTTACTTAAATAAGATAATTTTAAAGAAGCTGTTTCGCCAGATTTAACCTCATCTGCTTTCCAAACCACATTAAAATATCCCTGCGGTCCGCCGTGCAAAGCATTTGGTGCATTATTTATGGCCAATTGATATTCTTTTCCGTCTAAAGTAAATTTTCCTTTCGCAATTCGGTTTCCGTATCTTCCAATTAAAGCTCCAAAAAATGGGTTTTCTTTTTCATATTGTGCCAAAGAAGTAAATCCGATTACTACATTTTCAGAAACACCCTCTTTATTTGGCACTTTCAAATCTGTAATTCTTCCGCCAAAAGTGATGATATCGACTTCCATCCCATTTTGGTTTTTTAATTTGTAACTATCGACTTTTTCTCCTTTTGAAGTTGTTCCGTATGACGATTTTTCGATCGTTACTGCTGCTTTTTGATCTGAAACTGTAGTATCCATTTTTTTATCGCTTTTGCATTGAACTGAAACCAAAGCCAGACTTAACAAGCCGATTCCAAAAATACAACGTTTTAATACATTCATAAATGCTATTTTTTTTGATTATTGTGAAAGGTAAATGTGAAAAGATTAAAAGTAACAAAAAATCTTAGAATCTTAGCGCCTTAGTATCTTAGTCCCTCAAATTACAATCCATGCTGAAACAAATGAAAATAAGCTTCATTCGCATTAATCTTATCTTTAAACTCTCTTACTGTAGTTTTTTCATCAATAACCAACAATTCGATTCCGGCAATATCTGCGAAATCTTCCATGTATTCAGTTGTCAATGATTGGCTGTAAACCGTGTGATGCGCTCCACCAGCTAAAATCCAAGCCGTTGCTGCAACTTCTAAATTTGGTTTACAATCCCATAAAACTCTGGCAACCGGTAATTTTGGCAATTCAGTCATTGGTTTAACCGCTTCAACTTCGTTAACAATTAAACGGAAACGAGTTCCCATATCAACCAAAGAAACATTGATCGCATCTCCTGCAGGCGAATTGAATACCAAACGAGCCGGATCTTCTTTTCCTCCAATTCCTAACGGATGCACTTCACAAGACGGTTTTCCATCGGCAATAGACGGACAAATCTCTAACATGTGAGATCCTAAAACATACGATTTTTGAGGTGTGAAATGATACGTATAATCTTCCATGAAAGAAGTTCCGCCTTCCAAACCAATATTCATTACTTTTAAAGCCCTTACCATTGCAGCTGTTTTCCAGTCTCCTTCACCGCCAAAACCATAACCATCTGCCATTAATCTTTGCGTTGCGATTCCCGGCAATTGTCTCCAAACACCGAGGTTTTCAAATGTATCTGTAAAAGCGCCGAAACCTCCTTCTTCAAGGAAAGCTCTTAATCCTAATTCGATTTTTGCAGCTTCAACCAAAGAACTTCTTTGCGCACCGCCTTCTTTTAAAGAATCCGTTAAAGTGTATGATTGTTCGTAAACCGCTAATAAATCGTTGAGTTCTTTGTCTGTTACTTTTTCAATATGTTTGGTAACATCCGAAGAATCATATCCGTTTACCGAAACTCCAAAACGAATCTGCGCTTCCACTTTGTCCCCTTCTGTTACGGCAACTTCACGCATATTGTCTCCAATACGAGCCACTTTTAGGTTTTGAAGTTCATCCCATCCAAGAACAACTCTTGACCAGATTCCTAATTGTTTTTGAACTCTTTCATCTTCCCAATGTCCAACAACCACTTTACGTTTTTTACGTAATCTTGACATAATGAAACCAAATTCACGATCTCCGTGAGCGGATTGATTCAGGTTCATGAAATCCATGTCAATAGATCCCCACGGAATTTCGGCATTATATTGTGTATGTAAATGACATAATGGTTTTTTAAGGATATTTAAACCGCCAATCCACATTTTTGCCGGTGAAAAAGTGTGCATCCAAGCGATAATTCCGATACAGTTTTTAGCCGAATTCGCCGCCAGACAAACATCTAAAATCTGCGAAGGCGATTTCACCACATCTTTATAAACCACTTTTACCGGAATATTAGATGATGCGTCTAATCCTTTTGCAATTATCTGCGAATGTTCTGCTACTTTTCTAAGTGTTTCTTCACCGTATAATTCCTGGCTTCCTACTACAAACCATACTTCTTTTTGAGATATATCTATCATTATGTTCAATCGTTTATTTGTTTAATCGTCAAATCGTTTTTCTTTATCTAAAAATTCACGATTAACGAAAATCTTTTCTCTTTGTTCTTTATTCTATTTTCTTTAATCTAAAATCTGCACTCTAAAATCTAAAATCACTACTGCCCGTAATACGAATCTTTTCCGTGTTTACGATTGTAATGTTTCTTTATTAATGAGTCTTTTAATTTGGGTGCGTTTGGGTTTATTTGTAAAGTCAAATACGCCATTTCGGCCACTACTTCCAGAACTTTACTGTTGTAAACTGCTTTAGCTGCGTTTTTCCCCCAGGCAAATGGGCCGTGATTTCCTATCAGAATCATTTCTACTTCTTCATAAGAAAGATTTTTTTCTTCGAAACAATCCAGAATCTGAATTCCGGTATTGTGTTCGTAGTTTCCTTCGATAAGAGAATCTGCCATTGGCGGTGCGCACGGAATGTCTGCCGTCAAATGATCGGCGTGTGTGGTTCCAAAAATTGGAATATCTCTTTGCGACTGCGCCCAAGCCACTGAATAAGTCGCGTGTGTATGCGCAACGCCGCCAATATTTGGCCAGTGTTTATATAAATAAGCATGCGTTTTAGTGTCAGATGACGGACGCATTGTTCCTTCGATTACATTATTATCAAAATCAACAATTACGATATCTTCGGGTTTTAAATCTTCGTAAGGAACACCGCTTGGTTTAATGGCAAAAACACCATTTTTTCTATCCACGGCACTTACATTTCCAAAAGTATATACCACCAAATTCAATGCATTTAACTGCATATTGGCTTCGTAACATTCTTGTTTTAAATCTTTATAAAGAGAACTCATGCTGCGAAATTTTAAGGTTTGGATCTGCAAAAGCACTTAGTTTTTCATATCCTAAAAGCAGTTTATGATAGGCTTCCACTTTATCTGTCTGAGGGAAATATTCTCCGTCGAAATCGCTTCCTATTTTCTGGCTTGCTTCGATTACATTTGGATAAATTCCGGCTGCAACGGCTGCATAAATTGCGGCGCCCAAAGCCGGAGTTTGGTCCGAAGCTGCAATTTTAATTGGCTTGTTTAAAACATTCGCCAAAGTCTGCATGATAAAAGGAGATTTGCGGGCAACACCGCCAATTCCGATTACGCTGTCAATTTTTACACCTTCTTCTTCAAAACGATCTACAATTTTCTTCGCTCCAAAACAAATTGCGTTTACCAAAGCTTTAAAAATATGAGGCGCTTTTGTTCCCAAAGAAAGATTTGAAATTGCGCTTTTTAATTCCTGATTGGCATCTGGAGTTCTGCGCCCGTTAATCCAGTCCAACGCAATTGGAAGACTTTCTGAAACCGGAATTTTCTCGGCTTCTTTTGTTAATTCCACAATTAGTTTATCGCTGAATTCTTCTCTTAATTGTTCCTTTTGTGCGTCATTTAAAACACTTGAAGAATCCAATAAATGATCTGTCGGCCAAAGCAATAGTTCTTTGTACCAAGCCAATAAATCGCCAAAAGCAGATTGTCCTGCTTCTAGACCAATAAAGCCCGGGATAACCGAACCATCTACTTGTCCGCAGATGCCGCGAACGGTTTTGGTTCCTACTTCATCATAAGAACCAACCAGAATATCACAAGTTGAAGTTCCCATAACGCGAACCAAAGTGTTTTCTTCGATTTTAGCTCCAACAGCTCCAGAATGTGCATCAAAAGTTCCAACGGCTACAATTGTTTCTGTAGAAAGTCCTAAACGATCTGCCCATTCTTTGCTTAAATTTCCTGCTGATAGATCTGATGTATACGTTTCATCGTATAAATTGCCGCGAAGCTGTGCTAAATACGGATGTAATTTTTCTAAGAATTCAACTGGCGGTAATCCGTTCCAGTCTGTGTGCCACATGGCTTTGTGGCCCGCTGCGCAACGGCTTCTTTTAAAAGTTTTTAAATCTTTTTCTTCAATTAACAAATAGGTCATTAAATCGCAATGCTCCATCCAGGTGTGTGCCGCTTTTCTAACAGCTTCATCTTGTCTTGCAACATGCAGGATTTTTGCCCAAAACCATTCTGATGAATAAATACCGCCAACATATTTCGTTACATCTTCTCCACCCCAGCTTACCGCCAGTTCGTTGATTTCGTTTGCTTCATTTATTGCCGTATGATCTTTCCACAACACCATCATCGCATTTGGATTTTCTTCAAAACCTTTAGTCAAAGCCAGCGGAATCCCTTCTTTAGTAACCGGAACCGGAGAAGATCCTGTTGTATCAATACAAATTCCTCGTACCAATTTTGGATCGACTTTGCTTTCTTTGATAACCGTTTGTATCGTAATTTCTAATCCTTCAATATGATCTAAAGGATGCTGACGAAATTGATTGATGGAAGCGTCGCAATACTGCTTATTTTTCCATCTTTTATAATGAGAAACATTGGATGCCAATTCCTGCCCATTTTCGGTATCTATAAGAACCGCACGAACAGAATCTGTTCCGTAGTCTAATCCTATGACATAATTTTTCATTCGAAATTTATTTTTAATGGTGACAAATATACTTATAAATACTTATAAGTGTACAAAAAACACTTAATAAAAAAGCGTCAGTATTTTTTTGCAGATGTTGCACTAAAACAGCTTTTTAAGACGAAAAGAAAAAATAAATGTATTCAAAACATTTATTCTGTTGCGATTATTTCAACTTCTGATTTAAAACTGTAAAATATAACCTGCTTTTTTAATTCTATTTTATCTGATTTTTTTCTTTTTAAACTTATTTTCCTTCTAAAACCAAAACTGAAAATGGCGGTAAATTGATTTCTAATTTTCCTTTTTTAGAGTCAAAATCCTTAAAAGTTACCGGACTAATTTTATCTGGATTCTCGAAAGAATTATAATCCTGTAATTTCGAAGAAGTAATAATTTGGGCTGTGAAATTTTTTACACCTAAATCCTTTGTATCAATTTCGATTTTATGTTTATTTTTTGCATCAATATTTACTAATGAAATATGTACGGCACCGTTTTTATCTTTTGAAGCCGAAGCCGAAACTGCCGGAAGCGTTTGATCTTTAAAAGTATACAATGGCGAATTAAAACTTAAAGGAAGAAGTTTCGCATCCTGATGCACATTGTACAGTTGCATAACGTGATAAGTTGGCGTTAAAATCATTTTGGTTTTATCGGTCAGGATTACGGCTTGCAGTACGTTTACACATTGCGCTAAATTTGCCATTCGAACCCTGTCTGCATGATTATTAAAAATATTAAGCGTTGCTCCGGCTAAAACAGCATCTCTAATCGTATTTTGCTGATATAAAAATCCCGGATTTGTGTCTTTTTCTACATCGTACCAGCCACCCCATTCATCCACAACCATTGCGACTTTTTTCTCAGGATCGTATTTGTCCATTACAGCAGCGTGCTTGGTTACTAATTCTTCCATTTTTAAAGCCTCTTTCATGGTTTTAAAATATTGCTCTTCCGAAAAATTAACGGCATCACCTTTTTTATTCCAATCTATTACAGAATAATGGTGTACTCCAACACCGCCCAGCATATTAAGCGGAATGTTTTTCATTAAAACTTCGGTCCAGTTATAATCGCTGCTATTAGCTCCCGAAGCAATGCGATTTACCCCGCCTGTATTATTCCAGTCAGCCATAAAAGTGGCAAACTTGAGGTACTCATTTGCATAATATTCTGCCGTCATATTACCGCCGCAACCCCAGGCTTCATTTCCAATTCCCCAGAATTTAACTTTCCACGGTTCACTTCTTCCATTCTTTTTACGCAAATCACTCATTGGGCTCTTGCCCTCAAAATTGGCATACTGAACCCAATCGGCAAATTCCTGAACTGTTCCGCTTCCCACATTTCCGGACAAATACGGTTCTGCTCCTAAGACTTCGCAAAGATTTAAAAAGTCGTGAGTTCCAAAACTATTGTCTTCTGTTACACCTCCCCACCATTGGTTTACAATTGTGGGTCTTTGTTCTTTTGGACCAATTCCGTCTTTCCAGTGATATGTATCAGCAAAACAACCGCCAGGCCACCTTAAATTTGGAATCTTTAAATCTTTCAACGCTTTAATGACATCGTTTCTAACTCCGTTGGTATTTGGAATTTTTGAAGTATCGCCAACAAAAAAACCGCCATAAATACAACGTCCTAAATGTTCGGCAAAATGCCCGTAGATATTTTTATTGATAATGGGCGCAGCAGGATCGCTTTTTATGGTAAGAATTATAGCTTCTTTCTGTGCCGAAATGGTTTGAATACTAAGTGTAATAAATAGTAATAGCAGCGTTTTTTTCATAGCCTGTGTGGTTTTTGACATGCAGGAAAACAAGTTGGTTAGATAATTTGGATAGTTTTAGTTTCTGTTTTAATAGATACTCACAAAAAATAAGTGTCACATTAACATTTGTAAATTTAAACAAAAAAAAGTCTTAAAAACAAATAAAAAAAACAAAACAACTGGTTGCAAAAAACAGATTTCGTAATACATCTTCAAAATTCATGAATAATAACGCACTTTTACCCGCAAATAAAAGTTTTAACAAAAAGTTGAAAACCTAAAAATGTTACAAAAAACATTAAAAAATCAACTTTTTATAACAATACTTCCTGCTTCAAAATTTTGAAAAAAAAATAATATTGTCTATAGCAATTCTCTTGTGAAAATGTTTTTACCTTTGATCTTAATTTCGGTATCAAAATAGAAAGGAAATGGACAAAATATATTCTATTTTTATGTATCGGAATCGTTTGTTAAAACATCCTATTTTTATCAGTATTTTTATATAAGTGTAAAAGTTACATTAATAAATTATGAAACAATTTAGGAAGTTTATATCTTTACCAATAAATTATTGAATATGCTAAACAGTTATAGCTCTGCCGATAAGGTTTTACTAGCGGTAGATTGTATTATTTTTGGATTTGACAGTGAAGGTCTAAAAATACTTTTAATCAAAAGAGATTTTGAACCTGAAAAAGGAAAATGGTCTTTGATTGGAGGATTTCTAAAACGCGATGAAGTTTTAGATGATGCTGCTATTAGAATTTTAAATACTTATACGGGTCTTAACGATATTTATATGGAGCAGTTGTATGCTTACAGTGAAATTGATCGTGACCCGGTTGAAAGAACCATTTCGGTTTCGTATTTTGCTTTAATTAATATCGAAAATCATAATGCGGAACTAATTAGAAATTACCACGCCGAATGGTTCCCTATTAACGAGGCGCCAAGTTTAATTTTTGACCATAACGATATGGTTCAAAATGCAATTAAAAGACTTCGTTACAAAACTTCGATAAAACCAATTGGTTTCGAATTGCTTCCGGAAAAATTTACTATGCGTCAGCTTTTAGAATTATACGAAGCTATTTTGAGCAAAGAATTAGATAAGAGAAACTTTATAAGTAAAATAAATTCTCTCGAAATCTTGAATAAATTAGAAGAAAAAGACATGCAGTCGTCTAGAAAAGGATCGTATTTGTATACTTTTAATAAAGAAAAATACGAAGAAAAACTGCTTAACGATTTTGTACTGAATCTCTAAAAAAACAAAACCCTGAAATCCACAACTTTCAGGGTTTTTTCTTCAATAAAAACTACTATTAAAAAAATAAACAAAATTAATTTATTCTATTTTTAACCTCTGTTTTCTGCCATCATTATGAACACTGACTGCTGAAACAAATAATAAGTGTAAAATTTACATTTGCAAATGTAAGCAAAATTAATCTTGAAAAACAAGTAATTGCATTTTTATTTTTTTTATTAATAAATCGCAGGTTTTTTAAACAAAAGATCTTTTTGTTGTAATGTAAACAAACGGCATCACAAAATTCTACAATCTGGATATTACAAAGAATTCCGAATAATCAAAGACGATTTGTTTTCTATTTGCTCTTTTTTACCTTTCAGAACCATTTCGGCCAGAATTTTTCCCATCACTTCAAAGTGCGTCGAGATTGTCGTAATTCCGTTTGCTGCGATTTTTTTCAATGGGGTTTCATTATACGATATAATGCCAAAATCAGTTCCGAGTTTTAGGTTTTGATCTCTCGCATTTTCAATTACCCGCACCAAATCGCGATCGTTAGGTATGATGTACAAATCGCCTGTAGTAATTTCTCGGTTGGTAAATTCGGTTATAATTTCAGAATCAAAATTATATTCGGTACAAAAATCTTCAAAACCCATTTTCATTCCAAGCGGTTCTCTAAATCCCGGGAAAATCAAAATCAGTTTTTTGTATTTACTCAGTCTTTCTTTTCCTTTTTGCAATCCTTCAAAAATATCTTTCTGGTGGTTTTGATAAATTGCAGGATACGATTTCAAATCCGGATTGGTCTGATCCAGTATAATAACATCACCTACTGGTAGGGTTTTTATAGATGCTACAATATCTTTTAAATTTGTGGGCATCAAAATGTATTTGGTATAATTGCCAAAACTGTCGGTAATTAATTTCTGAAAAACGGCGCTGTTAAAATGATGAAAGAAAATATCAACCTGAACGTTTTTGCCAATGTTGTTTAAAAAGGAATTATAAATGTCTTCCTTAAAAATATTCAGCTCATCAAAAAGTAAAAAAATCTTCTGTTTTATAGTAGTTTCAACGCTTTTAACGTAATATCCTTTTCCGGGAATGGCATAAATTATTCCTCTTTTTTTCAATTCATCATACGCCAGCAAAACGGTATCTCGAGATAATGAAAACGCCAGACAGACTTTATTTACAGATGGAAGCCGGTCGCCTTTTATCAATTTTTCGTCTTCGATTGCTTTTTCTACTGAAAGAATAATCTGTTTATATTTTGGCAGACCAATGTTATTTTGAATCGAAATGATATTCATAAAAAAGTATGTTTTTGCGCAATATACAAAAACTGGTAGGTACTGGTATGTAAAAATAGAGAATGTTTTTATTTTTGAAATTCATATTTGGTGAATTTTATATGGAAATAAAACATAAATCACATTTTAAGATAGCTTCCAATTCTAAATCTTTCGGTTTTATGCCGGACAACATCGAGATTTTCTCTTTCGAATTGTCCAATAAAAAAGGGATGAAAGTTCAGATTATGAATTATGGAGCAACTGTAACTTCTTTAGAAATTCCACTTTCTAACGGAAATCTTGTTGATGTTGTTTTAGGTTTCGATTCTCTTTCGTCTTATTTAGAATCTTATTATCTGCCAAGTGCGCCTTATTTTGGTGCAACCGTTGGGCGTTATGCGGGAAGAATCAGCAAAGGGACTTTTACTTTAAATGGAAAGACACATCAGCTTGCCAAAAATAATAATGGAAATGCTCTACACGGCGGAAATGCTGGTTTTGGAAAGAAAATCTGGAATGTTACTCGTCAAACTTCCGAAGAAAATCCTTCGATTACTTTTAGTCTTTTAAGCCAAAATCTTGACGAAAATTATCCGGGAGAATTACAAGTCGATTTGACTTATACTTTAACCGAAGACAACGAACTACAATTAGATTACAAAGCTGTTTCTACAGAAGATACGATTATAAATTTAACGCATCACAGTTATTTTAATCTTGACGGTCATTATAACGACGTTTTAAATCAAAAGGTTTTTGTTGATGCTGATAATATACTGGAAACGAATCACGAGAATATCCCAACCGGAAAATTTACTGACCTCAACAATCATAAATTCGATTTTAGATTACCACAAAATTGTCCTTCTGTAATCGATCATTCTTTTGTTATTAATCAAAACGAAAATGCTGTTGCTGCTTTATTCAGCTCAAAAAACAATTTAAAAATGAGCGTTTATACCAATCAGCCCAGCGTACATATTTATGTTGGCGGTAATTGTTTTGATGTTTTAAAAGGAAAAAACAATGCAGTTTACCATAAAACGAGCGGTATTTGTTTTGAGACCCAAAATTTTCCTGATGCACCAAATCAGCCTCATTTTCCAAATTCTGTTTTAAAAAAGGGCGAAGAATATATTCAGAAAACCGTTTATAAATTCGAAAATATAAACTAAAAACGACCAACCAATTTCACGATAATGAATGACATCTTAATACTAAATACTACTGCTTTTTTTGAAAAAACATTTGGTTCTAAACCCGAAAAAGTGGTGCTTTCTCCAGGACGAATTAATATAATTGGAGAACATATTGATTATAATGATGGTTATGTGCTGCCGGCTGCAATTGACAAAGTAATTTGTTTTGCATTTGAAAAAAGCAATTCAAAAAAATCAAAAATATTCGCGATCGATTTAAATGAAGAATTTGAAATCGATTTAACTCAGGAAGTTAAATTGAGTGATGTTGTGTGGACCAATTACATTCGAGGCGTTATTAAACAATTGCAGGATAACGGATTTGATTTTGAAGGTTTTAATTGTGTTTTCAGCAGTAATATTCCCGTTGGTTCTGGATTATCGTCTTCGGCAGCTTTAGAATGCGGGATGATTTTTGGAATTTCAGCCCTTTTTGATTTAAAAATTGAGAAAAAAAATATAGCATTATTAGGACAAAAAGCAGAACATTGGGTTGGAATTAATTGTGGTATAATGGATCAGTTTTCGAGCGTTCACGGCCTTGAAAACAAAGTAATAAAACTGGACTGCAATACGCTGGATTTTGAATATCATAAGGCTGATTTTAAAGATTATTCGCTTGTTTTATTCGACAGCAACGTTAAGCATTCTCTTTTTACATCTGAATACAACACACGCAGAATTGAATGCGAACAGGGATTATCGATCATTAAAAATAATTTCCCGGAAATAAAAAGCTTTAGAGACTGCTCTGAAGAACAACTTTTAAGCATTCAGGATAAAATGAATGCGACGGTTTTTAAAAGAGTGCATTTTGTTATAAAAGAAATTAACCGCGTAATAAAGGCCTGCGAGGCTCTTGACCAAGGAAATATAGAACTTTTAGGACAATTACTTTTTGAGACTCATTATGGCTTATCTAAGGAGTATGAGGTAAGCTGCGATGAGTTGGATATGCTTGTAGATACTGCAAAAGCAGATGATTCGATAATTGGTTCTCGTGTAATGGGAGGTGGTTTTGGTGGGTGCACCATAAATTTAATTAAAAAAGGTCATGAAAATGAGGTAAAAAGTAAGTTTTCAAATCTTTATTTAAATACATTTGGGATTGAATTAAAATTTTATGATGTAAAAATCTCGAACGGAACAACATTACTTTAATACCACACGCAACACAATGAAAAATTTTGACATTAACGAAGATCCTCACAGACGTTTTAATCCCTTAATTAATGAATGGGTTTTAGTTTCACCTCATCGTGCAAAACGTCCCTGGCAGGGACAAAACGAAACGATTTCAGAAGAAACACTTCCAAAACATGATCCCGACTGTTATTTATGCCCCGGAAATATTCGGGCAAACGGAGAAATTAATCCCGGATATAAAAACAGTTTTGTATTCGACAATGATTTTGCTGCTCTTAAACAAGACGAAATTATTTTTGAAGAAGACATCAAACATACCTTTTTTAAAGCCGAACCTGAACAGGGAATTTCAAGAGTCGTTTGTTTTTCGCCAAGACACGACTTAACCCTTCCGGAAATGGAAGTTTCTGATATTGAAAACATTATTAAAACCTGGCAGAAAGAATATGCTGATTTAGGAAGCATTAAATACATTAATCACGTTCAGATTTTTGAAAATAAAGGCAGCGTTATGGGTTGCAGCAATCCGCATCCGCATGGACAGATCTGGGCTCAGTCTTCACTTCCAACTCAGGTCGAAAAAACACACAACAGCTTAAAAGCGTATTACGATAAAAACAAAAGAACACTTCTTGAAGATTACGTTCAGGCCGAATTGAGAGTAGGAAGCCGTGTTGTAATCGAAAACGATCATTTTGTGGCTTTAGTTCCGTTTTGGGCAATCTGGCCTTACGAAACCATGATTGTAAGCAAAAGAGCTATTCAAAAAATTACTGATTTTAATGCCGAAGAAGTTACCGCTTATGCTAAAATTTTAAAGCAGTTAACAATCAAATACGATAATTTATTCAACACTTCTTTTCCATATTCATCAGGAATTCATCAGGCTCCAACAGATGGTTTTGATCATCCGGAATGGCATTTTCACATGCATTTTTATCCGCCATTGCTTCGCTCGGCAACCGTAAAAAAATTCATGGTGGGTTACGAAATGCTGGGAGAGTCTCAAAGAGATATTACTCCGGAAAAAAGTGCCGAAATTTTAAGACAACAGGAAATTATACATTATAAAAGTGCTGTAAAAATCAACTAAATTTTACGGAGAAGAATCTCTTTTTAAACTTTAACACATAATAATCCTATTATAAATGTAAATAACACATTTAATGTGATGGATTTTTGAGTTTTTATTTTAAATTTGACTTTCATTCTTATTTTGACAAAAAAATAACAGAATAAAAACACATATTTTATTTTTAAAGAGATTATATGGAACTATAAACATTTTATCAACCTTAAAACAAACAATCACCTATACTAATTACCTAAAAGACTATTAACAATGAACCAGAACCTTTCCCTCGCAGATTATGCGGTTTTTATTATTTATTTCATCGTAGTTTCTGTCTACGGTTATACCGTTTACCGAAAACGTAAACAAGACGAACAAGATGCTAAAGCTTATTTTCTTGCTGAAGGAAATTTAACCTGGTGGGCCATTGGCGCTTCCTTAATTGCTTCAAATATTTCTGCAGAACAATTCATCGGAATGAGCGGTGAAGGTTTCTTTTTAGGAATTGCAGTAGCAGCCTATGAATGGATTGCGGCGATCGCCTTGATTATTGTTGCGGTTTGGTTTATTCCTGTTTATCTTAAAAATAAGATTTACACCATGCCTCAATTTTTAAAAACACGTTATAATGAATCGACTGCTTTAATTATGGCGGTTTTCTGGTTGTTTTTATATGTTTTTGTAAACTTAACTTCTATCCTATATTTAGGGGCCGTTGCTATTAACGGACTTGCAGGCGGAGAATATCTCCATGTTATTATGGTAGGTCTTGCCGTTTTTGCCCTATTTATTTCGTTAGGAGGAATGAAGGTTGTAGCTTATACAGATGTTATTCAGGTTGCGGTATTAATTATTGGAGGATTAGTAACGTCATATATCGCCTTAACAACTGTTGGACAATATTTTGGCGTAGGCGAAAATGCAATTGCCGGTTTTAAAGTTTTAATGAAAGAAGCTCCGGAACATTTTAAAATGATTATTCCTAAACCAACAGCGGCTTCATCTCAATTGGATATCGACAAATATTTAACTTTTCCTGGTTTGATGTCTTACCTTGCCGGTATCTGGATCATCAACTTAAATTATTGGGGATGTAACCAATACATTACGCAAAGAGCTCTTGGTGCCGATTTACAAACGGCCCGTACCGGAATTTTATTTGCTGGTATGCTAAAATTATTAATGCCTTTAATTGTAATGCTTCCTGGAATTGCGGCTTATGTTTTATTTAAAGAAGGACATTTACCACAATTAGTTGGAGGAAAAGACGGCGCTTATTCTGCTGTATTGACTTTCCTTCCTACAGGATTAAAAGGACTTTCGGTAGCAGCATTAACGGCTGCAATTGTAGCGTCATTGGCCGGAAAAGTAAACAGTATTTCGACCATTTATACCTTAGATATTCATAAAAAATACATTCAAAAAGAAGCTGGAGAAAAGCAGCAGGTAAACATTGGCCGAATCGCTGTTTTTGCCGCAATGCTTTTGGCGGTATTATTTACATGGAATGACATTCTTGGTATTGGCGGTGTTGGCGGTTTCACTTACATTCAAAAATATACCGGATTTATCAGCCCGGGTGTTTTCGCCATGTTCTTCCTTGGTATGTTCTGGAAAAGAACAACTGGAACTGCCGCTATCGTTGGGGTAATTTTAGGATTTGTTTTATCGGTATTATTCAACGAATATGCTCCAATGTTATTTGGAAACGAAACCTTATTATATACAGCTTATCCTAACGGAAAAGGAGCATTCGAAATTCCATTCCACATTTGTATGGGATTATCATTCTTCTTTACAATGTTGGCAATGATTGCAATCAGTTTCGCTGGACCAAAAGTGAATCCAAAAGCGTTTGAAATTGACGCTGAGATGTTTAAAGTAAAACCACAAACGACAGTTTTAATCGTAATTACATTATTGATTATTGTTGCATTATACGTTAAATTCTGGTAACAGATTTTTGATATCGATTTAGAAAGAGGATCCAGATTTGGATCCTCTTTTTTTGTTTACACAATAAATTTTTTAATTAATTGTTTTGTTACTTTTAGTCCGAAAAGAATTAACCTTAATCAAACCAAAAAAAATGAAAAAACTAATTTTTGCCTTGTTCCTTATTTCGGGAGCAGCTTTCGCTCAGGATATGGAAGTTGTACAAGGAAACTTTGACTTTTTAAAAGATCAAAAAGAAATCAACACCGAATTTGATTATAGTAACTTTACTATGATGAAAGAAAACAAACCCGAAGCGCAGTATGTTGAAGAACACAAAGCCGATTTGGATAAAAAAGCAAAAGGAAACGGAAATCTTTGGTACAAAAGATGGGCTGTCGCCAAAGAGCAAATCTGGACTCCAAAATTTTTAGAGATAGGAAATGTTGTAATGACAAAGGCAGGAAAAGAAGTAAATTTTCAGGAAGGATTAAATACACCTTATACTTTAATTGTACAAACTGTTTGGATCTACCCGGGCTGGGATGCAGGAATTATGAAACAGCCGGCAAAGGTTACAACCAATTTAAAATTTGTTGAAACCGCAAACAAATCAAATGTATTATTAGAAATAAAAAGCGAAGAAGCTCCCGGAGATCAATGGGGAAGCAATTTTAACAATGAAACCCGAATTGGAGAAGGTTATGCCAAAACAGCAAAATCATTATCTAAGCTTTTATTGAAAAAAGCATTCAAATAAAAATATTTCGATGGAATTATTTATAAAAAAAGCCCTGATTATTCAGGGCTTTGTTCTTTTTGCATATTTAATAAATACGCCATATTTGCAATTACGTGATCGTGTTTCTTGACAAACGAATTGTCTTCGTTCCAAACATAACCCGCCAAAACAGAACATATTTTTTCTTTTACCTCAGGATTTTCCGGCTGATGGAAAAACAAAGTCTGCAGATTTCCTGTATACCATTCCTGAACATAAGTAGTAAACACAGCAATACCGCGTTTCATATATTGTGTAAATTCAACTTCCCAGTCAACAGGAATTCCCTGCGATTCTTTCAAGTATAATTTTGCTGCCAGCATTCCAGATTCGGTTGCAAAAGCCACGCCCGATGAAAAAACAGGATCTAAAAATTCAGAACTGTTTCCCGTTAAAGCAAAACCGTCGCCGTACATTCTTTTTACCGCTCTCGAATAATTTTCCAGTTTTACCGGTTCAAATAAAAATTCTGTACCCTCAAATCTCTTAATATAGTAATCTGATAGCTGAATAGCGTTTTTCAAAGCCTCGGCATTATCTTTATTTTCAGAAAGCGAATTAATGAAGTCTGTTGGCCCTACAACGCCTAAACTTGTGTTTCCGTTAGAAAACGGAATTACCCAAAGCCAGACTTCGGTTTCCAGAATATCAAATGAAATTTGAGTTCCCTCTTCCCCTTCTTCTCTGTTAATATCTTTTACATGCGTAAAAATAGACGAATGCGGATCTAATTTTGATGGCGTATCCAGATCTAAAAGTCTTGGTAAAACACGTCCGTAGCCACTTGAATCAATAATAAACTTTGCGTGAATTTCTTTTAAATTCCCATCTTTATCTTTTACAATTGTTTTAGAATTTTTTCCTTCAAAAGAAACTTCCAGAACCTCTGATTCAAATTCAAGATCAACACCTTTTCGAACCACTTCCTGCGCCATTGTATTATCAAAATCAGCACGAGGAACCTGCCAGGTCCAATCCCAGCCCTCACCAAATTTTTTACTGAAATCAAAAACACAAATCTCTTCTTCTCTTATAAATCGTGCTCCCAGTTTTTTTTCAAAATTCATTGCATTAAGAGCATCAAACAATTCTGCTTCAGCAAAATGGTCCATTACCCTCGGAATTAAGCTTTCACCCACAACCAGTCTTGGGAACTTTTGTTTTTCTACAACTTTTACCTTTACATTGTTTTTATGAAGATACGATGCAGACACACATCCTGAGGGTCCCGCGCCTATCACTAAAACATCTACAAACTCCTTGGTCATAATAAAAATATTATCAATTATTAAACTACATTTGCCATCATCAAAATAACTACAATTATTTTGATAAATAAAATTAAATTAGCACAACCAAAAACGATTTAATGAATACAATTAATGAATATTTAAGTTTAGCAGAATTCGAAGACATAATCTTTGGAAATCAAAAAGTTACAATTAGCGATGTTGTTTTAAACCGAGTAAACGAAAGCTTTAATTTCCTAAAAGAATTTTCTGGAAATAAAATAATTTATGGCGTAAACACTGGCTTTGGGCCAATGGCGCAATATAGAATTAAAGAGTCTGATCAAATTCAGCTTCAATATAATTTAATCCGCAGCCACTCATCAGGGACCGGAAAACCGTTAAGCCCAGTTTGTGCAAAAGCAGCCATTTTAGCTCGATTGAATACACTTTCATTAGGAAACTCAGGCGTTCATCCGTCAGTAATTAACCTAATGTCTGAACTTATTAATAGAGATATTACTCCTTTAATCTTTGAACACGGCGGTGTTGGTGCCAGCGGTGACTTAGTTCAGCTTTCGCATTTAGCATTAGTTTTAATTGGCGAAGGCGAAGTTTTTTATAAAGGAGACAGAAGACCAACTCCTGAAGTTTTTGAAATTGAAGGTTTAAAACCAATTCAGGTAGAAATTAGAGAAGGCCTTGCATTAATCAACGGAACTTCGGTTATGACCGGAATTGGAGTTGTAAATGTATATCATGCTAAAAAATTATTAGACTGGTCATTAAAATCTTCTTGCGCGATCAACGAATTAGTTCAGGCTTACGACGATCATTTCTCTGAAGAATTAAACCAAACAAAACGTCATAAAGGACAGCAGGAAGTAGCGGCAAAAATGCGTCAAAACCTTTCAGACAGTACTTTAATCCGTAAAAGAGAAGACCATTTATATTCTGGTGAAAACACAGAGGAAATCTTCAAAGAAAAGGTACAGGAATATTATTCATTAAGATGCGTTCCTCAAATTCTTGGGCCGGTTTTAGAAACTATAAACAATGTAGCTTCTATTCTGGAAGACGAGTTTAACTCGGCAAACGACAACCCAATTATCGACGTAAAAAACAAACACGTTTATCACGGAGGAAATTTCCACGGAGATTATATCTCACTTGAAATGGATAAACTGAAAATCGTAATTACCAAATTAACGATGCTGGCAGAACGTCAATTGAATTATTTATTAAATTCAAAAATCAACGAAATTCTTCCTCCATTCGTAAACTTAGGAACATTAGGATTTAATTTCGGAATGCAGGGCGTTCAGTTTACTGCAACCTCAACAACTGCCGAAAGCCAAATGTTGTCTAACCCAATGTATGTGCACAGTATCCCAAACAACAACGACAATCAGGACATTGTAAGCATGGGAACAAATGCAGCGGTAATTACCTCAAAAGTAATCGAAAACTCTTTTGAAGTATTAGCAATCGAAATGATTACTATTGTTCAGGCAATTGATTATTTAGGACAAAAAAATCAAATCTCGTCTGTAACCAAAAAATGGTACGATGATATTCGCAATATAATTCCGGAATTTAAGGAAGATCAGGTGATGTATCCTTTTGTTCAAAAAGTAAAAGATCATTTGATCAACAATTAAAAATTGATATACCAATACCGCCCCAAAGAGTTTTAGTTTTTTTAATCATTAAACATTGAATTTTAAAATCATGAAAAAGACACTTATTTTTTTGCTGCTAGTAAGTATTCAATTTGTTAATAGTCAAGAACTGGCTTTAGTTAAAAAGAATTCTAAAATTGGATATATTTCCAAAGACGGATCATTTAAAATCGAACCTCAATACAAATCGGCCAGAAGTTTTTCTGACGGTTTGGCTGCTGTAGAAAACGGCGGAAAATGGGGATTTATTGACAGTAAAGGAAGCTGGGTGATTCCGGCAGATTTTAAAGATGCTAAAGATTTTAATAACGGCATTGCCATAGTACAAAAAGATAAAGAATGGGTTTATATTGATAAAAAAGGTGAAATTCAAAAAGCACCTGCTTCAGAAAAACTATTCGATTTTAATAATGGAGTTGCTTTTATCAGACAAAACAATAAAGTTGGGTTGATTAACAACAAAATGGCCGTGGTTTTAGAACCAAAATACGACCAGATCAAACCTTTTGAAAATGGTTTTGCAAGAGTAGAACTAAACAAAAACTGGGGAATTATAAATACCGACGGAAAAGAATTAGTTGAACCTGCTTATGCCGAAATTGGAAATTATTTCAAAAACACAACCTGGGCAAGAAAAGACAAAACTTTTGGATTGGTAAGCAGCGGAAAATTTACTCCGGTTGACGGAGCCGAAAAAATCTGGGATTTTGAAACGCAGGATTTAACTTTTGCTAAAAAGAACGGAAAAATTGGTTATATCGATTTAAAAGGAAACTGGGCAATTCTTCCTATTTATGATAAAGGAAAAGCTTTCTCAAAAAATCTGGCACCAGTTTTAGTTGGAAAAAAATGGGGATTCATTAATCCGAAAGGAGAATTTGTAATTGAACCAACTTACAGTGATGCAGAAGTTTTCAGTACAAATGGTTTAGCGCCTGTAAAAGAAAGCAACTGGGGATTTATTAACGAATCAGGAAAATTAGTAATTCCAACTCAATACGGTATCACTGCAAATGCCATTATTGCTATGTTTGTACAACAAGACAAAGGATTTATTGATGGCGTTGCAAGAGTAAAAAACGAAGGAAAATGGGGATTTCTTAAACCAGACGGAACCGTTTTGAGCAACCAATGGTTTGAAAATGCTGAACTATTTTCTAAATCAGCCGAAAGAATCCAGCCTGCTGAAGCCGCTCCGGAAAAACCAAAACAAGAGGTAAAAGCAGCAACAAAACCAGCTGCGAAACCAGCACCTAAAAAGAAGAAATAACTTCTTTCTCTAACAAAAAATCAACCTTACATAAATGGTATTGCTCATAAAAGCGATACCATTTATGACAATAAAAATAAAACCAAATATCAATGAAATGTGTATTAGTAACTGGCGGTTCGAGAGGAATTGGAAGTGCTGTTTGTAAAAAATTAGCCGTTGAATCTAATTATCATATTCTGATTAATTACCATTCAAACAAAACTGCTGCTGAAGAAACACTTCAGGAAATACAAAAATTAGGAGCAACCGGAGAAATTTTAGGCTTTGATGTTGCTAATTTTGAACAAGTACAAGACGTTTTAACAAAGTGGCAGGACGCTAATCCTGAAGCAATTGTTGAAGCAATTGTAAACAATGCCGGAATTACAAAAGATGGTCTTTTTATGTGGATGACTCCCGAAGACTGGAACGGTGTTGTAAATACAAGTTTAAACGGATTTTTTAATGTAACGCAGTTTTTTATTCAAAAAATGCTTCGCAATAAATATGGCCGAATCGTAAATATGGTTTCTGTATCTGGAGTAAAAGGAACGGCGGGACAAACCAATTATTCGGCAGCAAAAGGCGCAATTGTTGCCGCTACAAAAGCATTGGCACAAGAAGTAGCAAAACGTAATATAACCGTAAATGCTGTTGCACCTGGTTTTATTAGAACCGACATGACAAGTGAGCTGGACGAAAAAGAATTATTAAAGCTGATTCCGGTAAATCGTTTTGGTGAAGCCGAAGAAGTAGCAGATTTGGTAAGCTTTTTGATTTCAAAAAAATCGAGTTATATTACCGGCGAAATTATCAATATAAACGGAGGAATATATTCTTAAAAAATTACTTTGAAAGACGATGAATAAGAGAGTTGTAATTACTGGAATGGGAATTTATTCTTGTATCGGAACTTCTTTAGATGAAGTAAAGGAATCATTATATAATGGAAAATCGGGTATTAAATTTGATTCTGACCGAAAAGAATTTGGTTTTCAGTCGGCCTTAACCGGAATGGTTCCTAAAGCCGATTTAAAAAATTTATTAACCCGCAGGCAGCGTATGAGCATTGGTGAAGAAACCGAGTATGCTTATATGGCAACTATCGAAGCATTGAAAAATGCGAATATCGACGACGCTTTTTTTGACAATCGCGAAGTGGGAATTATGTACGGAAACGACAGCGTTTCTAAAGCTATTATTGATGCTACAGATATTGTCCGCGAGAAAAAAGACACCGCTTTAATAGGTTCGGGAGCTATTTTTAAATCGATGAATTCTACTGTTACCATGAATTTATCTACGATTTTTAAACTTCGCGGTATTAATTTAACCGTCAGCGCGGCTTGTGCGAGTGGTTCACATTCTATCGGATTAGCTTATTTTTTAATAAAAAGCGGTTTTCAGGATATTATTATTACCGGAGGTGCTCAGGAAATTAATAAATATGCCATGAGCAGTTTTGACGGATTGGGCGTTTTTTCTAACAGAGAAAATGATCCCGAAAAAGCCTCAAGACCTTTTGATGCAGGGCGTGACGGATTAATTCCGAGTGGCGGCGGTGCTACTTTAATTCTGGAAAGTTACGAATCGGCAATCGCGAGAGGCGCCAATATTATAGCCGAAGTTTCGGGTTATGGATTTTCATCAAACGGAGGCCATATTTCGACTCCAAATGTCGAAGGACCTGCTACAGCAATGAAAAGAGCTCTTGATGATGCACAGCTAAATGCATCAGATATTGAATATATAAATGCACACGCAACCTCAACTCCGGTTGGCGATGCAAACGAAGCCAAAGCTATCTTTGAAGTTTTTGGTGAGAAAAATCCTTATGTAAGTTCTACAAAATCAATGACTGGCCACGAATGCTGGATGGCCGGAGCAAGCGAAATTATCTACTCAATCATAATGATGCAGCACGATTTCATTGCGCCCAACATCAATTTAGAAAATCCAGACGAAGATGCTTCAAAATTAAATTTAGTTAAAACTACGTTAAACAAAAAATTTGACATATTTTTGTCCAATTCTTTCGGTTTCGGAGGAACCAACTCTGCGTTGGTGGTTAAAAAGTTTAAATTGAACGATGAATAAAGAAGAGATTATAGCAAAAATTAATGGTTTTTTAGTTGATGAATTTGAAGTAGACAATGACGACATTGAACCAAATGCTAATTTAAAAGATACACTTGGATTAGATAGTTTAGATTATGTTGATTTGGTAGTTTCGATAGAATCTAACTTTGGTGTAAAACTTGTTGAAGCAGACTTTGTTGGAATTTCTGATTTTCAGAGCTTCTACGACCTTATTGAAACCAAATTAAAAGCCAAAACAGCTTAATGAGTCAATGGGATGGCAAATCAAAAGGAACTGTTTTAGGTTATAGAATATTCGTTTTTTTAATTCAAAAAGCGGGTGTAAAAGCTGCTTATGCCTTACTTTATTTTGTCGCTTCTTATTACTTTTTGTTTTTAAAGAAAAGCAATCGCGCTATTTTTTATTACTTTAAAGAAAGGCTTCAATACTCCAGTTTTAAATCCAGAAAAATGGTTTTCAAAAGTTACTACACTTTTGGACAGACCATTATTGATAAAATTTCCATTTCTGCCGGAATGCGAAACAAATTCACCTATGAGTTTGACGGAATCGAAACACTTAAAAATCTTTTAGCCGAGAAAAAAGGCGGCGTCTTAATAAGTGCGCACGTTGGTAATTTTGAAATCGCCGAACACTTTCTGGGCGACATCGATCTTAATTTTCAAATCAATTTAGTTACGACAGATTTAGAACATTCTGCCATCAAAAATTATTTGGAAAGCGTTACTCAAAAACCAACCGTAAAATTTATCATTATCAAAGAAGATTTGTCTCATATTTTTGAGATCAATGCTGCTCTGGCCAATAATGAACTGGTTTGTTTTACAGGCGACCGTTATTTTGAAGGTACAAAATCTCTTTCTGAAAACCTTTTAGGCAAAGAAGCCAACTTTCCTGCGGGACCCTTTTTAATTGCATCAAGATTAAAAGTGCCGGTTGTGTTTGTTTATGTTATGAAAGAGCCAAATTTACATTATCATTTATACGCCAGAGAAGCCACAGTAAAGCATCGCGACGAAAAAGCACTGCTGAAAGAATATGTAACAAGCGTAGAAAGCATCATAAAAAGATACCCGCTGCAGTGGTTTAATTATTTCGATTTCTGGAATGATTTGAAGAAATAGACCACTGATTTTACGGATGAAACAGATTTACAAGGCATTACATTCCTTGAAATTCCCTCAACTTTATTTCTGCAATTTCGGTAAAAAACAAAAACCTGCAAAAACCAGTTTAATCTGCCAAATTCGCGGGCCAAAACCCTCTGAAAACCAACCAAAATCAGTTTAAATAAATTTACTTATTTTTGTTCGCAACCAAAGCAAACAAACCAATAATGAAAAATGTTCTCGTTATTTATTATTCTCAATCAGGGCAGTTAGAAACCATTGCGCAAAACATCGCAAAACCCTTTCTAAATGCTGAGAATATAAATCTAACTTTTCACGAAATACAATTAGAAAAACCATTCCCTTTTCCTTGGGATAAAAATTCTTTTTTTGATGCCTTTCCGGAATCTTTTTTACAGATTCCAACAGCATTAAAACCCGTTCCTGAAGAGATTTTAAACACCAAATTCGATTTAGTTCTTTTCCATTATCAAGTATGGTATTTATCACCTTCTATCCCTATTAACTCATTTTTGAAAAGTGACGATGCCAAAAAAATCCTCCACAACACGCCTGTTGTAACCATCAGCGGTTCGCGAAATATGTGGATTATGGCGCAGGAAAAAATCAAAACTTTGCTAAAAGAAGCCAATGCACAATTAGTAGGCAATGTGGCTCTTGTAGATCGTGTAGGAAATTTAATCAGTGTTATTACAATTGTCGAGTGGATGTTTTCCGGAATAAAGAAAAAATATTTAGGTATTTTTCCGTTACCGGGAGTTTCAGAAAAAGATATTCAGGAATCTCCAAAATTTGGAGAAGTCATTTTATCTGCATTAAATCAGAACGATTTAGAGCATTTACAGCCCAAATTACTGGCAATTGATGCTGTTAAGATTAGTCCGTATTTAGTAACGGTAGACAAAACGGCTAATAAAATTTTCAATAAATGGTCAAACCTTATTTATAAAAATCAAAAAAACCGAAAACAGCTTCTAAAAGTATTTAATGTTTATTTATTCCTTGCGATTTGGTTAATCTCACCAATAGTGTATATATTGCACCTTATTTCCTACCCCTTTAAATTAAACACTATAAAAAGAGAAACTCAATATTATCAAGGAGTTTAGAAGACGAATTTAGATTATGTTTGAAGTATATATCACAAAAGCTGCAAAATATTTGCCAAACGAAGCTGTTTCAAATGACGAAATGGAAGCTTATTTAGGCCTTATCAACGATACTGCCTCTAAG
Organism: Flavobacterium sp. GW821-FHT12A05; assembly: GCF_058807735.1. Lineage (NCBI taxonomy): Bacteria > Pseudomonadati > Bacteroidota > Flavobacteriia > Flavobacteriales > Flavobacteriaceae > Flavobacterium > Flavobacterium sp. GW821-FHT12A05. The sequence continues at coordinate 205,594 of NZ_JBXAQY010000006.1, read as the reverse complement.
GCAAGACGTATTATTTTGCGCAACAACAAAATTACAAGCCGTTATTACGCTGTTGACAAAACAGGAAAAAGTACACACAGCAATGCCGAATTAACCCGAAATGCTATTTTGCCGTTATTCGACGAAAATTTTACGCCGCAGGATTTAGAAGTACTTTCATGCGGAACCTCAACTCCGGATATTTTTCTGCCTTCACATGCCGCGATGGTTCATGGTCTGCTAAAAAATAAATCGGTAGAATTAAACTCTTCAACAGGAGTTTGCTGTGCCGGAATGAACTCCCTTAAATTTGGTTTTCTTTCGGTACGATCTGGAAATTCAAAAAATGCAATCTGCACAGGATCTGAAAAAGTTTCGACCTGGCTGAATGCCCAAAAATACAATCACGAAGCCGACAATTTAAAAACGCTGGAAGAACAGCCTATTATTGCTTTCAAAAAAGATTTTTTACGTTGGATGTTATCTGACGGTGCCGGCGCTTTTTTATTAGAAAATGAACCGAAAGGACCAATTTCTCTAAAAATAGAATGGATGGAAGCTTTTTCGTATGCTTACGAATTAGAAACCTGCATGTATGCCGGAGGCGATAAATTAGAAAACGGAGAAATAAAATCATGGAGCGATTACGCACCGGAACAATGGTTAAACGAATCTGTTTTTTCTATCAAGCAAGATGTTAAACTGCTGGATGAATTTATCCTGTCAAAAGGTGCCGAAAGCATGAAAGATGCCATGGATAAAAACAAAATCAAATCTGAAGATGTCGATTATTTTATTCCTCACGTTTCTTCTAACTTTTTTGTTGAAGGATTAAAAAAAGGACTAAACGAAAAAGGCATCGGAATGGCTGATGAAAAATGGTTTATGAATCTTCCAAGAGTGGGTAATGTAGGTTCTGCCTCTATTTATCTTGCTTTAGAAGAATTAATGAATTCAGGAAAATTGAAAAAAGGAGATCACATTCTTTTATCAGTTCCGGAAAGCGGAAGATTTTCTTTCGCGTATGCGTATTTAACTGTATGCTAATGGACGTTTTACTTTTAGAAAAAGAAGCTGTCGAGAATTTATTACCGCAAAAGTTTCCTTTTGTAATGGTAGACAGCATGCTTTCTTATAGTGAAACATCGTTAGTTTCTGGTTACACCATTAAAAGTGACAATATATTTTTTGACAGTAATACGTTTTTAGAAGCGGGGTTAATCGAACACATGGCACAATCTGTGGCTTTGCATACCGGTTACCAGTTTTTTTTAAGAAACGAAACAGCTCCAACAGGCTACATTGGTTCTATAAAAGAAATCGAAATAAAAAAACTGCCAAAAATCGATGATTCAATTCAATCAACGGTAACTATCCTCCAGGAATTTGCCGGAATCACTTTAGTGAATATTGTTACGACATTAAACAATGAAGAAATCGCAAACGGACAAATGAAAACCGTTTTAGCCAAATAAATATAGATTTTGAATACCGGAGTTGACATACAAAATTATTTACCGCACCGAGCACCAATGCTTATGGTAGATTTAATTCTGGAAATTGATGCCAGCTTTGTAGAAACCATTTTCCTGATAAAAGAAGACAATATTTTTGTGCAGAATAATGTTTTTATTGAAGCAGGTTTAATCGAAAATACGGCGCAGACCTGTTCATCTATTGTTGGAAAAAAATATTTTTTTGAAGAAGACGGAACAGAAAATGAAAACGTAAATGTAATTGGATTTATCAGTGCCTTAAAAAATGTAAAAATTCATTCGCTGCCAAAAGTTGGCGATACTATAATTACCAAAGCAAATTTAGTTTCAAAATTCGCTGGCGACGATTACACTTTATGCACAATGAGCTGCAACAGCTCTGTCGAAGATCAGATACTTTTAGAATGCGAAATTAACTTGTTCATTCAAAAAACAGTTTCGGTTTCGTAATAATTCCACTTGAAAATATAACTAGGTAATGGAAAAAGATAATGTACCTCAGGATAAAAGCAACTTAACAAAAAACAATGTTAAAGAGCTTTTGTACGCAACCGATGAAAATGGCGATTACACCACAACCTTAAGTACAGGCTGGGAACCTAAAACAATCGCACTTTCTAATTCTATCGACGAAATAAACGAACGTATTGCTGAGGCAAAACAGCAGGTAAAAACTGGCGAAGCAAGCCCGATTGTTTATTTTATGGAAGTCAATAAAATGGATCTTACCATTTTGTCGAGTTATGTGGGAATGTGGAAATGGCGTGTAAAAAGACATTTTAAACCAGCCAATTTTGCTAAACTAAGCGATTCTATTTTGAAAAAATACGCTGATACCTTCGAAATTTCCATAGCCGAATTAAAAAACTTTAAAACAGATTAATGCAAGTTACTTTTACACATCACCAATCTGCTCACTGTGAAAATGGAGTAGCATCGAACCTGTTAAAAAACAACGGACTCAATATTAGCGAACCAATGGTTTTTGGTATCGGTTCCGGGCTTTTCTTTGTGTATTTGCCTTTTATAAAAGTGAATTACGCACCAGCCATAAGTTACAGAACTTTACCGGGACAAATCTTTAATAAAGTAGCAACCCGTTTAAACCTAAAAATAAAAAGACAAAAATTTTCATCTCCAGCAAATGCAAACAAAGCTTTAGATGAGAATTTAAAGAATAACATTCCAACAGGATTACAAGTCGGTGTTTATAATTTAAGTTATTTCCCAGACGAATATCGTTTTCATTTCAACGCTCACAATTTGGTTGTTTACGGAAAAACCGATAAAGATTATTTGATCTCAGATCCTGTAATGGAAACCGTAACTACTTTAACACACGAAGAATTAGATAAAGTTCGTTTTGCAAAAGGTGCTTTTGCACCGCGCGGCCAAATGTATTATCCAATTCAAATTCCAAATGAAGTCGATTTAAAAAGTGCCATCATTAAAGGAATAAAAAATACCTGCCGCGATATGCTGGCGCCAATGCCAATTGTAGGCGTTCGCGGTATCAAATTTGTATCAAAGCAAATTAGAAAATGGCCTGTAAAACACGGCACCAAAAAAGCCAATCATTACCTGGCACAAATGGTTCGTATGCAGGAAGAAATAGGAACCGGAGGCGGTGGTTTCCGTTTTATTTATGCCGCATTTTTACAGGAAGCTTCGGTTATTTTAAATAATGAGGAACTAAAAACTCTTTCTAAAGAAATGACACAAATTGGCGATTCATGGCGGGATTTTGCTGTTGAAGCTTCGCGAATTTATAAAAACAGAAGTGCCAAAGAAGACGCTTACAACACCATTGCCGATGAACTTTTGGACATTGCCAATAGAGAAGAAATCTTTTTTAAAAAACTAAAAAAAGCCATCAGCTAATATTTTGCAATCCATAATTAAAATAGAATCCCTTTCGAAAAAGTACAAAGATGCCGATCAGTATTCTTTGAACGATGTTTCGCTAAATATAAACGAAGGAGAGGTTTTTGGTTTACTTGGCCCAAATGGTGCCGGAAAAACAACCTTAATTTCAATGCTCTGCGGTTTGGTAAAACCAACATCAGGTCATTTTACAATTGATGGTTTATACTATCAGCATCATTCTTCAAAAATAAAAAAAATCATAGGCGTTGTTCCTCAGGAATATGCCCTATATCCTACTCTTTCGGCAAGAGAAAACCTGCATTATTTTGGAAGTATGTACGGTCTAAAAAGTGCTGACTTAAAAGATAAAGTAATCGAAACTTTGGATCTTTTGGGTTTATTAAAATTTGCCGACAAACGTGTTGAAACTTTTTCCGGAGGTATGAAACGTCGTGTGAATTTAATTGCCGGAATTCTGCACAATCCAAAAGTTTTATTTTTAGATGAACCAACCGTTGGTGTTGATGTTCAGTCTAAAAATGCTATTATAGAGTATCTAAAAGTGTTAAACCAAAACGGAACCACTATTATTTATACTTCGCATCATTTGGCTGAAGCCGAAGATTTCTGCACCAATATTGCCATTTTAGACCAAGGCCAAATTTATGCCAAAGGAACACCTTCAACTTTAATTAATTCTGTTGAAGATGCCCGAAATCTCGAAGACGTTTTTATTTCATTAACCGGTAAAGACTTAAGAGATGCTGTATAAAATTTGGATGTCGGTCGTAAAAGAATTTTTACTGCTTAAACGCGATTTAGGCGGCTTGATTATTCTGTTTATCATGCCATTGGTTTTGGTCATTACTGTTACGTTAATTCAGGACAGCACTTTTAAAAAAGTCAGCGATTCTAAAATTCCAATTTTATTGGTCGATAACGACAAAGGTTCTGTTTCGAAAACTGTTTTTGATAATTTGGAAAAAAGCGATTTATTCAGCGTTGTAACACAAATCGACAATAAAACCATTACCGAAGATGTTGCCCGAGAAAACGTTTACAAAGGAAAATTTCAATTAGCGATTGTAATTCCAGAAAATTTAAGTTCTGATTTACAAGCCAAAGTAGACCAAAATGTCGAAAAAATTGTAAGCAGTTTAGGTTTAACAGACAGCATTCCTCAAAACGAAAAAAGAGTAATTAAAGAAAAAGAAGTAAAACTGTATTTTGATCCGGCGGTTCAAATGAGTTTTAAAAATGCCGTCATGAATTCTATTGACAAAATGATTTCGCAAATTGAAACCAAATCAATTTACACCACTTTTCAAAATCAATTAGGAGAAGGAACTGCCAGTTTTGAGCAAAAAAGCTTCATTTCTTTCAAAGAAATAATTCCAAAGATTAACAACAAAGAAGTTCGTCCAAATTCAGTGCAGCATAATGTTCCGGCCTGGACCCTTTTTGCGATATTTTTTATCGTAATTCCGTTATCTATTAATATAGTAAAAGAAAAATCGCAGGGAACTTTCGTTCGATTAAGAACCAATCCGGTTTCTAATTTAATTGTTATAATTGGAAAAACGATTACCTACTCGATCATTTGCATGATTCAGTTTTATATGATGGTTGGCGTTGCTGTATTTTTATTTCCATCAATCGGACTTCCGTCTTTAAACATCGAAGGACATTTAGCTTTAATGAGCGTCGTAGCGTTATTTTCAGGATTTGCTGCCATTGGATTCGGAATTTTATTAGGAACCGTTGCCAGCACACAAGAACAATCGGCTCCGTTTGGTGCAACAAGCGTTATTATTTTAGCCGCAATTGGCGGGGTTTGGGTTCCGGTTTTTGCCATGCCAAAAATCATGCAGATTATTGCTAAATCGTCTCCAATGAACTGGGGATTAGATGCTTTTTATGATGTTTTATTACGCAACGTTTCTTTCCTGGAAATCATACCAAAAATAAGTTTGTTATTTTTGTTTTTCATTCTCACAACAGCCATCGCATTATTTTATGACAAAAAGAAAAGAACAGTATAACGAAGCCACAGACTTAACCGTTTCTCACGAAATCAGAATTCGTTTTAACGAAACTGATCCGCTTGGAATCGTTTGGCATGGCAATTATATTACCTATTTTGAAGATGGACGAGAAGCTTTTGGCCGCAAACACGGACTTACTTATCTGGATATTGGCGAAACAGGTTATACAACACCAATTGTAAAATCGAAATGCGAACATAAATTATCATTACGTTATGGCGATGTCGTAACAATAGAAACAACGGTTGTAGATACACCTGCCGCAAAAATGATTTATCGTTTTAAAATTATTGATGACAAAGGCGAAGTAGCCTGCACGGGCGAAACTGTTCAGGTTTTTTTAGACAAAGACGGTAATTTAATGCTTACGAATCCGCCTTTTTATGAAGAATGGAAACGAAAAGTTGGGTTGTTATTGTAAAACACGAATTGCACTAATTTTCACAAATTAAAAAACAAATAATCTGTGCAAATCTGCTTAAATCTTTAAAATCTGCGTGCCATAAAAACACGCCGGAATAAAATCACAAAATGTTAAAAGAAATATACATTACGCAAACCAATTGTATCACGCCTTTAGGTTTTGATGTCGAATCGAATATTGAAGCTATTCTTCGCGGCGATTCGGGTATTCAATTGCATAATGACATTTCTTTAATGCCCGTTCCTTTTTATGGATCGGTAATTAATGATGAAAAAATAAACAGTGCTTTTTCAAAAATCAGTACTGAAACTAAATATTCTCGTTTAGAGAAAATGATGATTTTGGCTTTAGAGCCCATTATCAAAAATTCTGGAATTGAATTAAATTCAAAAACAGCTTTTATACTTTCGACCACAAAAGGAAATGTTACGGCTTTAGCAAATGATTCTGAAGAAAGTTTCAACAACGCACATTTAGACGTTTTAGCTAAAAACGTTTCGGATTTCTTCGGATTCCAAACACAACCAATTGTAGTTTCAAATGCTTGTGTTTCCGGGATTTTGGCAGTTTCAATTGCCAAAAGAATGATACAATCTGAACTTTATGACAACATTTTTGTAGTGGCTGGCGACGAAGTTTCAGAATTTGTTTTGTCTGGATTTAATGCATTTCAGGCTATGAGCGATCTGCCTTGTAAACCGTATTCTAAAAACAGAACCGGAGTAAGTTTAGGCGAAGCAGCAACAGCAGTTTTAGTTTCGGCGGAAGCCAAAAACGCTAAAATAAAAGTGATTGGCGACAGTTCGATAAACGATGCGAATCATATTTCGGGTCCGTCAAGAACAGGTGAAGGTTTGTTTAGAAGTATTCAGAATGCTTTAAAAGAAGCTCAAATCGAAGCCGACAAATTAGATTATATTTCAGCACACGGAACCGCAACTCCCTTTAACGACGAAATGGAAGCGATTGCACTTAGCCGTTTAGGTTTACAAAACGTTCCTGTAAATAGTTTAAAAGGATTTTATGGTCATACATTAGGCGCTTCGGGATTATTAGAAACCGTAATTGCAATAGAATCGGCCAATCAAAATATGCTTTTTGAATCAAAAGGTTTTGATGAAATTGGGGTAAGCGAATCCATCAATGTGATTGAGAAAAATGAAAGAGCAACTATCTATTATTTCCTGAAAACGGCTTCTGGATTTGGTGGTTGTAATACGGCGGTGGTATTTGAAAAGATGAAATAACGTGAAATTATCAAAATCTATATTTATAACTTTGATTCTTCTTTCAACTTTTGGATGCAAAAAGAAAGAAGTATCTGAGTCTAATTTTGAAAAAGATGTCTTGAATAGCGTCTTTGTCGAAATTGTAGACTCTATTTATATGGATAGACGAATTATTTTGCCACCACCACCGCCAAGATTTAATGAAAAAACAAATAAAGTCGACACAACTGGTCATCATAAAGAATTAAAAGAATATTGGCATTATCAAGATAGTATTAAAAATGACAAAAACAGAATTTTAATTGGTGTTCATGATTTTGTAGTAAGTAATGGAATTAATGATAACAAATTTGACTTGACTCCTTTTAAAAATAATAAAAAGTTTGATTTTCAATATACGTCTAAATTTCCTGAAGAAATATATTGGGACATAAACGACAAAAAAAGCAAAATGCCGGTTGGCACTATTAAAGTTTATAAAATTGATTTCAATAAAACGAGGACATATGGAGTTTTATCTGCCCGCGCTTCATGCGGGGGAGGAAAATGCGGAAGAGGATTTGAGATTACAATTGAAAACAAATCCGGAGAATGGCATATTACAAATATTGTTGATACTTGGGTTTCTTAAAAGAAGGCCCCAATTACATTAAAGTATCTTTGCTAATTAGTGCAATGTAAGCCCAAAACAATCTGTGCCAATTCGTGAAATTCGTGTTTAAATTATAATAATGACTCAAAATAAAACCTACATACAATCCTACATCACGATCCAAAACAACGAAATTGTTTTGAACGGAACTTCTGTATTCAAAACTGAACCAACAGATTTTGCTGATTTCTCTAAACAAGCGTATCGTAATTTTGAAATGCAATATCCAAAGTTTTTCAAAATGGATGCTTTGAGCAAATTGGCTTTTTTAGGATCTGAATTGCTTTTGAGTGCAATAACTTCAGAAGAAAAAGAACACAATATCGCTTTGGTTTTGGCCAATAAATCGTCAAGTTTAGATACCGATGTAAAGTATCAGGAATCTATTTCGGATAAAGAAAACTATTTTCCGAGTCCAGCGGTTTTCGTTTATACGCTGCCAAATATATGCCTGGGCGAAATAAGTATCCGTCATCAGCTGAAAAGTGAAAATTCTTTCTTTATATTTGACACCTTTAACACGGAATTCATGTCGAATTATGCTGCTATTCTTTTGAATACAAATAAGGCAGATATGGTTTTGTGCGGCTGGGTAGAATTTTTTAATGACAATTATAAAGCTTTTCTCTGTACAATAAGCACATCAGAAAACACAAAATATACAAACGAAACTATCAATACATTATATAATAAATAATCATGGAAGCATTAAAAGAAGAATTGAAAAACAAAATTATTACTACTCTAAACCTTGAAGATATCGCAGTAGAAGACATTGCTGATAACGATCCTTTGTTTGGAGATGGTTTAGGTTTAGACTCGATTGATGCACTTGAATTGATCGTGATTTTAGATAAAGATTACGGAATTAAATTAGTAGATCCGAAAGAAGGAAAAACAATTTTCCAGTCTATCGAAACTATGGCTGCTTACATCAGCGCTAACAGAACAAAGTAATTGTAGATTGCAGATTTTAGATTTTAGATTTCTGAAAATCTGAAAGCATACAACTTTGACAAAGTTCAAAATCTGAAATCTAAAATCATAAATCTAAAATCTAAAATGACAAAAGGTGTTGCAATAACGGGAATGGGAATTATCTCTTCGATCGGGAATTCGGTTGAGGAAAATTATCATTCGTTAATCGAAAATAAAATCGGGATTTCTCGTATCTCTAATATTTCTACAGTTCATGCAGAAGTTATTAAAGTGGGTGAAATCAAAAAAACCAACGATGAACTTATCGCTGAACTGGAATTAAACAGCGATAATAATTTTTCGAGAACCGCTATGATTGGTACTTTGGCAGCAAAGCAAGCTGTTGAAAATGCCGGCATAACCTCGATCAACGAATTTAGAACCGGACTTATTTCGGCTACAAGTGTGGGCGGAATGGACATGACAGAGAAACATTATTACGATTATTTTGAAAAACCAGAATTGGTTAAATATATTACCTGTCACGATGGGGGTGATGTTGCCGAAAAAATTGCCGAAGAACTGGGTTTAAAAGGAATGGTTTCGACTATCAGTACGGCTTGTTCATCTGCAGCAAATTCGATTATGCTGGGTGCACGATTAATTAAAACCGGAAAACTAGACCGCGTTATTGTAGGCGGAGCCGATGCTTTGTCTAAATTTACCATCAACGGATTTAAGACTTTGATGATTTTATCTGACGATTACAACAAACCTTTCGACAATAATAGAAAAGGATTAAATCTTGGAGAAGCTGCTGCTTTCTTGGTTTTAGAATCGGATGAAATTGTGGCCAACCAAAATAAAAAAGTACTGGCAAGAGTTTCCGGTTACGGAAATGCCAATGACGCTTTTCACCAAACAGCTTCTTCAGAAAACGGAGATGGTGCTTATCTGGCAATGAAAAAAGCTTTTGAAGTTTCGGGCTTGAAACCTTCTGAAATTGACTACATCAACGTTCACGGAACGGCAACGCCAAACAACGATTTATCTGAAGGAAGAGCTTTGCGCCGTATTTATGAAGAAGAAAAAGTTCCGGATTTTAGTTCAACAAAACCGTTTACGGGCCACACTTTAGCGGCCGCAGCGGCAATTGAAGCTGTTTACAGTGTTTTGGCCATTCGGAATAATGTGGTTTATCCGAATTTGAATTTTGAAACTCAAATGGAAGAATTCGATTTGACACCGCAGACTTCTCTAAAAAATAAAAACATCGAACACGTTTTATCCAACTCTTTTGGTTTTGGAGGAAATTGTTCAACCCTTATATTTTCAAAAAGCTAATGAAAAAAACATATATAAATGGAGTAGGCTGTATTTCGACTCAAAAAACATTTGATACTGTTTTTTTAGAAGAGGCCAATGTAAATCACGATGAAAATGTACTGGCAATTGTTTCGCCGGCCTATAAAGAATATATTTCGCCAGCTGCAAGCCGCAGAATGGCAAAAGGAGTAAAAAACGGAATCGTAGCTTCGGCTTTGGCCATGAAAGATGCGAATGTCGAAAAAGTCGATGCCATTATTACCGGAACCGGTTTAGGATGCATCGAAGATTCTGAAAAATTCCTGAAAAGTATTTTAGATAATAAAGAAGAGTTTTTAACACCAACTTCTTTTATTCAATCTACACACAATACCGTTGGTGCACAAATTGCTCTTTTACAGCAATGTAAAGGTTATAATTTTACGTACGTAAACGGCGCGGTTTCTTTTGAATCGGCACTTTTAGATGCTAAAATGCAGATTGAAGAAGACGAAGCCAATTCAATTTTAGTTGGCGGCGTGGATGAAAACGGTGATTATACTACTGCTCTTTTCAAATTAAACGGACGCATCAAAGCTGATAATTCAGCACCTTATGATGTTTTAACCTCTTCTACAAGCGGTGCAGTTTATGGAGAAGGCGCCAGTTTTTTTGTTTTAGAAAACGAAAGAAAAGAAAACACATACGCCGAACTTCTGGATATTGCGATTGTAAATACGCTGGAAGAAAACGAAATTGAAACAGAAATTAAATCTTTCCTAAAATCCAACAATCTGGAAATTTCAGATGTTGATGCTTTGGTTTTAGGTTTTGACGGAAATGTTTCTTTCGAAAATTATTATAGAAACCTGGCTGAAAATGCTTTTGCCCAAACACCTGTTTTGTATTACAAACATTTAAGCGGCGAATATGATACGGCTTCGGCTTTTGCTTTTTGGATGGCTTCTAAAATTTTAAAAACACAGGAAATTCCTGAAATTATAAAAGTAAATTCGGCTGTAAAACCAGTTTACAAAACCATTTTATTGTACAATCAACTAAACGGAAAAAATCATAGTTTTACGTTACTGTCAAAATGATAACGCATAAAAACATCTCGATATTTTTTATCCTTTTATTGCTTTTACTGCTTCTTCTGAATCTCTATATTGCAATAAATGTATGGTGTTTTTTGGCTGTAATTTTTCTTTGGATTACAATAAATGCCTTTGGTTCTTCCAGGATTTCATCCAATTATCATGTCAAAGCTTTCTGCAATAATCCGTTAGAAACGGAGAAAAAAATTGCCTTAACTTTTGATGACGGCCCAAGCGAATTTACTTTGAAAGTTTTGGAACTTCTGAAAAAATGTAATGCCAAAGCGACTTTTTTCTGCATTGGAAAAAATATTGAAAAGCATCCTGAAATCGTAAAGCAAATTATTTCCGAAGGTCATTTGGTTGGAAATCATTCCTACAATCATTCGAAATTTTTTGATTTTTATAATGCCCGACAAATAGCAGACGAAATCGAAAAAACAGATGAACTTCTGGAAAAATTCACTTCAAAAAAAATAAACTTTTTTCGTCCGCCTTACGGAGTTACGACGCCATCGATCAGAAGAGCTTTAAAATTAACCGGACATAAAGTAATTGGCTGGAACATTCGTTCGCTTGACGGAGGAACAAAAAACCAGGAATTAATTTTGAACCGAATTATTAAACGGGTTTCTCCCGGCGGAATTGTACTTTTGCACGACACAGGTTCACATTCGGTTTTGGTATTGGAACAGTTTTTGCAATTTTTACAGCAAAATCATTATGAAGTAGTTTCGATTGAAGAACTTTTGAATCTTAACGCTTATGGAATAGCACACGGATAAAACGGATTCGCTTGCGCGAAGACGCTGATTAAGACGGATTTTTAATTAAATAATAATCTGTGTAAATCTTTTATCCCGATAGCTATCGGGAGTGGCAAAAAAATTTTAAAGCACAATTTAAAAAAAATATGAAAACTAAAATAGCATTACTAATTCTATTTATTTCAGGCAATTTGTTCGCTCAGGAACAAAAAATGACCGATGCGGAGATTGCCTCTTTTAAACAAGATGTAAATGATGTGGCCAAAAAAATCAAAACTTTAAGTACTGATTTTGTTCAATACAAACATTTGGATTTTTTATCGAAAGACATTGAAACTTCTGGGAAAATGGTTTTTAAAGAACCGGCTCTTTTGCAATGGCAATATAAAAAACCATACAATTACAGCATTGTTTTCAAGAACGGAAAAATACTGATTAACGACGAAGGAAAGAAAAGCGCGGTTGATATTGGCAACAGTAAAATTTTTGCCCGCATTAATAAATTAATTGTGGGAAGCGTAAGCGGGAATATGTTTGACGATAAAGAATTTACAATTTCGTATTTTAAATTGAAAGGTCAAAACCTGGCGAAATTTATTCCGAAAGATGCTACTTTGAAAAAATACATCAAGCAAATTGAACTGACTTTTGACAAAGAAGAAGCAACTGTGGTTCAGGTAAAATTGTTAGAATCATCTGAAGATTATACCAGAATTGTACTTAAAAATAAAGTAATCAATGCAAAAATCGACGATTCAGTTTTTACTAATTAATTGCTTTCTGGCAATTGTTTTGGTTTCTTGCGGCTCGGTCACAAAAAACTATACGCCGAAAAAATTAGACAAAACGTCTTATGAGGTTCCGTATTTTTCAGATTCAAAAACCGATTATGTTTATAAAACCAACATAAGCGTTTACGGAAATGAATTGTCGGGAATTTTTATTGCAAAAAAAATAAACGACACCACACACCGAATTGTTTTTACAACAGAATTCGGAAACAAATTAATGGATTTTGAAATCTCTGAAAATGATTTTAAAGTCAACTCGATTGTATCAGAATTAGATCGGAAAATTTTAATTAATACTTTAAAAGAAGATTTTAGACTGCTTTTAAAAAAACAATATTTGATCGAAGCGCAATTTGAAAACGAATCAGCTGAGATTTACAAATCGGCAGATGGCAAACGGGATAATTATATTTTCATCTCCAAAAAAGATCAAAAATTAGAAAAGATCGTTCACGCTTCTAAAACAAAAGAAAAATTTACGCTGTATTTCAACTCAGAAAACAATATTTTTGCCGAGAAGATCCAGATTATCCATCAAAATATTAAGCTGAAAATTGAGCTTAATTATTTTAAATCAGAATAGAAAATTAAACTAATCATAAAATTAAACTAATCAAAAGATGAAAAAAATAGCCTTAATTGCATTCGTTTTAATTATCGGAATTCAGTTTCCTCAAGCACAAGTAAAAGTTAGCCCGGGACTTAGAGGAGGTTTAAATATATCAACATTAACGAATATTGACGATAATAGATCTAAAACAGATTTTTATGTTGGTGGATTGGTAAACATCAAATTTAATAAATATTTTTCGTTACAGCCTGAGGTAACGTATTCAAGACAAGGTGATGAAGGAAGAGAATATCTTGGAAACGGCTACAATTATCGTTATGTAAATTATGAACTAAACTACTTAACACTTGGTGCAGTTGCAAAATTTAATATTGGCGGTAAAGGTTTTCACATTTTGGGAGGTCCGTCTGTAGATTTAAAAATTTCTGATAATTATATCAACAGCAGTCCAGAAAATTTTGATCTTGCTATTGTTGGAGGTGTTGGGTATACATTACCAAACGGATTAACGTTTGAGGCCAGAATTAAACAAGGATTAATTGATATTTACGGTTACGACGGGATTAACTATGATAATAACGATTATTACTATAATGATGTTATTTTAAATCAGGTTTTTCAAATTGGTATCAGCTACACATTTAAAGTAAAATAATGTATAAAAAGAAAGCAGCGGTTGCTTTATTCCTTTTTTTTGCAATCGTAAACATACAAGCCCAAGTAACTTTTAAGCCTGGTGTAAGAGCTGGTTTAAGTCTTTCGACTATTTCAGAAATGCATGCTGATTACAGGCCTGATTTTTATGTTGGTGGTTTTGGAGAAATAAACTTCACGAAACGATATGCATTGCAGCCCGAAATAAATTACATCCGACAAGGATCTAATAATGTCGCCCGAAATTTTATTGACCCAAATACGCAAACAGAAAAAACTGTTTATCAGGATTTACAACTGAGCTATTTGTCGATTGCCCTGCTTAACAAATTAAAATTTGGACAAGGTTTTCAGGTACAATTTGGCCCGGCTTTAGATATTCTTTTAGACGATAATTTAGTTTTAAGAAAAACATACAATGATCTTTCGTTTGTAACGGGTGTTGCTTATAAAATGCCTTCGGGTCTTGGTTTTGAATTTCGATTTAAAAAAGGACTGTTCGATATTTTAGACAGCGATTACTATTATAACAATTCTAATAGTCATTATTTTTTTGGTGATTATAATACTAATGTTAATTTTCAAATAGGTATTTCGTACTCTTTTGAGGTGAAATAAAAAAATACAATTATGGTTTTAAAAGACTTTTACAAAGTACTTTCAGAGGAGAAAACAGGCGATTCTAAATATAATTTTCGTATATTAGTTAATGCCAATCATGAGGTTTTTAAAGGTCATTTTCCTGGAAACCCAATTATGCCGGGTGTTTGCATGATTCAGATTATTAAAGAACTTACAGAATCTGTTACTAAAAGTTCGCTGATCATTCAAACACTTTCGAATGTAAAATTCATGGCATTGATTAATCCGGAAATTAATCCTGAACTACGTTTAGAACTTGACATAACAACCACAGAAGATGATTTGGTAAAGGTGAAAAACACCGCATATTTTAACGACACTGTTGCGCTGAAATTAAGCAACGTGTATAAAAAATTATAATTATGAAATTACTAGTATCACTACTTCTATGGATAAACTTTGCCAATACACCAGATTTGGCTTCTATCCGAAAAATCTACCCTGATGTTGCAAAATCAGAAGCAAATGCAAAAGAATTTACAGAAAAACTTTCCAGCGTTTCCAACAACGACGAGAAAATTTTAGTGGCCTACAAAGCCGCTTCTATCTTGGTAGATTCTAAATTTGAAAGCATAATGGGAAGCAAAATTTCCCGCTTTAAAGAAGGTGCAAAACTTTTGGAAGCAACCATCAAAAGTGATCCAAGTAATATCGAAATGCGAATGATCAGACTGAGCATTCAGGAAGATGTTCCGGGTATTACGGGTTATAAAAAAAATATTAAAGAAGATAAAAAATTCATTACCACTTATTATCCATCGCAAAGTGGTGCTTTGAAAGAATATCTAAAAGACTTTGTTTTGCAGTCGAAAAGTTTCTCCGAAAAAGAGAAGCAATTTGTAAAATAAGCTCATGAAAAATTCTCAATGAAACCTATTATATCAAAGCAGGAATTGCTCGATTCAACTTCTTTCTGCGTTATTGTTCCCACTTACAATAACCAGAAAACATTGAAAAAAGTGTTGGATTCTATTTTAGATTTCACTTCAAATGTCATTATTGTTAATGACGGTTCAACAGATCAAACCAGCGAAATATTAAAACAATATTCGCAGCTTACGCAAATTCATCATCCTAAAAATTTAGGAAAAGGAAGAGCGCTTCGTAATGGTTTTAGAAAAGCGATTGAACTAGATTTTGAATACGCCATCACGATTGATTCTGACGGGCAGCATTTCGCAGCTGATATTCCAGGTTTCATTGAAGAAATTCAAAAAGAACCCAATTCGCTTTTAATTGGAAGCCGAAACATGACACAGGAAAATGTTCCTAAAAAAAGCAGTTTCGGAAACAAGTTTTCCAATTTCTGGTTCAAGTTTGAAACCGGAATTGTTCTTGAAGACACACAATCCGGTTTTAGATTATATCCTTTAAAATTAATTCCGAAACGATTTTACACCAATAAATTTGAGTTTGAAATCGAAGTGATTGTACGTTCTGCCTGGAAAGGAATTGTAGTAAAAAATATTCCTATTCAGGTTTTATACGATCCCGCAGAACGTGTTTCACATTTCCGTCCTTTTAGAGATTTTACCCGAATCAGTATTTTAAATACGGTTTTGGTAACCAATGCTTTGATATATATTAAACCGAGGGATTTTTTTAGAAAAGCAAAAAAAAAAGGCTTTAAAAAATTCTTTCTCGAAGACATATTAGAAAGTAAGGATTCTAATTTCAAAAAGTCGGCTGCAATTGCTTTGGGAATTTTTATCGGGATTTCGCCTTTTTGGGGATTTCAAACCATCCTTCTTTTTACTTTCGCTGCTTTATTCAGGCTCAATAAAGTCATTGCTTTTTTATCGTCAAATGTTAGTTTTCCTCCGTTTATCCCGCTTATTATTTACGGTTCTTTAAAAACGGGAAGCCTTTTTGTTTCGAGTGATGCACCACTTTTTTTAGATAGTTCGATGACACTTGATGATATTCAAAAAAATGCAACACAATATATCGTCGGAAGTCTTATTTTAGCATCCGTTTTAGCACTATCAGTTGGTCTTATCAGTTATTTGCTTTTAACCGCTTTTAGTTCTAAAAATAAAACGAATATTTAAGTAAAGTTTTGCCACAGATTACATGGATTAAAATGATTTTTTACTGTGTATGTTTGCCACGAATTTCACTAATTAGCACGAATTAATTTGTTGAAATTTTTGAAATTCGCGATAATAAAAATCTGTGTAAATCATTTTAATCTGTGGCAAAAACATTTACAGTAATTTGTGGAAATTCGTGAAATTCGTGGCGAAAAAAATCATTTTACTTACGACAAAAAACAATAATAAATAATTATGCATCAATACTTTTACGCCATTCATTTATTTGTAAACCGACGAAAATCTTTATCGGTTCTTTTGGCTGTTTTGATGCTTTTGATATTTGGCTTTTTTGCTTCACAGATTAAGTTTGAAGAAGACATAACCAAACTTATTCCAACAAACGATAAAGCCGATGCTACCGCAAAAGTTTTAAAACAATTAAACTTTGCCGATAAAACAACCGTCATTTTTAAACTGGAAAAAAACGGTTCTGCCGAGGATTTAAAAGAAATTGCTGCTGTATTTTCAGACAGCGTTTCGAAATCCTGCAAACCTTATATAACCGGAATTCAGGGAAAAATAGACGAAGAAAATATTCAGGAAACCATTGATTTTGTTTTCAACAATCTGCCTCTTTTTCTGGAAGATAAAGATTATGCTGCAATTCAAAATAAACTGCAAAAAGACAGCATTACCGTAACGGTTCAGGGAAATTACAAATCGATTATTTCTCCATCCGGATTTATTACAAAAGATTTTATTCTGCAGGATCCTTTTGGAATTTCTTTTATCGCTTTAAAAAAATTACAGCAATTAAATATTGGCGACGATTTTACGCTCGACAATGGTTTTGTAATGACAAAGGATAAAAAGAAATTGCTGCTTTTTATAACCTCAGATATTTCATCGAGCGAAACCGATAAAAACAGCATTTTTGCCGAAAAACTAAAGTCAATTCAGGAAAATTTAAACACACAGTTTAAAGGCAAAACTTCGGTAAGTTATTTTGGTTCAGCTTTAATCGCTGCTGCAAATGCAAAACAAATTAAAAGTGATATTGTTTTGACAACATCAATTGCGATGTTTACGCTGATGCTGATCCTGATTTTATTTTACAGAAAAGTATTAATTCCGCTTATTATTTTTCTTCCAACTGTTTTTGGAGGATTGTTCGCCGTGGCGTTTTTATATTTTGTAAAAGAACAAATCTCAGCCATTTCTCTCGGCATTGGATCTATTTTATTAGGAATCACGATCGATTATTCCATTCACATTCTTACGCATTATAAGCACAACAGCGACATCAAAACGTTGTATAAAGACATTACAATGCCGGTAATTATGAGCAGTTCTACCACTGCAGTTGCCTTTTTATGTCTGCTTTTTGTAAAATCAGATGCCTTAAATGATCTCGGGATTTTTGCTGCCGTTATCGTTATGGCAACCGGAGTTTTCTCGCTTTTAATTGTACCTCATTTATACAAACCGAAAGAAAATCCGGAAGAGCATAAAAAGAATCTAATCGATAAACTGGCTCATTTTTCCTTTCATAACAACAAATTCTTAATTGGATTTTGTGTTATCATTACCATTATTTGTTGCTTTACTTATAACAATGTGGGTTTCAATAACGATTTGTCGCAGTTAAATTTTGTGCCGAAGGATATTAAAGCAGCCGAAAAACAATTGGAAGAAAGTACAAGTCTGACTTCAAAAACCATTTATGTGGCCGCTTACGGAAAAAGCATGGAAGAAGTCCTGCAGACCAACAGTCAGCTTTTTGCCGATTTATCTAAAGAAAAACAACAAGACAAAATATTAAATTTCAGCTCGGTTGGCGGCATTGTACTTTCCGCGAAAGCGCAGCAGCAAAAAATTGACAAATGGAATTCGTTTTGGAACTCTGAGAAAAAACAGCTTTTAAAATCAGAATTAATTGCCGAAGGTTCAAAACTCGGCTTTAAGCCAACTACTTATTCCTTATTTTTTGATCATTTAGATTTTGATTTTAAACCCATTTCAACAGAGGATTATTTAAAAATCCAGGCGCTGCAATTAAAAGAATTTGTAACCGAAAAAAAAGGATTTTACACGATTTCGACTTTAGTAAAAGTTACGCCGGAACAACGCGATAAATTTGTAAAAGAGGCTTCTGCAAAAAACAATCTAATTGCAATTGACCGCCAGCAGATGAATGAAACTTTTTTCAGCACTTTAAAAACCGATTTTAATTCGCTTGTCAATTATTCTTTCGTTGCTGTAATTTTGATTTTGTTTTTCTTCTTCCGTAGAATCGAATTGGTAATTATAAGCTGTATTCCTATTGCATTAACCGGAGTTGTAACGGCTGGAATTATGGGAATCTTTGGCATTCAAATGAACATTTTCAGCATGATTGTGTGTACTTTGATTTTTGGCCACGGTGTCGATTTCAGTATTTTCATGACAAGCGCTCTGCAAAAAGAATATTCAAACGGAAAAAATGAAATTGCCATTTACAGAACTTCAATTATTCTGGCAGTTATTACTACCATTTTAGGAATTGGCGCGATGGTTTTTGCCAAACATCCGGCTCTTAGATCTATATCGTCTGTTTCTTTAATTGGGGTTTTTGCAGCCTTAATTATTACGTTTATTTTTTATCCAATTCTGTTTAAATTATTTTTATCAAACAGACCTAAAAAAGGAAATCCTCCTTTTCAATTGCGCACTTTTATTCACGGTGTAATTTCGTTTGCTTATTATGGTTTGGGCGGCATTATAATGTCGGTTTTTAGTTTTACCATAATGCCAATTCTGCCTCTTAGCGAAAAAACAAAAATGAAAGGTTTCCGATATGTGGTTTCAAAATTCATGAAATCGGTTTTGTATTCGAATCCGTTTATACGCAAAAAGGTCGTTAATAATTACAACGAAACTTTCGAAAAACCAGCCATAATTATTGCCAATCATTCTTCGTTTTTAGACATTCTGGCGATTGGAATGCTGAGCCCAAAAATTATTTTTCTGGTAAGCGACTGGGTTTACAACTCTCCTATTTTTGGCGGTGTGGTTAGAAAAGCCGGTTTTTATCCGGTTTCTGAAGGTCTCGAAGGCGGTGTTGAACATTTGCGTAAAAAAGTAAACGAAGGTTATTCGTTAATGGTTTTCCCCGAAGGAACACGTTCAGAAAACAATGTAATTAAACGATTCCATAAAGGTGCTTTTTTCCTTGCCGAAGAATTTAATTTAGATATTGTTCCCGTGGTTATTCATGGTGCTTCGGAGTTGATTCCAAAAGGTGATTTTGTCATTCATCACGGGAGTTTAACGCTGACTATTTTAGAAAGAATCGCTCCTAATAATACTTCTTTCGGAAATAATTATGCCGAGCGAACGAAACAAACAAGTACCTTTTTTAAAGCAGAATATCGTAAAATCCGCGAACAGCTCGAAGGTCCGGATTATTTCAAAAGAATGCTCGTTAACAGTTACGATTACAAAGAAATTGAAATTGGAAACAGTGTAAAGAAAGACCTAAAACAAAATTTAGAAACCTATTTCAATTTAAATAAATACATTAATCCGAAAGCCAAAATTTTGCATCTTGCCAATGATTACGGACAGCTGGATGTTCTATTAACTTTGCAGGAACCACAGCGAAAAATCGTTTCTTTTATCCATGATGAAGAAAAATTACTAGTCGCAAAAACCAATTATTTTTTAAAGAAAAGAAAGATTTTTTACATCGATCAATTAGAATCTGTCCCTGAAAATCAACACGAGATTCTTTTAATTTCTGATGAAAGTTATACAGCAAATCTTGAAAAAGTGATTTCAAGCGCAACAGTAATTTTAATTAATTGTCCGGATTTAAAAACCAAATTGATTGATTCTGGTTTCGAAATTGTTTCAGAAGAAAACGCGATTATTGTTTTAAACAAAAAATAAATGAAAGAGCAGTACGATGTAGTAATTGTTGGCAGCGGTTTAGGCGGATTGGTTTCGTCTATAATTTTGGCTAAAGAAGGCTACAGCATTTGTGTGCTCGAAAAGAACAATCAATACGGAGGAAATCTACAGACTTTTGTTCGTGATAAAACTATTTTTGATACTGGAATTCATTATATCGGCGGTTTAGATAAAGGCGAAAATCTTTATAAATATTTCAAATATATCGGAATTATGGATCATCTTAATTTGAAAAAATTAGATGATAACTGCTACGATATGATTTCTTTTGAAGACGATCCAAACCAATATCCGCACGCGCAGGGTTATGAAAATTTTGCCCGACAGCTCGAAGCATTTTTCCCTGAAGAAAAAGCAAATATTGAAAAATACTGCGAAAAACTAAAAACAATCTGCGATGCTTTTCCGCTTTATAATTTAAACTGGGAAGGCAAATATGATAATGAAATTCTGGCACTTAATGCAAAAGAAACTATTGACGAATGCACTCAAAACGAAAAACTAAAAGCGGTTCTGGCCGGTTCTAACTTTCTCTATGCCGGGATTCCGGATAAATCGCCTTTTTACGTTCATGCCCTTTCAGTAAACTCATACATTCAAAGTTCTTGGCGCTGTATAAACGGCGGAAGCCAGATTACCAAACAGCTTTTAAAACAGCTTAAAAAATACGGCGGCGAATTTTATAAATATAAAGAAGTTACGCGTTTTAATGTTGTCGAGAATAAAGTCGATTATGTTGAATTAAAAGACGGGACTAAAATTTCCGGCTCGATCTTTATCTCTAATATCGAACCCAAAACGACGCTAAAAATGGCTGGCGAAGAAAACTTCCGGAAAGCTTTTTTTAATAGGGTTCAAAGTCTTGAAGGCGTGATTTCGGCTTTTAGTTTGTATCTCGTTTTTAAACCCGAAACTTTTAAATACATCAACCATAATTTCTATCATTTCAAAAAAACCAGCGAAGTTTGGACTGCACATGAATACGACGAAAATTCTTGGCCAAAAGGTTTTATGGCCTCTATGAATGCCTCAAAAAAAGAAGAAATCTGGGCCGATGGCATGACGTTTATTACGTACATGAAATATGAAGATGTTTTACCTTGGGCCGACACTTTTAATACCACTGCCGAGGAAAGTGACCGAGGCGAAAGTTACGAGGAATTTAAATCTAGAAAAGCAGCTAGATTTTTAGACGAAATTGAAATAAAATTTCCGGGAATTAAAGATTGTATAAAATCAATTCATACTTCTACACCCCTGTCCTATCGCGATTACATTGGCGGTTACAACGGAAATATGTACGGATATGTTAAAGATTCTAGTAATCCGATGAAAACTTTAATTCCGGCAAAAACCAAATTAGATAATTTGTATCTTACGGGGCAAAGTATAAATATGCATGGGGTTTTGGGCGTAACAATTGGTGCCGTTTCAACCTGCTCTGAAATTATTGGTAAAGAATATCTGGTTACCAAAATCAACACGGAATCTGAATAAAAATCATGAAAAACCGAGGCTTTCTTTTTTTATTTATCGGTTTTATCCTCTTGTTTGTTTCTTGCGGAACATCAAAATCAATGCATCATAAGCCTGATATTTCAAAGTATAATTCGGCAAAACCAGTCGTTACAAAAAAATCAGATTCGGTTTTTGTATCAGGAAAAAATTCCCTTTTAAAAAATAAGCAAGGTCTTTGGGAATTATATGCCGAAGGCGATCCGCTGGAAATTGGTTTAAACACCGGAGCTTTAACAGATTCTCTTTTACAAAAACAACAAAAGATTTTCTTCTCCAAAATAAAAGATTTAATTCCGTCCAGTTTTGAGCAAAAAATGCTTCGTCACTTTTTAAAATGGTACAATCGAAAATTGTACTTGAATGTTCCTGAAGAATACCAAACCGAAATTTTTGGCCTTTCAGAATACACTTCGCACGAGTTTGATAATATTGCTCCAAAATACCAGCGTGGTTTATACCTTCATGCCGCACACGATATTGGTCACGCATTGCAGGATTTGGCTTTGGTGGGCTGTTCGTCTTTTGCTGCCTGGAACGAAAAATCAGAAGATGGAAATTTAATCCTCGGGCGAAATTTTGATTTTTATGTAAATGACGCTTTCGCGGAAAATAAAATCGTTGCGTTTATAAATCCAAAGGAAGGTTACAAATTTATGATGGTTACCTGGCCGGGAATGATTGGCGCGGTTTCAGGAATGAATCAGCAAGGTTTAACGGTCACTATAAATGCATCAAAATCAAAAATTCCGCTAATTGCAAAAACGCCAATTTCTATTTTGACCCGGGAAATTTTACAGCATGCTGCAACTATAGACGAGGCTATTTCAATCGCAAAAAAACGAAAAGTATTTGTTTCTGAATCTATTATGGTAGGAAGTGCCAATGACAACAAAGCCATTTTGATCGAAGTTTCGCCAAAAAAAATGGACGTTTACGATGTTCCAAACAGCGATCAGTTAATTTGTTCCAATCATTTTCAGGGTGAAGCTTTTGCAAATGATAAAAGAAATCAGGAACAAATTACAAACAGTCATTCTGAATACCGATTGGAAAGAATGCAGGAACTCTTAAAAGAAAACCCAAAAATAAATCCTGAAATTGCTTCAGAAATTCTTCGAAATAAAAAAGGATTAAACGATATTTCACTCGGATATGGTTCAGAAAAAGCATTGAATCAATTAATGTCACATCACGGAATTATTTTTAAACCCAAAGAAAAACTGGTTTGGGTTTCGGCAAATCCTTATCAATTAGGCGAATTTGTCTGCTATGATTTAAACTCTGTTTTTAATGAAAGAAAAACCGACAGTCTGGTTTCTTTTCAAAAACAAAATTTAAATATTGCACAAGATCCTTTTTTAAAAACTGCGGCTTTTCAGGATTATAAAAAATTCAGGATTGAAGATCATAAAATAGATTCGATATTAGATAAGAAAGAAAATATTTCTCCGGAATTCATTCAAAATTATCAATCATTAAACCCTGATTATTGGGTTGTGTATTATAAAGCAGGATTGTACTTTTACCAAATAAAAGAATTCCAAAAGGCGCAGCTTAATTTTGAAAAAGCTTTGACAAAAGAAATCACTACAGCGCCTGAAAAAGAAAAAATTGAAAAATATTTAAAAAAAATCAAAAGAAAATTACAATGATTCCAGCAATAGAAAAAGATTCTTTAGAAGAAATTAAAATTTTTCAAGAAAAAAAACTGATTGAGCTTTTAGAATACATAAGTCAAAATTCTCCTTTTTATAAAAGATTATTTGCCGGACAAAATATTGATATTTCGAAAATTAAAACACTCGAAGATTTACAGTTTTTACCTGTTACTACAAAAGAAGATTTACAACAATACAACGATGATTTTGTTTGTGTGCCACAGCAAAAAATCATTGACTATGCCTCTACTTCTGGAACTTTAGGCGATCCTGTAACTTTTGGTTTAACCGATTCTGATTTAGACCGACTGGCTTATAATGAAGCTATTTCGTTTGCCTGCGCCGGAATTGCCGAAGGCGATGTGGTACAGTTAATGACCACAATCGACAGAAAATTTATGGCCGGTCTGGCTTATTTTCTTGGACTTAGAAAATTAAAAGTCGGCGTAATTCGTGTTGGTGCCGGAATTCCGGAAATGCAATGGGATTCGATTTTAAAATACAACCCGAGTTATTTAATTACCGTTCCTTCATTTTTATTGAAATTAATTGAATACGCTGAAATTCACGGAATCGATCATAATAATTCGAGTATAAAAGGTGCGATTTGTATTGGCGAATCATTGAGAGATCAGGATTTTTCGATGAATACTTTATCAAAAAAAATCACAGATAAATGGAATATTAAGTTGTTTTCGACTTATGCTTCTACCGAAATGAGCACGGCGTTTACAGAATGTGAACATGGAAACGGCGGACATCATCATCCGGAATTAATTATTATTGAAGTTCTCGATGAAAATAATCAGCCTGTAAAAAACGGAGAAACCGGCGAACTTACTTTTACTACTTTAGGTATTGAGGCAATGCCTTTACTGCGTTTTAAAACCGGTGATATTGTACAGCTTCATGACGAACCTTGTGCGTGCGGAAGAAATACGCTGCGTGTTGGTCCAGTTGTCGGCCGTAAAAAACAAATGATTAAATACAAAGGTACAACGCTTTATCCGCCGGCAATGAACGACGTTTTAAGCGGTTTCGACAATATCGAAAATCATATTATTGAAATTTCGACAAACGATTTAGGCACGGATGAAATCATAATAAAAATTGCGGTAAAAAATCAAACTCCAGAATTTCTTCAGGAAATTAAAGATCACTTTAGAGCCAAATTAAGGGTGACTCCAAAAATAGAATTCGCCTCAAAAGAAACTTTAAATCCTTTGGTTTTTAATCCAATGAGCCGAAAACCAATTCGGTTTTTTGACTATCGTTAAAGGTACAGAGTTTCAAAGGCTCAGAGGGACAAAGGTTTAGATTCTGAGTATAAAACCTTTGTAACTTTATCACTTGAACCTTTGAACCTCAATTTGGTACAAATTAAACTAAATGTTGTAATTTTGCACAAAATATTGAAGATGGTCAAGATTGGCAACATAGAATTACCCGAATTTCCTTTATTACTCGCACCAATGGAAGATGTGAGCGATCCGCCGTTTCGCAGATTATGCAAAGCGCACGGTGCTGACATGATGTATTCTGAATTTATTTCATCGGAAGGATTGATTCGTGATGCTATAAAAAGTAGAATGAAGCTGGATATTTTTGATTATGAACGTCCGGTTGGAATTCAAATTTTTGGGGGTGACGAAGAAGCAATGGCGCTTTCGTCTAAAATTGTTTCTACGGTAAAACCAGATTTAGTGGATATTAATTTTGGTTGTCCTGTAAAAAAAGTGGTTTGTAAAGGTGCCGGAGCCGGAGTTTTGAAAGACGTAGATTTAATGGTTCGCCTAACAAAAGCGGTTATTAGAAGTACTGATTTGCCAGTTACGGTAAAAACGCGTTTAGGCTGGGACGAAAATTCGATTAATATTGATGAAGTTGCCGAAAGACTTCAGGATATTGGTGTTCAGGCTTTAACGATTCATGCCAGAACCCGTGCACAAATGTACAAAGGCCACTCTGACTGGTCGCACATTGCCCGCGTAAAAAACAACCCAAGAATTACAATGCCTATTTTTGGAAACGGCGATATCGACAATCCGGAAAAAGCATTAAAATATAAAAATGAATACGGAATCGATGGTATCATGATTGGTCGTGCTGCGATTGGTTATCCGTGGATTTTTAACGAAATCAAGCATTATTTTAAAACAGGTGAGCACTTACCTGCTCCAACTGTTATTGATCGTGTTGAAGCTGCAAGAAATCATTTAAAATGGTCGATGGAATGGAAAGGCGAACGCTTGGGGATTGTAGAAATGCGTCGTCATTATACAAACTATTTTAAAGGAATTCATTCATTCAAAGAATTCAAACAAAAATTAGTTACAACTGACGCTCCTAAAGATTTATTCAATATCATGAAAGAAATTGAAGAGGTTTATGCGGGATATGAATTTGTTTAGATAAAATGTAATCTTTGTCAAAGTTTTGAACTTTGACAAAGATTAATCCTTTTTATTTTGTTCCTCTCTCTATTTTTTCTAATCTTTTTTCAATTTCAGAAAACCTTTTGTTTTCTTTTTGAAGCTCATTAATCTTTTTGTTTTGTTCAATAGTATAAAGAGTTAACTCTTCTATTTTTTGCAAAAGTTTAGCATTCATTTCTCCTAAATTAATACCATTTTTTATAACATCATGTTCGCTGGGAATGTTTTCTAAATGTCCCTTTTCAGCAATATGATTCTCAACTTCTTCAAGAGTAGGCAAATTATAATCTTTTTTAAAAACAAAATCTGACCAGCCACTCATATCTACTTTTACTTCTCTAGAATGAATTGTGCCATTTACATCAAGTTTATTCTGTGGATTGATTGTACCAATACCCATATTACCGTTTTCTGCTATTCTTACTTTTTCAGTCAAATCACCATTATTATCTGCTTTTGTCCAAAAAGTTAAATATCCTGTATGAGTGCCTCCCGATCTAGGCATACCAATTCTTGCTATTTCAACAGTTGTCTGCTTAGCGCTTATTCTGCCCACATCAACGAATTGTGCATCATTTCTATTGCTCCTTAAAGAGATAACAGATGGACTCGTGTCTGAATTATAAATTTCAAATTTTTCAGTCGGGTTCTGAGTTCCAATACCAACATTTCCAATTACAATTTGATCTCCAATAAAATTATTTGTCCCTCTAGTGGCTAATTCATTCCAACTTGGATTTATTGGAGTTGCTGCGCCAGCCGCTAATTTCCTAAAATATAATCTATCATTTTCCGCTATTGTTGAAGCTATTTGTAATTGATAATTATTATTAGCATTTGGATGTCTAACTACAAACAAATGCTGCCAATTGCTTTCTGGTAATGTCCCGATTGGATTTATGGCATTGTAAGTTCCTGAACCAAGAGGTACTGTAAAATTATCAAGAATAGCGGCCGATCCATTTCCTATTTGTTGAGAATGCATTGTCAAAGCAAATAGACTAACTCCAATTGTAATTTGAATTTTCTTTAACTGATTTTTCATATTTTATTTAATGTATTAGATTTTTTTCAAGAGTTAAAAATAAGATTTTATTTACATGTTAGTAACTTCTAAATTCATTATAAACTAAAAAAAATAAAGCCTTTCAAAATTTGAAGGGCTTTTTCTTTTAAATTATACTTGAACACGTTTCCATTTTCCTCTTTTATAGAAAAATATTCCAGCAAGAGTAATGGCGGTTTCGGCAACTGGAATGGCGATAAAAACTCCGGTTGGTCCCATATTAAAATGTTTTGCTAATACATAAGCCAGCGGAATCTGGAACAACCAAAACCCAAAGAAATTAATTCCGGTTGGTGTCCAGGTATCTCCTGCTCCATTAAAAGTATTGATTAAAACCATCCCTATTCCGTAAAAGATAAATCCGATGCTCATAATCTGTAATGCTTCGACTGCAATGGATTTTACCATTTCATCATTTGTGAAAAATGAAATTATATATTGCCCAAAAAACAAAGTAATAATCATGATCGAAGCCATAAAAATCACATTGTATCTTGCCGTTGTATAAACCGATTTTTCGGCACGTTCAATTTGTTTTGCTCCTAAATTCTGTCCAACCAAAGTTGCAGCTGCATTACTCAATCCCCAAGCTGGAAGAATGAAAAACATCATAATTCGCAAAGCCGTTTGATAACCTGCAGAGCCATGATCTCCTCCAGTTGTTGCCACTAATTGTGCTAAGAAAATCCAGCTGCAAGAGGCAATTACAAATTGTAAAATTCCCGGTGCTGCAATTTTAACCAAGGCTTTTATTTGTTTAAAGTCAGGAGCAAAATATGCGATTTTAATTTTCAAGATTCCGTTTCCAAAAAACAAATGGTAAACCTGGTACAATACTCCAATGCTTCTTCCTAAAGTGGTGGCTATTGCTGCTCCAACTAATCCAAAAGCAGGAACAGGTCCGAAACCGTTAATTAATATTGGACATAAAATAATATTACAGATATTGGCAATCCAAAGACTTTTCATTGCAATTGCTGCGTTTCCTGCTCCGCGAAAAATTCCGTTGATCAAAAACAAAAGCATAATGCAAAGACTTGAGCCAATCATAATTTGCGTAAATCTAAACCCGTGTTCGGCAGCATCTACAGATGCGCCCATAAACAACAGTATGTCTTTGGCATACACAATTCCGAAAATGCTTAACAAACTGTTTATTGCAAATGCTACAATTATGGCCTGCATTCCGGCTTTTGCAGCAGCGACAGGATCTTTTTCTCCAATACGCCTCGCTACAACTGCTGTTGCGGCCATACTCATTCCGATAGCCAGAGAATAGATAATGGTTAAAACAGATTCTGTTAAACCAACCGTTTGAATTGCAAAACTGCTATGCTCTAAATGACCCACAAAGTATAAGTCGACTAAAGCAAAAACCGATTCCATCATCATTTCTAAAACCATCGGGATGGCTAATAGAATTACGGCTTTTTTGATACTTCCGGCAGTATAATCAAATGATTCGTCGCCTTTAAGGGCTTGTTTTAAAGTGGTGAAAATTTTAGAAAATAGACTTTTCTTTATCGTTGTTTCTGTCATGATATGTTAGGATAAATGATAAAATTCGTCCAGATATATTCATCTGAACTAAAAAATAAAAACGTAAGTATCCTAATTATTGTAGAAAATAAAATAGGATTAGGCAGAAACAATCATATGCTGTAGATTTTCAAGGCGGTAAATATAGGTAATATTTTTAAAGAAAATATTAATCTAATAATTTTTTACTTACACGACTGCTGGCTATTAACGAAGCCACGAATCCCAGAGATACAATTGTTGCCATTACAATCATCACGTTTTCTAATGTAAAAACTACTGGATAAGCCAAAGTTGGCGTGATCATAATAAGCTCGTATTGCTGCTGCAGAATTACCAAAATAATTCCTAATGCGAGTCCTATTAAACCTCCAAAAATACTTAGCAAGGTTCCTTGAAGCAAGAATATTTTTCGAAGACTATTAATTTCTGTTCCCAGATTAAAAAGGGTTTTAAGGTTTCCTTTTTTATCCAAAATCATCATAATCAAGGCTCCAATTAAGTTAAAAAGTGCTACAATAATGACGAGTGTAAAAATCAAATAAACCGCGATATTTTCGGTATTAAGCATTTTATACAAAGACTCATTTAACTGAGCTCTGTTTTTTAAGGTAATTTTATTCTGAAATATTTTTTGAAGCTGGCTTTTAATCGCATTTTCATCTGCATTTTGTTTCAGCTTAAATTCAATTCCTGAAATTTGATTTGGTTTATACATCAATAATTCCTGAGTCAAACCTAAATCAGCAAAAACATATTTTGAATCTAAATCTTCGCTTATCGAATATATTCCAACAGGCAGAACATCTGTTTTATTAAAAGCTTCTTCGGGATTTTCGATAGCACCTTTACCTGGTTTTGGAGCAAAGATTTGCAACGGATTTTCGAAATCTAGAATTCCTAACGAAAAATCCTGTGCCATTCCATAACCTATTACGACCTGATAAGAATCTGGTCTTAACCATTGCCCGTTAAAAAGTTTTACCTTGATATCGTTAACCACTGGATAAAGACTATCAACACCTTTTAAATAGGTAACATGCTGTTTATTTTTAAACAAAAACAAAACACGTTCTTCAATAATCTTCGTGTAGGAAGCAACACCGTTTATTTTTTTGATTTGATTTTCCTGTTCGGGAGAAAGTAAAAATGACTTTCCTAAAGTACTTGTCATTTTTAAATCGGGGTCGATTTCGTTTGTAAACGAGAGACTAAAAACTTTTAATCCGCTAAAAACGGATAAAACCACAAACAAAGCCATTGTACCAACAATGATTCCCATGCTGGCAA
The DNA here is from genome assembly GCF_058807735.1 of Flavobacterium sp. GW821-FHT12A05. Classification (NCBI taxonomy): domain Bacteria; kingdom Pseudomonadati; phylum Bacteroidota; class Flavobacteriia; order Flavobacteriales; family Flavobacteriaceae; genus Flavobacterium; species Flavobacterium sp. GW821-FHT12A05. The sequence goes on along the minus strand of NZ_JBXAQY010000006.1, from coordinate 175,665 downwards.
TTCTATTGATGATATTGATAGCGTTATTTTTACTTCGGCTAAAAATATAACGTTTGGCTATGTAAAGGGGAAAATTCAATTTACGATTTTCTTCTTTTTTCTAAAAGATCACGATTTTCTATAGGGTTTTCTCTGTTAGCAAGTGCATTATCAATTTTTTCGATATAATCTAATGAGTCATCGATAAAGAAAACCAAATTAGGTACACGACGCAATTGCAAACGAACACGCTGCGATAAATCGTGCTTAATTAAGGTTGTATTTGATTTTATTCCGTCTAAAGTTTCTTGTGCTTTTTCTTGAGGGAAAATGCTTAAATATACTGTCGCCACAGATAAATCTGAAGTTACGCTAACTTTGGATACCGAAATTACTAAATTACTAATTCCGTTTTTTCTCACTTCACCCTGTAAAATATCAACCAAATCTTTTTGGATGACACTTCCTATTTTTTTCTGTCTATTTGTTTCCATAGTGCAAAAATACTATTTTTAATTTCATTCGCTGCAATTTCAAATTAACTAACTACTTATTATTGCCAAAATTGAAATTGTGCGTCATTTAATGACAGTTCTTCTTGAATTTTTACTCTGCCAAAAGTTGTTTTGTATTCTTTATAAAGCTGATAAAGATCATATTAATTATCAGAATAATTCGACATATTTGATGTAAACATTAAACTATCAAATCATGAAAAAAAGAGAACCAATTAGCCACATCATGACTAAAACTGTAGTGACTGTAAATCAAAATGACGATTTAAGAAAAGTAGTAGAAAAACTAAAATCGAACTCTATTCGACATATTCCTGTGGTAAACGGAAAAGAAGTTGTTGGTATTATCAGCCGAACAGATATTAACCGTCTTACTTTTGGTGCTTTGTTTGATGGACAGGACGGAGTTGACGAAGCTATCTTGGATATGCTGACGATTCCGCAGGTCATGACCTGTAAACCAAAAACCGTTTCTTCGGATGCTATCGTCAGGGATCTGGCGGAAATTTTTTCAAAAGAAGATTTTCATGCTCTTCCGGTTGTCGATCATGGAGAGCTTAAAGGAATTGTAACCACAACAGATGTTATTCGATATTTTTTAGAACAATATGACTAAATAAAAAGGGAGCTTTTCAGCTCCCTATCTTTTATCTGTTTTGCAGCCATCCTTCTGGATTGCTGTTTGTTGTATTTTGAAGAATCAAAAACTTGATGATCGTTTTTCCGGTATCACCGCTTGTTCTTACTTTTCCAATATTTTGTTTGATCGAAACTTTTTCTCCTTTGCTTACATATACTTTACTTAAGTTTTGGTAAACGCTAAAATAGTCTCCATGCTGAATCATTACTACTGTATTTACTGGCGATAAAACCATAACACTAAAAACTTCACCTGCGAATACTGCTCTTGCGTTTGCTCCGTCTTCGGTCGTAATCTCTACTCCTGAATTATGTACAGAAATCGAAGGATATAACGGGTGCGGCTGATCTCCATAACCCAATGATATAAATCCTTTTTCTACCGGCCAAGGCAATCTTCCTCTGTTTGCTTTAAAATCGGCTGCCAGAACTTTATCCTCTGGTGTCATTACAATTTTAGAAGAGGATACCGGCGCTTTTGGAGCGGTCGATCCCGGATTTTCTTTTGCTTTTTCAAGTGCCGCTTTTCTATTTGCTTCGGCAATTGCCTCACGAATCAAACGATCAATTTGTCTGTCGATTCTTTTCGATTCACTTTGTTTGGCTCTAATATCGGCAGCAATTTTATTCTTGTCCTTTTTAATAGAGTTAACCAATTTTTGCTGTTCTTTTTTCTCTACTTCTAAGCTTTGCTTTTCTTTTTCGTTTTCAACAATAATCTTTTTCTTAACCTGTCTTTGTCCGTCTAATTTTGCATTATACGTTACTAATTCTGCTGTTTTAGATTGAATTTCTAAACCTTGGTTTTTTCTGAAATTAGTATATTGTTTTAAATACTGTGCTCTTTTGTAAGCTTGTAAAAAACTTTCTGAAGATAAAATAAACATGGCCCTGCTCTGCTCTGAACGGCTTTTATACGATTTCAAGATCATCTTTGCATAATCTTCTTTTAAAACTGCCAATTCTTTTTTTAGTTTATTAACCTTTACTTGGTTAATATACATATCGTTGCTCAATATTTTTTCCTGCTTAGCCGTTGTATTAATCAGTTTCTCTTTCAGTTTAATTTTATTCGCCTGAATTAAATATTCGTTTACAGCTGATTTTTCTTTTTTTCTTACAGACTGAAGCATTCTTTCATTGTCTTTAATTTCCTGAAGAATCTGCGCTTTACGTTGTTCAAGTTTTTCTTGCTGGGAATCCTGCGCCCACATAAATGTTGTGGCGCAGACAAAAATTAGGCTTAGGAGAAATTTTGGCATCTTTCTATTTTTCTTTATTGCAAATTTACTTAATTAAAACTTTCTTATAACCGCTTGGTACGCTATAAGGAAAAGAAAGTTCTTCGTTAAATGAAATATTATTGTAGTTCAAATTAATATTAGTTGTTCCTTTTGGCTGTACTGCATTAATCTCAATCGCAGTAGGAAGAGTTCCCTGATTGTACGTTTTAATATCAGAATAATTAATTTCTAATTTTCTGTTTTCAGATGCCTGCGTAATCTCTTCTTTTTGAACCAGATATTTTTCAGGATCTAAATAAAATGCTTTCTTAATTTTATCGTCTTTTTCATCTTCTAAACGGAAAAGATTTTCAACAATTGTCTGAGTGTACTCCCCTTTTCTTAAATCGTCAAAAGCTTCTCCAATTAATAAATTTTGAACTTTACTGTAATCCAGCTCCGTTCCAAGCCATTTACTTAAACTGCTAAAATCTCCTTCATAATAAGTACTGCTTATTTTTTCGTAATAACTTACAGCTGTTGGCGTTATTAAAGCTTTTGCCATTGTTATTCCTAAAAACCTAACGCTTATTAAAATCTGTTTGTCTTTTTCGATTCTTATTTCGGCAGTCACATTTTGACTTTGTTTTTCGTCAACATATTTTGCACTGGCTTTGATATATAAAGTCGAAAAATCTAATTTGTTTTCGTAGTGTTTCTCTATGACTTTCTTGTCCTTTTTAGCGATAACTTCGGTGGTATTGTTGTTTTTAACCGCTACTGCTTTTGATTTACAAGAAATCACAAAAACCGATAGTATTAGTAATGCTATATATTTTTTCATCGTTACTTTCTCCTTATTTCTTTTGTTTTAATACTTCATTTGCTTTCAAAAAGTATTCCTCTTTTTTCTTAGCGTCTCCTAACCCATTGTATGCCTCTCCAAGCTGCATATTAAAATTTGCTTCTAGTTTTTTATCCTCTACAACATAATCCAATCCCATTTCTAAAACGGTTTTTGCATTTTTAAATTGCTGCAGCTGATTACTTCCTAATCCTGCATAATAATAAAACTGAGGCTGACTTGGGTAAATCTCAATCATGCTCATGGCTCTTTTTGTCATGGGTGCAAATTGTTTTGCCTGTGCATAAGCTTCGAGCAAAAGTAAATTGGTTTCGCGATCTGTGTCTGAATTGGCTGCTAAATCTTTTTCATAATATTTAATAGCGTTTTCAAACTGGCCTTTACTATGATAAAATTTTCCTATTTCTTTGGCAACATCAACCTCTTTGTCATTGTCAAAATAAGAAATTGCTTTTTCTAAATCTGGTCCGTACTGCGGATTTTTATTTACATAAATCAAAAACTCATTTAAGGTGCGGTGCTTTATTTTTGAATCAATTTTTGAACTTGATAAAATAACATTCATCGACTTAATGGCTTTGTCCGCCTGATTTGCATCTAAATAAGTTTTAAACAAACTAACTTGTCCCCATTCAGAATTTGGAATTTCTTTTGCCAATTGTTTTGCAACATCGACCGCTTTGTCTGTTTCATCTAACTTTGAATATAAAAAAATCAGATTTACATAGTTTGATTCTTCTTTCGGGTTCTTTTTAATCTGATCAATCAAATTAGAAATCTCGGCATTTTGATATTTTCCCTGCGATAAAATCTGCATTTTGTAATTATCACGATCTGTAGATTTTCCGAACTTATCGTTCATTTCATTAATCGTTACAAGTGCTTTATCATATTGATTTGTAATCATATATAACGATATTAAATCGTCTTTATATTCTTCATCAAAAACAATAATTTTTTGAATTGTTTCTATCGCGAGCGGATAATTTTTGGTTTCGTAACTTACATCGTAAATTCCTAACCAATACCATTTGTTTTTTGGATCTAATTGGGTAGCTTTTTCAAATGCAGTCTGCGCATTTTGATATTCTTTGAGAGCCAGATAATTTTTTCCAACTTCAAAATAAGCAACTGCATCAGAAGGTTTAAGTTTGATACATTTTTCTAAAGATGCTATAGCTTTATCGTAATTTTCGATTCCTTTTTGTTTCAAAGATTCATAAAAAGCATCTTGATATTCATCTGGAGCCAAAGCAATATCTTCTGGTTCCGTTTGTGCGAAAACCGAAGCTGAATTGCTAAGCAGAGCAAAAAATAAAATTATCAAAATACCTTTTTTCATCCTTCTTTATGATTTCATTTTTAGGAAACCGAATTTGTTTTTTATTCTAAAACTGAATAATCTCCAATGCTTATACTGGTAAATTTTCCATCATAACTAACATGATTTCCGATCATTGCATTATCTAAGTTAGCATTTTTTATTTGAGAATAAGTTTGTATTAAGCTATTTTTAATAGAACTGTCGATTACGTGGCATCCTTTTCCTATTGAAACATTTGGCCCAACCGTTGCGTTTTTCAAAACTACATTTTCACCAATATAACAAGGAGGAATGATAGTTGAGTTTTCTAAAGTTACATCATAATCTACTAAATGTTCGCCATCGTTATGCAAGAATCCTAACATTCTGCTGTTGGTTTCCACTGTAACATCTTTGTTGCCGCAATCCATCCATTCGTCAACGCTTCCGGTTTTGAAAACTTTTCCGTTTGCCATCATGGCTTTAATTCCGTCGTTGATTTGGTATTCTCCTCCGTTTTGAATGTTGTTATCTAAAACGCCTTGAAGTTCTTTTTTCAAATCGCCTACTTCTTTGAAATAGTAAATTCCAATTACAGCCAAATCGCTTACAAATTCTTTTGGCTTTTCAACCAATTCTATAATTTCATTATTTTGATTTAGTTTTACAACACCAAAAGCTTCTGGTTGTTCTACTTGTTTTACCCAGATTACAGCATCGGCTGATGGATCAAGTTCAAAATCGGCTCTGATTAAAGTATCCGCGTAAGCGATAACTGCCGGCCCTGACAAAGATTCTTTTGCACACATAATCGCGTGGCCTGTTCCTAATGGTAAATCCTGACGGTAAATTGACGCTTTTGCTCCTAATCCTTTTGCCAGATCCTCAAGACTTGCTACTAAATCAGCTCCAAAGAAAGCTTCATCACCAAGAATAAAAGCAACTTCTTCGATTGGCTCTTTTAATATTTTAGCAATATCTTCTACTAAACGATGCACGATTGATTTTCCCGCAACCGGAATTAATGGTTTTGGAACTGTTAAAGTATGAGGACGTAGTCTTGATCCGCGACCCGCCATTGGAACGATTATTTTCATCTAATATCTATTTTTATTGGGAAGATTTAAAAAAAATCCTCTTGGTTTGGTTCTTAATTTTTAACCTTAAAGGTTACTTTGTTCTGCAACTTAAAATTTTTAACCGCAAAGTTCGCGAAGTATTTTTCGCAAAGATTACAAAGTTTTTCATTTCATTTTTAATATCGCAAAGTGCAAAACTGATTACTGCGATTGTAAACTGCGACTGAAAACTTACTTAACGCCAGTACTGCCAAATCCGCCTTCTCCTCTTGAAGTTTCAGAAAGTTCCTGAACTTCTATCCACTCTGCTCTTTCGTGTTTGGCAATAATTAATTGTGCAATTCTTTCTCCGTTTTCAATTACAAATTCTTCATTTGATAAATTTACCAAAATCACTCCTATTTCACCTCTGTAATCCGCATCGACAGTTCCTGGAGAATTTAAAACCGTAACTCCTTTTTTTGCTGCCAATCCGCTTCTTGGTCTTACCTGCGCCTCGTAACCAATTGGCAATTCGATAAAAAGTCCTGTTTTTACAATTGTTCTTTCTAAAGGTTTTAACGTAATTGGTTCTAAAATATTGGCACGCAAGTCCATTCCTGCAGAAGCTATCGTTTCGTAATTTGGTAAATCGTGTTGTGATTTATTGATAATTTGTATTTTCATTTTTATTATAAAAGATTAAAAAAGCACTTTACTTTCTGTTCATTATTCCTTTGATCGTGTCTTTTTCGTTGTGATAAACAAAGTACATAAAGGCTAGTAATAACGGAATTCCAACGAAATAATTTTCTCTAAATCCATAAAAGGAAATAGCCGAAAATAATATTGAAATGCCTAAATAAGCCGAAATTTTATTCATGTCGTAAGGAATTGGGTAATATTTATTTCCTAAAACATACGAGATTAACATCATACTTCCGTAAGCAGAAATGGTTGCAATTGCAGAACCGTAATAACTGTATTTTGGTATTAAGAAGTAATTTAAAAGCAGGGTTACAATTGCACCAACAATTGAAATATATGCTCCAATTTTGGTTTTGTCTGTCAATTTATACCAAACTGATAAGTTGTTGTAAATTCCTAAAAAGAAGTTAGCCAGAATAATTAACGGCACAACTTTCATTGCTTCCCAATAAGATTTATTGTCTAATAAAAGGTATTTAAGAAGATCTGCAAAAACGATAACTCCTAATAAAATCAACGAACCTAAAATCACAAAATATTTTGTAATTACGGCATAGGTTTGCGGTGCATTTTCGTTTTTTGCGTGGCTGAAAAAGAAAGGCTCGATTCCTAATCTAAAAGCGGTTGCAAACAAAACCATAAATAAACCGAGTTTATAACAGGCAGAATAAGCTCCAACTTCAGATTTTGCTAAATTCTCAGGCAGTAAATATCCAAGTAAGATTTTATCAAAATGTTCGTTAACCGCAAATGCAAGTCCGGCAACTAAAATAGGCAGACCGTATTTCATCATTTTTTTCCAAAGCACCGGATCGAATTTTCTTCCTAGTGAAAGATAATTTGGCGAAAGCACAATGAATGTTGCTAAACTCGCCAGTAAATTGGCAATGAAAATATAAGCGATCTGGAAATTTTCTACGTATAAATTGTCCCAAACAGAGTTTGGATTTGAAGCCGCCAGTTTTGGCAGATAGATTAAAAAGAAAATGTTGAGCAGTAAGTTAATGATAACATTTCCAATTTTAATTGCCGCATAAACCATTGGTCGCTGGTTTGCTCTTAATTTTGAGAATGGTACTAAAACCAAAGCATCTAAAACTAAAATCCAAACCGAATAGGTAATATACTGTGCATCGACTTCGGCCCAGTTTGCCAGAGTATTTCTAAAAATTAAGGCCGCAAATAAGAAACCTATCGAAGACCAAAATATGGATATTGTAGAAGTCGCAATAACATTTTTCTTGTCTTCTTCGGCACTGTAAAATCTAAAAAATGCCGTTTCCATTCCGTACGAAAGCACTACGTTAAAGAAAACCATCCAAGACAAAACGATCGAAACTTCGCCGTATTCGGCCGTAGGTAAAATACCTGTATATAATCTGACCAATAAAAAACTAAGCATTCGTGGTAAAACGGTTGCCAGTCCATAAATTGCAGTTTGTTTGAATAGATTTTTATATAATCCCAAAATAATTAGTAATAAAGTTCGGAAAACAAAAATAACCAATTCTTTGGTTTTATTAGTGCTTTTAAAGATTCAATAAAAAAACTTACTAAGAATTTTATTGAGTTAATTTCTTTTCGTCTAAAACTTTCACAAAATGAAATCCTTTTGGACCATAACCCTGATTGTAATAAAATCGATGTGCTCCAAAATTTCCTGTAAAAGCATCGAGAACAATACTGCTGCAGCCTAAGTCAAGTGCTTTTTGCTCGATATAATCAGTTAGGATTTTTCCAATTCCTTTAGATCGATGTTCAGGATGAACTACAAAATTGTCTATTTCAAGGTATTTACCTGTCCATAATTTTGTGGCAGACCAACAACCGGTAATGCCTAAACAAACCTCATTTTCGAAAACAGCAATTTGTGTATAGTTATGCGGGATCATTTCGGATAAAAAGAATTGGTATTTTTCTAAAGTTATGTGTGGATACAAAAATCTCATTGTATCAATTTGTGACAACATTTCGTCAATCGTAGTAAGTTCGCGTGTTTGTAAAGTCATTGTAAAAGGAATAGATACCAAAAATACTTAAAAAATTTCATGCTAGTTATATAATTAACAGGAGGCTAACATGTGAAATATATAAATTAGAGTTAAAAATTATATAACTTTTTTTAGACAGTGTTTTCTTAAATTTGTTTCACAGGGATTGAGAAAGCTAAATACAACCCTTATAAAAAAGGAAGCACTGGGACTAATAAAGCTTGTTTGTTCCCATAAAAGACAAAGCATAAGGGATTGATTCTGCTGAAATGTAACCCTATAAAAACAGAGCATTGGGACTAATAAAGCTAGTTTGTTCCCATAAAAGACAAAGCACAGGGATTGATTCTGCTGAAATGTAACCCTTAAAAAAACAGAGCATTGGGATTAATAAAGCTAGTTTGTTCCCATGAAAGACAAAGCAACAGAGTGATAAAATCTGTGTCAATAATTTTATAAAATGGTATTGATTCTCAATTTTTGGGTAAATTGAGAATCACCATTTTATAAACTTTCTTGTTTATAGACATTCTTAAAAAAGAAAACTTCCAACAAAAAAATAGCCAGCAAATATTTGCTGGCTATTTTTTTTATATATCAATGAATTAATTATCCATTCAAAGCTTCTGCTCCACCTACGATCTCTAAGATTTCGTTTGTAATAGCAGCTTGACGTGCTTTGTTGTAAGTTAATTTCAATTGGTTTCTTAATTCTGTTGCGTTGTCAGTTGCTTTGTGCATTGCTGTCATACGCGCACCATGCTCAGAAGCAAATGAATCGCGGATACCTTTGTATAATTGTGTTTTTAATGACTTAGGTATTAAAGTCAAAACAATTTCTTCTTTTGAAGGTTCGAAAATATAATCTCCACCAGAAACTGTAGCATCAGATTTAATAGGTGCTAAAGGCAAAAACTGCTCTGTTTGAACAATTTGAGTTGCAGCATTTTTAAATTGATTGTAGATTAACTCGATTCTGTCGTATTCTCCAGATAAGAATTTCTCAGTCAAATTATCTGCAATTCCAGCAACGTTTTCGAAAGTCAAATGATCAAAAATTGCATTATGATGTCCGTGAACTTTATGCGTTTTACTTAAAACGTCATTTCCTTTTTTACCAATAGCAAAAACGTCAACTTGTTTTCCTGCATAAAAATCGGTACGATTTTTAATCTCTTTAATAACATTTGAATTGAATGCACCACATAAACCTCTGTTTGAAGTTATAGCTACAAGCAATACTTTTTTTACTTCACGTTGTGTTGTGTAATCTCCTCCAACTTCACCTTCAAGTGTAGCAGAAAGATTTTGCAGCAACTCCGTTAATTTCTCGGCATAAGGGCGCATCGCAGTGATTGCATCTTGTGCTTTCTTAAGCTTTGCAGCAGAAACCATTTTCATTGCCGATGTAATCTGCATCGTCGATGAAACGGAAGTAATTCTATTACGGATTTCCTTTAAATTTGCCATCTATTAATTAGAAAATGTGACAATTTGAAAATTAGACAATTAGAATAATGTTTTAGGCATTCTCTAATTATCTAATTTACCAATTATCTAATTAGTTATATTTTGCTGAAATTTCTTTTGCTGCTTTTTCGATAACATCTGTAATTGTGTCATCTAATTTTCCAGCTTTCAACGCATTAAGCGTATCTTTATGTTTACTGTTTAAGTAAGCTAAGAAATCAGCTTCGAATTCTTTTACTTTATTTACAGGAACGTTTCTTAATAAGTTTTTAGATCCAGCGTAAATAATTGCTACTTGATTTTCTACTGTATAAGGATCGTTTAGACCTTGTTTCAAGATCTCAACGTTTCTTTTTCCTTTTTCAATTACGTTTAAAGTAACTGAATCTAAGTCAGAACCAAATTTAGCGAAAGCTTCTAATTCACGGAATTGAGCTTGGTCTAATTTTAAAGTTCCAGAAACTTTTTTCATAGATTTAATCTGTGCATTACCTCCAACACGAGATACAGAGATACCTACGTTAATAGCAGGACGAACTCCAGAGTTGAACAAATCTCCATCAAGGAAAATCTGACCATCTGTAATAGAGATTACGTTTGTTGGGATATATGCAGAAACGTCACCAGCCTGAGTTTCGATAATTGGCAACGCAGTTAATGAACCACCACCTTTTACGATAGACTTAATAGAATCTGGTAAATCGTTCATGTTTTTAGCGATACCATCATCAGCAATTACTTTACAAGCACGCTCTAATAAACGAGAGTGTAAGTAGAAAACGTCTCCAGGGTAAGCCTCACGTCCCGGTGGTCTTCTTAATAAAAGAGAAACCTCACGGTAAGCAACAGCTTGTTTAGATAAATCATCATACACGATAAGTGCCGGACGACCTGAATCTCTAAAGTATTCTCCAATTGCAGCACCTGCGAAAGGAGCATAAACTTGCATTGGAGCTGGATCAGAAGCATTAGCAGCAACGATAACTGTATAAGCCATTGCTCCTTTTTCTTCTAACATTTTTGCGATTCCTGCTACAGTTGAAGCTTTTTGCCCAATTGCAACATATATACAGAATACAGGTTTTCCTGCATCGTAAAATTCTTTTTGGTTTAAGATTGTATCGATACAAACAGTTGATTTACCTGTTTGACGGTCACCAATTACAAGCTCACGTTGTCCACGACCTACCGGGATCATAGCATCAACTGCTTTTACTCCTGTTTGTAATGGTTCAGTTACCGGCTGACGGAAGATAACACCAGGTGCTTTTCTTTCTAAAGGCATTTCGTATAAGTCTCCACCAATTGGTCCTTTTCCATCAATTGGAAAACCAAGAGTGTTAACAACACGTCCTACCATTTGCTCACCTACTTTAAGAGAAGCAATACGTTGTGTTCTTTTTGCTGTTGATCCTTCTTTGATTCCAGTTGATGGTCCTAAAAGTACCACACCAACGTTATCTTCTTCAAGGTTCAATACAATAGCTTCAAGTCCGTTATCAAATTCAACTAACTCACCATATTGTACATTAGATAGCCCGTAAATACGAGCAATACCGTCTCCAACTTGAAGTACTGTTCCTACTTCCTCTAGCGTAGCACCAGATTCAAAACCTTCTACTTGCTTTCTTAATATTGCTGAAATTTCAGCAGGTTTGATTTCCGCCATCTTAATTTATAATTTAGACACTTTTATGTGTAATAAAACTAATTACTTAACTCTCTTTTTAATACCTGTAATCTGTTTGCTACAGACGCATTGTATTGTTGATCACCTATTCTTAAAATAAATCCTCCAATAATTGATGGATCTACGATATTTTCAATTGTTATTTTTTTATCTGATAAAGTTGCCACTTTTGCTAATACTTTAGCTTCTAAGGCAGCATCCATAGGAATAGCTGTTGTAACTTTTGCTACTTCAACACCATTACTTTCGTCAAATAAATTTTTATATTCTAAAGCAATTGCTTCTAGAATTTCAAATCTTTTGTTTTCGAATAATAAATGGAATAAACCTTTAGTTACACCATTAACATCTGCGAAAACTTCTAAAAGAGCACTTTCTTTAACTTCAACTTTTGTTGTTGGGTTTTGAATAAATGTACTCAATTCTGTATTAGTTTCAATTGCAGAAGCAATTGATTTCATATCGTTATTGACAGCTTCGGCAACACCTTTAGAGTTTGCTAAGTCTAGAATTGCTTTTGCATAACGAATTGCTGCTCTTGTACTTGCCATAATCTTAGTTTAACTTTACGTCACCTAACATTTTCTCAACTAATTTAGTTTGAGATTCTTTGTTAGATAATTCTTCTTTCAATAATTTTTCAGCGATGCTTAATGATAAAGTTGAAACTTGAGATTTCAATTCAGCCATTGCAGCATTTTTTTCACTTTCGATAGCAGCTTTTGCCTGCTCGATCATTTTTTGACCCGCTTCTTGTGCTTCGTTTTTAGAATCAGCTATCATTTTCTCTTTCATTTCACGAGCTTCTTTTAGCATCGCGTCACGTTCTGCACGAGCTTCATTCAAAATTCTTTGATTGTCAGCTTGTAAATTTTCCATTTCTCTCTTTGCATTTTCTGCAGAAAGCAATGCGTTTTTAATACCTTCTTCTCTGTCAGTAATAGACTGCATAATTGGTTTCCATGCAAATTTCACCAAAAGTAAAATTAATACTAACAAGATTAAAGCTTGCCAAAAGAATAAACCGAATGAAAAATCGTTAATTAACTTATCCATTTTATAACTATATTAAATATTTAATTTCTTTTTTAAAAGTAACAACACCTTTAACCAACCGTTAAAGATGTTGTTATTTCTCTCTTTATTATTTTCCTAAGATTAAAGCAGCGAATGCTAAACCTTCTAATAAAGCCGCGATAATAATCATCGCAGTTTGAATTTTACCAGCAGCTTCTGGTTGACGAGCAATAGCGTCCATAGCAGATCCACCGATTTTACCTAAACCTAAACCTGCACCGATTACTACTAAACCTGCACCTACTAAAGTTGGAATTGTTCCCATAAGTATTTATATATATAAAATTAAACTTCTAAATTAAATAATTGCGTTTTCTTCGTGGTGACCGTGATCATCATGGTGGTGATCCTGAACAGCCATACCAATAAACAATGATGATAACATTGTAAAGATAAACGCTTGTAAAAATGCAACTAAAACTTCAATAACAGAGATAAACAATGTTAAACCTAATGAGATTGGCAAATCGGCAGCTAAATTTTTACCTACGAAAATCATAGCGATCAAACTCATAATTACTACGTGACCTGCAGTAATGTTTGCATACAAACGAATTAATAATGCAAATGGTTTTGTTAGTGTTCCTAAAACTTCAATTGGAGCAAGGATAATTTTCATTGGAACCGGAACTCCTGGCATCCAGAAAATGTGTCCCCAATAATCTTTGTTAGCACTAAATTGTGTAATTAAGAAAGTAAATGCTGCTAAACATACTGTAATAGCGATATTACCTGTAACGTTAATTCCAAGAGGAGTCATTCCTAATAAGTTTAACAACCACACAAAGAAAAATACAGTCAATAGGTAACCCATATATTTACGGTATTTTGTCTCTCCAATATTAGGAACAGCAATTTCGTCTCTAATAAAAATAATAAGTGGTTCTAAAACTCTTCCAAATCCAGTTGGGATTGGTCCTTTTTTATATGATTTTGCTAAACCAGTAAACATTAAGAAAAGTAATACTGAAACAAAAAGCATTGATACAACATTTTTTGTAATAGAAAAATCTAAAGGTTTTTCGTTTGATGGATGACCGTGTTCGTCAAAGTTAATTGTACCGGCAGCATCTGTTTTATAAATTTTACCGTGAACAAGTTTGTAAAAGTTTCCGTCAACTTCTGCAACTTCTTCTCCGTGGTGTAATTTTGAAGAGGAGAAAAATTTCAATCCACCATCTATAAGAATAACTGGTAATGAAAATCCGTAGTGTTTATTTTCTTTTTCATCTGAAAAGAAAACAAAGTCATGAGAATCTTGTAAGTGATGATCAATAAAAGCATCCACTTTAGCTTTTGGATCAAGAGCTGCGTGCTCTCCTTCCTCAGGAGCATTATGCGAAATTACTTTCTCTTCATGAACAGCTTCAGTTTGTACATGCGTTGAGTCAGTCTCTGGGTTTGCGAAACCCATAATTGGTAGAGAAGCTACAAAAGCGGCAAGGATAAATCTGAGTGGTTTGTTTGGAATCACCATATCTTTTGAAAATCTTATTTTTTTACGTTTCTAAAATTTGGTGCAAAGGTACATTTTTTATTAATATTCAAAAGGATATGAAAAATTATTTTTGAACCTTGTTTTACATATTCGCGATTTTAACGCTTTTCATTTAATAATCGGACAGTTAAAAGCGTCTGAAATAACAAAAACAAAATAAATGTTATAAAAAAACTGACTTTTTCAAGATTGACTGTTTCTGATTTGGTTTCTAAAATTGGCTGCAAAATTAAATATCCTAACAGCATTTGTGTAAAAGTTCCAAATAAGAAAACCATTCCAACTATTTGAAAATTCTTCTTTTTTACTATTAATAATATAAGGTATAATAAAGCGGATAGTCCGAAAAAAATTAAATACAAAAATTCTATACTGTAGTGGAATTTATGAACATCAATTTTTAAAAAATAGAAAATCACTTTATGCAGTACACAAGCTGCTAAAGCGAAATAAAATAAATGAAGAACAGGTTTGTAGTTTTTTAAAAGCATTTGAAATAATTTTATGCAAAGATGCAACTTTTATCTAAAGCTGCTTTCATTGCTAAAATTACTTTGTTTTATTAATATCATTAACCTGACGAATGACATTATATAAGGCAAGGCCAACGCCAAGCATTACAAAAATAGTATTGTAATACACCTTAGGACTTGGATGGTTTTCGTCTAGCCAGGTTCCAAAATAAGAGAAAAGAAAAATAATAACCCCCATTTGAAAGGGGATATTAATAAGAGCGAGCCATTTATTTCTTCTGTTATTATTCGGCTCCTTTTCCATCTTTTACATCTTTTCCTTTTAAATCTTTTGTCTCTTTTACAACTGCTTCTTTATTATTAGTAAGCATCGTACATGTTGCTGTAAAATCTGCTCCAGGTTCTATAGAGAGTTTTCCAACGGCAACTTCACCATGAATTTGTGCTGTTGCTTTAATATTAAGGATTTCAAGAACTTTAATTTTTCCGTGAAACTGGCCTTCAATATCGGCATTATTGCATATAATTTCACCTTTTACAATACCAGATGCGCCTATTACTAATTTTCCTTGCGATGTGAAGTTTCCAATTAATTCTCCATCCAGTCTAAAATCTGCTTTTGAGACTATGTCTCCAACAATAGAAGTTCCTTCAACAATTCGATTTGTTTTTCCTAAGAGCTCTGTTCCGTTTTTTTTTACTTTGTCAAACATTATATTATGGGGTTTTTGGGGCAAGGTAGGCGTCTAGGTTCTTTTTAATTTGAACCACTTTATAATTATTGGTAGATATGATTATGGCTGGATGTGCAATTTTATATTTTTTGTCATCTCTTAAAACTCCCGCAACATCTTTGGCATAAGCCTCAGATTTCAAACCATGAATAGCCACAAAACTTTGTGTTCTGTTGTATTTATCAAAGGAAGTTGTTAATCTTTCGTAATTTTCGACTAACAAGAATACTCTAATCGCTTCTTCAATTTGTTTACGCGTTTTAGAATCGTTATTCGGAACTAAATATAAAATTTTCCAGCTTTTATTGTCATCTGTTGTAAAGTTTAATCTTTCTAAAACAGGCACTTGTTTTTCAAGAAGTTCTCTGGCATTTTTGCCTTCCTCACTATTTGGATAGTTATCAGCTACTGTTTCTAAACCTTTTTTATAAGCGTCTAGTCCATTTACTTTTCCTAAAGTGTTTGCTTTTAGCAATTCAAATTTAGAAACTATCTCATCTCCAGAATATTGATTGATTAGATTATCAATATTATCTAAGACAGTATCAAATTGTTCATCCTGAAAAAGCTTATACCATTTTTGATATTCTTTTTCCGGCGACGGCATATCGTCTGTATTGGTATTGTTTAGAATTTGAGCGTATCTCGAATTTGGATAATTTGCTGTTATATCTGATTTTATTCTTTCGGCCTTTGCAGGATTTGTAATTTGATAAATTTTATACAAATTATACATCGATGGCAAAATCAGTTTTTCTTCCGGCTTATTTTTTAATAATTGCTCAAGCTTATCGCTGGCCAAAGTGTATTCTTTAAATTTTTCTTTATAAATAAGTCCTAACTGATAGTAGGCAAAATTTCGTTCTGTGCCTATACTATCAATAGCTGCTTTAGTTTTTGGAAGCTGTTTTTCGTAAAACTCCGTTGTATATTTTTCTACAACAACGGTATCTTTTAATTTATTTGCAGCCTCTTCTTCCTGTATACTATCATTACGCATTGCAGCGTCATTAGCCGCTTTTATTGCAGATAATCTCCAGTTACCGCCAAGATTTCGATTACCCCACATTTTCTTGAACTGCAGTTTTCCGTAGGCAACCGTTGTTGGATTATAAAAATAAAATGTACTTACAGGATCATTTCCTGAAGGGGGTTTAATTCCATCTGAAGGAACATCAGCAGGTTTTCCTAATGAATTTGGATTAATTGCTGTTGGCCCGCTCGAAGCGCTGTTGTTACGTTCTATATTGGCTAACTTTTCTTTTTCTTTTTCTTCCAGAATACGTTTTGCCTCGTCTTTCTTTTTAAGTTCTGCGATATAACTTTCAAAGTAAATTTTTCTTTCAGAATCCGGCAGTCCGTAAACTTTAATGATACTGTCATTTCGTTTGGCAATTGCCTCGTATTTAATTACGTTATCAAGATTTTTTCTGTTTTTTTCGATGAAAGCATATTCTCTTGTCTTCGGATTTAGTTTTGTCAATGTACTGTCGTAATATTTGGCAGCCATTGTATAATCTGTATTTTTAAAATACATGTTTCCGATGTTTCGATATGCTGATGCTGATAAATAAGGATCTTTAGATTTTCTTCCTAAAGATTTATTGTAGAATTTTAGTGCATTTTCTTTGTCTTTCCTTTTATCATAGAAAGCTCCCATTTCATAAAAAAGTACATCATAATAAGGACGGTTCTCTCTATCTGCGACTAGCTTATTATATGTTTTTAAGAAAATGGTGTCGTTGCCGTTTTCATAATCATACATCTGCGCTTTTTTGGCATAAGCGTGCATCATGTATTTTCTGTCGGCTTTACGGTTCATGTCTATAACTCCGTCATAATAATAAGCGGCGCTGTCCTTCATTCCGGCTTCCTGATACATTTGTCCTAAAATAAAACGATATCTGGCGCGGTCTTCGTTTACACGCGAAAATTCTTCGGCAATTCTTAATTTAACAACTGCGCTGTCTCTTTCTTCTAAATTTAAAAAAGCTTCGGCCAATAAAGCATTTGCGTCCGAAAAAGTCTGCTTGTTTAAATCTGTTTTCTTTAGTAGAAGATTAATATTTTTTACCACAATAGCATCATTTCCTAAACGCATATTGGTTTTTTCGCGCCAGATTTTTGCTGTATAAATATTACTGCTGTTTGGGTATTTGTAAAGAATATAATTGAAAGCTTCTAATGCCGGGATAAAACGCTGATCGTAATATCTGGCTTTTCCAAGCATTAAATACGCTTCATCTATTTGATAGTTTTTTTCTCTTCCTCCAATATTCATGGAGTGTTTTTGAATTGCTTTTGTAGCCTTTGTTTCTGCTTTTTCAAAATCAGGATTTTTTGTTTTTTCCCCTTCCGAAAAATTTTCATCAAACTGCATTTTCTCAATTGGCAGAATACTCCAGAAATCATCCTGGTTATTTGCCTGAATTGATTTTAAGCCTTTTTCAAGACCTAATCCGCCATTATACAAAATGTTATACTTTGTACTTAATGCATGCGAATTCCTGTTTATAAACGTATTGTTCTTGGTAGAACACGCTATCAAAAGGAATAAAAAAATGAGAAAAAAACTATATTTAAGAGTATTCTTTTTCAATAGAACTGATTTTAAAGCATTAACTTCTAAAAAGCATTTTTAGTATAATGACTTGTAAAAATACACTTCTTTTTTGAAATTATTGAATCTTAAACCGCAAAAAACGATTCGAGTTCTTGTAAGGTTTCTCTTGAAGTTTGAATGTCTTTTACAATCTCCCCTTTATTAAGTGCCACAATTCGGTCGCAAACCTCTACAGTATGTTGTAAATCATGGCTTGAAACCAAAACGGTAACATTAGGATTTTCGGCTAATTCTTTAATAATTTTCTTTAAACGGCTTACTGTTGTTGGATCTAAATTTGCAAATGGCTCGTCTAAAATAACCACTTCGGGATTGCCAATTAATGTGGCAATAATTCCCACTTTTTTTTGATTTCCTTTGGATAAATCTCGAAGGTATTTTTTGTTGTTTAAAATTTCGCCGTTGAAAAATTCTTCGTGCTTTGCTAACAAGGCATCAATATCGGCTTTGTTTTGGTGGCGCAAATCTCCAATAAAATAAAAATATTCCTCAGGAGTTAAATATCCTATGAGGAAACTTTCATCTAAAAAAGATCCTGTAAACGATTTCCAGTTTTCGCTTGTATTAACTTGAATATCATTACTTTTTATATATCCTGTAGAAGGCTGAATTAAATCTAAAAGCAAACTGAAAAATGTTGTTTTTCCTGCTCCGTTATTACCTACTAATCCAAAACTCTGTCCTTTTGGAATTTCAAGATTGTTAATGTTTAAAACTGTAGTTCCGTTATATTTTTTTGAAAGTTGATTTACTTGTATCATGGTGTAATTTTAGATTGTTGATTTTAGATTTTAGATAAAAAAATCTGTTAATTAATATTCAATGTTGATCAGATAAAAATTATCTCATTATCAAATTGACTCATTTCTAATTATTCTAACTCTTTTGTTTATAGGCGCTTATTGTGCTGTACTTTTCGATTTTATATCTTTTTTCAATTAAAGAAAAAACTTTGTCTTTAAAAATAAAACCTAAAACTCCTGCTCCCGCAACAAGCGACAATGCAATTGCTTTGTTTCCAAAATGCAGTCCCAACCAATAAATTATAAGCGGCAGAAATATTTTAGGAAGAGATAATAGCATAGAATTTACATTAAAGGCTTTTTTATCTCCAAAAGCGCCTCCGGCACTGCTTAAATCGATTGGAGTTTTAGTAAAAGCGCCTCCTAAAAGAACCAAATGCGAATTTACTCCAATGTTGTAAATGGCTCCAACCACGATCGTTAAGTAAACTTCCCACCCGTAAAACAAATAAAATGATGCTAGTATTGTCGAAAAGAAAGTAACAATAACAATAAGCCACCATTTTGAAGTTATATAACCTCTATACGGAATATTTTGTGTCATCATTAATTGATAATACGAACTGTCCCAGCTTGGTACAAACTGTCCAAAGACAAATAAAAAGCCGCCGGAAACAAATATGCCGGCAAAAATCTGCATTACTTCAGGTTGTTGTGAGTTTCCAAAAAAGATCAATCCGTAAAACAAAAAGATAACACTCATAACAATAGTAGTCTTTGATCTTTTGTTTCTCTTTATCAATTTGATATCATTTTTAAGGAAAGTTCCCAAAGTTCCAAATTGATTCAGCCACGAAAGATTTTCTGTTGTTGCAACATCATGTTTTACCGAAAGACCTGCATCGAGATATAAATTGTTTTTGAAATATTTGAAAGTGAAAGCATACAGCCCAATTAATACCAAAATTGGAATTAAAAATACACCTTCTATATCATAAAAACTCTGAAAAAACGGAGTTGTAAATGTTGTAATATCAAATACTTTATAATATTGTGCACCTGCCAAGGCCAGAATTAAGACCACAAATACAACAAACAATTTGTCGATGTTGCTTAAAATAATATTCAGAAAATTGTTGATGTAGATAAGAGCCATTGCTCCTAAATACCAAAAAAGAATGCCAACAACATCGTATCCTTCTAAAATTAATACAACCGAAAACGGAACAAAAAATAAAGCATGTACCCAGTTGAAAAATGATAGAACTGTTTTGCCCAGTGAAAAGTGTACAATAACAGGTTTCTTAAATGGTAAAACCAATAATGGTTTAATATTTAAAACCGGAATTGACTGCAGTAACAATCGAATTACTAAATCGAACAAAAAATAATAGATTAAAAATCTATTAACGGTAACTAATGGTTCGAGATTCATTTTTTTAAGAATGTAAAATGCGCCTACGCCCATCCCGATAAAAATTAGTGAAAAATAGATCATTAATAAACCCAGTACAATTTTCATTGCCAGGTTTTTACCAAATGATGCCGATCTTATGAAGGCTTTCCATTCGAGGTAAATAAACTTTTTAATCATGGTTAATTGGTTTTGATTTTTGTAGTAAGAGATCAAATGTAGGAAAACGTTACAAAAAAAGTTAAAAAAAATATTTTAGTAAGTGTCAATTACTTATGGTTTGCTACTTTTGCAAAAAATTTAAATCATGCCTTCATTCTTAAAACTTATAATTAAAGAGGTTAAACGCGAAACTGCCGATGCTGTTTCGGTGCTTTTTAATGTTCCTGAAGAACTTAAACAAGACTATAAATTTATAGCCGGACAATACATAAACTTAAAATTAACTCTTGATAATCAAGAAATCCGTCGTGCTTACTCAATTTGTTCTGCGCCAGACAGCGGTGAATTACGCATTGCGGTTAAGGCAGTAAAAAATGGTCTTTTTTCTCAATTTGCCAACACAAAATTAAAAACCGGAGATGTTCTTGAAGTGGGTCAGCCGGAAGGAAAATTTACTTTTGAACCAGATGCTGACAGACAAAAAAATTATGTAGCATTTGTTGCCGGAAGTGGTATTACTCCTGTACTTTCTATTTTGAAGTCTGTTTTAAAGAATGAGCCAAAAAGTTCATTTGTATTGGTTTACGGAAACAGAACTCCCGAAGAAACTATTTTTCATCAGGAATTACATGATTTGCAATTGCAATATGTAGGTCGTCTTTTCGTGCATTCTGTATACAGCCAGGCGAAAGTTGAAAATGCATTATTTGGAAGAATTGAGAAATCGACAGTAAATTTTGTTTTAAATAACAAACACAAAGAACTTGAGTTTGATAAGTTCTATTTGTGCGGACCAGAAGAAATGATCAATACTGTTTCGACTGTTTTGAAAGAGAAAAACGTAAAAGAATCAGCTATTAAATTTGAGCTTTTTACTACTTCTTCTGAAGAACACGAAATTCAAGGTTCTCAGGAAGGGCATACTAAAATTACGGTTTTAGTTGATGATGAAGAAGTTACTTTTGAAATGTCTAAAAAACAAACGATTCTGGACGCCGCTTTAAAACATGGCGTTGATGCTCCATATTCTTGCCAAGGCGGTATTTGCAGCAGCTGTTTAGGACGCGTTACAGCGGGAACTGCAGAAATGACTAAAAATTCTATTTTAACTGATAGTGAAATTGCTGAAGGTTTGATTTTAACTTGTCAGGCTCACCCAACATCAGAGACTATTTATGTTGATTATGATGATGTTTAATTGGTAAAATTCTAAAAAAGAAATTACAATGCATAAATTCCAAATCCCACAACTTTCAATTGGGATTTGGAATTTTTTTTGTTTAATTGCGTTATTTCTAATCTTTGACAAAGATCTAGCTTGGTCCCGAGGCTTCGGGATGGGATTTAAAAATTGAAAATTAATTGAATATGAAATCGGTACGAGAAATTTTTAAGACAAAAGAATATCTTTTAGACGAACCTGAGGTTGTTAAACTTATTGATTATTGCGAAGAACTGCAAGATGAAATTGTAGAATTCAAATTTCAGAAAACCAATAATAAAGAACTTGCTATGCTTGATATGCTCAAGGAAGTTATAAAAGGATGCAATGCCATTGAAAAAGAACAAATGGAACATGAACGATTTGGTTATGAAGCACCTGATTATGAAACTACGATTTCAAACCTAAAAAATTATATTTACAGCCGATGCCGTGACGAGAAAATCTGGCTATAGTTGAATTACAATAAAAACAAAATTTTGCTAAAATATTGCTGAATTTTTATTATATTAGAGGTGAAATTATGGTAATCGCAATCTCATCGTTTTATGTAGATTGGTAGAGCCAAATCAAATTTGTCAACGCATATAAAAATTAAATATCATGACAACTCACGTACAACACTTTCATCTTTATCTCTTTATTATGTTCGTTGTAACTGCTTCATTATGCATTTTGGCAGTTATTCTAAAAATGAAAAACAAAAAAGGTCCAAAGTTGCTCGAAAGAGAAAAATACAATTCAACTATGACTGAAAAAATGACAGAAGTAACAAAGACAGATTCGAATATTTTTAACATCTGGCCTTATGTAAGCAGACTAAAATCTGCTAAAATTTTATCTAAAAAAATTAAAGACCACGACTTAATTTATAAAATTTACAGAGATTCATCAGAAAAATTCGAGCATATTCTATTATCAACCGAAGACAAAAATAACTTTGTCACCATTATAGTAAATAAAAAAAGAAGAAAAACAATAGGATATTCTTTCCTGGACGCTAACGAAAAATATGTTTTAAATAAAAATATTGCTTAAAGAATAAAAAAAAACTTCTCTTGATTGAGAAGTTTTTTTTTATTCTTTATCAAAGCTGTTCTACAACTTTGTCAATAACCTGCTGTGGTAAAATTGTCCTCATAGCATCTTGATAACCTTCAACAATTTTATTTCCGTAAACTGATGTTGGCAGTTTTGGATATTGATTTCTATCTGAAGTTAAAGCGTTTTCTAAACTTTGGTTAAACGGCAAAAATCCAGCATACGGATGCGTGGCGCCCCAAAGTGTAATGACTTTTACCCCCAGCATTGCGGCAATATGTGCATTTCCAGAATCCATAGAAAGCATTACATCCAGATTGCTTATTAATTGTAATTCCTGCTGAAACTTGATTTTTCCAGCCATATTAATGACATTTTCATACGGCTTTGAGAGTGAATCCAGAATTTCAATTTCTTTTTTTCCTCCGCCAAAAAGCAAAATTTTATAGGATGAATTTTGGGCCAGTTTCGCAATAACTTCTGTCATTAAATCTAAAGGATAGACCTTAGAATCGTATTGTGCAAAAGGAGCAATCCCAATTAGTTTTTGATTTTGATTGCCGATAATGTCCAATAAATCAGCGCTTAAAACTTCTTTTTTAGGAAATATTGGGTTCGATAAATTTAAAGAGAATCCTAATGTTTCAAACACTTTTGCATGTCTTTCGAACATGGTTGGCAATTGTTTAAAAACTTTATTTTCGGCTCTTGTTAATTCTTTTTTTCCATCTCGGCCTTTGTCAACAGTCGCTCTTTTTTTTCCGCTTAAAGCAAAAAGTAAACTCACAACTTTAGATCGCAGCACATTATGAAGATCTGCAAAAGCATCAATTTTTAGTTTTTTTACGTCTTTATACAAACGTACCAGTCCTAAAAATCCTTTGTGTCTTTCTTTTTCATCAAAAGAAAAAAACTCCAGATTTGGAATTCCTTCAAAAAATGGCTTAAAAAAAGGACGCGAAATAACCGTTAATTTTACCTCTGGATACTGTTTTACAAAAGCGCGTAAAACAGGAACCGTCATGGCGACATCTCCCATTGCGGATAGTCTCATGACGGCTATATGCTTAATTTTACTGGACAAGTCTGCCAATTATTTTTTATTTTGATATAAAACAGGATTCAATTCATCGTCGTTGTACATTTTCATTTGTTTGTACACTTTCATGAATTTGTCACCATTTTCAATGTCTGTCAATAAATCGTCAATTGCGGTAGACAAATCTGTTCTTTGTTCTAAAAGTACATTTAATTTTTCCTGACATTTATCTCTATGCTCCTGAGTCGCCTCTGCACGAGTTGCTTCTTCATGCATGTGATAAATTTTTAAAGCCAAAATAGACAATCTGTCAAATGCCCAAGCTGGACTTTCAGAATTGATTTTTGCTCCGTCTTTTGCTTTTACGTCGCTGTATTTTTGCAAAAAGTAACTATCGATATATTCAACCATATCAGTACGTTCCTGGTTTGAAGCGTCGATTCGTCTTTTTAAAGTCAAAGCAGCAACCGGATCAATTTGCGGATCACGAATGATATCTTCAAAATGCCATTGAACAGTATCGATCCAGTTTTTTAGATATAATAAATGTTCAAATTTATCTTTTGGATATGGATTGTTTATAGGCTGATCAACATTATCAAATTGGTGATAATCTTTAATACTTTGTTCGAAAACCGAATATGCTAATTTTGAAAACATGTCTTTATTTTTTTAGAGTTACAAAGATACTTTTTATACTTTTATGCTGCGAATAAAACGAATGTTTTTTCGTTATGGTACATTAACCCATTGATAATTCTAAAATTTTATTATGAAAATCCATTATATATCCGAAAATAATAGCGTATTAAATCACTTTTTGGGTCAAATTAGGAATATTAACGTGCAAAACGACAGCATGCGGTTTAGACGAAATATTGAACGCATTGGAGAAATTATGGCTTATGAACTGAGCAAAATTTTACCTTATAAAACTGTTGAAATTCAAACCCCGCTTGGCATTAAAAAAACAACCGAAATTGAAACTGATTTGGTTTTATGTCCAATTTTAAGAGCCGGATTACCGCTTCATAACGGTTTTTTAAATTATTTTGACCATGCCGAGAACAGCTTCGTTTCTGCTTGCAGGCATCATCCAAATAATGATGATGAATTCGAAATTTTAGTTGAATATCAGGCGATTTCGAACTTAAATAATAAAACCGTTTTACTTCTTGACCCCATGCTGGCAACTGGGCAGTCTATTGTAGCAGTTCATAAAAAATTAATCGAAAACGCGGCTCCAACAGAATTTCATATTGTAGTTGTTATTGCTGCACCTGAAGGAATAGCTTTTCTAGAAAAAAATCTTCCAGAAAATTGTCATTTATGGGTCGCTTCTTTAGATGAAAAACTAAACGAGAAAAATTACATTGTTCCTGGTCTTGGCGATGCCGGTGATCTTGCTTACGGAAGTAAATTATAATTGAGAGAAAAAAGTAAATAAACTACACAAAATCAGTACGTAAAATACAATTTCATTATTGAGTTTTTGCTGCATATATTCAACATGACTTGCTGCCATTATAGCCAGCGGCGCAATGCTGAACAATAATAAATCATTGCTTTTATCTGTAGAAATAACAAATACAAGAATTGCAATAAAGAAACAAGCAACAACCTTTTTGTATGAAGTATGTACAATTTGAGGTCTGTTTGATAATGTAGTTAACATTGAAAACAGGAAAAATACAACAACAGCGGCGTAAATTGAAAGTGCGCCGTTTTCGTAATTATTCTTAAAATAATCTATTCTAAAATCGATTACAGCACGTTCTTGAAAAAATGCAACCACATCAATATGGAACATTAATGAGATCATATAAAAAACTATAGCCACGGCCAAAAGTGCTACAAAAGGCAAAACCCAGTTTCTATAATCTCTTGAAACGTGAAAAACAATAGATATAAAAACCAAAATTAAAAAGAGAACGCTCCAAAATTGAAATAAAGAAGCTACAAAAATCCAAAAAGAAGCATCGAATATTTTTTCTTTTGATGCTTTTAATGATTGTAACGAAATCAATCTTCGCAACGCCAATAAAATAAAGAAATTGGCATAAACCACATTTGGATTATTAAATATCGTGGGAAAAAATAAAAGAAATAATAAATAGAAAAATATGGCGTAGCCATTGTCTTTACTGAGTCCATTCTTCTTTACGATAAAATTTACCATGAAAAAAGAAGCAAAAATAAAGCACAATAAACTTACTTTTTGAAATATTGTAAAATAAGAATTTATCCAAGACGTTTCTCGAATTTGAAACATGAAAAAGAAAACCAGTATCAAAATTACAACCAACGAATAATTTAATGGCGTAGATTTTTTAAAAACACTTGTTATCATAAGGATATTTTATACTTTTGTGATTGTAAATATAATACTTGTTTAAAAAGGAAAACCAACAAGTTGAAAAAAGATTCTAGTTTGAATTTTACTTCAATGCGTTAAAAACAATAATAACATATAATTTTATAAAATTATGACAGCTTTTTTTGAAGGAATACAATACTTATTCGTTAACATTTTGTTTGCTCCTCTTGACTTTTTACGTCATTTAGAACTTATTACTTGGTTTGGTGCAAACACGATCAACTGGATTTTTATGATCATCTGCGCATGCGCAATCGTTTATTGGATTAAACAATTACGCATTTTTGATGACGCCGGAACTGAAAACCAAGATACTACAGCTCACTCTTTCTTAAAGTAAGTCGAAGCCGATATCTTTTCTAAAATACATCTTATCAAAATTTAGTTTATCTATGTTTTGGTAAGATTTTTTTATGGCCTGTTGAAAATCGTCTCCGTATGATGTTACAGTCAAAACACGTCCTCCATTACTAACGACATTTTCGTTATCTAATTTTGTTCCTGCATGAAAAACTATCGAATCCGTGATATTTTCTAAACCGGTAATTACTTTTCCTTTTTCGAAATCTTCAGGATATCCGCCAGAAACCACCATAATTGTTGTAGCGCTTCTTGGATCAACTTTTAATTCGAAAGTATCTAATTTTTGATTTGAAACTGCCAAAAACAACTCAACCAAATCAGATTCTAATCTCGGAACCACAACTTCTGTTTCCGGATCTCCCATTCTTACGTTGTACTCAATAACGATTGGTTCGTTTTTTACATTGATTAAACCAATAAATACAAAACCTTTGTATTCGATTCCGTCTTTTTGGAAACCTTCAATTGTTGGTTTTACGATACGAGTTTCGATTTTTTCCATCAAAACAGCATCAACATAAGGAACTGGAGAAACCGCTCCCATTCCGCCTGTATTTAATCCTGTGTCTCCTTCACCAATTCTTTTATAATCTTTTGCGGTTGGAAGAATTTTATAACTTTTCCCATCTGTTAAAACGAAACAGCTTAATTCAATTCCATCCAAAAATTCTTCAATAACCACTTTTGAACTTGCTGCTCCAAATTTCTCGTGAACTAACATGTTTCTAAGTTCAGTTTTAGCTTCTTCAAGATCCTGAATAATCAAAACCCCTTTCCCTGCTGCTAAACCGTCTGCTTTTAAAACGAATGGAGGCTGCAATGTTTCCAGAAATTTACATCCTTCTTCTACTGTTTCGGCAGTAAAACTGTCATAAGCTGCAGTTGGAATATTATGTTTCATCAAGAATTCCTTTGCAAATTCTTTACTTCCTTCTAATTGTGCCCCTAATTTTGATGGTCCAATTACCGGAATATGATTTAAACTTTCGTCGTTTTTAAAATAGTCATAAATCCCTTTTACCAATGGATCTTCCGGACCAACCACAACCATACTTACTTTTTCCTGAAGTACAAATGCTTTTATCGCATCAAAATCGGTTGGAGACATTGCAACATTTGTGGCGATGCCGGCAGTTCCTGCATTTCCTGGTGCAACAAAAAGTTTTTCGCAAAGCGGACTCTGAATCATTTTCCATGCAAAAGCATGCTCTCTTCCGCCTGATCCCAATAATAAAATTGTCATGTGTTGTTGTATTTAGTTGTGGTGCAAAAATAATTGCTTTTGCACGTAAAAAATAATTAAATCTTAAAAACTTGTTCAATCTTCGTTGTTAGTAATTGGTAAATATTATTTTTGACGAAAATTATCCTGAAAATGATTCGTCTTTTTGATCTTTCCCTTCAATTAAATGGTTTTCCCATAAAGAAAGCCAAAGCCGAATTGGATAAAATCATTCATTTTTCTGAAGAAGAATATGATTCTTTTCTTCAGAATAAGAAAAAAGAAATTGTTGATTTTCATTTAAAAAACAATTCCTTTTATAAGGAATTCGTTGGAAAATCAACTGTAGAAAATTGGGAAGATTTACCCATTTTGAACAAACAAAATCTTCAAAAACCACTTGAAGAAAGACTATCAAACGGTTATTCAAAAAGCAATATTTACCTCAACAAAACTTCCGGATCAAGCGGAACACCGTTTGTTTTTGCCAAAGATAAATATTCACACGCCTTAACCTGGGCATCCAATATAATGCGTTTTGGATGGTTTGGGATCGATTTTAATCATTCCTATCAAGCGCGTTTTTATGGCATTCCGATGAATTTTGTTGGATATCAAAAAGAACGTTTCAAAGATTTTTTGACACACCGTTTTCGATTTCCTGTTTTTGATTTATCGGATGAGATTTTGGAAAAATTTCTGCAGAAATTCAAAACGAAAAAATTCGATTATATCAATGGTTACACGAGTTCTATTGTATTATTTGCTAAATATTTAGAACAGAAAAATATCATTTTAATTGAAATTTGCCCAACTTTAAAAGCTTGTTTTGTTACTTCGGAAATGCTTTTTGAAACGGATAAAAAACTGCTGGAAAAACAATTTGGCATTCCCATTATTAGCGAATACGGCGCATCTGAACTTGATTTGATTGCTTTTGAAAATCCTGAAGGCAAATGGCAAGTAAATGCAGAAACCCTTTTTGTTGAGATTTTAGACGAAAACAATAATACTGTTCCACATGGAACTGAGGGGAAAATTGTGATTACTTCGTTATTCAATAAAGCTAATCCTTTTATTAGATATGAAATTGGAGACATTGGAATTCTCGATGAAAAAAGCACACTACAAAAACCAATTTTAAAAAAATTAATTGGCAGAACAAATGATATTGCGATTCTGCCAAGCGGAAAAAAATCTCCTGGTTTGACCTTTTATTATGTAACTAAAAGCATTATTGAAGACGATGGAAACGTAAAAGAATTTATCATCAAACAAACCCAATTAGATACTTTTGAAGTTGAATATGTAGCTGAAAAAGAATTGGTTTCTGCACAAATTCAAAAAATAAAAGAAGCAATAGATTTGTACCTAGAACCGAATTTAAACTTCACCTTTACTCGAAAAACTGTTTTAGAAAGAACCAATCGAGGTAAATTAAAACAGTTTAAATCTTATTTATAAATATAAATAAAATCTTACATTTGTTTTTTTATTAAAAACTTATGGACTATAAATCTTTACTCTCTGAAGAAACAATTTCTAATAAAATATATTTTATCCGTGGTCAAAAAGTGCTGCTCGATTTTGATTTAGCAAATCTTTATGGAGTAGAAACTAGAAGATTAAAATGAACAAGTAAAACGAAATTTATCTCGATTTCCTTCAGATTTTATGTTTCAACTCACAGAAATCGAATTAGAAAACTTGATGTCGCAAATTGCGACATCAAGTTGGGGAGGAATTAGAAAATTACCTTTTGCTTTTACTGAACATGGTGTTCTGATGCTTTCAAGCGTTCTAAAAAGCGACAAAGCCATTCAAACTAATATTCAAATCATGCGTATTTTCACAAAAGTGAGGCAAATGCTTTTGGATACAACAGAAATTAAAGTTGATATTCTGCAGATTCAAAAGAAGTTAGAGAATCATGATAAAAATATCGGATTGGTTTTTTCTTATTTAGATGAATTGACTGAAAAAAAGGAAAATGAAGTTGAAAGAGTGAAGATTGGTTATAAAAAATAATTAATTCTTTAAGGTCGCAAATTGCGACCTTGAAACTTGAGGTCACAATTTGTGACTTCAAGTTGAATTTCAAGCTTTCTTTATATATTTTGGTTTGATTATCAATTGAGTAAACAAAAACCTCATCATCAACAAAACAGAAAAAAAGAGATTATAACCATGAAAATCTCGATAAACACCAAAATTGTGCTTAATCAATTTGAATTTTGATGACGAAATAGAATCTTTTCTAATTCTGTAAAAAGCTAAAGGCTCTGGAACTGGTTTGGTTTCTTTGATTTGTTTTAAAATTGTAAGCCACAAGCGCCAATCTTGTCTTTTTTGAGCAGCTTTGATTACGATTTTTCCAAAATAATCTGCATCATAAACAGCCGTTAAATTGCCAACATAATTACAAAAGAACAATTGATTGTAAGTTAACGTTAAAGGTGCTTCTACTCTTCTGTTTAAAATATTTCCGTCTTCGTCAATACAATCATAAAAACTAAAAGTAAAAGGCAGTTTGTTTGTTTTTAAAAACTGAATCTGTTTTTCTAATTTCGTTGGAAACCACAAATCATCGGCATCAAGAAAAGCAATATATTTTCCCGACGCTTTTTCTAAGGCAGCGTTTCTGGCAAAACCATTTCCGGAATTTTCAGCTAATTTAAAAAACTTTATTCTTTTATCTTTTTCAGCAAAATCAGAAATAATTTTAACTGTTTGATCTGTTGAAGCATCATCAGCCAAAATCACTTCCCAGTTTTGATAGGTTTGATTTTGAACTGATTCTATAGTAGCTCTAATGAACTTTTCAGTATTATATGTTGGTATTAAAATAGATACTAAATCACTCATTAGATTTATATTACTTCAGAAATTTAGATCCTATTATTTGATATAACTAGAGAAATCTTTATGCTCTTCTTTAGAAAGTTCTTCTGGAGATAATGATCTAAAATAATCATACGTAATCTTCATTCCTTCAGAACGGCTTACTTTTGCTTCCCACCCTAACAATTCTTTTGCTTTTGTAGTGTCTGGCTGACGCTGTAATGGATCGTTTATTGGTAATGGATGATAGACTACCTTTTGATTGGTTCCTGTTAGTTTAATGATCTCTTCTGCAAAATCTTTAATTGTGATTTCGTCAGGGTTTCCAATGTTTACCGGATATACATAATCAGAATGCAGTAATCTGAAAATACCTTCCACCTGATCGTCTACATAACAGAAAGAACGCGTCTGCATTCCATCACCAAAAATAGTTAAGTCTTCGCCACGTAAAGCCTGACCAATAAATGCAGGAATTACACGTCCGTCGTTTAATCGCATTCTTGGGCCGTATGTATTAAAAATACGTACGATTCTGGTTTCTACACCGTGAAAAGTATGATACGCCATAGTTATCGATTCCTGAAAACGTTTAGCCTCGTCATAAACACCACGCGGACCTATTGTATTTACGTTTCCGTAATATTCTTCGGTTTGTGGGTGAACCAAAGGATCTCCATAAACTTCAGAAGTTGAAGCAATCAGAATTCTGGCTTTTTTTACTCTTGCCAAACCTAATAAATTGTGTGTTCCTAAAGACCCAACTTTTAAGGTTTGAATAGGAATTTTTAGATAATCAATAGGACTTGCCGGCGAAGCAAAGTGTAAGATATAGTCTAGATCGCCAGGAATATGTACAAACTTGGTGATATCATGATGATAAAATTCGAAGTTTTCTAATTTGAATAAATGTTCAATATTTTTAAGATCTCCCGTAATCAGATTATCCATCCCAATAACAAAATATCCTTCTTTGATAAATCTGTCACACAAATGTGATCCTAAAAATCCTGCCGCTCCGGTTATAAGTATTCTTTTCATGATAGTTGTTTATACACCGCAAATGTAACTGATTTGAAAATTATTTTTCGGTTATCTTTTCAATTTATCTTGTTTTTAAAGACTTTTGATGTTCTTTAAATCTTGTTTCTACAAATACTTGCATTTCATTTTCAAATCTTTGCTTTGAAAATGAAACAGCGTGTTCCCGTATTAGTTTAGGGTCAAAAATTTTTGTTTCGAAGTTTATTACCGCTTGTTTAATTTCTTCAACAGATTGTTCTTTAAAAAAAACTCCCGTTTTGTTTTCAATAACGGTTTCAAGCGTTCCTCCTTTTGCTAACGCAATTACCGGAGTTCCACACGCTTGTGCTTCGACGGGAATAATTCCAAAATCTTCTTCGGCGGCAAAAACAAATGCTTTTGCTTTTTGCATCAAGACTTTTAATTTTTCGTTTGTAATAAAACCAACAAATTCAATATTGCTTTTTGCAATTTGTTGAAGTTTTTCTAATTCTGGCCCATCGCCGGCAACAATTAGTTTTAAATGAGGTAACTCATTAAAGGCTTCGACAATTAATTGCGTTTTTTTATACGAAACCATTCTAGAGGCCGTAAAATAGTAATCTTCTTTTTTTTCTTCTAAACTAAAGAAATCAACATCTACTGGTGGATAAATTACTGTCGATTCTTTGTTGTAACTCTTCTTTATCCTTTGAGCAATATGATTAGAATTTGCAATAAAAAAATCTACATTTTCTGAATTTGAAAGATCCCATTTTTTGATTTTTTTTAAAACCGATTTTGCATAAATCCCTTTTAAACCTTTATCTAATCCCGAATCTTTTAAATACTGATCTTTTAAATCCCAGGCATAACGCATTGGAGAATGGCAGTAACAAATATGCAATTGATCTTTATGGGTCTTAATTCCTTTTGCAACAGCTGAGGAAGAACTGATAATAAGATCGTAATCACTTAAATCAAATTGTTCAATGGCAATTGGAAATAATTGTAAAAATTTGCGGTGATTTTTTTTTGCTGTTGGCAATTTCTGAATGAAGCTGGTTTTAACTTTTTTTCCATTTAAAATAAAGTTACGGTCTTCATCATTCAAAAAATCTATTAATGCAAAATGATCAAAATCATCCCAAACTGAATTTATAGAATGAATTACTTTCTCTGCACCTCCATTTACATAATACCAATCGCTAATTAGAGCTTTTTTCATTGTTGTTTAAAATTTTACTAAACGCTTCTAAATGATTTTTAATAGATTTTTCCCAAGTAAATTTATCTAATTGGATTTTTCTTTTTTCTGTATCAACAATTACTTTATTTTCTAAACATTCTTTTATTTTTTGAGATAATTCGACATCATTCTTCGGATCAAAATAAATAACAGCCTCTCCTCCTATTTCGGACAAACTTGCAGCATTAGAGCTAATAACTACTGTATTAGCTGCTAATGCTTCTAAAACTGGTAATCCAAAACCCTCGTAAAGAGACGGAAATATAAACAAAGAAGCCTTTTGATAATACATAGGCAAATCATAATCTGTAATATGTCCTGTGAAAATAATGTTTTCTTCTAATTTTTTTATCTTAATGAATTCATCAATTTCATAATCCTCAGTAATAAACCCGTCTTTTTTACCTACAATTAAGAGTTTATATTTTGCTTTTAACTGATCTGATAAAGCATCGTAAGCTTTTAATAAAACAATTAAATTTTTATGTGGCTTTACATTTCCAATGTATAAAATAAAATCTTGTGGCAAAGTAGCATTATTTTCTTTTGTCTCTTCAAAAAATGGCACATTTACTCCACAGTAAACTACTTTTATCTTTTCAAATTCAACATTGGTGTATTTTAGAATTTCACTTTTTGAAAACTCTGAAACCGT
This sequence comes from Flavobacterium sp. GW821-FHT12A05, assembly GCF_058807735.1. Taxonomy (NCBI): domain Bacteria; kingdom Pseudomonadati; phylum Bacteroidota; class Flavobacteriia; order Flavobacteriales; family Flavobacteriaceae; genus Flavobacterium; species Flavobacterium sp. GW821-FHT12A05. The sequence continues at coordinate 142,489 of NZ_JBXAQY010000006.1, read as the reverse complement.
AAAAATAATAGCTGCTTTTTTAACTGCATTATTATATAAAATAGCGGCATATTTTTTCTTGAGGAAAGAAATTGGAGAAACTCCCGCAAGATGATTGACATCGTGAATTGTTACAACCTTTTTCTTTGCAAGAGTTGCAAAAATTGGAAAATTAAAATGCGGACACCAAAAAACATCACATTTAGGTATTTTAAAAGGGTATAAAAATTGTTCTTTTAAAGAATACATTTTAGAATTAAATTCTACAACCTCAACTTTATTACTCCAATCAAATTTTGCAATTTCATTTTTATTGCCCAAAACTGTAACTGTATCAAATTCTGAAATTATACCTGGTATTACATTTTTTATGTAAGTACCAATTCCAGAAGCATTTATAGAGCGAACATCAATTACTAATTTCATTTATATTAATTGGTTATAATCCTTTCAAAAATAGTTCTTAAAAATTTAATGACGTTTATTTTTTATTTAAAACACATTTAACTTTAATAAAAAAAATTACTTTTGAAAAAAAATCCAAATGAAAAAAATAGCCTTTTTAATCAGTGTATCTTTATTAATTATTTCTTGTCAGGAACCTCAAAAAAAAGAAGAGGAAAAAACTCAAATAGGTAAATATCAAATGACTGTTATTCAAAGGGCCGATACAGGAGAAGTTTGCTTATTTGTATTAGATACCGAAACGGGAACAGTTACAATGCGAAATGATAAATCAGGTTCATGGGCACCTCAAGGAAATCCAGATGATTCTGTAGATAAATCACTTTAATAATACGGCTCCAAGCATTTTGGAGCCTTTATTTCTAGAATTGTGATTAAAAACATCTTCTATAGTTTTAGCATTAATTTTATAAATTTTCTATTTCCGCTAATTCTAATTCCATTTTATATTCATGTATTTGGAATTACGAATTATGGTCTTATTGCTATTTCTTTGTCTTTAATTAATTACATTTCTGTTATTAATGACTATTCCTGGAATGCTTTAGGCCCCATTAAAATTGGCAGATTAAATTCTGATATTAATGCCATTAGCAAATACATTTCAACAGTAATAAATACTAAGTTTCTGTTAACTATTCCTTCTTTTTTATTATTGTTTTTACTTGCTCAGTTATACAATAATATTAGCAGCAATTCTTTATTTTTTCTTTCTTTATTTTTAATGCTTTTCTCGCGTACGCAGAATGCTCACTGGATTTTTATTGGTTTAAACAAAGTCAATGTGTACTGCATAATTAATTCAGTATTTAAGATAAGCTGCCTTTTATCTATATTGTTTTGTGTAAAAAGCAAAGATTCTTTTCAAATTTTATTTTTTATACTCGGTATATTTGACAGCCTGATTTTTATAACCTCTTACATTTATTTGTTTTTAAAAGAAAACTTTGTTTACTCAAAAACCTCTATTAAAGATATTTATATTGAATTACAAGGCGGTTTTAAAATGTTTCTAACTAATTTGACTGTTTGTTCTATCTTAAATTCCGGTACTCTTATTTTAGGTGTTTTTTTCGATTCTAAACTTGTTGGTATTTATAGTGTTTCTGAAAAAGTTATTATGCTTGGTAAACATTGTATAGGAGTTTTATTTCAGGGAGTTTTTCCTAAGATTTGCAACATTGGCATCGCTTCAATTTCTGAATTAAACAAAACCCTGCGTCAAATTTTTCAGTCTTATTTACTTCTTTTTTCTGTTGGAACCGTCATTTTAATTGTATTTTCTGAGCAAATTATTTCTGTTTTAAGCAATGAATATATTTTAGAATCCAGTCGATATTTAATTTTGCTTTCGCCAATTCCTTTAATTGCATCTCTTAATCAATCAGCATATATGTCTTTATTGATGCATGAAAAGAAAAACATTTACTTTAGCGGTTATTTTATTGGTTTAGTAATTAATGTTTCTCTTTCATTTCTGTTGTCTTTTTTCTTTAAAGTCGAAGGAATGATCTCAGCACTTATTATAACCGAATTATTTATTACATTGTTTCTTAATTATAAAGTACTTCGTGATAAGAGTTTAAATTTCTTTAGAAAAAATGATTAAAGTTGGATTTCTTGTTTCTTACGATTTCAAATATTTATACAAATCAATTCCGCTTGTGTATGATGCTTCAGATTTGATCGTACTTGCTGTAGATAAAGATCGTTTAACCTGGAGCGGAAATCCGTTATTTATTGATCCATCATTTTTTGAATGGGTAAAAAAATTCGATACTTTAAACAAAATTGTAATCTACGAAGACACGTTTTATATTCCTGAAAATTCTCCGTCCGAAAATGATACACGAGAGCGCAACTTGCTTGCAAAAGCAATGGGAGATGGCGGATGGCATATTCAAATAGACAGTGATGAATATTTTAATGATTTTAAAAATTTTGCCTCCTTTTTAAAAGAAAAAAAACAATATTTAAAAAACCCGGAAAAACATCCAGTAGAAATTCATGTACAGTGGATTACGTTATTTAAAAAAGTTGAAGGGGGATTTTTATACATCAAAGATTCATTAGATGCTATAGAAGTTGCTACTAATTATCCCAAATATAAGTATATGAGGGCCACAAGGCACTCAAAAAAAATAATAACTAAATTTATCTTATTACATCAATCCTGGGCAAGAGACGATGAAGAAATTTATACCAAAATAACGAACTGGTCTCACAGGGATGATTCTGATAATGCTGCATTTTATAAATTTTGGAAAAACATCACTCTTGATAATTATAAAGAGTTTACTAATTTTCATGATAATGACCCAACAAAATGGAAATCGCTGGAGTTTATTGCCGAAAATGACATTGATTCTTTAAAAATAGAGATCAGCCGTTTTCAATTATTTAAGTTAAAAACTAAAAAATATTTAGTTCAGTTTATGCGCGAAAAACTGCCAATATCTATTCAGAAAAAAATTGAAAATATTTTTAAAAGGTTAGCTAAATGACAGAAACTAAAATAAATAAAACTACCGTTTATTTCTTATACCTTTTGGCATTTGCTTCCTCCTTATATATGTTTGAAGCTGTTCAGGCAATTATAATGTCTGTTGCAAGTCTCTTTTTATTACTTCAATACAATTCTAAAAAACGTTTATTATCGATTAAAACAGCACCGTTTGTTTTGTCTTTTTTTATTCTGCTTGGCTTTAATATTTTTTATTACAATTCTAAAAGTCTGCAGATTATCGCTAACAGTTTTTTAATATTTATTGTACCGCTGTTTAGTACATTTCTTTACGACTCTTCTTTTTTTAAGCAACATAGAGAAAAGATTCTCTTGGTTTATTCTTTTTGTGTTGCCTTAATCAGTACGTATATTATCATTTTTTATATAAATGATATTCCAAATCATCATTTTAATTGGTACTATGCTCGTTTTAATCTAGAGAATAATATCCACATTCATGGTACTTATATTAGTCTGTGGATTGCAATTTCATTGCTTTTTGTTTTTAATTTTCTAGTTAAAAATCAAAATATAGTCTTTAAATTTAAAATACTTTTAATAGTTATTTCTATTGTTTTATTAGCAAGTTTAGTAATCGTTAATACCAGAATGATTCTTTTTTCGACTTTGTTTTTAATTGGATTAAACTGTTATTTTTTCTTTTATAAAAAGGGTAAATTAAATACTAAACTGATTCTTTTACCACTAGTTCTGTTATTTCTGGGAGTTATTTTTTTATCACAGCGGTACAAAGATGATATTCAGTTTTTAAATAAAAATAAGATTGAAAATTCAAGTCGATATACTATTTGTTTTTGTTCATTAAAAGTAATCACTGATTCACGTTTTTTAGGAACAGACAATGGCTCTATACAGCCAAAACTAAATACATGTTATGATGAATATGGGTTTGATGATTTATCAAAAGAGAATTTAAATTCTCATAATCAATACCTTGATTTTTTTATGAAAGGCGGATTTTTACTTTTTATCGCCTTTATTTCAACTCTTTTTATAAAACTTAGATTTGCTTTAAAGAGCAAGAATTATTTCTATTTTTCGATTTGCTTGTTGTTTACTTTTTCTTTTTTGACAGAAAACATTCTGGTTCGTCAATACGGAATTTACATTTTTCTTCTCTGCGATGTTCTATTCCTCGGTTCCATTTTGACGAATAAAAGCCATAGTACAAATGAAATAGAAAAAAACTAGTGTAGGTATTAAAAGCATACATCCGTCGCTTAAACAAACAAATAAATACGTTAGTATTCCTAATAAGTAAACTTGGTTGTTATTTTTAGTTTGCAAAAAGATATATACGGGAGCAAAAAAGGAAATACAAAATAAAAATAAACCAACAATACCAAATTGTCTAAATATAGATAAGTACACAATTTCGTCAATTATAGTATAAGGTCCGTTTCCAAATAATGAAATTTCGTTTACTTTTCTAATTTGTAAAATTCTTCCGCCCAGATTTGAGTCAAGAATAAATCCTTCTAAAGATCCATATTGGAAATATCTCGTCATAAGAACTGATCCAATAACAAAAAGTAAAAATCCTCCAATTAGATATACTTTGGCTAATTGCTGGAGTTTGTTTCTGTAAATAATTAAAAAGAAGAAAATTAAACCTATCCAAACTGTTCTTGATAAGGTTAAGGTTAAAGCTAGAATGACAATGAAAATTTTAAACTTCGATGTCGTTTTTTTATAAAAAATAGGAAACAGCATTAAAGTACATACTCCAAAAATATTTCCGTTATTGTATGTCGAGATTAATTTAGCAATAGATCCTCTTTGATTAAATTTAGACCGTGCCAGTTCTCCTACATCATCGGCATTAATCGTTATATAAGGGATTTCTAAAAAATACCCATAAATTTGTTTGTATGAAAACAAAAAAACTCCGTAAACAGAGATTATAAAAACTGCATTTGCTATTAATTTTTCAATGTAATCCTGATCTATTTTAGTTAGAAAATACCCTAAAATGATATAAAACAAAAAAGGCAGGAAAACAAAGCTGATGTAAAACGCAATAAAATTACCTGCTGATCCTTCGTAACCAAAAATTAATAAATGAACTGAAAAATAAACCACAAATGGTAAAGTCGCTACAAAACACATAAAATGTCTGCTATTAACAGGAAATCTGTATTTGCTGACTATAACAACTGCCGAAAGAATTAGTAGAAATCCTAAATATAAATATCCCCAAGTCAAAGGAATTCCAGCAATTTTAATACCTCCTTTTGGAATTATAACTAATAATAAAACTCCTAAAAAAAATAAAATCTCTCTTAGTCTTTCATTATTTAATTTAAGTAATAAAATGTTTTTCATCTTAAAAATAAGAAATGACTATTAAGATAATATACTAGACTTGTAATGCCTTTTGTTTATTATAAAATCTCTTTAAAAATACTACGCTAATAAAAGCAAACAAAAACAAAATAGGTAATACCAATCTCATTTTTCCTTTTATAGATTGTGAGTTTTCAATATTTGTAACAACTGAACTTTCTTTTATAATCTTACTAGAAGTAATTAATTCTACTTTTAAGCTTCCATTTTCTCTAATAAGGCCCTCTTTTGTTTTTAGGATATCGTTGAGCTGCACATTTTCATTATAATAAACCAGTTTATCATTTTTTACTGCGCCTAACGATTCTGAATTAGAGAACTTGTTTAAAATATTATCAATCTGTAAAAGAATTTGATCATTTGCTTTAATCTTTTGTTTGATATTATCTACAGATACTTTTTGTACCTCAGCATAATAATCACTTGCATTAAAGTAATTCAACAATGCTTTCACCGTATTTTCATCTTTCAATGCAAAGTTGGTTGAAAAAGTAATAATGTAAAAAGGGTAATTTTTACTTGTGGTTGTTTCCTTTATAATAGATTTTAAATCTCCGTTTGCGGTCATTAATTTTAAAACCTCTAAGTTTTGTTCATTGTTATTGACAAACTTAAAAACATCTACAATGGGTTCTATTTTTATATTGGATATTCTTGAAGTCTCTGATAATCCCATTTTGTTAAAAAAGGACTTATCATCTGTTATAATCTTTGATTGAATTAAATCAACCTTAGCGTATAAATAATCTACACTGCCAAAATTTGGCGTTACAATTATTTGATTATAATATGTCTTTTGAGTCTTATCTAAAAATAACCCAAGTCCAAATCCAACAACAACTAAAATTAAGACAATCAGCCAATTTCGTATAAAGAACTGAATGCTTCTAAAGATAGAAGCATTAATTCTTTCAAAGAAGTTACTTATTTTTTTCGAAATCAAAACCAAATCAATTTCTTGATCTGTATTATTCTGCGGTACTTTTGTACTCATTTAGGATTTATTTGATGTTGAAAATCTGTTCTAGAATTTTAATTGTAATTAAGTATGTTGGTTTTACACCCGTTGTTCCTAATCCGCCGGAAGCTAATGTACTTCCTGTTTCTAAAGGGTTATCTGAAGCATAATAAGCATAACGAACTTTAATGTCGTGAGGTACGCTTTTTCTAATTTTTGATGCCGACTGAATTGCTTTTTGGTAATAAGATCCTTCCATTTCCAGACCAATTACTCCCCAAGTCGATTCGTGGAAAAATTTCAACAAATCTCTGTTTTGTAATGATGTTCCAAGAACGGTAACCATCGCGCCTTCATAAATGTCGATGTCGTTTCCTTCAAACATGGCGCCTGTTAATTCATTTTCGAAGAAATAATTATCGGCAGTTCCTTCGTTTATATGCGCCGTTGGGATCATGATATCTCCTTTTCCGCCTTCCAAAATTCCGGCTTTACCCATAATCGAAACCGATTTTACGTTTAGTAAAGTTTCTTTTTTAAAGGGTTTTAAAAGCTCGTCGATTGTTTCATAAGCCTGTTCTCCAAAAGCATAATCCATTACAATAATTACCGGTTTATCTTCGCCGAAATTAGCATTGGCAAATGCCGTTTTTGACAAGTCAATTTTGGCTGTATCAAAAATCTGAACGTCTATATTGGTTCCAGAAGTATCCGGAAGCGAAATCATTCCGTTTTTTAAAGCTAATTCTTCAACCTGGCTTCTAATTTCTTTTGAGCCCGAACTGCTTAATTCTTCATAAATAAAGAAATCTGTTTTACCTTTAAATTTTGATGTTAATAAAGGCGTTGCAAAAATCGAGTTCATTACACTATGCATGTTTGCACTTATTACGTGAATGGGTCTCTTTAAAAGATTGTTTGCTTTTAAAACTTCTTTGATATTGGTTGCCCAGATTTCTCCGTGAATATGATGTCCCAGACGTTCACGTAAAACCGGACTAAAAGTAATCGTACGTTTGTTGTTTTCTACAATTTCTTCGATCGCTAATTTTCCTAACCAGTAAATAACATGCAGGAAACGATCTGGAGCATTTTCTGAACCAAAAGCGTCGTAAATATCCAAAACCTCTTCAAAAGTTCTGGCTAAAATATTAGCAGCGTGCGAAATCGCTTTTTCTTTTTCAACCAGCGAAAGTTTTTTTGTCTGCGTTACAGCTTGTTCTAATTTTAGCCAATCACGCGAAACTTCTCCACCATCATCTAATAAAACACGATTTTTGATTTTATGAGATTCAATAAAGATAAATGTCAAATGCGTTAGAATATCATAAATATCAGAACGTCCGCGAGTGATTTCAACATTCATTTGTTCTTCGTCAATTCTATAACAGTTTCTTCTTCTTTTTGGAGGAACAATGGCTTGAAAATGCGATTTAGAATATCCTTCGTCTGAAGTTAAATTAATGAATCTACATTGTTCAATTCCTATAGGAAGACGTTCTATAACGTATAAAAGCCCGTTTAGTTCTACTTTTTCTTCGGCAATATTTCCATAAATTTCTGGACGTAAGGCTAATAATGATTCGCGTAAACTGTCGCCAGAAACTCCCATTGGTTTGTAAAAACCACGGTTGAATAAATGGCGCATTGTAATGTACATTTTTTCTATGGCTGCAGATGATTCCTGAGCTCTTGATCTTGATATATGTTTAGTTTCTTTCATGCTATTTTATTTTAAAAATCTTCTCTTAGAGAAGGTAATTCTATTTTCGAGAAACGAAAGTAGGAATTATAAATGTAAGTTTAATAAAACTGTTTTTAACAAATTGTTAGAATAACCAATAATTATTGGTGTTTCTATTTCAAATTATCTGCAATATCTCTATTATTTGACAATCTCGGAATTTTATTCTGTCCGCCCAGTTTTCCCTGCGATTTCATGTATTCCTGAAATCCGTTTTTTGAAACCTTGCTTACTACCACTTTTCGCAAAACGTTTCCGGTAATTAAATCGTCGTAGTAAATATTTTGTTTTCGCATAGAATTGTCTATTGCTTCTGCAAAAGTATCTATGCTTTCTGGTTCATTTTCGAATTCTATCAGCCATTCGTGATAAGGTAATCCCGTAGCTGGCGTAATTTGCGGTGCAACGGTAAATTCGTTAATCACAATATTGGTTCCTGCTGTTGCTTCTTTCATTGCATTTTCTACTTCATTTGCAATAACGTGCTCGCCAAAAGCCGAAATGTAATGTTTGATACGTCCAGAAACTATAACACGATACGGAGCCAAAGATGTAAACTGAACGGTGTCACCAATGTTATAACCCCAAAGTCCGGCATTTGTAGAAACGATTAAAGCATAATTTACTCCCAATTCTACTTCGCTAATTGTATATCTTTTTGGGTTTTCGGTAAAAAATTCATCGGCTTTAATGAATTCGTAGAAAATTCCTGAATTCAATAACAAAAGCATTCCTTTTTCTTTTTGAGAATCCTGATAGGCAAAAAAACCTTCCGAAGCCGGAAACAACTCAATGCTGTCTACTTTTTTACCAATCATTTGCTCAAATTTGGCGCGGTAAGGTTCGTAATTAACACCGCCGTAAATAAACAAATTAAAGTTTTTGAAAATTTCGCTTATCTTTTTTCCACCGCTTTTTTCCTGTAAACGCTCAAAATACATTTGAACCCAAGATGGAATTCCGGAAATAACCGACATATCTTCTTTAATAGTCTCACCAACAATTGCATTTACCTTTGTATCCCAGTCTTCGATACAATTGGTTTCCCAAGTCGGCATTCGATTTTTCTGTAAATATTTAGGAACAAAATGAGCCACAATTCCAGAAAGTCTTCCAAATTTAATTCCGTGTTTCTCTGTCAAAATTGGACTTCCCTGCAAAAAGATCATTTTTCCATCAACAAAATCAGCATTTCTTGTTTCGTTAATATAATGCAGAATAGCGTTTCGGGCCGCATTTACATGCGTTGGCATCGACTCTTTGGTAAGCGGAATATATTTAGCCCCGGATGTTGTTCCGGATGTTTTGGCAAAATAAAGCGGTTTTCCTTTCCAGAGAATGTTTTCCTGGCCAATTTTTACCTTTTCTATATAGCTTTTTAAATCTTCGTAATCGCGAATAGGAACATTCTTCTGAAAATCTTCAAATGTTTTTATTTTGTCAAAATGATGATCTTTTCCAAATTCGGTTTCTTTGGCGCTTTCGATTAAACTTTTAAAAACTTCAAATTGCGTTTCGACTGGTTTATTAGCCCACGAAAGTGTTTGATTGTATATTTTACGGGCAAATATTCTCGCCGCTATAGATTTAATTGACATTTTTTATGGTATTATTTTTTGCCGCTTTTACTTTTTTTGCCCTTATTTTCAACCGAATCCTTTTCCATTTTGGCAACTTCCTCTCTAAGTTTAATTTCTTCTTCTGTCGCTTTCATATTCAAATCAGAAGGAGCATCGGCTTCAGCCACAATAGAATCTTTATTGAATTTAGCATATTCCAATTCGCCTTTTAAAACTTTTTGTATTCCTTTTATATAGGCTTCATTTTTCTTAAGCGCTGTTTCTAATGAATCTGATTTTATTGCCAGCTGGGTTGCATTTCTTTTTAATTGAGAAGAAGAGTAACCTGGAATAAATTCGCGTAAAGGAGTAAAAGCAATTATAAAAGTAGTAACTAAAATAAGAAATATCCCGCCTAAAGTAAACGTTACAAACACGTTCATTAAAGTAAGACGAAAAGAAAAAATCTCTTCAAAAGTGTCTTCATTCAAAATTACCAATCGGTTTTTAATGAATAATTTTTTCCTGAGGTTCCTTTTTTTCTTCGTCATTTTGCTTAATTATACGAGCAAATATAGTAATTAATCGCATTGTTGATGCCCGATAAAAATGCGTAAAACTATTAATTTAATGATTTTATAAAATATTTAACGCACTTAAAAAGAAATTTTTTAATCCAAAAACCATTCTTGTTCGTATATTCTATATACCTTTGCGGTGAAAATAAAAAATCAATTTGCTTCGGCATTAAATATAATAGTCATGGGAAGATTAGGTCTTACAGAAATCCTTGTTATCGTAGGTATTGTGATATTACTTTTTGGAGGTAAAAAAATTCCAGAATTAATGAAAGGTTTAGGAAGTGGAATTAAGGAATTTAAAAACGCTGCTAAAGACGATCAACCTGCTGTGAAAAAAGAGGAAGAAGAAGTAAAGTAATAATTACAACTTTTTAAAAAATTAAAAATCCCAAGTTATAATTGTAGCTTGGGATTTTTTGTTTTTATATCTCTTTTAAAATAAAAACTTTACGCAATCTTGTCATTTCGAGTCTCGTTTCTCGAAATAACAAGATTATGGAAGGCTGGAATTTGGAATTTATTTTTTGGAATTTCTACAAAACCATTGTCAGTTGAATTCTCTTTCTATCTTCATCAACTTCAGTTACTTTAACATCAACATGCTGATGCAGTTTTACCACTTCGTTTACATCGCTGACAAATCCCGCTTTCAACTGTGAAATGTGAACTAATCCGCTTTCTTTGATTCCGATGTCAACAAAACAGCCAAAATTGGTAATGTTATTCACAATTCCAGGTAAAATCATTCCGGTTTTTAAATCTTTAATCGATTTTACATTGGCATCAAATTCAAAAACCTTAGCCGACTTTCTTGGGTCTAATCCAGGCTTTTCAAGCTCTTTTATGATGTCTTTCAGTGTTAGTAAACCAATTTCAGGTGTAATATAGTTTTCGGCCTTAATTAGGGCTGTTTTCTCTTTGTTAGCAATTAAGTCGTTTACCGAAAGTTTCAAATCTTTTGCCATCTTTTCAACAACCGGATAAGCCTCCGGATGCACTGCCGAATTATCCAGCGGATTTTTAGCATTTGTAATTCTAATGAACGCTGCTCCCTGCTGATAGGCCTTATCGCCCAAACGAGGTACTTTCTTCAATTGTTTTCTATCTTCAAACGGACCATTTTCTGAACGGTACTGTACAATGTTTTCAGCCAGCTTCTCTCCTATTCCACTCACATAACTCAATAAATGTTTACTCGCGGTGTTAATATTAATTCCAACCGAGTTTACGCAGCGAATTACGGTATTATCTAGTTCTTCTTTTAATTTAGTCTGGTCAACATCGTGTTGGTATTGCCCTACTCCAATTGCTTTTGGGTCAATTTTTACCAATTCGGCCAAAGGATCTGAAAGTCTTCTTCCGATAGAAACTGAACCACGAACCGTAACATCATAATTTGGGAATTCTTCTCTCGCAATTTTTGATGCCGAATAAACCGAAGCTCCAGCTTCAGAAACAATAAAAACCTGTACCGGTTTGTCGAACGCGATTTTTTTGATGAAAAATTCGGTTTCTCTTGAAGCCGTTCCATTACCAATAGAAATGGCATCTATTTGATAGGCATTTACCATCGAACGGATTTTCTTGATCGCCATTGATTCCTCATTTTGAGGTGCGTGCGGATAAATGGTTTCGTTGTATAACAAATCTCCTTTTTCATCCAGACAAACTACTTTACAACCGCTTCTAAATCCCGGATCGATTGCCAAAATTCGTTTTTCTCCCAATGGTGGCGCTAATAATAACTGCCCTAAATTGTTGGCAAAAACCTGAATAGAATTGGCATCAGCTTTTGCTTTTGCTTCCTGCAGCGTTTCGTTTCCAATTGCCGGATTCAGTAAACGTTTATAACTGTCTTCAATTGCTAATTGCAAATGAGCTGTTGTACTGTTTTGCTTTTTAATGACAATTTCATCAATAATATCGTAAGCATCATCAATATCAACATCAATTTTCATCTTAACAAAACCTTCGTTTTCAGCACGAAGCATTGCTAATAATCGGTGTGATGGTGTTTTTGTTAACGGTTCTTCCCAATCAAAATATTGACTGAATTTTTGTGCTCCTTCTTCTTCGGCTTTCTTTTTTACAACTTTAGTTCCAATAGTTGCTTTTCGCTGAAATAATCTACGAAGCTGTTTACGAACATAAATGTTTTCGTTAATCCATTCGGCCACAATATCTCGTGCGCCTTGCATTGCCGCTTCTTCATTAATAACATTATCATTAATGTATTGTGTCGAAATAAAATCAACATCAACATCACTTTCTGACATAATAATTTTTGCCAAAGGTTCTAAACCAAATTCGCGAGCCACATCGGCTTTTGTTTTTTTCTTCTTTTTATACGGCAGATAAAAATCCTCTATTTCTTGTAAATCAAAGCTTTCTTCAATCTTTTTCTTCAATTCCGGCGTAAGCGCTTTTTGCTCTTCAATAGATTTTAAAACAGCTTCTTTACGTTTTACAACCGTTTCATAATCTTTTTGCAATTTTGCAATCTGCTCAATTATAGTTTCATCTAGATTTCCGGTGGTATCTTTTCGGTAACGCGAAATAAACGGAATTGTACAGTCTTCTTCTAGTAATTTTACAGTGTTTTGAATGTTGATTGCTGCAGTTTGAACAGTCTTGGCAATGAATTGAATATTAGTCATACTTTTAATGAAATAAATTCTTAATTATAAATTGATATAATTTACTTGTTAAATATAATAAGTAGATTCATCAATCGTTCGGCTAAAATAATATCTTTGTTTTTAATATTAAGCCAATGGAAATTTTTTTACTTTATTTTTTATTTATAAACATCATCGTTTTTATTCTTGCCGGATATGACAAATATTTGGCTCGAAAAAATAAACGAAGAATCCCGGAAAACACCTTATTCTTTCTTGAAGCAATTGGCGGAACAATAGGTTTATTAACAGCTATGTTTTTGTTTAGACATAAAACGAGTAAAACTTCATTTATTGTCAAATTCTCATTAATATTTTTGATTCAGCTGGTTTTGATTTATCTTAAATTAAACCATAAAATATAGATATTAACAATGTTAATAACCTTAAAATACAATAATAATTAACTGATTTTAAATACATTAAATAAATAAAAAACCGGATGAATTATAAAAATCCGCCCGGTGTGTTTATTCTTTATAGGTGCGAAGCACCCGATTTTTTTTGAAGTTTTACGAACAAGCAATCTTGTTTACTCTGTTTTGGTGTCTTCCGCCTTCAAATGCTGTAGCCAAAAAGGTTTCAACAATTTCAACTGCTTGAGGAATAGAAGTAAAGCGCGCCGGAATACTTACAATATTAGCATCGTTATGTAAACGCGTTAAATAAGCAATTTCTTTAGTCCAGCATAAGCCGGCTCTCACTTTAGGATGTTTATTAACAGTCATTGCAATTCCGTTTCCGCTTCCGCAGATTACGATCCCAAAATCGGCTTTACCTTCAGATACATCATTAGCAACAGGATGCCCAAAATCTGGATAATCAACAGAAGCATCAGTATCAGTTCCGTAATTCGTTACTTCATATCCTTTTGCCTGCAGCATTTCAACAATTGCTTTTTTATATTCTGGTCCTGCGTGGTCGTTTCCTATCGAAATTTTCATCTTTTCTATACTATTAAGTTGTGTAATGCAAATTTACTCAATTAATAAATGTTTGTCACGAATTACACCAATTTTCACAAATTATTTTCTTTATAGATACAATCTCAACAATACAATAGAAATTAAAATATATTTGTTTAATTCGTGACCAAAAAACATCATTTTACAACTATCTTACTTTCAAAAACTTAACAGTTATCAACATTTTTAATAACTCTATAAGTTACTCATAATCAATAAAGAATAAACAGAATATTTGTTAAAATTTTGAGGTGTTCATATCAATTCCTAATTCGTTGATATTCAGTTAACTTTAAGTTAACATAATTTGTTAATAAGTTCGAAAAGAAAATTAGAAGTTTTTTTTGGTTGTATCGAAAAAAAGCCTAATCCAAAATTGGAATTAAAAATCCTAATAAAGTTTCATGAATTTTTAGAAAAGTTATCAATACCAAAAATACCATTTTCAACAAAAATCAACAGGTGAACTTATCTACAAAATCAATTCATTTTTGGTTGTCAACCGTTGTTAATTAAAATACAAAAAGTCTTATAAATTAATCTTTTAGCTCAAGATAACTATGTTGATAACTCCCAATAACTAAGAGAAACTTCATTTCAATACTTTTAAAAATAAATTTATTCGACATATTAACACACTATAATAACCAACAATTTTTTTTAAATTTTTAAAAATCTTTTTTGTTGTATTTAATATATGTTGAAAACTAAAAAAGTTGAAAATGAAAAAAAATGATTTTTAGTTTGAAAAAAGAAAGTTGTTTAAACGATTTTGAGAGGATTGTTTAAGTTGTCAAGGATTTCCTGAACTTGTTCGAAATCGTTTGGATGAACTTTAAGTTTGATGCCTCCCACGGTATTTGAGTACAATGGCATAACAGAGAGTGTCATTTCGTTTTCGAAAAAATACGGGATTTCTTCCTGTTCTAGTAAGTGTTTGAGAACCACAGTTTCGTGCTGATAATTGAATACGGCAATCGTTTGAAAGCTTTCCATATTAGGTCTTTTTGTAAATGTACGAAAAGTTATATTTTTAATAATTCTAATTGTTAAAAAGAATTATCTAATATCTTATTTGTAATTTTAAGCCTTATAAGAAAAGATATATGAGTAAGAAAATTAGAAAGCCGATAAAGAGTGAGAAAGATTTCTCAGGAAAAATATTAAAGATTTTATCGCAAAATGCTAATAAACCATTCAATTATAAACAAATAGGAGCAAAGCTTGAACTTGATGATACAAAAAGCAGAAACCAGATTATAAAAGATTTAAAAATTCTGGCAGCTCAAAAGAAGATTGTAGAAACAGAACCTGGAAAATATTTAGTTAAAGCTATAAGTCAGGATTATTACGAAGGAACAATAGATATGACGAGCAGAAAAACGGCATATTTTATTTGTGATGAGTTTGAAGAAGATGTTTTTATTCCGACTAATAATTTGAATCGTGCATTAGACAAAGACAAAGTAAAAGTTTACGTTTATAACAGAAGAAAAGGTAAAAGACCTGAAGGTGAAGTAATTGAAGTTATAGAAAGAGATAAAACAGAGTTTGTAGGAGTAATTGATATTCAAGCCAATTTTGCTTTTGTTTCGACTGCAAATCCTAAAATGTATACCGATATTTTTATTGCAAAAGATAAAATTGGTGAAGCAGAAAACGGAGATGTGGTTTTAGTTAAAATTGATGAATGGCCTAAGAGAGCTGATAGTCCTTTTGGAACTGTAATTCGTGTTTTAGGAAAACCAGGAGAACACAATACAGAGATTCACGCTATTTTAGCCGAATATGGACTTCCATCAGATTTTCCGGTAGAAGTAGAGGTTTTTGCACAAAAGCTGGATACTTCAATTCAGGAAGCTGAAATAGCAAAGCGTCGTGATATGCGCGATACGCTTACATTTACGATAGATCCAAAAGATGCAAAAGATTTTGATGATGCATTGTCTTTCAAAAAGTTAGATAATGGAAACTTCGAAATTGGAATACATATTGCCGATGTTTCGTATTATCTAGAAGAAGGAACAATCCTGGATGATGAAGCGTATCAAAGAGCAACTTCGGTTTATTTGGTCGATAGAGTAGTGCCAATGCTTCCGGAAGTTTTATCTAATTTTGCGTGTTCATTACGTCCA
Source organism: Flavobacterium sp. GW821-FHT12A05 (assembly GCF_058807735.1). Lineage (NCBI taxonomy): Bacteria > Pseudomonadati > Bacteroidota > Flavobacteriia > Flavobacteriales > Flavobacteriaceae > Flavobacterium > Flavobacterium sp. GW821-FHT12A05. Next base: position 126,552 of record NZ_JBXAQY010000006.1, on the reverse strand, counting down.
AATGAAGAGAAATATACGTTTTCTGCCGTATTTGAAGTTTCTCCAACTGCACAAGTTATTAACCAATGGTTTGGTAGAACTGTAATTTATTCAGATCAGCGTTTTGCTTACGAAGAAGCACAATATATCATTGAAACAAAAGATAATACAATTCCGGTTGATGTTTCTATTACTGGTGAATCTTATGTAGTTTCAGATGAAATTACAGAGGCAACTTTAAAACTAGATGAATTAGCGAAGATTTTGCGACAAAAAAGAATGCAGAATGGTGCTATTTCTTTTGATAAAGTTGAAGTAAAATTTAATTTGGATGCCGAAGGAGAACCTGAAGGAGTTTATTTCAAAGTTTCTAAAGACGCCAATCATTTAATTGAAGAATTCATGCTTTTAGCCAATAGAAAAGTGGCTGAATACATTGGAAAACAAAAGAAAACATTTGTTTACAGGATTCACGACGAACCAAACGAAGACAAATTAATTGCAATGCAATCTGTAATTGCTAAATTTGGTTATAAAATAGATTTCCGTAACAAAGGCGATATATCTAAGTCTTTGAATGCATTGATGGAAGAAGTAAATGGTAAAAAAGAGCAAAATTTAATTGATACTCTTGCTATTAGAAGTATGAGTAAAGCCAAATATTCGACAGAGAATATTGGACATTATGGTTTAGCTTTTGATTATTACAGCCATTTTACATCGCCAATTCGTCGTTATCCAGACGTTATGGTACACCGTTTGCTGCAGTATTATTTAGATAATGGCGCTTCGGTAGATGAAGAAGTTTACGAAACAAAATGTCTGCATTGTTCTAATATGGAAAGTTTAGCGACTAATGCTGAACGTGATAGTATTAAATACATGCAGGTTAAATACATGCAGGATCATCAGGATGAAGAATTCCTTGGAGTTATTTCTGGTGTTACCGAATGGGGAATTTATGTTGAAATCGTTTCTAATAAATGCGAAGGAATGGTAAGAATCAGAGAAATAAAAGATGATTATTATACTTTCGATGAAAAACAATATGCCTTGGTTGGAGCAACTTCAAACAGCATTTTGCAATTAGGAGACGAAATTTATGTAAAAGTTAAAAATGCCGATTTAGTTAAAAAACAACTTGATTTTCATTTTTTAAGGCGAGCAGAATAGAGGTTTAATTATAAAATAAAAGTATGAAAAAGTTAATTATAGGAGCGGCAATTTTATTTGTTCAAATGTCTTTTGGTCAGGTTACCAAAGAATTAGGAGATTTTGATACCGTAAAAGTTTACGATAAATTAAGTGTAAAATTAGTTCCTTCATCTGAAAATAAAGTTGTTATAAAAGGAACAAGAGAAGCAGAGTTAGAAGCTGTTAATAAAAACGGAATTTTAAAATTAAGAATGCCTTTTCCTAAACTTTTGTCAGGAAACGATCTTCAGGTAACTTTGTATTATAAACATATAGAACTAATTGATGCTAATGAAGGTGCAGTTGTTACAAGCACAGAAGCTATAAAAGCGACTTCGTTTAAAGTTAGTGCACAAGAAGGTGCTAAAATTAATGTAGATTTGAATGTTGATAAACTAAAAGTAAGTTCAGTTTCGGGCGGAGAAATCACTGCAACTGGTAAAGCAGATAACCTTGATGCAAGTCTTGGAGCAGGCGGTTACTTCCTTGGAAGTAAATTAGCCACTTCTCAGACCAAAGTAAGCGTTTCTGCGGGCGGAAAAGCAGATGTTAATGCTTCTACCCTTGTAGATGCAAAAGTTAGCGCAGGAGGCTCTATTTACATTTATGGGAAACCAAAGCAAATTAATCAGAAAACAGTTTTTGGAGGTAAAATCGAAGAAGTAAAATAACAAGTCGTATTTTGATGATAAATGATATTTTGGCTGGACTGCCGTGGGGACTTTTCTTAAGTTTTATGGTAGGTCCAGTATTTTTTATACTATTAGAAACCAGTATTACAAAAGGATTCAGAGCAGCAATTGTCTTTGATTTTGGTGTAGTTCTAGGTGATATTTTTTTTATAGCAATTGCTTATTTAGGAAGTTACAGATTAATTCAGAGTTTAAAAGACAAACCTGCATTGTTTATTTTTGGCGGTATTATAATGCTGGCTTACGGTATAATTTCTTTCGTAAGATTAAGAAATGAAGAAAAGATCGATGATGAAGAAATTGATCGCGATATTATTAAAAGAAATTACGGAAGTTTATTCATAAAAGGCTTTTTACTCAACGTTATCAACATTGGTGTTTTAGGTTTTTGGTTAGCCGTAATTATTTCCGTAGGACCAAAATTAGAAATGCAAAACTCAAGAATGTTTACTTTTTTTACTTCGGTAATTATTACTTATTTAGCAGTTGACTGTCTTAAAATATTATTAGCCAAACAATTAAAATCTAAAATGACTCCAACTAATATCTTGAAAATTAAAAAAGGAATTAGTATTGTTTTAATGGTTTTTGGATTGGTGTTGATAACCCAAGGCTGGTTTCCAAAAGAAAAAGAAATGGTTAAAAACGCTTTCGAAAAGATAGAAAAGTAAGTTGTTAATAACTCAAAAAGATAAAATTAAACCTCTGAATTTCAGAGGTTTTTTTGTGTTTATAAGTCATTGCGAGGAACGAAGCAATCTCACTACTATGAGTTTACAAATGCTGATGCACCTAGTGTGATTGCTTCGTTCCTCGCAAAGACAAGACATAAAAAAAACCTTCAAAGCAATTTGAAGGTTTTTGATACATGTATCCGGATTCAAACCAATATTTTTAATTAATTTTTTCTAAAAATTAAGCACAAAAAAAAGAGACACATTTCTGTATCTCTTTTTGAGGCATCGTCCGGATTCGAACCGGAGTAGGAGCTTTTGCAGAGCCCAGCCTAGCCGCTCGGCCACGACGCCATTGCTTGAACGGATGGCAAAAGTAACTAAAATCTTTAAATTTCAAAAGTTTCATATCAACTATTTTGAAAAAATACGATTTTGGATTAAAAAATTACTTTCTAATTTCCGTCATTTTTATAGTAACTGATTCAACATCACCACCAATAGGTGGATTTATTTTAGAAACCCAAACTGTTGTTTTTTCTACTGTTAAAATCTCTGCAAGTACACGATTGTTGATTCTTTTAGCCACATGTTCTAATAAATGCGAACGAATTGCCATTTCTTCGGCCACAATTTTATTCAAATGAACATAATCTACAGTATCTAAAAGATGATCAGTTTCTGCTGATTTCTGTAAATTAGTTTTAATTTTTAAATCTACTGTATAGTCAGATCCTATTTTTCCTTCTTCAATTAAACATCCGTGGTAAGAAAAAGTGCGGATATTTTTTAGTTTAATTACTCCCATTTTTATAATTTTATTCTTGTAGTATTTGGATCTTGATAATTGGATGTTACAGCATATACAGTAACCATTTTGTTAACTTCATCAACTGTAAAATGAATGGTGTAGGGGAATTTCTTCAAAGGCAGAGTTCGAATAATATTGTATTTCTCTTCAAAAAAAGGAAAAGTATGTAAAGTTTCTACGTAATCTTGATACTCATTGAAGAATTTTGTTCCTAGTCCATTTGAAATAGATTCATAGTATTCTGAAATTTCATCTACTTCTAAATCAGCGCGTAAGAGAATATTTATTTCAAACATTATTATTTATTCCATTTAGCGTTGAGTCTTTTTTTAGATTCCTCCCAGCTGATAAAATCCTCTGGTTTGGCATTTTTTATACGATCTAGAACCATTTCTTGCTGCCATAATGGAATTTCATTCTCAACATTTTCATTTATAGAAACATCAGGAACATGTTTAAAAAAACTAATAAAAGTTTCGTAAAAATCGTCTGGAATTGTTACAGTTAATTGTCTCATAATTCTTAATATTTATGCAAAAATACTAATTAAATCAATTTCGAGTTTCAGGTTTAACGTTTCATGTTTTGCGCCACTTAAATAACTTTAAACCTGAAACCTGAAACCTTTTTTTTATCTTTGCTAAAATTACTATAAAATAATGGCATCAGAAGAGAAATCACTCAATTTTATTGAACAAATCATAGAGGAAGATTTAAAATCAGGTCTTTCACAAACTAAACTTCATTTTCGTTTTCCACCAGAACCAAATGGTTATTTACACATTGGGCACGCGAGTTCTATTGCGTTAAACTTTGGTTTAGGAATTGATTATCAATCACCTGTAAACTTACGTTTCGATGATACAAACCCAGAAAAAGAAGAGCAGGAATTTGTTGACGCTATTAAAAAGGATGTAGAATGGCTGGGTTACAAATGGGCCGAAGAACGTTACGCATCTGATTATTTCCAGCAATTATACGATTGGGCAGTTTTATTAATTAAAAAAGATAAAGCGTATGTTGACAGCCAGTCTTCTGAAGATATGGCGATTCAAAAAGGAACTCCGTCTACAACCGGAACGGACAGCCCATACAGAAATCGTTCTGTTGAAGAAAACTTAGATTTATTCGAAAGAATGAAAAACGGTGAATTTGAGGCTGGTACACATATTCTTCGTGCGAAAATTGACATGAAATCAACAAACATGTTGATGCGTGACCCTATCATGTACAGGATTTTACACAAACATCACCATAGAACCGGGGATGCCTGGAAAATATATCCAATGTACGACTGGGCACACGGGCAAAGTGATTACTTAGAGGAGATTTCACACTCGTTTTGTACGCTGGAATTTTTGCCTCACCGTGAATTATACGATTGGTTTTTAGATCAAATTTTAGAGGATAATAAATTGCGTCCAAAGCAAAGAGAATTTGCTAGACGTAACTTATCACATACTGTTGTTAGTAAAAGAAAATTACAGCAACTAGTTAAAGAAAAGCATGTTAATGGTTGGGATGATCCTAGAATGTCAACAATTTCAGGATTAAGAAGACGTGGTTATACAGCTGCATCTTTACGTAATTTTGCCAATACAATAGGTATTGCAAAACGTGATAATTTGATCAATGTATCGGTTTTAGAGTTTTGTATTCGTGAAGATTTAAACAAAATTGCACCTCGTGTAATGGCTGTTTTAGATCCTGTAAAACTGGTAATTACCAATTATCCGGAAGGAAAAGAGGAGTGGTTGGAAGCCGAAAATAATCAGGAAGATGAAAATGCAGGTTTCAGAAAAGTACCTTTTTCTCGTGAATTATACATCGAAAGAGAAGACTTTTTAGAAGAAGCTCCAGCTAAGTTTTTCCGTTTGACTTTAGGAAAAGAAGTGCGTCTTAAAAATGCTTATATTATTAAAGGTGAATCTGTTATAAAAGATTCAGAAGGTAATATTACAGAGATTCACGTAACATACGACACTGATTCTTTAAGCGGAAGCGGAACTGAAGCAAGCCAAAGAAAAGTATCTGGAACATTGCATTGGGTTTCAATCCAGCATGCTCTTGAAGCCGAAGTTCGTTTGTACGATCGTTTGTTTACAGATGAAGCTCCGGACAGTTATAAAGAGAAAAATTTCTTAGATTTTGTGAATCCAAATTCATTAGAAATTGTAACCGGATTTGTTGAACCAAGTTTATCAACAGTTCAAAATGAAGACAAATTTCAGTTTCAACGTTTAGGTTATTTTACTGTTGATAAAGACTCAACTGCTTCAAAATTAGTATTTAACAAAACTGTTGGACTTAAAGATGCCTGGGAAGAAAAAGGTAAAAAAGAAGAAAATAATCTGAATAATTCTTTAAAAGAAATCAACAAATATTTTAAAGTTGAGACTAAACCAGAACGTATTGCAATTGAAAGTGCAATAGGGGAGAACATCAAAAATGTGTCTAGTTTTTCACTTTTACAAAATTCATTAAAGAAGAATATCAACAATAATAAAGCTTCATTGTTATTTTCTCAGTTTATTTTGAAATATTCAAGCTGGAAATCTTCAGATTTTGAAGAAGATGATGTAAAAAAATTATATTCAATGTCTTTAAAAAGTGAATCAACTTATGTTAGATCAAAAGCACTTTTAAATTTAAGAGATATTGAAAATGAAAGTTTCAAAAATCAATTTGATGACGAAATTTTGAAATTATATTCAAATCCTTCAAAAAATGCATCAGAAAGAGAAATTGAAATTCTTGCTGAGATGGTAAGGAAATAAAATAATTATAATCTATGAAAAAGCGCTTTTTAAAAGCGCTTTTTTATTATATATACAATCTATTGTTTCTGTAAAATTATAAATTTTATAGATTAAAAACGGCTTTCATAAATTGATTTTAAGCTATTTTTTTAATTCTTTTAAGTCATTTATCCTATTTTAAAAGATCGTTTAAAATTTGTTTTTATTTTCATTTTCGACTTTTTTTTGCCCAATTTTAGAAATTTTAGCCGATTTTAATTTCAAAGAATTGATTTTTCATTTTTGAATTTTTGTTTGAGTATGAATTTGATTAAATATAAATTTAATTGATTTTAATTTTATAATTAATAGTTTAGTTATATTATTTATAAAATCGATTTATTTTAATTTTTTGATAAATTTTACTAATTAAAAGTGACTTTCATAAATTAATTTTAAAGCAGTTTTTTATTTTTTGTATCTGTTGAATCCTAAATTTTAAAATGGTTTTTTAAAAGTCTTTAATTTAAGTTTTGCTATTTTTTAGTTATTTTTCATTTTCACAAGAACAAATTTTGCCTTTTTTAAATATTATTTTTAATTATATGAAATATATTTTCATTAATTTTAATTATTATTTATATAATCTATTATAAATTAATTTTTAATAGTCAAGTTATATTGATTTTAACCTTCATAAATTGATTTTAAAGCTGTTTTTTATTCTTGTTGATAGATAACTCGTTTTTTGAATTATTGTTTATTTATAGTCTTAATTTTAAGTTTAGCTGTTATTTTTGTCAGTTTAACGGGTTATTAACATACAATTGTTTATAAAGTTGTTATTTTTATCACTATACCAAAAGTCAGAGATGATTTTATAAAAATTAATATTTCCGAGTAGATTCTAAATTGAATTTCTTTAAACTAAAAAAGACGTTTTTTTAGCTTAAGATTATTTCTAATTTGAATTCTAAAAAAGACAAATTTTATGTTCTAATTTTTATTGTGATTTAGTTTTGATAATATTTCGCGTAAAAGGTATTTTTCAAATTAGGTTGTAATAATGAAATTTCCATAGCATTAGTTTTAGGTTATTATTGTTTTTGTATTTCAATCTGACAAATTTTAATATTAAACTTAAAAATCAATATCATGAAAATTTTATATTTTACGCTGGCGATGTTATTTGCAAATATTGCAATTTCTCAAACACATCAAATTACAAAACACAACGGAGAACAACTTGATGTTAATTTCATTAAAAACGAAAATGGTTTAATTTATTATTCATTAGAGGGAAGTTCTGAAGAAGTAAAAATTAGCAAATATGCTGTTTCTCAAATCACTAATAAACAATCAAAACAAACTCAGAAAATTTCTGATAAAATAATAGTAGATTCAAAAGACGATTATAAAATGGTAACTGTTCTGCCTCACGAAAAGACAATAGGACTGAAGCAAGCAGCCAGCTTTACAGGAGTCTCGACAAGGACAAAAGGTGAACCGCCAATTGCAAACCAAAATCAAACTGCAATGAGAATCAAAACTAAGTCAGCTTCAAGCGGTTATCCTTTTGTAAGCATTGTTCAAAAAGCTGATGGAAAGTATGAAGCAGTTGCTTATGCATATTAAGTTTAGGTAAATTAGTTTTTGTCAGTAATTTATTATTCAAAAAAGAGTATCTTTATTAATCACTTAAATAAGAATATTATGTCAAATAATTCAAAGACAATTGCAGCAATTTTAGCTGGTGCTGCAGTAGGAGCGGCAATCGGAATTTTATTTGCTCCAGATAAAGGATCTAAAACTCGTGCTAAAATTAAAGAAGGTATTGATGATGCAAAACATAATTTGAAGGATTCTTTTGAAGCAAGTTCTGAGGTTCTTCGTGAAAAATTTTCGAGTGCAACACAAAATCTTGACGGAACATTAAATGATTTACTTTCAAATGTAAGTCATAAAACAGAAGAAGTGATCACTTTTTTAGAAACTAAATTGGCTGATTTAAAAGCTCAAAACGCTAAACTTCAAAAATAATATCTATACAAAAAGTGCATAACCTGCTTATTTTATAAGTGGGTTTTGTGCTTTTTTTTATTTTAAAAAATTAATTATGGCATTTGAAGAGTTAAGAGAGAACACTGAAAAAATTCAGGATCAAACTAAAGTTTACATAGACAGTCATTTAGCATACTATAAACTTTGGGGTTTTAAAGTGGCAATGAAATCAACAACTTTAATATTGAAGTTTATTTTAATATTATTATGTTTTAGTATGGTTTTACTTTTTGGATCTTTTGCTGCAGCCTACGCTTTTGGATCTTTATTTGAAAGTACCGCTTTGGGATTTTTGGCAGTAGGAGGGATCTATCTTTTGTTTACAATTTTACTTTTCTTTATTAAAGATAAGATTGTAGAAGGTCCGATTTTAGAAAAGTTTTCAGAAATATTTTTTAATGATTAAGAATTATGGAAAAGAAAAAATACTCCTCTTATGCTGAAATAGACAGGGATTTGGAAGTTCTAAAACTAGAAAAAGAGATTAATTATCAGAAATTAATTTTAAGTTTTCAGAAAACTAAAGAAAGCATAACACCGCAAAATATAGTAAACGGATTTGTTTCATCGTATACAGATTACTTTTCAAATTCATATGTAAAAATAATTCAGACCATTTTACCATACGTAATTGGTTGGTTTATAAATAAAAAAAGAGGCGATTAAGCCTCTTTTTCGTTTAAAATTATATTTGAACATCTGGTTGAATGTCGTCTTCGTAACCAGATTGAGGCTGAATTGGTTTTGGTTTCTCTACTTTTTTATTGTGCTTTTTCATCATTTCACCAACTTGGTTTGATGCTGAAAATGAAGCAACCATATTGTTTAACATGTCACTTCCGGCTTGTGGAGAATTTGGCAGCAATATTAAATTAGAATTAGCATCAGCTCCAATTGCTTGTAAAGTATCATAATGTTGTGTAACCACAATTAGGGCAGAAGCTTCCTGAGAATTAATACCAACATTGTTTAAAACTTCAACACTTTCTACAAGACCTCTTGCAATTTCACGACGTTGATCTGCAATACCTTGACCTTGTAAACGTTTACTTTCAGCTTCGGCTTTTGCTTTTGCCACAATTCTAATCCTTGAACTTTCAGCTTCAAATTCGGCAGCTGTTTTTTCTCTGTCAGCAGCGTTAATTCTGTTCATTGCATTTTTTACCTGAATGTCCGGGTCAATATCAGTAACTAATGTATTGATGATATCATAACCGTAAGTAGTCATTGCTTCATTCAATTCTCTTTTTACTGCAATTGCGATATCGTCTTTTCTTTCAAAAACATCATCTAATTTTAGTTTAGGAACTTCGGCACGAACTACGTCAAATACATACGCCGTAATCTGATCGTGTGGATATTCTAGTTTGTAAAAGGCATCGTAAACTTTGTCCTGGATAACTTTAAACTGTACCGAAACTTTCATTTTAATGAAAACATTGTCTCTTGTTTTGGTTTCGATGATAACATCTAACTGTTGAATTTTAAGATTTACACGTCCGGCCAATCTATCAACCAAAGGAATTTTTAACTGTAATCCTGAATTTCTAACACTATGAAATTTACCAAATCTTTCTATAATTACAGAACTTTGTTGTTTTACTGTAAAGAAAGAAGACATGAAAATAAAGAATGCTAGTACTAATAAGATAATAAATGCTGTACTCATGGTTATAAGGTTTATATTTTTGATTCTGGTAAATTACGAAAATTCCTCTAAATTAAAATTTTAAAACATTAAAAAAACGCTAAGAACATTTGGTAGATGTTTCTTAGCGTTTCTATTTTGAATTGAATTTTAATTATAATGTTTCAATTGCTTTGTGAATTCTCGAAATAGTTTCTTCTTTCCCAATGATTTCAACAATGTCAAATAGGTGAGGACCTTTAAGAGCTCCAACCAAACTTAAACGGAAAGGCTGCATCACTTTACCCATTCCAATTTCGTTTTTAGTTAACCAATCTTTTACGATAGTTTCAATATTTGCAGAAGTAAAATCTTCTATATTTTCAAGAACCGAAATTAATTCCTGCATTAAAGCCGGAGTTTCTTCCTTCCAGTTTTTGCTTGCTTTTTCATCATAAGATGTTGGAGCCTGGAAAAAGAAATCAGTTAAATCCCAAAATTCTGAAACAAAATTAGCACGTTCTTTTACTAATGAAACGATTTTTGTTGTCACTTCGAGCGGAGTCGAGAAGCCTTTTTCTTCTAAAATAGGAGAGAAGCTCTTTGCTAAATCGGCATCATTTTGTTGAATTAAATGCTGGTGATTGAACCATTTGTTCTTTTCAGGATCAAATTTTGCTCCTGCTTTATGAACTCTGTTCAAGTCAAAAGCTTCTACTAATTCTTCTAAAGAATATAATTCTTTATCCGTTCCATCATTCCAGCCTAACAAAGCAAGGAAGTTTACAACTGCTTCAGGGAAAAATCCTTTCTCTCTATAACCAGATGAAACGCCTTCTTCAGTTTTCCATTCTAATGGAAACACAGGAAATCCTAATTTATCACCATCTCTTTTAGATAATTTTCCGTTTCCAACAGGTTTCAAAATCAAAGGTAAATGTGCAAATTCCGGAGCATCCCAGCCAAAAGCTCTATATAATAAAACATGAAGAGGCATAGATGGCAGCCATTCTTCACCACGAATTACATGCGAAGTTTCCATCAAATGATCATCCACAATATTGGCTAAATGATACGTTGGCATTCCGTCACTTTTAAACAATACTTTGTCATCAAGTAAATTGGTTTCAAACTTAACATCACCACGAATGATATCTTTTAAATGTAAAGTTTCATCAACCGGAGTTTTAAAACGAATCACATAATGTTCTCCATTAGCAATTCTTTTAGAAACTTCCTCAGCAGAAATTACTAAAGATGTATCTAACTTTTCACGGTTATGATGATTGTAAATAAATGTTTTTCCTTCTGCTTCATGTTGTTTTCTGTGTGCATCTAAAGCTTCAGGAGTATCAAAAGCATAATATGCCCAGTCTGAATTGATCAGCTGATCTGCATATTTTTGGTATAAATCCTTACGATCACTTTGTCTGTATGGACCAAATTTTTCATTTTTTCCAACCGTTTCTTCAGGAGAAATTCCTAACCATTCCAGCGCTTCCATAATATAAGCTTCGGCACCTGGAACAAAACGAGTCTGATCTGTATCTTCAATTCTCAGATAAAAAACACCGTTATGTTTTTTTGCAAATAAATAATTAAATAGGGCAGTACGAACTCCGCCAATATGTAATGGTCCAGTCGGACTTGGTGCAAAACGCACTCGAACTTGCTTTGACATTTGTATAAATTTTGATGCAAAGATACGTTTTATGATTTTAGATTTCAGAATGTTGATTTTAGATTTTTACTCTTAGAACCTTAGCATCTAAGTAACTTAGAATCTTAAAAAGGTATTATTATAATTACTACTTTTATGGGTTATAATTAAAAGAGATTTTATTTTGAAAACATCATCTGCAATATATCAGAAGTTAGAAGGATTTATAAAGAAATATTATATGAATGAATTGATAAAAGGAGCACTTCTTTTTATCGGATTCGGACTTTTGTATTTCCTGTTTACGCTTTTTATAGAGTATTTTCTTTGGCTGAAACCATTAGGAAGAACTCTTTTATTCTGGATATTTATTGCAGTAGAAGTTTTTCTATTGTTTCGTTTTATCTTATTTCCAATTTTTAAGTTGTTCAAACTTCAAAAAGGAATCGATTATAATCAGGCTTCGGCCATTATTGGGAATCATTTTACAGAGGTAAGTGATAAACTAACGAACTTTTTACAGCTTTCTTCAAACGAGAATTCGGCTGAAAGTTCAGAATTAATGTTGGCTTCGATTGAACAAAAAGCAAATTCATTGCAGCCAATTCCGTTTGGAAATGCCATCAATTACAAATCAAATAAAAAGTATTTGCCATTAGCTTTAATTCCGGTTTTGCTTTTTGCAGTGTTTTTTGTTTCAGGAAACAGCAATATAATATCTCAGAGTTTTAATAGAGTGGTACATTTTAATGCTTCGTTTTTACCACCGGCACCTTTCAAATTTGTGGTTTTAAATAACAATCTGCAGACAGAACAAAACAAAGATTTTATTGTAAAATTAGAAACTGAGGGAAACGTTGTTCCGGAAAATGTCATGATTCATATTGGTAATGAAAGTTATTTTATGGAATCTTCTCAAACTGGAAAGTTCGAATTTAAGATTGAAAAACCAACAACAGATGTTCCATTTTCTTTTGAAGGAAATTCAGTTTCATCAAATGAATATGAATTAAAAGTTATTACAGTTCCATCAATTGCCAACTTCGAAATGGTTTTGAATTTCCCATCTTACTTAAAAAAGAAATCAGAAACGATTCAAGGAACCGGAAATGCAATCGTACCAGAAGGAACAATTGTAACCTGGAAAATGAAAACGCAATCCACTCAAGAGGTAGTTTGGAAAGATGAAAACTCGTTTTTTAAGTTTAATAAAGCCGAAAATGAGTTTAAATTGGCTAAAAACATCAGTCAAAATACAGAATATCAAATTCTTACTTCGAATAATAAGGTTAAAAACTACGAGAAATTAGACTATCAGCTGTCAGTTATCAAAGATCAGCACCCAACAATTACAGTTTCGCCAGCTCCGGATAGTTTAAAGTTAGATAAGAATTATGTTTTAGGAAGACTAGGAGATGACTATGGTTTATCAAAATTACAGATTGTTTATTACGAACATGGAAAACCTCAAACGGCAAAGCGTGGAACTATTCCTGTAAAGCAGGCCGTATTCGATCAGTTTGTTTTTAACTTCCCAAGTAATCTTGCAGTAGAAGAAGGAGTATCTTATGAATACTATTTTGAAGTTTTTGATAACGATGCATTACATGGATTTAAGAGTACAAAGTCTTCTACATTTTCAGATAGAGTTTCTACTACAGATGAAATTCAGGATGCAGAATTACAACAGCAAAATGCTAATATTAATAGTTTATCTAAATCATTAAAGAATCAGGAAAAGCAATTTTCTGAAATGGATAAACTTAAAAATACCGGAAAAGAAAAAGACAATTTAGAGTTTAAAGATCAGCAAAAGATTAATGATTTTATCAAACGTCAGAAACAACAAGACGAAATGATGAAACAGTTTGCTGAAAAAATGAATAAGAATTTAGATAAATTTCAATCTGAAAAGAAAGATAAAACAGCCGATGATTTACAAAAGCGTTTAGATAATGCCGAGAAAGATTTAGAGAAAAATCAAAAATTGATGGATGAGTTAAAGAACCTAAACGATAAATTAAACAGCGAAGAGTTGTTTGATAAAATGGATAAGTTCAAACAAATTAGTAAAAATCAATCTCGTAATTTAGAACAATTAGTTGAATTAACGAAACGTTTTTATGTAGAAAAGAAAGCAGAACAAGTTGCAGAAAAGCTAAATAAGTTAGCCGAAAAACAAGAACAGCTTTCTAATAAAGACAGTGAAAATACAAAAGAGAAGCAGGACGATATCAATAAAGCATTTGATAAAATTCAGGAAGACCTTAAAGATTTGAAACAAGAAAACAATAGTTTGAAATCTCCTTTGGATATTCCTAAAGATGCTTCTAAAGAAAAAGATGTAGAAAATGATTTGAATAAAGCTTCGGAAGAATTAAATAAAAAGAATACTTCTTCGGCTAAGCCAAAACAAAAAAGCGCTTCTAAGAAAATGAAGTCCATGGCAGAGCAAATGAGTTCGAGTATGGAAGGTGGAGAACAAGAACAATTAGAAGAAGATGTTGCCATGCTTCGTCAAATATTGGATAACCTTTTAGCTTTCTCATTATCTCAGGAAGATGTAATGAAACAATTTAAATCGATGAAATTAGGTTCTTCTGCTTATACGAAGAACATAAAAATTCAACAGAATTTAAAACAACAGTTCCGTCATGTCGATGATAGTTTGTTTGCAATGTCTCTTAGAAATCCAAAAATTGCAGAAGATGTTACCAAAGAAATTGGAAACGTACAATATAATATGGACAAAGCAATTGAAGTTTTAACCGATGTTCAAATACCAAAAGGAGTTTCGCATCAGCAATACGCAGTTTCATCAGCAAACAAATTAGCCGATTTTTTAAGTGATCTTTTAAATAATATGCAGATGCAAATGTCTAAACCGGGAACTGGAAAACCAAAACCAGGAGACGGACAAGGGATGCAGCTTCCGGATATTATTCAAAAACAAAAAGGTTTGGCTGATAAAATGAAAGAGGGAATGAAACCTGGAGACAAACCTGGAAGTGGTCAAGATGGAAAAAGCGGAGAAGGAAAACAAGGTAAAGAGGGTCAGGGAAAACAAAGCGGTCAAGGTAAAGAAGGCAATGGAAAGGACGGAAAAGAAGGTAAAGATGGAAAGAGCGGTCAGGGTAAAAATGGACAAGGAAGCAAAGAAGGCGGAAATGGAAAGGATGGAAATGATGGTGAAGATGGAGAAGGAGATGCTGAAAAGATAATGGAGATTTACAAAGAGCAGGTTAAACTTCGTGAAGCATTACAAAAAGAGTTAGCAAAAAAAGGATTAGACTCACAAGGTAAATCTGTAATAGATCAGATGAAAGCTTCAGAAAAGCAGATTTTAAATAAAGGATTTAAGAATGAGAACTTACAGAGAATTTTAAATATTCAGCAGGAATTATTAAAATTAAACAATGCAGTTCAGGAACAAGGCCAAGATACGAAGCGTCAATCTGAAACAAATAAGGCTGAATTTTCTAATCGTTCAAATGCTTTACCAAGTTCATTAACTGAATATTTAAACAGTGTAGAGATTTTAAATAGACAATCGCTACCTTTGCGCTCGAATTTTAATCAAAAGGTTCAAGAATATTTTAATACAAAATGATAAACTTTAATTACGAAACCGAATTTTCTTTAGACAATGAACAAGCTTTTACAGATTGGTTAAGCGCTGTTATTGTTTCTGAAGAGAAGACAGAAGGAGAAATAAATTATATTTTTTGTGATGATGAATACCTGCATAAAATAAATGTAGAATATTTAGACCACGATACACTGACAGATATTATCAGTTTTGATTACACTGTTGGTAACCAATTAAACGGAGATATTTTTGTTTCTGTTGAAAGGGTAGAGGATAACGCAAAAGATTTTAATGTTTCTTTTGAAGAAGAATTGAAACGTGTTCTTGCTCACGGTATATTACATTACTGTGGATACAAAGATAAAAGTGATGCAGATGCAGAACTTATGCGTTCAAAAGAAGATGAAAAGATTGCAATGTTTCACGTGAAACAGTAATTAAACATCTAAAAAAAATCTAATATGTTTCACGTGAAACATATATTTAAAGAAATGATTTTTATGTTCCACGTGAAACGTTTTCGAAAACTTATTTAAAAGGATAAATTTAGTTCCACGTGGAATATATAAAAAGTAATTCAGAATTTAAATTTTGACACCAATTCGTTCCACGTGAAACAGTTGTTGAAAAAGAATTTTTAAGGTTTGAATTTTTGAAGAGACAAGAAATTGTTGTTCCACGTGAAACAGTGTGTATATAGATATGTTTGAGTAACGCAAAACTGAAAAAGGAATTTTGATATTTCGTTCCACGTGAAACATGTTTTTTAGGTTTTGATATTTGAGTTTTTTGGGATTTAATCGTTTCGGGGTTTGAAGTTTTGGTTTAACGAGAGTTTTTGAAATTGAGGATCTACATCTGGAAGTTTTTATTTTGGTTCCACGTGGAATCAAAATTGATTAGTCTTTGTGCTTTTCTTTTTTGAGTCGATTTCCGAGAAGAAGTTGTAAAGAGAATTGAAAGTGCTTTCAAAGCGTTCCGAAACCTGAAACTTGAAACAAAAAAGAATAACAGTTCCACGTGGAACAAAAGAAAAATAAAGTTAATTCTGAAAACCGCCTTAAACGGTTTGCAGAGAATAATAAAACAAAATGTTTTTAGAAGAATACGATGTTATTGTAGTTGGTGCTGGTCATGCTGGATCTGAAGCCGCGGCAGCGGCCGCAAATTTAGGATCTAAAACTTTATTGGTTACAATGAGTTTGCAGAACATAGCCCAGATGTCTTGCAATCCTGCAATGGGAGGAATTGCAAAAGGACAAATTGTTCGTGAGATCGATGCACTTGGTGGATACTCCGGAATTGTTTCAGATCGAACTGCAATTCAGTTTAAGATGTTGAATAAATCGAAAGGACCAGCAATGTGGTCGCCGAGAGTTCAAAGTGATCGAATGCGTTTTGCAGAAGAATGGAGAATGATGTTGGAGGGAACTCCAAATTTAGATTTTTACCAAGAAATGGTAAAAGGGCTCATTATCGAGAATGGAAAGATAAAAGGAATTAGAACTTCACTTGGAGTTGAGATTCGATCCAAATCGGTTGTGTTGACAAACGGAACTTTTTTGAACGGATTAATTCATATTGGAGAAAAACAATTTGGTGGAGGAAGAGCAGGCGAAAGTGCTGCAACCGGAATTACCGAAGATTTGATCAAAGCAGGATTTGAAGCCGGAAGAATGAAAACAGGAACACCGCCGCGAGTTGATGGTCGTTCTTTGGATTATTCGAAAATGAATGAAGAAAAAGGAGATGCAAAACCGGATAAGTTTTCTTATTCGGATTTAACCGTTCCGTTAACGCATCAAAGATCTTGTCACATGACATACACTTCGCTCGAAGTTCATGATATTTTGAGAGAAGGTTTTGATCGTTCGCCAATGTTTAATGGTAGGATAAAAAGTTTGGGTCCGAGATATTGCCCTTCGATCGAAGATAAGATTAATCGTTTTGCAGATAAAGAACGTCACCAGCTTTTTGTTGAACCGGAAGGATGGAATACTTGCGAAGTTTATGTAAACGGATTTTCGACTTCGCTTCCGGAGGATATTCAGTTTAAAGCGTTGAGTTCTGTTGCCGGTTTTGAGAAAGTGAAATTCTTTCGTCCGGGTTATGCAATCGAATATGATTATTTCCCGCCAACGCAATTGAAACATACTTTGGAAACAAAGTTGGTTGAAGGTTTATATTTTGCCGGACAGATTAACGGAACGACAGGATATGAAGAAGCTGCTTCGCAAGGTTTGATGGCTGGAATAAATGCGCATTTAAAAGTGCACGAAAAAGCGCCGTTAATTTTAAAACGTGATGAAGCGTATATTGGAGTTTTGATTGATGACTTGATTACGAAAGGAACAGAAGAGCCATATCGTATGTTTACATCGAGAGCAGAATATAGAACATTGTTGCGTCAAGACAATGCCGATTTCAGATTGACACCAATGTCATACGAAATTGGTCTTGCTTCTGAAAAACGTTTACGCCGAATGGAGCAAAAATTAAACGAGTCGGAAAAGATGGTTGCCTTCTTCAGAGAAACTAGTGTTTCGGTTGCGGAAACAAATCCAATTTTAGAAGCGAAAGAAACGGCTCCAATTACACAAGGCGATAAAATGTTTAAAGTTTTTTCTCGTCCGCAAATTGATTTGGAGGATATGCTGAAATTTGAAAAAGTAAAAGCGTATGTAGAAGAAAATAATCTGGATAAAGAAATTTTAGAACAAGCCGAAATCCAGGTGAAATATTCTGGCTATATCGAAAAGGAAAGAAATAACGCCGATAAGCTGACTCGTTTAGAAGAAGTGAAAATTCCAGAGAATTTCGATTACAATAAAATTAAATCAATGTCGATTGAAGCAAAACAAAAATTAAGCAAAATCCGACCAGTTACAATTTCTCAAGCATCAAGAATCAGCGGTGTATCACCAAGTGATATTTCAGTGCTTTTGATTTATATGGGAAGATAAAATAAGTTTGCAGTCTCAGTCTGCAGTTTTCAGTTTTTGTAATTGAGACTGAAAACTGAGACTGAAAACTAAAAATGTTCCACGTGAAACTTTTTAAAAAGTACAGTGTTGGATTATTTAGAAATAAATAAAAATCATAATCGTAGAGATGGACAGTTGTCCATCTTTTACGGTTTGATTAAAAAATAAAAAAGTAAATGTTGAGAAGAACTTTAGTTGATCTCTGCATAAATTCAAACCCGAATTCTATTAAATAACTATTAATTAAAAAATGGACGTTTTAAATAAAAAACATTTTCTTACCGTAAAAGACCATTCTGTTTCAAAAGAAATTTTCGATTTGTATTATGATGAAAATCTGGATATGCTGATAACTTCTCCGCAGCCAGATTTAGAAAATTTAGGAAGATATTACGAAAGTGAAGATTACATTTCGCATACAGATAACAAACGTTCAATTTTTGAAAAAGCATATCATTTTGTAAAAAGTATTGCTTTAAAAAATAAACTGAATTTAATTAATTCTGAACAATCTCAAAAAGGAAAAATTTTAGACATTGGTGCCGGAACCGGTGATTTTTTATTAACGGCAAAAAATGATGGTTGGGAAACAATTGGAGTAGAACCAAGCGACCGGGCAAAAAATATTGCTAAGCAAAAAGGAATTCCGTTTGTTGAAGAAATCAGCGAGCTCGAAAATAATTCTTTTGACGTCATTACGATGTGGCACGTTTTAGAACACGTTCCAAATTTAGAACTTCAAATTCAGGAATTGAAGCGATTGTTAAAACCAACTGGAACTTTAATTGTTGCGGTTCCAAATTTTAAATCGTTCGACG
Source organism: Flavobacterium sp. GW821-FHT12A05 (assembly GCF_058807735.1). Taxonomy (NCBI): domain Bacteria; kingdom Pseudomonadati; phylum Bacteroidota; class Flavobacteriia; order Flavobacteriales; family Flavobacteriaceae; genus Flavobacterium; species Flavobacterium sp. GW821-FHT12A05. The sequence continues at coordinate 107,725 of NZ_JBXAQY010000006.1, read as the reverse complement.
CAAAACATTACGGAGAATTTTGGGCAGCTTTTGATGTGCCAATTCATTTTTGGCATTTTTCTAAAAAAGCCATAAAATCACTTTTTGAAAAAGTAGATATGAAACTCGAAAAAGTTTTACCAATGAAATTTGATTCGTTTTATGTGAGTTTACTTTCTGAAAAATATAAAACCGGAAAAATGAATTTTATTAAAGCATTTTTTATTGGTTTACGTTCGAATTTAAAAGCATCGAGTACAAAAGAGTATTCGTCTCACATTTATGTCTTAAAAAACAGCTAAAACGCAAAATAAGCACGTTTAAAGTGTTTTCTAGGATAAAACGAGGGTTTGTGTTCTCTTTTTTTAGAAAAGGCTTTAAATAAAGGCTATGAAGGCCACTTTTAATAGTGATATTTTATAGTAAAATCACGCTTCATAAATAAAAACAATATCAAAAAAACAGCCGGATTTTTCGAAAATTTGAGCTGTTTTTTTGTGTTTTGAAATTTTTGATGTGATCGAAAGAAATTGAGAAAATTTTAATTTTTTCAATTTTATTTTTTTTCCATTTTTTGAAAATGATGCCGACTGCATTTTTATTTCAATTTGAGTTTTTGAAAAAAATTAAAAAGTAGAGCAATGAACTTTTTGTTTCTTCTTTTTTGTTTTTTGTTCCAATTTTTATCGGTTCGATTGTAAAGATGCATTTACCGCTCATTTTAGGCTTAAAGAGCATCCAAAACTTAAAATAAGCGCGTTTAAAGCGTTTTCTTAGGTAAAACGAGGGTTTGTATTGTCTTTTTTTAGAAGATGTCTTAAATAAAAGCTGTGAAAGCCAGTTTTGATAATGTTATTTTATGGTAAAAAAATGATCCATAAATAAAACTAATATCATAAAATTTGGGCATTTTTTAAAGTTTATGTCGATGCTATTTATTTTTTTATATTTTTGTCTTTCATACAATAAAAAAAATAGAAATTTAGAAAATGAAAAAAGCATTAGTAATTATCGCACTTTCAATTTTGGTTGTTTCGTGTAATAAAGCAACAGAAGTTAAGGAAGTAAAAACAGCTTACGTAGATACTTCAGTTTTAATGAAAGAGTACACTGAAGCAAAAGACCTTGAAGCTAAATACAAAGCTCAAGCGGAAGAAAAAGGAAGACAACTGCAAGCTGAAATTACTCGTTTTAAACAAGACGCTGCTAATTTTCAAAGTCAAGCACAAGCAAATGGACAAGCTTGGGCACAACAAAGAGGAGCTGAATTGCAAAAAAGAGAGCAGCAATTAGGTTATGCTCAACAAGCTTTATCACAGCAATTACAGCAGGAAAGTGGTGTTGAAATGGATTCTCTGGTAAGCGGAGTTAAAAAATTCATCAAAGATTACGGAAAGAAAAATGGATATTCTTATATCTACGGAACAGGTGATGCTGCTACAGTTTTATACGCTGAAGACAAGTACGATATCACTAAAGTTATTATTAAAGAATTGAACGATAAGTACAAAGCAACTCCAAAAGCAGAAGAAAAACCAGCTGCAAAAGAAGAGGCTAAAAAATAATAAACTGCCAAACTAACTAATCGAAATGAAAAACCTAAATCTCTTACAGATTTAGGTTTTTTTCTTTTATAAAAGTCCGATATTTGGGCCTTTAATACCTGCCGAATGCAAAACGTTACAGAAGCTGCAGCTTACACATTACAATTCATAAATCAAACGCAAAAATCAATCTTCCTAACCGGTAAAGCCGGTACAGGAAAAACGACTTTATTGCGCGAAATCATTGCGACTACGCACAAGAATACCGTGGTTGTAGCACCAACGGGAATCGCAGCATTAAATGCCGGCGGCGTAACAATACATTCGATGTTTCAGCTGCCATTTTCGGCATTTTTACCTACTTACGACGAAAGTTCTCAGTTTACAGAGACTGTAAAATTCGAAAATAAAGAATCGCTTCGCAGGCATTTCAAAATGAATAATGTAAAGCGAAACGTAATTCGCAATATGGAACTGCTGATCATAGACGAAGTCAGTATGCTTCGTGCTGATTTGCTGGATGCCATAGATTTTATGATGCAGACAGTACGCAGAAATACAAAAGCTTTTGGCGGTGTTCAGGTGCTTTTTATTGGCGATTTACTACAGCTGCCACCCGTAATTCGGGACGAAGAATGGCGTACATTACGCAATTATTACAAAGGAAAATTCTTCTTTCATTCGCATGTAATGCAGCATAATCCGCCGTTGTATATCGAATTATCTAAGATTTACCGCCAGAGCGATGATGTTTTTATTTCGGTATTAAACAACCTTCGAAATAATCAAATTACAAAAGAAGATATAGAGGTTTTAAACCAATACGTGCAGCCGGATTTCGACTTAAAAAACAATCCTGGTTATATCACATTAACGACCCATAACGCAAAAGCCGATGCTATAAACGAACAGGCAATCAGCGATTTATCTGGAAATGAATTTTCATTTCAGCCCTTTGTTGTGGGAGACTTTCCAGAGAAAATTTTTCCGGTTGAAGAAAATCTGAAGCTAAAAGTGGGTGCTCAGGTTATGTTTGTAAAGAACGATTTGTCTTTTGAAAAGAGATATTTTAACGGAAAAATGGGCGTAATAAAATCACTTTCGCCCGAAGAAATCTTCGTTCATTTTCCGGAAGAAAACAAAACAATTGAAGTTGAAAAGTACGAATGGAAAAACATTCGCTACAAAGTAAACGAACTCACAAAAGAGATCGAAGAAGAAGTTTTAGGAACATTTGCGCATTATCCGCTAAAATTGGCTTGGGCCATTACGGTTCATAAAAGCCAGGGATTAACTTTTGAGAAAGCAGCGCTCGATGTATCGCAAGTTTTTCTGCCCGGACAGGCCTATGTAGCATTATCACGTTTAACTTCCTTAAATGGGCTTATTTTGCTTTCTCAGATACAAATGAATGGTCTGTCGAACGATCAGGATGTAATGGACTACGCTTTGAACAAAGCAACCGAAGAAGTCTTAAAAAATTCATTGCATTTTGAAACCAAAAATTTTATTCATAACTATTTGATTAACAGTTTTAACTGGACAGATTTAGCACAAGAATGGCGCAATCATCGATTTAGTTATAATGAAAATGCCGTTGCTTCCGAAAAATCGAAGCATTCTGCCTGGGCACACAAACGTCTAGAAATTATTGACGGCCTTGTAGATCCTTCGCAGAAATTCATTCAACAGCTTAATAAAATTTTCAATAAAGAAACTGTTGATATGTATTTTGTTCAGGAAAGAGTAGAGGCGGCCTACGATTATTTCTTTAAGCCAATGGACAAATTGGTGACGGATCTTTTGAATAAAATGGCTGAAATTCAGAAATTTAAAAAAGTAAAAGAATTCTACGAAGAATTGGCTTTGCTGGATGATTTTCAGACAAAAGCCGTTTTGCGTTTGATGAAAGCCAAACTGCTTATTGAAATTGTAGTTTCCCGTGAAACAATTTCGAAAGAAAAATTAACCTCTCCGGCTATTAAAAATTATAAAACGGATAAGATTTCTAAGATCAGAGAGGAGCATAAAATGACGAATACCGACATGTTTCAGGTCGATGAGCCTGTTACGCGTTATACGGCGAGAAAAGTGGATAAAACGGAACAAAAAGGCGAAAAAAAGACCACTGTTGAAGAAACATACGAGTTGTGGCTTGCAAAAAATTCGATTGAAGATATTGCCCGAATGAGAAAACTGACTGTTCAAACGGTTGAAACACATTTGATAAAACTAATTCAGGCCAAAAAAATTGATATTTCTGATGTGCTTCCGTACGACAAAATTCTCGCACTTCGTGATGCTTTTGAGTTTTATCAGGAAGAATCCCTAAGTCCGTTAAAGGAAAAATACGGCGATGAATTTACGTGGGATGAACTTAAGATGTTCAAAGCCAGTATTAATTGATTTTAGATTTTAGATTTTAGATTTTAGATTTTAGATTTTTGAGTTTAGATTTTAGAGTTTAGAGTTTAGATTTTGTAACTTAGGTCTTTGGAATTTGGAATTTGGAATTTGGAATTTGGAATTTGGAATTTGGAATTTGGAATTTGGAATTTGGAATTTGGAATTTGGAA
>NZ_JBXAQY010000006.1:0-103528 GCF_058807735.1 Flavobacterium sp. GW821-FHT12A05 | reverse complement strand
AATTTACTATAAAAACATTATGTAAAATAGGAATTATGAAAAAGCTCATATACATCACATTAGTTATTTTTTCTGTCACAAATGTCTCGGGTCAGGAACTTAAAAAAGAATATCAAAAGTTTATTCAAACCTTTATCGATAACGTAAAAGGGGATAAGAAAGAAGAAATTGCAAAGATCATTTCCTATCCGTTGAATAGAGAAAGTCCGATACCGGCGATTAAGAATAAAACAGAATTTGTAAAGCGATATTCTGAAATTTTTGATGCCGATTTGAAGAAAGAAATACTATCGTCAAAACCCGATAAAGACTGGTCAGAAATGGGCTGGCGAGGTATTATGCTTAATCAGGGCACAGTTTGGATGGATTCTGATGGGAAACTAACCGCGATCAATTATCAGTCGAAATATGAGAAAGATTTTAAATCAAAACTTATCACGGCTCAAAAAAGTACTATTCATTCCAGCATTGCCAGTTTTAAAGATCCGGTTTGTGTTTTAGAAACCACAAAATTTAGAATTAGAATAGATGATTTGGGAAATAACAATTATCGTTATGCCTCTTGGCCAATTAAAAAGAAGATGACTGAAAAGCCTGATTTGATTATAACAAACGGTAAATTTATTGCCGATGGAACGGGGGGAAATCATAGTTACGAATTCAAAAAAGGGAATTACGTTTACGAATGTTCCATTATAGTTTTGGGAGAAAAAAGCGCACCTCCTGCAAAATTAGCAATAACACAGGACGGAAAACAAATTCTGAATCAGAACGCCAAAATTGTTTCACGATAAACAAAAAGCCAATTCAAGTGAATTGGCTTTGTTATTAATTTGCAGACATTGCGTTTTCGAGTTCTTTTTCCTGCGTTATTTGCTTTAATTTTAATTTTTGGACCTGGAGTTCATTTTCTTTTATTTTAACTCTCTGCTTCTGTATTTTTTCATCAGTAAGGGAAGAGGATCCAATTTTGTTTTCCATTTTTTGGTTGTCAAGCTCCAGTTTGCTTATTTTCTCTTTAGTAGCTTTCAGATTGTTTTCGGCTTTATTGAGATTTTTCTTTTTTTTATTTTCTTCGTTCTGTTGTTTTTTTAGCTCTGAAATTCTATCATCAAGCTTTTTATGAGTTTCTTGTGAAGCTTTTTTGGCTTCTTTTTCAGCCTTTTTTAATTCTAATTGTTGTGTTTTTTGGTCTGTTATAATCTGTTGTGCAAAAAAGAATTGCGAGTTCATCATGAACAACAGTAAAGCGATTGTTTTTAAAGTTTTATGCATCTTTTTTTTAATTTAATTAAAAACGAAATTAAATGATGCCGTGTTTTAAAACATCCACATAAAATTTTAAAAATGACAGAATAAGACAAAAAAAAGCCTATTCGGTTAGAATAGGATTTTTAAGGTTTTATAGATTTTCGACTAAGATCCACGCATCTGGATTTTCGCCTTTCTGAATTTCTTTTTGTGCTTTTTCAGCTTCATTCATTGTGGCATAACTTCCGTATAAAACAGGGAATAATCCATGTTTGTTTTCGCCTAGCATTCTGGCTTTGTAGCCATCTTTAATTAACTGGTTATACGCTTTTTTTGCATTTGCTTCGCTTCTAAAAGCACCCGCCATGATATGATAAGGCATTAGTTTTTCGGCTGTTTCTACTTTTGCTGAATCAACTGCAAGAGTAACAGCCGGCATAGGATTTTGAATTACAAAAGTTGCTTCCTGAATTTTGTTTTGAACTTTTTTCTGAACATTGCCTTCAACAACAAGTGTTTGAGCCGCAATTTGATTTTGATATAACGGATATCCAATACTTCCGGTAATTCCAAGACCAAGTACAAAAATAGCAGCGTATCTTAAGAAAGAACCAGATGATCTTGGTTCGTCATTTTCATATAATGCAACAGGTTCTCTTTCTATTTGCTCGATTTTTTTCTCGAACATTTCTTTTTTCACCAAAGGAGAAACAAAAGGAGCCAGTCCAAAAGAAGTCGCTAAATAGTTGGTTTGATCGTTTGGTGTAAAAACAATATTGTTTTCAGAATTTAAACGAAGTTCACCAATATTTTTTAGGCTGATTACACCATTTTCTTCCAATGCTTGTCTCCAGGTTTGTACCTCAAAAGCAATAGCGCTTACAGCAAAACCGTAAGACGTATTTTCGGCCTGAGCAACATGATTTGCCAGAAGTCCGTCATTGTTTTTCAAACGACTGTTGAAAGAAATCATTTTTTTGGGTGGAAAAAACGAATTTGTGCTTTCATTCAGCTGAGCTGACTGAATTTCGGTTAAAAATGCTCCAAACCCAGGAACCGTTACACACTGATAACGATACAATAACTGCGAGATGTATACTTCGATTTTCATAGTAGCAAAGTTATGTAATGAATATAGTTATCAAAATTTTATTCACAATTTTTATTCACAATTCTGATATTTTTACAGATAATTAATTTTCAGTATTTTAATCATCATCTTATTAGTTTTTTAAAATTTATAATAGCACAAAATTATATATTTATTAAGAAATTACTTTATTTTAACCATATTTGCAGGATTAATTTATTAGAATTTTAAATTCTATTTTACATAATATTTTTAGGAGATGTCAGATCAGGAATTATTTAATTTATTGGCCTTAATGAAAGTGGATGGAGTGGGAGATATTATGGCTAAAAAGTTGTTGAATCATTGCGGAAATGCTGAAGCAATTTTTAAATCGAAAACCAATCAATTGGCTGTAATTGATGGAATTGGATCTGTTTTATTGAAGAATTTGAAAGACAAAAATATCTTTGAAAAAGCCAATCAGGAATTTGAATTTATTAGAAAAAATAATATCGATGTTTCTTTTTTTCAGGATGAAAATTATCCGGATCGCTTAAAACATTGTATAGATTCGCCGGTTTTGCTTTTTTCTGGCGGCAATATCGATTTGAAAAATAGAAAAATAATTAGTATTGTAGGCACCCGTCAGATTACTTCATACGGAACAGAATTCTGTCGAAAACTAATTGAAGATCTGGCCCCTCTTGATCCTGTAATTGTAAGTGGTTTTGCCTACGGAGTTGATATTGTGGCACATCAATTGGCGATGGAATATAACTTGCAGACTATTGGCGTTTTGGCACACGGATTAAACCAGATTTATCCGCGCACGCACAAAAAGTATATGGCTAAGATGGAAGAAAACGGCGGTTTCATTACGGAATTTTGGAGCTCGACAAGTCCTGATAAAGAAAACTTTGTTCGCAGAAACCGAATTGTTGCCGGAATCAGCGAAGCAACTATTGTCATTGAATCTGCCGATAAAGGCGGATCGCTCATAACAGCCAATTTAGCAAACGATTATAACAGAGATGTTTTTGCTGTGCCGGGCAGAGTAACAGATCGATACAGTCAGGGCTGTAATGATTTAATTAAAACGCAGAAAGCAAATGTATTAACCAGCGCCGCCGATTTAATTTATGTTTTGAATTGGGATATTGATAAGAAACCCAAAACCATTCAAAAACAATTGTTTATAGAACTTGAACCCGATGAACAGAAGATTTACGATTTCCTTTTAAAGAACGGAAAAGAACTCTTGGACATCATTGCTTTAGAATGTGATTTACCCATTTTTAGAATTTCAGGAACGCTTTTAAATATGGAACTGAAAGGGATTATCAGACCTTTGCCCGGGAAAATGTTTGAAGCTGTTTAATTATAAAATCAACGTAAAATTAATCTTTATGAGACTTGACAATATTTATAAAAAATAGAAGTAAAGATGCTATAGAGCCCATTAGAGCAACTGCAAAGTTTTCTAAAGACATTAAAATAAGAATTAATATAATAAGCTCAAAATGAGCTAAAGAAAGATAATAATTGGTTTTTCGTTTTAGAAGAAAAACAATAAAATATCCAACGATAAAAAGGCATTGTGACAAGCTAAAAACAAGCGCATTTAAAGCTTCATTAGAAATACTGTAGGCCCATCCAACAGTTTTGTTTATTCCAATTGATGAGACATTTCCAAATAAAAAACCAAGTATATATCCAAATCCAAAAAGCGATATTAGGAGAAGAAATATGTATTTAGTAAATATTTGTCTCATGGAAAAATGGAATGAAAGGGTATAATGGTACTTATAACTTGACTGAGCATTAGTATGTTGCGTTTAAAAAAGAAACCCAAGAGGTTTTTAAAACCTCTTGGGTTTAGTATGATAAATTAGTTCTCAAATCCAAGAACTGTTCTCACTTTTGCTAAAACGCCATCAGCAATAATTGAAGCTTTTGCAGCGCCTTTTTTTAATAAAGCATTTACTTCGTCAGGGTTGTTCATGTAGTAAGTATATCTTTCTCTTTCGGTTTTGAATTTTTCTGTAATCAATTCAAAAAGAGCTTGTTTTGCATGACCGTAACCGTAATTTCCGCCAAGATAATTCGCTCTCATTTCGGCAATTTGAGCTTCATTTGCTAATAAAGAATAAATTGCAAAAGCATTACAAGTATCTGGGTTTTTTGGATCTTCAAGCGGTGTGCTGTCTGTTTCAATACTCATAACCTGCTTGCGTAGCACTTTATCATCAAGGAAAATATTGATAATATTATTAGCAGATTTACTCATTTTTCCGCCGTTAGTTCCTGGAATCAATTTACTGTCTTCCTGAATTTTAGCTTCTGGAATTACAAATGTTTCTCCCATTTGGTGGTTAAAACGAGATGCAACATCACGCGTAATTTCTAAATGCTGCAATTGGTCTTTTCCAACCGGAACAAACTCTGCATCATAAAGTAAAATATCGGCAGCCATTAACATCGGATAAGTAAAAAGTCCGGCATTAACATCGTCTAAACGATCGGCTTTGTCTTTGAAAGAATGAGCGAGAGTTAAGCGCTGGAACGGAAAAAAACAGCTTAAATACCAAGTCAATTCGGCAGTTTGAATCACATCAGATTGTCTGTAGAAAGTTACTTTATCAGGATTTAAACCACAAGCAAGCCAGGCAGCGGCAGTGCTGTAAGTGTTTTCTCTTAATGTTTTACCATCTTTAATTTGTGTAATCGAATGTAAATCAGCAATAAACAAAAAAGATTCATTTGCAGGATCATTCGATAATTCAATTGCAGGGATAATCGCTCCCAATAAATTGCCTAAATGCGGCGTTCCAGTACTCTGAACACCAGTAAGTATTTTTGCCATTCTAGTTTTTCTTATTCTTTGAGCTACAAAGGTCGTGATGTTTTTTTTAACCGCAAAGTTTGAAAGTTTCTTTGGCAGCTTTTAACACAAAGTTTGGAAAGTTTCTTGTGTGTTTTCTAACGCAAAGCGAGCAAAGGTTTTTAGCGAAGAAAAGAAGTTTATTTGCTTTGAGATTTGCTTTGCAATAAGTTCGCAAAGCTTTGTCTATAAAGATTAATATTTTTAAAAGTTTTAGACTTAAGATTATTGTGTTTAATTATAAGAATATATTTATAAATTTGGTGTTTTTAATATGACAGAAAACGAAATATCAAATATTATAATTGGAATTGCTATTGAAATTCATAAAAAACTTGGTCCGGGTTTATTAGAGAATGTTTATAAAGAATGCTTGTTTTATAAAATTAAGCAGAGAGGATTTCTAGTAGAAAAAGAGAAAGCTTTACCATTAGTTTTTGAAGAAGTGAAGCTTGATTGTGGATACCGAATTGATTTGCTTGTAGAAAACAAGTTTTTAATCGAAATAAAAACTGTAGAATCACTCACTGTTAACCATTTGGCACAAACTTTAACTTATTTAAAACTAGGAAATTATAAACTAGGCTTACTCGTAAATTTCAATGAAAGCCTCTTGAAAAACGGAATAAGAAGAGTCGTAAACAACTTATAGATAAAGCTTTGCGAACTTATTGCAAAGCAAATCTCAAAAAATAACTTCTTTTCTCTGCGAAAAACCTTTGCGCGCTTTGTGTTAAAAACTGAACCCTAAAATTCTTTATAAAATTCACTTCGGTTTTCTTACATTTGAAACCATGAAAGGATTAAAGATTGTTTTTTGGATTATTTGGCGCATTTGGTTCTATATTTTAATGGCGGTTCCAATATTAATTATGCTGCCGTTTTTGCTTGTTTCTATTATCTCTGAAAGGGGATATCCCTATTTCTTTAAAATGGCTCGCATTTGGGCTAAATTCATCCTTTTTGGCATGGGTTTCTATTACAAAGTGAAACGCGAACAAAAGCTGATTAAAAAGAAAAGCTATATGATCGTGGCTAATCATACCTCAATGACAGATATTATGCTGATGCTGGCGATAATAAAAAATCCTTTTGTTTTTGTGGGAAAGAAAGAGCTGGTGAAGATTCCGCTATTTGGATTTTTCTATAAAAGAACCTGCATTTTAGTAGACAGAAATTCATCAAAAAGTAAAAACGAAGTTTTCAAAAGAGCGCAGGATCGCTTAAGCCAAGGTTTAAGTATTTGTATTTTTCCTGAAGGAGGGGTTCCTGATGATGAATCTATTTTGCTGGATGAGTTTAAAGATGGGGCTTTTAGACTTGCCATAGAACATCAAATTCCAATTGTTCCAATCGTTTTTGCTGATAATAAAGAAAGATTCTCGTATACTTTTTTAAGCGGAAGTCCCGGAAAAATGCGAGGTAAAATTTTGCCTTTTATAGAAACAAGCGGTCTGACATTAGACCACAGAAAAGAACTTCGAGATACCGTTAGACAATTGATTTATAAAACTTTACTCGAGTTTAAAAAGAAAGATTTAAAAGAGTAATTAAAATACTAAACCCGACAAAATTTCAAAAAATTTGTCGGGTTTTCTTTTGAAATAAAAACCCCCTTTTATTCAAAAAGTTTATCTATGTATTATTTTTTCGGAGATAAATCGTAGTACTTTTTTAAATTTTAATTTGGTTTTTCTTCGGTTTTTATTCAACAACACTTCTATTTTCTCTTTCATGGTTAAAATATTATAAGGTTGGTAATAAAGAGTTTAAAAAAAGTAAACTCAAGTTAATGTCATATCTTATAAGATTGTTGAAAATGAAAAAGGTTGCGTTGAACTTCGAAAAAAAATAAAAGAATGGTGATAAAAAATCCGTTAGTTCAGGAAACTAACGGACTTTTGTCGAATCAACCAACCAAATTTATTCTAAAAAACGTCGAAGTGGGTATTTATGGCAATACCAGCAAATCATGTCTCTTTTTAGTAGATGAACATTTTTAAAAAAGGTTGCGTCATTTTTTTTATTTTTTTTGAAAATAAAAAACCCAACAACTTTTAGGCTGTTGGGTTTGTATATAAAGTATTGATTTTTAAATACTTTTAGGAGTTTTAAGCATCAGCTAATTCTTTAATGTGAGCTTTAATTTTCACTTCTAATTCATCAGCTAATTCAGGATTGTCTTTAATTAACGCTTTTACAGCATCACGACCTTGTCCTAATTTTGTATCTCCGTAGCTAAACCAAGATCCTGCTTTTTTAACGATTTCAAATTCAACCGCTAAGTCAAGAATTTCACCTGTTTTAGAAACTCCTTCTCCGTACATAATGTCAAATTCGGCAGTTTTAAAAGGCGGTGCTACTTTGTTTTTAACGATTTTAACTTTGGTTCTGTTTCCAATTACGTTTTCGCCATCTTTAATTTGAGAAGAACGACGAATATCTAAACGAACAGAAGCATAGAATTTTAATGCGTTACCACCCGTTGTTGTTTCAGGGTTTCCAAACATAACACCAATTTTTTCACGTAATTGGTTGATGAAGAAAACAGTACAATTTGTTTTGCTGATTGTTCCGGTTAATTTTCTTAAAGCCTGAGACATTAAACGTGCGTGAAGACCCATTTTAGAATCTCCCATTTCACCTTCGATTTCACTTTTTGGTGTTAAAGCGGCAACAGAGTCAATTACAACAATGTCTATAGCCCCAGAACGAATTAAGTTTTCGGCAATTTCTAATGCCTGCTCTCCATTGTCTGGCTGCGAGATAATTAAGTTTTCGATATCTACGCCTAATTTTTCAGCATAGTTTCTATCAAAAGCATGCTCCGCATCAATAAATGCTGCAATTCCGCCCGCTTTTTGAGCTTCCGCAATAGCATGTAATGTTAATGTAGTTTTACCAGACGATTCCGGCCCGTATATTTCAATAATTCTTCCTTTTGGATATCCATTTACCCCAAGGGCTAAATCAACGCCAAGTGAGCCAGAAGAAATCGTTTCTACTTCCACAATGGCTCTGTCGCCCATTTTCATTACGGTTCCTTTTCCGTAGGTTTTGTCAAGTTTATCAAGCGTTAACTGTAACGCCTTTAATTTGGCTTCTTTGTCTGAACTCATCTTTTTCTTAAATTATCTAAATTGTTATTTTTAGCTTTCAAAATAAAAATCAAAAGAAGGAAAGATCTTTCGGGTTTTATTTGACAGATTTGTAATTGTGTAAAAATACTTCTTTTTTTTAAGTCTCAATGTGGCAAATTGTTCCAAATTGTCACAAATTTCACTATAAAAATAAAGCCTTTAATTCGGTAGCATCTGCAGGTTTTATTTTCCCCGCAAGCAGTAAACTCAACTGTTTACGACGTAAAGCTGCTTCAAAACGCTGTGTTTCAAGTTCAGTTTCGGGTATAATTGCCGGAACTTCAACCGGTCTTCCGGTATCGTCAACAGCTACAAAAGTGTAAATTGCTTCGTTTGCTTTTGTTCTGTTTCCAGATTCGCGGTCTTCTACCCAAACGTCTATAAAAACTTCCATAGAACTTTTGAATGATCTTGAGACTTTTGCCTCAACAGTAACCACGCTGCCCAAAGAAATTGCTCTGTTGAAAGCTACGTGATTGACAGATGCCGTAACCACAATTCGGCGTGAATGTCTGCGGGCTGCAATACTTGCTGCGCGATCCATTCGGGCTAATAATTCGCCGCCAAAAAGATTGTTTAAAGGATTAGTTTCGCTTGGCAAAACTAAATCAGTTAATATTGTTAGGGATTCTGAAGGGTGTTTTGGATTCATTTTTTTAATGTAAAATTTATTTTTTTGTCCGCTATGCGGACGTTTTTTTTGCTGCTCCCGATAACTATCGGGATAAAATGATTTCAATGATTTTTTTAAATCTTTTTAATCTGTGAAATCAGTGGCATATTTTTAATTCAACCAATAAACTGCCATTACAGCAGGGATAAAATAAATAACAATGGTTCTTGCTCCATCGTAATCTTTGGCTAATCGTTGTCCGAAAAGCATCATTAACAAACAAATACAAGAAAATACAGCGCCGTAAAAACCATATTCGCGGCCACTGTTTGTTAACAATTGTATAGCGCCTACAACGCATAAAACTCCAGAAATTAATTCTAAAATTAATAAGTGAAGTAAAGCAAGCGGCACCTGATTTTTTAATGGTGTTTTGGCAAAATGTCCTTTAAGCCATTCGACATTATCTTTCCAATAAAAAATCTTTTCATAGCCTGATTGTAAAAAGGTTAAGGCTAAAAAGGCTAATAATAAAATAGAGGCAACATTATTCATTTGAGGACTATTTTTTATGAATTAAACGAGTCAGTTTTATAGATAAATCGGTTAAGATTATTTTTGCATTTCCGTTTCTTTCAATGTGATACATCGCATCTGAAAGTTCTTTGAAAATTTCGTGAATGTTGTTTCCGTTTACGAAAGGCGCAAAATTTTCGAGTTTAAACTTTTCTACTTTTGGCTCGATATAAACTAAGCTTGGCGCTTGATAATTCAGCAAAAGTGCCTGACGGAACATTTCGATACAAAACTGTATAAATTTTTTCTGGCTTTCGCGTCCAAGTGAAGCAATTTCTTCGCTCCAGGAAATTAAATCCTGAATAGCCGAGGCATTTCCTTTTGCTCTAAAAGCGGCACGAACCCAATTGACAAACCATTGCTCGAATGGATATTCAGAATCGTCTTCTTTTAGCAAATGAAGCGCTTTACTAAAATTTCCCTGTGCTTGATGGGCAATTTTTTTAGCCAGATTTGCGTCTATATTTTCTTGAGAAACCAATGCATCTGCAATTACTTTTTCCGGAAGTCCGTTAAAGTGAATTACCTGACAGCGTGAACGTATGGTTTGTATGATATCTTCTTCGTTTTCGGAAATCAGAATAAAAATAGTTTTATCCGATGGTTCTTCGAGGAGTTTTAAAAGTTTGTTTGATGCGGCGATATTCATTTTATCGGCCATCCAGATAATCATGATTTTATAACCGCCTTCATAAGCTTTCAGCGAAAGCGATTTTAAAACTTCGGTTGCATCTTCGACTCTGATTTCGCCCTGCTTATTTTGTACGCCTAAAACTTTGTACCAGTCAAATAATCCGCCGTAAGGCATTTCCTGAATAAATGTTCGCCAATCCTGAATAAAGTCTAAACTTTTGGGTTTGGTTTTAACATCTTCGGTAGTTACGGTTGGGTAAATAAAGTGGAGATCCGGATGCGAAATGTTTTGAAATTTCAAATTACAGGAATCGTTCCCGTTTTCATTTTCGTTTCCGGTATTATTACACAAAATGTACTGCGCATAAGCAATTGCTGTAGATAATGTACCGCTTCCTTCTGGCCCAATAAATAATTGCGCATGCGGAATTCGCCCGGAAGAGGCACTTTTTATCAAGTGACTTTTGATGTAATCCTGACCTAAAATTTGTGAAAATTGCATGAAGCAAAGATAGAAGAAAATGATGTAGTCAAAAATTTTCGATTAAAAGATTATCGGCTGCATTTCATTTCTGTGATTATGATTGATTTTTGCTAAAAACTTTGCTGTATGTTAACCAACTTTTGTTAATAAATTAGTTGACGCGAGTAGATATCAAGACTTTTTTGTTAATATTTTTTTGCTCAAAACGGTAAACGTATGCTTTTTTTGGCTATTTATTAATTAAAACGACTGTTTTTTTATGCAGAATATCTTACGGTTTCGAAATTAACAATTTTAACAAAAACCCCGTTAAAACGCACATTTTCTCGACATAAGGCTGGTTTTTAAGCTTTTTTTAAGCTTTTTTTTTGAAAAAAAAAATCAATAAAGTTGCACTTTAAGTTAATTTCTATATTTTTGTTTGCATCAACAACCAATTATATAATAAGAATTTATGAAAGGGAAAATTATTTTATTTAGTGCATTTTTTATCATGACAACTGCGGCTGTTTCTGCCCAGGCAAAAAACGCTCCAAGAAGTATTATCAGTACAACTGCTCTTATTCGTAAATATCACGATCAAAAAGAATTGAGTGGTATGCAAAAAGGAGAACTTTTAGAATTATACATTGAGCGAATTAAAGTATTAGTAAAAACTCTCCCTTACATTGCTTTGGTTACTAAACCAGGGGTTACGATGGCAGACTTAGGTATTCCGGACGATGGTGACCACAAAAAAATATTAGATGCGCAAGCAGTTGGTACTACAACTTTCTTAGATACTACAGTGGAGTTTCAAAGAAAAATGATGCCTTACTCTGATAAAGGAAACCTTATCGCGGCTATCTTATTTTATGAAAATACATTAAAATCATTACACGAGTTCAACGAATTGAACGAAATGTAATTTTTAAAAATATATTTTAAAACCTTTTTTAGAATGTTTACGTAGATGGATTAAATTTCAAACTATGCATTCTAAAAAAGGATTAAAAAAAACAACTCGTTCTTGCTGTATTCTGAATTTTATTGGAAAACACGGGAGGAGTTTTTTCATTTACGCATACCCAAATTTATTATTAACCTAACACCCCTTTATCATGAAAAAAATTACTCAAATGATCTGCGTACTTTTGACAGTTACAAGTATGAGTGCTCAACAAGAGAAAGGAATTATGGGCTACACAAACTGGTTAAACAACTGGACTGAGTTTAAGCCTAACAAAGTAGAGTATGGCGAGGCAAACCAAATTTTAGCAGGAAACATTTCTGTTAATACTAAATTGCTTAAAAGGAATATTTATGTATTGCAAGGTAATGTTTACGTTACTAACAATGCAGTTCTAACAATCGAACCGGGAACTTTAATTATTGGTGATTTCGAAACAAAAGGAACATTGGTAGTTACAAAAGGTGCACAACTTGTTGCAGACGGTTTAGAAACTGATCCAATTGTATTTACTTCAAACCGCAGCCAGAAAAAAGCTGGAGACTGGGGTGGAGTTGTGATTCTTGGTGATGCTCCAATTAACAAATTCGGTAACGTAGGTTCTTACAACATGGATCTTGACCCAACTTTAACTACTTACGGTGGTGACAATGTTGCTTCAAACTCTGGAATTTTAAGATTTGTTAGAATCGAATTTGCTGGTAAAAAAGTAAAAGGTGTTGATACATTCAACGGTTTAACTTTGGCTGGTGTTGGAAACAAAACAATTCTTGAAAACATTATGGTTAGCTACGCTGGAGGAGATTCATTTGGTTTCTTAGGCGGAGATGTTAATGCTACAAAATTTGTTTCTTATAAATCAATCAACGACGATTACAAGTTTTCTCAAGGTGTTCAATGTCGTTTCTATAACTCATTAGCAGTTAGATCTTCTTATTTTTCTAGTACAAAAGACGGATCTCGTTGTATGGAAGTAAAATCATACGAGAAGAAAAGTGAAACAGATTTTACTAAAAAACAAACTTTAGTTGTTGCAACTAATATTACAATGCTTAACGACAGCGAAAATATCAATGCAGATATTCAGGCTGGTTTAGTAAAAGAGGCTGTTTATGTGGCTGAAAATGCTTCTCTTGAAATGAAAAGAAGTGTGATCTCTGGATTTAACCCTGCAGTATTATTAGACAGCAAAACAGAAATCAATGATGCTAACCTTAAAAAAATCAAATTTGAGGAAATGTATTTCAACTTATGTAAAGGAAACATCTTTACTGAATACAATTCTAACAACGAAGATTTAGAGAGCTGGTATGGTAACAGTGTATTCTTTAACGTTTACTCTCAAAGCAGTAACAAAGAAACATTCATTGATATGTTCAACCCTAAAAAACCTGACTACAGATTACAATTAGGAAAAATTACAGCTTCTAGCGGCAATAGATAAATAAATTTCGATTTTTATTTCGCGTAAATTTTATTAATAAAGTCCCCAGACACAATTTATGTATCGTCTTATAAGGACCAAATAAAGATCAAAACATAATGGCTCTATCTACAAAAAAATATTTATATATATTCTTTTTGGTTTCTCCTATTTCGTTAAGTCTGTATGCGCAAAGTTCAGTAACAGAAAAGCCTACAGTTTCTGTTGGCTCTGACTGCAAATCAGCGGCGGTAATTGAAGAAAATCAAAATAACGATTCAGCTGTTACGACTAACAGCAAAATAGATAATTCAAATCAGTTTATAGTAGGGTTGTCCACCCCCAAGGACAACCTTACTATGGCAACTGAATTGAAAGATCAGTCTTCAGATTGTAATGAAAATTCATTTATAAGTGCTACTTCGATTCTTGCAAAAGACATCATTGAGAACTACAAATATGACTTTTCTGAAACTTTCATTGATATCTTGTTTTTTGAGCGTATAGACTTAGCAAGAACACGCACTATATGATTCAAAAAACTACTTTATCTTTTACCAAAATATTGCTTTTATTTAGTATAATTATCCTTACTAAATCAAGCGCCTATGCCCAAACAAAAACTATCAATCCGCAGGTACTGCCTTTTGATAGGATTTGTGCGGGTATTGATGGTAATGAATATACTGCAACTTTTACTTATACAGGTTTTCCTGCCGCAACAGT
Organism: Flavobacterium sp. GW821-FHT12A05; assembly: GCF_058807735.1. NCBI lineage: Bacteria > Pseudomonadati > Bacteroidota > Flavobacteriia > Flavobacteriales > Flavobacteriaceae > Flavobacterium > Flavobacterium sp. GW821-FHT12A05. The sequence continues at coordinate 89,780 of NZ_JBXAQY010000006.1, read as the reverse complement.
TTTTGTGGTTGAACTTTCAACGAACAACTTTGCAAATATTGTTACGGCTGCGACTACCCCTGTAAGTGATACTGGAACTCAAAGAACAGTGAAATTTTCTGTACCAACTAATCTTGTTGGTTCAGATACTTATAGTTTAAGGGTTTCAACAACTGGATTTTCCAGTGGTAAATTTGTTTCTTTTGGTTTAAAGAATGCTTTCCCGGTTTATTACAAAGCACATGACAGACAGTATACCATAAATAATTTTAATGGTACGGCTGCATTTTGTTCTGGCGGCAGTTTTTTATTAAAAATTGACCCGGATTCAACAGATCCTGTTAATGACTCTCCTTTGAAATATCCATCCTTGACTTACAATTGGTACAAGGATAATGGAGTTTCTACACTTCCAACTCTTATGGCTGGTGCTTCGGGACCAACCTACAGCGTTACTGCTCCAGGTGTTTATTATGTTGAAACAAACTACGGTACTTGTACATCAGGATCTTATTCTAATCGTGTAACAGTTTCTTCTTCAGGAGGAGGCTCTGCAGTTACAATCGAATCAAGTTTAGGAAATCCTTTTTGTTCAAATGGAGACGGAACAGTTTTAACAGCAACAAGCGGTAATAGTTATGTTTGGACAAAGGGCGGAGTAGAACTAGGAAGAACACGTAGTATTAATGCGAAAGAAAGTGGTGTTTACAACGTTGAAGTTGATTTTGGAGGGTGTAAAGCTTCAGGAACCATTAACTTACAAAGCAATGGTTTTACAGCTAGTATAGACGTGGCTGAAACGACTTCTATAGACGAAGGCGAAACGCTTAATGTGTCTGTTACTACAGATGCGACAAATCCAACATTTGAGTGGTTTTTAAACGGAAATGCAATAAGCGGTGCAGCATCAAATTCATATTTGGTAGCCGTGCCGGGTAACTATAAAGTAAAAATTTCTCAGTCTGCAGGATGTATCTCTTCAAGAGAATTTAACTTCAGAGTAAACGGGCCATCACAGCCATCTTCTGTAATTCAAAATATTATAAAACTAAGTGGTTTAAATCCATATTGGAACATCCCGGATGAATACAAAAATGCAAACACAAAAGTGATCATTTTAAGTTCAAACGGCGAAAAGGTTCTTGACGTAGTCAATTATCAGGGCGACTGGCCGCAGACCGCAATAGATTTTAAAAATGTAAATCCAGTATATTACTATGTCATTCAATCAGACACAGGTGAAAAAAAAGGATCAATAACTGTGATTAAATAATATGAAGAAAATTTTACTATTCATAACTTTAGTTTACGGTTTTTCAAATGCACTCTATTCTCAGGACAAAAATGAGAATGGAGTTGTTTCGTTTTCATTACCTATAAGAAATTCTTTAAAGTTTAATAGATATTTAATTAACCCAACTTTTAGTTTTGTACGTGAATCAAACCCTTATGCAAGTTTTTATAATAAAAGACAATGGGTTCAGTTTGACAACGCTCCACAAACGTATTTAGCAAATTATTCAGGCCGTTTTAGAGAGAACGAAGCATTTGCAGTTGGTTTATTTCAACAGAATTATGGATTAATGACCGTTTTTGGCGGTATTGCCAATTTCGCTCATAACATTGTTTTAGAACAAGACAGCAATTTAACATTTGGTTTAAACGTGGGTGTTTACCAAAGTGGTTTAAATAAAGGAAAAATCATAACAGACGATACTGATATTCTAAACGGAGATTATCCTTCAAATACCTTACTTACAGTTAATCCGGGTATTAACTACGGGACCACTTTTCTTGATTTCGGAATATCGGTTAACAATTTAGTGCTTTACAATTTTGGTTCAGGAATGGTAAAAGATGATCCTGAAAGAGCAATTGAATTGCACGCCATGTACACAGGCTATCTTGACAGCTTCGGTTTTTTTGACAGAAGTAAATTCTCCGGAATTGTAAAAACAGAGCTTAAAAAGGACAAAACAGTGATTTCCGGGCTTGCTATGCTGGCATTACAGCAAGGAGTTTGGGCACAGGCAGGATATAATACCTTATATGGAATTTCTGCAGGTTTAGGGATAAATATTTCGCCTAGCATTGCAATCGAATACAATTATGAAAGAGGAATGGGCAACTTTACAAACATGGGAGGTTCTCATGAATTTGCAATTGCCTATAAATTTAAAAATAGAAATTACTATTACGGAGATGATGAAGAGGGTTCATTAATTGATCCTGCAAAACCAAAGCCAGTAAAAGCTAAACCAAAATCTGAAGCAACTCAGGTTAACAGAACTGAGATTGCCGAAAAGAACAGACTTGCTGCCGAAGCTAAAGCAAAAGCTGATGCCGAAGCAAAACAAGCAAGACTTGCCGCTGCAGAAAAAGTGAAGGCCGATGCCGAAGCTGCAGCAAAAGCAAAATTAGAAGCAGACAATAAAGCTAAAGCAGATGCAGAAGCTATTAAGATAAAATTAGCTGCCGATGCTAAAGCTAAGGCCGACGCCGCAGCTGCAGCAAGAGCACAAACTGCAACAGCAAACAGAGCAGTTGCTGAGACACAAAAAACACAAGCACAATTGGCGGCTGATAAAGCCAGAGCCGATGCAGAAGCACGCAGAATTAAATTAGCTGCAGATAATAAAGCGAGAGTTGATGCCGCCGCAGCTGCGAGAGCACGAGCTGCTGCAAAATCTGAAGAAGCAGCACAAAAAACGGCTGAACAGTTAGCTGCAGATAAAGCACAGGCAGATGCAGAAGCATTAAAAATTAAATTAGCTGCCGATGCAAAAGCCAAAGCCGATGCAGAAGCTTTACAAGCAAAAGTTTTAGCAGCTGATAAAGCAAAAGCCGACGCAGATGCTGCAAAAGCTAAAGCCGCCGCAGCAAATGCAGCTGCACCGACACAGCAAAAAACTGCTGCACAGCTTGCAGTAGAAAGAGCAAGAGCAAATGCAGATGCTGCAGCAAAAATGAGATTAGCGGCAGCAGAAAAAGTTAAGGCTGATGCTGAAGCTGCAAGACAAGCAAGATTGGCCGCTGCAGAAAAAGCAAAAGCAGATGCTGAGGCTGCAAGATTAAAATTAATTGCTGATACTAAAGCCAAAGCTGATGCAGCCGAAGTGAAACGTAAGGCAGATGCAAAAGCAAAAGCAGAAGCGGCAGATATGCAGTCAATTTTAGCAGCAGATGCAAAAGCAAAAGCAGATTCAGATGCGTTACAAGCAAGATTAGCAGCCGACGCAAAAGCAAAAGCAGCAGCCGAAGCTAAAACTAAAGTGTCTATTGATGCAGCAAATAAAGCCAAACTTGCGGCAGATGCAAAAGCAAAAGCAGCAGAAGAAGCAGCTCTAAAAGAAAAATTAGCAGCCGATGCAAAAGCAAAAGCTGATGAAGAAGCAAGACAAGCTATTATAGCAGCTGAAGCTAAAGCGAAAGCAGATGCCGAAGCATTAAAAATAAAACAAGCAGCCGATGCTCAAGCTAAATTAGATGCAGAGGCAAAAGCTAAACTAGATGCCGAAGCTAAAGCGAAAGCCGATGCCGAAGCACTTCAGGCAAAATTAGTTGCTGATGCAAGAGCAAAAGCGGATGCAGAAGCACTTCAGGCAAAACAAGCTGCTGAAGCAAAAATTAAAGCGGAAGAAGAGGCTCGTCAAGCTAAACTAGCTGCCGATGCTAAGGCAAAAGCTGATGCAGAAGCACTTCAGGCTAAATTGGCCGCAGATGCAAAAGCTAAGGCAGACGCTGAAGCATTACAAGCAAAATTAGCAGCAGACGCAAAAGCAAAAGCCGATGCAGAAGCACTTCAAGCTAAATTGGCTGCAGATGCTAAAGCAAAAGCCGATGCAGAAGCACTTCAGGCTAAACTTGCAGCAGACGCAAAAGCTAAAGCAGATATGGAAGCGCTTCAAGCTAAATTGATTGCTGATGCAAGAGTAAAAGCCGATGCAGAAGCTACAGCAAAAGCGAAAGCTGATGCAGAAGCAAAACAATTAAGAGAAGCAGAGGAAGCACGTCAAGCTAAATTAGCAGCAGATGCAAAAGCTAAGGCAGACGCAGAAGCGTTACAAGCTAAGTTAGCAGCAGATGCCAAAGCGAAAGCAGATGCGCAAGCTTTACAAACAAAACAAGCAGAAGAAGCACGTCAGGCTAAATTAGCAGCTGATGCAAAAGCTAAAGCAGACGCAGAAGCGTTACAAGCTAAGTTAGCTGCTGATGCAAAAGCAAAAGCCGATGCAGAAGCTTTACAGGCAAAACAAGCAGAAGAAGCACGTCAGGCTAAATTAGCAGCGGATGCAAAAGCAAAAGCAGACGCAGAAGCATTACAAGCTAAGTTAGCAGCTGATGCAAAAGCAAAAGCCGATGCAGAAGCTTTACAAGCAAAACAAGCAGAAGAAGCTCGTCAGGCTAAATTAGCAGCAGATGCAAAAGCTAAAGCAGACGCAGAAGCATTACAAGCTAAATTAGCAGCAGATGCAAAAGCTAAGGCAGATGCAGAAGCTTTACAAGCAAAACAAGCAGAAGAAGCTCGTCAGGCAAAATTAGCTGCTGATGCAAAAGCTAAGGCAGATGCAGAAGCTTTGCAGGCGAAACTGGCAGAAGAAGCTCGTCAGGCTAAATTAGCTGCTGATGCAAAAGCAAAAGCTGATGCAGAAGCCTTAAAAGTAAGACAAGCAGAAGAAGCACGTCAGGCTAAATTAGCAGCTGATGCAAAAGCCAAAGCCGACGCAGATGCATTACAAGCTAAGTTAGCAGCAGACGCAAAAGCAAAAGCAGATATGGTGGCTTTACAAGCTAAGTTATTGGCAGATGCAAAAGCAAAAGCTGATGCAGAAGCAACAGAAAAACTAAGAGCTGAAGAAGAAACAAGACAATTAAGAGAAGAAGAAGAACGTCAGGCAAGATTAGCTGCAGAAAAAGCCAAAGCCGATGCTGAGGCAGCAGCCAGAGCAGCAACTGCAAAAGACGATACGGCAAAAGCAATTGAAAGTTTAACGCAATCTATTGAGAGTACAAGTAAGTCTCAAAATGATTTATTAGATCAGTTTAAATCGACTGTAGCAAATAAACAAAAAGACTTGAACGACTTAAAAGAAGAGAATGATTTAAGTGAAAAAGGAATCTATAGAGAACCAAAACCTTTCAAAAGTGTTGCTGCAGAAAACAGCCAGTTAGAGGCTTTAAAAGGACAACTTGCTGACGCTAGCAGAATCCAGAAAGATGAAATTGCCAAGCTGACAAATTTATATAACGAAAGACTTAAAAAAGTTCCTAATAAAAATGATGCTTTAAACAAAGCTTATCTTGAAAAGATAAACCAGCTTAAAGCAGCACAATTAAAAATGGAAGCTGATGGAGCCGCTTTATTAGCCGACTTAGAGCGTATTAAAACGGAAACTGAAATTGAGAAAAAACGTAGAATTAAACGTGCGGCTTATGAAAATGATCAGGGAAGATATGCACAGGACGTTGCCGCTCTTAAACGTATTAAGGAGACAACTAAATTAAGCAGTACGCCGCTAACAGCAAGTGATTTTGATTTTGGAGAAGATCAGTCAAACATGCAGATTATTAAGAATATTAAAAATTCTGAAAGTGGTTATTACATGATTCTTGCGGTACATAATAGTGTTGAAAAAAGAGATCAATTCTTAACGAAAGCTGTAGCAGCCGGACTTACAAACATTAATTTCTTCTACAACATTACAACAAGTAAGTATTACATCTATTACGAGAAATTCGACGGTTTACAAGAAGCAACAAAAGCACTTGAAGCAAAAGGATCTAAGTCATATAACGGGAAAATGGCGATCGTAAAAGTGGAGAATTAATATAATTATTGAGAATAAGCCCCGTCCTTCTTGATTTTCGAGAAGGACATCTATAATAAATGTTTCAGAATGCCATAATTTATTTTTTAACGCCCCTTAGAAAATAAAGGAAGCCAAAACAAAATGAAGACTATGAAAAAACCTACTATTTTTAAAGCATTAATTGCAGTTGTATTCTTGTTGCTAAGTATTTCTTCTTTCGCTCAGTTAAGAAAGGGTTTTACTCCGCGACATGCAACTAGTTTGAATGGTGATATTTTAGTTATTGGAAACAATATCTTAAATAGGGATGATGGAAATAATAAGCGCCCAAATAATGCTTATAATGATGTCGGCAGTAGCAGTGAAGTCAATGATAATTTCAATATGAAATACATTGATATCGATGGTGACAATTCAACATCAAATTCAAGTTCTGCAACATTAACAATTCCGCAGGCAAGTAAAACTTGTTATGAAATTGTTTATGCTGCTTTGTATTGGGGTGGAACTTATCAAGGTTCTGATAGAAGCAAGATTAATCAAATTAAACTAAAAACTCCTACAGCAGCTTATAAAACTATTACAGGAACTGTATTATGGGATGAAGGAGCACCAGGTGTTAATAATGCATACGCATCAAAACCATATGCCTGCGTTCAAGAGATTACAACTGAAGTAAAAGCAGCCCAGCAAGGTGTTTATACTATAGCCGATTTAGTATGTTCTGAAGGAAAACTAGATAATGGAAGAGGAGGTAACTCTGCGGGATGGAGTATTTTTGTAATTTATAAAGATCCACTTCTTCCAAATAAATATATTACCAGTTTTGATGGTTTTAGTATCATTAGAAATTCTGATGGGCCATTAGATATTCCTATTTCTGGTTTTAGAACAAATCCTTTTGGAGATGTAAATGTAAAATTAGCATTTAGTGCACTTGAAGGTGATAATAAATTAACAGGAGACGGTCTTCAAATTAAGGGAGCAAAATCTGCTACATGGGGAGATATATCTTCATTAGCCCGACCAATGGATGTAAGCTGGTGGGGAAATAGTACTCCAAACTTTTTTAATAGTTCTATTACAGATGGTGATGTTATTCTTGCCGGACGTACTCCAGCCAGTAGAAATACTCTGGGTTATGATGCAGGTGTTGTAAAAATTGATAACGTCAATAATAATATTATACAAAATGATGAAACCGATGCTACGCTGAGAATCAGTACTTCATCGGATTCCTACTATATGTTTTTTAATGCATTATCAGTAGAAATCATTGCGCCGAAAATCGTAATCAAAAAGAATGTATTAGATAAAGACGATAAAGTAATTGGCGGTCAGCCTGTAAGCCTTGATCAGGAACTTAGATATGAACTGAAGTTTAAAAATGAAGGTAACGATAATGCTAAAAACTTTACTATAACAGATGTTCTTCCTAATAACGTAATCTTTAACGGTCTTAGTGACATAATATTTATGGATGCCGGTATTACAGCTGCTTATACAGCTGCTACCAGAACACTTGTGTTTACAGTACCAGATAATATGGTTGTTTCTAAACAAAGGGGCAGCGGAGATTATTACAATATTAAATTTAAGGTACGTGTCGTAAAAGATTGTAATGAATTAGTTGACGCTTGTTCTAACGAAATTAAAAACACGGCCGTTTCTAAATACTTTGGAGATAAAAATACCACTCCTGGAGGATTTGGAGAAGGGAGTTATTCTACTATCTCAGAATGTAATGTTGGAGAACCTACATCAACCAATTTCTTAGTTGGTATAGACAAATGTTTATTCAGCCGAGATGTTTCTTTATGTGGTACTGCAGTTTTAACCGCTGCAAATGGTTATACCACTTATGTATGGAAAGATCCTAACGGAGTTATTTTTGGTGGTAATAACAGACAAGTTACAATAGACAAGCCAGGAATTTATACTGTTGAAAACAGTGGTGCTTTAAATTGTAAACCTATTAAACAGACATTTAATGTTACAGATTATTTGGCAGGTACAAACAAAAGCCCAATTAAAGGAGACAATATTGATCCTGCAACTGGAGAAGCTTATGGTTGTGTACGTGATCAAAAACCGTTTCCAAAAATATTTTTATGTGGTCTAAATGATAAAAGAATCATAGACACTAAAATTACAAATGCGGCAAGCATTGTTTGGCAGGAAACAAAAGATGTACCTCCAGTAGGAACGCCTAATCCAGACAGCTGTCCTTATGAAGGAGCAACTAACTGGACAACTGTTGCAAATGGACCAGTTTTCACTGCAGACAAAGCGGGTGTTTTTAGACTTGTAATTAATTATGGTAATACTTGTGTGGTGACACATTATTTTAATGTTTACCAAAATTTACTTGATCCAAAAGCAGAAAAGCAGGATATCATTTGTAATACTCCAGGTAGAATTACCGTTACAAATCCGCCTGAAAATTCAGGTTACAGCTATAGTTTAGATGGTACCAATTACCAAACGTCCAGTACATTTAATAATGTTCCAAAAGGAGATTATAAAGTACAAATTAGACAAACGGTATTAATTGATGGTGTACTTTCAACATGTCCGTTTTTTGTTGATGTTACGGTTCAAGAACTTGAATTCAAAACAAATCTTGAAGTTACTCACCCAATTTGTACGGCAGATAAAGGAACAATTAAAGCATCTATTAGTAATGTTCCTGGTGAATACAAGTTTATCCTTAGAAAAAAAGGAAGTACAGTTGAGATTCAAAATACAGGATTAATAACAAATAACTATATTACATTTACAGGAGTTGATCCGGGAGTATATGAAGTTCTTTTTTCTACTAATCATAACGGTTGTAATGCAATTAAAGAAATTGAAGTATTTGATTATCGTTTAACTGCCGATGCAAAAATAACTAAAACACTTTCTGCCTGCAGCGACGGTGAAATTACAGTAACTGTAACAGGAGGAACTCCAAGACCGGGGCCGCCACCTTATTACTTATATTACATAAACGGTAATGCAAATTTTATTACAAATCCGGTAATTCCGGTAACTACTGCTACTTTACCAACTGACGGAATATATAACATTGTTGTTGTAGACGATAAAGGATGTAAAGTAACCCTAGCTCCAATTAAAATTACGCAGATTCCAAAACCAACAATTACAGCTACGCCAAATGCTATTGATTGTTATGGAACTAACGGCGGACAAATTAATATTACTGTTGCACCTGCAAATTCAGGTTACGCACTTTCATACAGCGTTGATAACGGAGCATTCAGCTCTGTTACACCAATTACCAATTTAGCTGCAGGACCACATTCTTTAGTAGTTAAATATACTTACAATGGAGTTGAATGTACAGATCCGGCAAGAACAATTGTTATTACAGGACCAACAGATGCTTTAACAGCTTCTGCAGGTGTATCTGAATTAGCAGGTTGTGGACCAGCAGGATTTGAGTATCAAGGTAAAATTAGAATTACAAACGTTCAAGGTGGAACACCTGGATATACTTATAGTTTTGATAACCAAGTAAATTGGATAAATTCAAATGAAGCTTATGTTGATCCTGGAAAACACACTGTTTATGTTAAAGACAGTAAAGGTTGTATCTATGCAATGTCAGATATTGTTTTAGATCCTAAACCAGCAGATCCAACTATTGAGCCAAATCCTCAAGTTGTTTACAATTGTGACGGAACAGGAAAAGCAACTATTGTAGTAAACAATACAGGAGGAGGAAATTATACATACGAATATTATATAGATACTAAACCAAATACACCTATTACCAGCAATGTATTTAATAATGTTCCTACAGGTACACATCAAATTTCAGTAAAATACAAAGCCGTTGCAGCAGCAACATATAGCAACTTATTGCAAGAAGATTTCGGAAAAGGAGGTTATACTACAACTCCTGGAATCAGTTCGAAATATTGTTTTGAAGATGAAACGACTCCGCACCCAGCAGATTTTAAATGTGGTGACATCAACGATTATCAAATAAACGATGGTAAATATGCAGTCGCAAGCAGTATCAAAACAACTTTTGGAGGTACTTGGGTAGTTGCAAAAGATCATACACTGCCAGCTCATAAATTAGGAAGATTTTTATGTGTTAATATTGGAAGTTCTGCAGGAGTTGGAGGTATTATCTATAGTAAACCAATTAAAGATGTTATTGTAGATCAACCTGTAATTATTTCATTATGGGCCGAAAATTTAATGAAGAGCACTACGGGAGCTAATTATTACGATCCGGAATTAACGATACAATTAGTTAATGACTTGGGAGGACCAGGAGAAACTATCGTTGCAACAACTGATACTGCAAATCCTTGGAGAGTGCCAAGAAATGAAATATGGAATTATAAAGAATTGTCTTTAAATCCGGGTGCTTATAATAAGCTTAGTTTTGTAATTCGTTCTTATAATACTAAATTCAGCGGAAATGATTTACTTGTAGATGATATTTGGGTTCGTCAATTACCTAAATCATGTATCACAGAGAAGAAATTTGACGTTGTTATTCAAAGTAATAAAGCGTTTAAAGCTTCAGAACCAGTTATTGATGATACAACCTGCAGCGACAAAAGCGATGGACGTATCACAATTGCAGTTGAAAATTTTGATGCTGTAAAAGGTTTTAAATATTCTATTGATAATGGAGCAAATTGGAGTACTTCAACAACTTCTCCAGTAATCATTAACGGATTAGCAAAAGGAACTTATAAAGTTATTGTTAAAAATGACGATGCAGGTTTATGTTCGTTTTCTTTCACAAAAGAAATCAAAGCACCGCTTGCAATTGTATTATCAGCGAGCGTTGTTACGCCTCCAACATGTACGGTAGGTGCTCTTATTAAAGCGACTGTAACCAGCGGCGGAACACCAAGTTTTAAATATGAACTTCGTTTAACTGACGGTACTGTTGTAAAAGCATTCCAGGATTCAGATACTTTCCAGCTTGCTGTTGGACAAGTGGGTGATTTTGTGGTTTTTGTAAAAGATGCCAGCAATTGTGCATCACCGGCTTCAAATAAAGTAACTGTTACAGGAGCGGTTCCGCCTACTGCATCTTTAGATGTTACGGCTTCAGACTTATGTTATGATTTAACTAACAAAGCTACTTTGGTAGTTACTGTAAATAACGGAAAAGCACCATTCTCTTATAGTTTAGATGGTCAGACTGGTCAAACAAGTAATATCTTTAAAAATGTTGGACCTGGCCCACATACTATTGTGGTTACAGATGCTAATGGATGTACAGCTAATGTTTCTGGAATTCCAACAATAGCAAATGAATTAAAAGCAGAAGCGAAATTAACGAAAGGAATAGATTGTACTAATTCGCCTGATGCTCAAATTACAGTAACGAATGTTCAAGGTGGTACACCTGGATATACTTATGAAGTATCTACTAACGGAGGAACTTCATTTGGTCCTATGACAACGAATGTATATACTACAAATGCGGCAGGAAGCTATATTTTTAGAGTAACAGATTCTAAAGGCTGTCAGTTTACAACACCAGCTGTTTTAGTAAATCCAAAAGTAGATCCAACGGCTTCTTTAGTTAGTAAAACAGATCCTAAATGTAATAACGGTACAGATGGTCAATTTACTGTTGTAGCCGCAGGTGGATTTGGAGCAGTTTATACATACAGTTTTAATGGAGGTGCTTTTGGTACTTCTGCAACTTATTCTAATCTTAATGCCTTTGTTGGAGCTGTTAACAGCAGAGAATATACATATCAGGTAAAAGATAGTAAAGGCTGTGTTTCTGAGGTTTATAAAGTTACTTTAAATAACCCTGCAAAAGTTGTAGCTTCGGCAAATTTTGCAGCAAATACAACTTGCAGCACTACAACGACTATTACAACTTCAGCTGTTGGAGGTACAGGAAACTATAAATATAATTTTGGTGCAGGTAATACAGATTATAACGATACAAATACATTAGTAGTAACAAATACAAATGCTGTTCAAACCATCACTTACTCTGTAAGAGATACGAATGGTTGTATTGATACCAAAACTATTGATATTCCGGCATTCAACCCGCCAACAGAAATTGGTTTCTCTACACCGGCTGCTATTACATGTAATACAACAAAAACAAGTATTACTGTAACAGTTACCAAAGGAGGTATTGCACCATTTACTTATACCATTACATCTGGGCCTGTAACAGGGACAAATACAACTGGTATATTTAATAATTTAACGGCTGGTACGTATACATTTAAAGTAACCGATGCTAGAGGATGTTCTGTTACTGACTCAACAGTTATTAATCCGGCCGCTACAATTACAGCTTCTGGTGAAAGAACAAATGAAGTATGTTTTGGAGCAAACAATGGTACAGCAACATTTACGGTAAGTTCAACTAATTTTAGTTATACTTTAACTCCTAATTCAGGAACTCCAACTAAAGTAGGTAATGAAGTAAAAGTTATGGGTCTAGGCGCCGGAACTTATTCTTTCGTTGCAACTGATCTTACTACAGGATGTGTATCAAATACGGCACAAGTTACAATTGATGCTGCTACCCAAATTAACTTTACAGTAAACGCTTCAAAAATTAACTGTTCTACTACAATTTCAACCTTAACAATTACCGGTCTATCTGGTGGAAGTGGTGGTTATTCTTATGCTTATGCAAAAAGTCCATCTACTGCGCCAACTACTGGTTACGGACCTTCTTTAAAAGTAGATACTGCAGCATTAGGAGGAACTACTATAGATGTATATGTTAAAGATAGTAATGGTTGTTTCGTTAAGAAAACAGTTTCAGTTTTAACTGAAGATGCTCCGCATATTGATACTCCTGCTATGCAGTGTTACACAGGTTCACCAGTTAACATTCTAATTACGGGAACTTATGTAGGAACACCAAGCTACAGTATAAACGGTACTAATTTCGTACCTACAAATAATTTCAGTTTAACTCCAGGTACCTATACTTTATATTTAAAAGATGGATTTGGATGTCCTGCTACTACAACATACGTAGTTCCAGAACAATTAACTATAAAAACAGAAGTAGTTGATGATGTTGCTTGTACTACAAATACAACAATTAAATTAAGCTCAACAGGAGGTACAGGTACTGTTTCTTATCAGGTTTCTTTCAACGGTGGGGCTTTTGCAGCTGCTGCGAATCCTTATACAGCAACAGCAACAGGTACATACCAATTTAAAGTAACCGATTCTAAAACACCAGCTCCGTCTTGTTCTGCTTTATCATCTGTTATAAATGTTACATTAAAATCTACTGTTCTAACAGTAGGTACAAGCAAAGTGGATGTAAAATGTCATGGAGATAGTACAGGAAGTCTTTTGGTTACGCCAACTTCTGGAAAAGCTCCATATACTTACGCTATAACTAAAGGCGGAGTGGCAGTTCCTGCAACAGTTTCTGCTTCAACTACATCAGCCTCAGCTACAGGTTTGGCTGCTGGTATTTATGATATCGTAGTTACAGATGCGATAGGTTGCCAAGGCACAGCACAGGTTAATATAACTGAGCTTCCTGTATTAGCAGCTACTGCAAGTGTTGATCCATTTACATGTAATACTTCTAATACTAAAGAATCTAAAGATGTTACGATTACTGCAACTGGAGGAACAGGTGTTTACTCTTATAGTTTTAACGGCGGTTCTTACGGTCCTTCAAGCACACTAAGTGTTTCTGATAATGGTACTACACAAACAGTAAAATATTCTGTAAAAGACAGCAATGGTTGTATAACAGCAGAAAAAACAATTACAATATCGCCACTTGTTTTACCTAAGATTTCAAAAGTTGATGCGACTGTAATTTACTGTGATCCGCTTGCAAGCAGAACCAGTACAGCTACAATTACGTTAGCGGCAGGATCTGGAACTTATACCATTGTTTCAGGACCAGTAGTGAATACTACGGGTGCAGTAAATGGATCTTTCACAGGGCTTACAGCAGGTAATTATGTTTTCAGAGTGACGAATGCAAATGGTTGTTATGATGATTTTGCTAAAAACATTCCTGCTTTAGTTTCTATTAAAGCTATTGCAGCAAAATTAAATGATGCTTATTGTTTCCAAGGTACTACAGGAAACATCAAATATGATGTAAGTAACTTCTCTTCTACATACAGCTATACTGTAAATGGAGTATCAGGAGGAACAAATAAAAATGACGCTTCGTTTGTAATGCCAAATCTTGGAAAAGGTACTTATGTAGTAGTATTTACTGATGATACTACATTATGTACTATTTCTACAACAATTACAATCAATGAGCCTACTGCAAAAGTATCTGCTACCGTAGCTCAGGTAAATGCTAATTGTGGTAAAGCAACTTCAAAAGTTACTGTAACTGCGAGCGGTGGTACTCCAGATTACAAATATGCTTACATGCAAAATAATGTTGCACCAGCTGATACGGATTATGTTTTATCTGCTACTGCAGATTTAAATCCGGCAACTAACACAGATTGGGATATTTGGGTTAAAGATGCTAACGGCTGTCCTGTAAAAGTAGATGTTACAATTACGACAGATCCATCTCCTCTATTGAGTGCTAGTGTTACAAATCAATGTACAGCTTCAGGAAGCAATTTTAAAATTGTGGCAGCAGCGACAAGTGGTGTAGCTCCTTATACATATACAATTGATTCAGGTGTTACGCCAAGTCCGGCTGATACGTTTACAGTTCCTGCAGGAACATATGTAATTACAGTTAAAGATGCTAATGGATGTCCTGCAACTACTACAGTTACAGTAAATGATCCATTAAGCGCTAAAGCAACTCGAAAGAAAGATATTACTTGCGATACACCAGCGGAAGCTAAAATCGATATCGAAATCTTTGGTGGGAAAGCACCTTATGGTTACAGAGTTAAAGTTGGTGCTGGTGCTTATAGCGGTACGCCAATTCCAGTAGGAAATACATTCAGTTATAACCCGCCTTCTTTATTAGGAAATACTTATGAGTTCGAAATTTCTGATTCTAACGGTGTTGTTTGTACAACATTAACAAATGTTGTTACTACTAATACACCTGCAACAGTTACTGCTTCGGCTGATAAAGTAAATCCAACTTGTAATGGTTTTAATGATGGTTCTGTTGAGATAACTGCAATTGCAGGAGTTTCTCCGTTCCAATATAGTTTTAATGGTGCTCCTTTTGACTCAAAAAGAGTCTATGGAGGATTAATCGCAGGAACTTACAGCTATCAAGTTAAAGATGCTAAAGGCTGCGTTTCTGTATCTCAAACCATAACACTTGTTGATCCTGTTAAAATTAACGCATCTGTTGTTCCAAGTATTATCGAATGTAACGACAACAAACCAGGTAGTATAAAAGTTGATATTACAGCGGGTGGAGTAGCTCCTTTTACTTATACTATTTACAATAATGCATTTACGCAAGTAATGCCTCCAGTTGTGACTAGTTCAACATCAGTAACTTTTGGTGGAGATCCTCTTTTCCCAACATTATTAACGTATGGTGATTATTATGTTACAATTGTTGATAATAATGGTTGTGAATTTAAAAGTGCAAGAACACGTATTGAAACTAATCCATATATTGAAGCAACAGGTGTAGCTTCTTCAGGAACATGTGAGTTTGGAGCAAGTGTTACTATTAATGTATTAACAGCAGCTTATCCGGTTAGATATGCAATTTTTGGCCAGCCATTAACATCATATGGTCCAACGACAGATCCGTCTCATACATTTACTGGATTAGATCATGGTACTACATATCAATTTCAAGTTATTGATGATGGTGGATGTTTTACAGTTGTTGAAGTAACAACACCTCCTTCACCTTCTTCTATTGCACTTGATCCTATTGTTAAAACAGATATACTTTGTTTTGGAGATTCTAATGGTAAAGTTGATTTTACAGTTAGAAATTATGGAGCTTTAGTATCTGAAATTAGATACGAAGTTCGTGATGAATTAACAAACGTTCTAGTTCCTACTAAAAATGGAGCTCTTACTGGATTAACAGGAGCAGCAGCTTCAGGAAGTGTTACAGGTCTAAAAGCGGGTAATTACGTTTTATATTTAAAAGAATTTGATGGAACAAAATGTAATGTTTCTCAAAAATTCCAAATTATACAGCCAATACAAGGACTTACTTCTAGTGTCTCGGCTAATAAAAATGCAAATTGCGACAATCCAGCTCAGGTTACTTTAAAAACAGTTGGAGGAACAGGACCTTACACTTATGCTTATGCTGTAGCTCCGGCTACGCCTAGTGTGTTTGCTTCAGGAAATGTATTAAATTTAGATCCGGGTGCAGCAGGAACAGACTTGCTTTGGAACATTATAGTGAAAGATGCTAACGGATGTACATTCCCACTGCAAGTAACAATTGCTAAAGATCCAAGTCCAGTAATTGCATTAAGTGTATTTAATAAATGTGCGGCACAAGATGCATTTACAGTAGTAGTTACAGAAACTACAGCTGGTACAGGTACTTATTCTATAAGTGTAGACAGCGATGCTTCATATTCAAGTATTGGTGGTTTACCATATAATGTTACAGGATTGCATTCAGGTCCTCATACTATTTATATAAAAGACGCAAATGGTTGTATTGATTCTAAATCAATCACAATCGACGAACCTCTAAAACTTTTAGCTGGAGTTGGTGTATCACCTGACTGCGGAGTTAACAATGGTTCAATTACATTGACACCATCAGGTGGTTCAGGAGCTTATACTTATAGTATTTCGCCTTCATATGCAGGAATTTCTATAGTTGGAAATACAATAAGCAATTTATCAGACGGTACTTATACAGTAACCATGACTGATAATAATAATAAGGATAATGCAAATGTTGCATGTAGTACTACAGCAGAAATCACATTAACAAAAGGAATTCCGGTTACTTTTGATGCTGAAGTAATTAATGTAGCTTGTAAAGGTGATGCTACAGGAAGTATTAAAGTAAACTTACTTTCAGGTAATACTGATACAGTTTATACTTATGCAATTTCACCAGTAGCAGGAACACAAACAGGAAATGTATTCTCTAATCTTCCTGCTGATACCTATACGATTACGGTAACTTCTGGAAGACTTTGTTCTTTGGCATTACCGTTTACAGTTAGTGAACCAACAAATCCATTAACAGCAACTCCTGCGGTTACTCAATACGCTTGTACAGTTGTTGGTAATACACCAGATGCTGCAGTAGTAAAAGTAAACGCAGCGGGCGGAACTGCAGATTATAAATATAATTTTGACGGTGGAACAAATTATTATGATACTAACGAATTAACAGTACCATATGATGCAGTTAAAAGTGCAGTTCCACAAATAATTAACTATTATGTAATAGATAAGAACGGTTGTAAAACTAATGGTACAGCAACTGTTGATCCTTTCTTGAAATTAAGTGATATTGATTTTGATTTGACAGTGGCTCCAACTTGCCCGTTAAATGAAGCAACTATTACTTTAACAGCTGTTGATGGTAATACACCAATTACAAAATACGAAATGGTTTCGCCTACAGCTATTGATAATGGAAACGTTGCGGTATTTGGTAACATTAAACCAAGCGTTAATTACATATTTAGAGTTACAGATTCTAAAGGATGTTCGATCGAAAGACCTTATAAATTAGATCCAATTGCTCCAATCGATGTTAAACGTACATCATCAACAAATGTAAGTTGTAATACAGCAAACGGAATTGATAATAACGGAACAGCAACTTTCACAGTTTCTGACTTCAGTGCAGCTGGTTATACAGTTGCAGTAACAAGTACTCCTGCTGGATTAGCATTCAACACACCAACTATAGCAGCTAATATTGTTACAGTTACAGGTTTAGTTGAAGGTACTTATACAATAACAGTAACAGACAATACAACACATTGTTCTAAATCTGATAATGTTGTAATTACAATGCCGGCTCCAATGGTGATCGCGGCAACTGCTACAAAAGTATTTTGTAACAGACCTGATTCACAAATTACAGTTACAAGCGTAACAGGAGGAACATCTCCTTACACTTATGCTGTTGTAAAAACAGGAGATCCTGCTCCAACAACTTTTGCAGATAATATCAATACCCCATTTACCGCTCATACCGGTTTAACAGATTTATCTTGGGAAGTTTATGTGAAGGATGCAAACGGTTGTATTGCAGGACCACAAAACGTTCTGGTTACTTACAACTTGCCTCCAGTTCTTAATATGCCGGCGCAGCAATGTTTTGTTGGTGCAGAATTAACGGTTGATCTTGATGCATTATCTACAACTTACAATGGTGTAAAATCATTTACAGTAGATGGTTTACCGGTAAGTTCTTTAGCAAAATTCACTGCAGATGGAAGTTATGTATTAACTGTTATCGATGATAATGGTTGTACGGATAGTAAAACTTTTGTTATCCAAAAACAATTAACTGCAGGTGCAACTTTAAAGAAAGATCTATATTGTACAGGTGTAACAGCCGCTAGAATCGATGTTGAAATTCAGGGTGGAGTAGCTCCATACTCTTATGAAATATATTATAATGGAGTAGGTTCTGGTACACAAGTGCCAGTAACTACAGGAAACAAATTTACAGTTTCACCAACTCTTGCCGGAGATTACTATTTTGTAATTACAGATAGCAATACACCTGCTTGTCCTGTAAAAACAAATACAGAAAAAGTAACGCCTCCAGAACAGCCAGAAGGTACAGAAACTCATGTAGATTTAAAATGTATGTCTGACACAGACGGAAGTTTAACAATCACGCCTTCAAAAGGTGTTGGTCCTTATACTTTTGCGTTAACTCCTGCAGGTAACACAACAGGAGATACTTCTGGAACTTACACAGGTTTAGCAGCAGGTAATTATTCTGTTATTGTAACAGATAGTAAAGGTTGTTCTTCTGCTGCAATTCCGGTTGTAATTAGTCAGCCAACATTGCTTACAGCTTCACATACTATTTTGAAAAATAATACATGTAGTGTTGAAACTATTATCGAAGTTACAGCTGCTGGTGGTACGCCAAGAGCAGATGGTAAGTATTATTATAACTTTAATAACCAAGGTTATGATACTAAAAATACTTATACAGTAATTAACAATGGTTCAATTCAAAATGTAACGTATACAGTTAGAGATGAAAACGGATGTGAAACAGGAATAGTTACAATACCGGTTGCTCCATTAGATCCTCCAATTGGTTTAACATTCAATGCAAGCCCAATTACTTGTATCAGCGGAAACAGCAGCAATGTATCTGTTACGGCAACAAAAGGTGTTGGAGAGTTAACATTTGATATCATTGAGTTTAATGGTGCAGCTCCTGCAGTACCTTATCCTTCTGTAAAAGTTGCAGATAATACAATTGCTGCAATTTTTAACGGATTACCTTTTGGAGATTATTTATTTAGAGTAACAGACAATAACGGATGTTCATACAGTAAATTACTTCCAATTAAGGATGTTGTTAGAATAGAACTAGGTCATTCATTACTTACAGATATATCTTGTAATGCTTTAAATGATGGAAAAATAACATTTACAGTTTCTAAATTTACAGGAACGTATACGTATTCAGTAACAGATGGAGGAACTTATTCAGTAGGTCCAATAACGACTTCTGATGCTGAGATTCCATTAACAGGTTTATCTGATGGAAAATATACAATCAGTGTTACTGATAATGTTACAGGTTGTCCTTTAACTTATGCAGTAGATGTAAACAGACCAAGTCTTGTTATCGTTACTGAGACAGGTAATGTAAATGCAAATTGTAACAAAGGTGCATTAGTAACCGTTCAAGGAAGTGGTGGAAGCCCGGATTATACTTATTCATTCGTAAAAGCAGGAGATCCTGCGGGTACATTTGAGCCAGAAGCTACCAGAGAATTAAATCCTGCAACTCCTTCTTGGTTTGTATATGCAAAAGATTTGAACGGATGTATTTCTGCTCCTATAACTGTAAACATTATTAAAGACCCATTACCAGCTGGATTTACAGCTTCGGCATTGTCTCAATGTCCTGATAATGACGGAAACTATGTAATAGTTATAGACGATACGGCAGCTACAGGTATGGCACCTTATACATACAGCATTGGTGGAGATTTCCAATCAGGTAAAACATTTACAGTAAATGTACCAGGTAAATATGATGTAACGGTAAAAGATAAATTCGGATGCCCTACTATATTTACTGCACTTGTAGAAATTTTAGAGCCATTAGATTTAAAATACAATAATGTTGTATTGCCAACATGTGCAGATGGTGACGGAAGCCTTAGCGCATCAGCAACAGGCGGTTCAGGTAATTACAGCTATACAATTGGAGCTGTAACGCTTACAACAACACCAGCTGATTTCAAAGATTTAAGCGCTGGTAAACATACAATTGTTGTAACAGACGTAACAACTGGTTGTACGGCAGAAGTTGAAGTAACATTAGGTGCAGCAACTCCAATTTTAGGATTTGACGCAAGTTCAACACCAGTATCATGTTTTGGAAGTACAGATGGTACAATTACAGCTGTTATAGATCAAACAGGTGCAAATGATAATCCTCCGTACAAATACAGTTTAGATGGAGGTCCATTACAAGACAGTCCTTACTTTACAGGATTAGCAGCAGGAACTTATAATGTTGAGGTGATCTCAGGCAGAGGTTGTCCAGCTTCAAAACCAGTAACTGTAGGAACTCCGGCTATAATCACAGTTCCAACACCAACAGTTGTAGAATATGGTTGTACTACTGATAACATCAGTAACCATGCTACAATTACGGTTAACGGAGTAACTGGTGGTTCAGGAACATATACTTATATCTTCATTAAAGGAGGAGTAGAAGTGTACAGAGGCCCAAGAAATGTATATACAGAAATGGATTATACAGGAGGTACTTATACAATAATTGTTAAAGATGACAAAGATTGTACTGGTAATACTCAAACAGCTCCAGTTCTTCCATTTATTGCTATGGATGATGTAGCAGTTACAGTAAACAAAGCGATTACTTGTATTTCTAAAGAAGATATTACGGTAACAGTGAAAGACAAAAATGGAGTTAATGTTCCTGGAACATTCGACTACACTCTTACTGGAACTAACGGAACAGTTTATGGACCAGTTACTAATAATAACGGAATATTCCAAGGATTAGATGTAGGTAACTATTTAATTACAGTTCTTAATACAGCTACAAAATGTACAATTCAAGATGTTCATTACATCTTTGAACCAAATGTGTATGAATTGAAAGCAGTTCCTGCAAGCGATAAAATTTGTTACGGTACTTTAGACGGAGTAGTTAATTTAACGTTATTGGATAATAAGGGTAACCCTGCAGGTCCATTCACGTATACAATTACAGGTCCGTTCCCAAGTACAGCAGTTAAAACAGGAGCAGGTCCAAATACAGTAACAAACCTTGCTGCTGGACAATACAGTGTTGTAGCAAAATTAGATAACTCTCCAGAGTGTACAACTGCGGCAATAATCTTTACAATAGAGCAGCCAACAGCAGCGTTAGTTGTAACTAAAACACAATCTGAAATTACTTGTGCCCCAGGTAATAATGATGGTGTGATCATTGCAAGCGCAACTGGAGGATGGCCAGATGAATACTTATACGAATTAAGATCTGGAACTACTGTAGTTAAGGCTTATAGTGATTCTCCAGTATTTGAAAATCTTACTGCTGGAAATTATACAGTGTATGCTAAAGACAGTTTTGGTTGTGAGGCTTTTGTTAATGCTTCATTAGTAAACCCAACACCAATCAATGTAGTAATTAGCGCTACACCATTGCTTAAATGTTTCGACAATGAAGATGGAGTAGTAACGATCAATACCGTAACAGGAGGATCAGGTAATTACACTTACACATTACACGGAGTATTAACAGATGGTACAGTTACTACTGAGCAATCGCAAGGGCCAGCACAATTTACAGGTCTTAAAGCAGGATCTTATTATGTAACGGTTAACGATACTTGGGGTTGTACTAATAACTCTAATACAGTTATTATTAATCAGCCAACAAAAGTAGCAGGAACTTTAGATATCGTATCTAATGAGACTTGTCAAAAAGCACCGGTAATTAAACTTACTTTCCAAGGCGGAACACCACCGTACTATTATAGTGCAGACGGTACTACTTATTTTGGACCATACAACTCATTTGTTGACATTACATTATCACAAACAGTGGCAAAAGTGGAATACAAATATTTTGTAAAAGATGCGAATGGATGTATTAATGCAGAAACGAACCATGTTCCATTCTCACCAGTTCCAGTTTTAGATATCGAACGTTTAAGCGAAGTTGATATTAGATGTCAAGGCAGCTCAACAGGTTCTATTATAGTAGTAGCAAAAGGAGGTTTAGGAAACTATATCTACACTTTACAAAATAGTGCAGGTGTAAACATTACTCCAGCTCCGGTACAGACTATACCAGGTACTTTCACAAATTTACCTATTGGTAAGTATATCGTTAAAATTGAAAGTTCTGATTGTTCGAAATTTACACCAATTATCGAATTAACAGAGCCAAATGCGCCTTTAAGTGCAACCCCGGTTGTTACAGGAGTTACATGTAACGGATATAACAACGGTAAAATTACTGTAAATGTAACAGGAGGAACAGGAGCTTATAAATATGCTATTGAACCTGAGTTCAAACAGTTCTTTGACAAAAATGTATTCGAAAACTTGAAACCAGGATTCTACGATATCTTAGTTCAGGATGAAAACGAATGTTATGTATTCCTTAAAGATGTTGAGGTAACAGAACCAGATCCGCTTACAGCTGCTTTAGTTCCAAACTCTATGATTCCTGAGGTTTGCGTTGGAGATAAAAACGGACAGTTTGCTATTGAAATTCAAGGAGGAACAGCTCCTTACACAGCAAGTCTTGATAATGACAAAGGCCCATTCCTTCCTGTAACTGGTAATACTGTTGATTACACTGGTTTAACTGGAGGTAAGCACATCGTATACATTGCAGATAACGGAGGATGTCCTACTGAAGTTGAAGTAGATATGGGATTACCAGTTCTTCTGGATCCTAAGTATACAATATCTTACGATTGTGTTAATAATAAACAATCAAACATGGTAGTAGTTACAGTTGATGAAAGTAACAACCCTGCAGATATTGATTACTCTCTTGACGGAGGTCCAATTCAGCCAAGTAATGTCTTTATAGATGTTCCTGCTGGTGATCATATTATTACAGTAAGACATACAAACGGATGTCCGGCAGAAGTTAAGTTTAACATTGTTGGTTACAATAAACTAGAATTAACGCTGGCAGAAGAAAAAGGTGTTTGGAACATAATCACAGCAACTGCTACAGGTGGCGGAGGTGAATATGAATACAGTATTGATGGTGTAAACTTTAGTACTGATAATAAATTCAAAATTTACAAAACAGGTACTTATACAATTACGGTTAGAGACAAAAACGGTTGTACAGATAAGAAAGACTACTACATCAAATACGTAGATGTTTGTCTTGATAATTACTTTACTCCGGCTGGTTCTACTAACACACTGTGGGGTCCTGGTTGTACAAATATTTACAACAACCTTACGTTCTCAATCTTTGACAGATACGGTCGTGTAATTGCTAAATATCACTACGGTCAAAAATGGGATGGTAAATACAATGGCGAAGATTTACCTTCAGGTGATTACTGGTATGTTCTTAAACTAAATGACGAGAATGATGGAAGAGAGTTTGTTGGACATTTCACTTTATACAGATAACAAAATAATAGCCCCTATGATGTTATCTAAAAAAATTATTACAATGAAAAAGTTTATTTTATCCTTAGTACTCATGGCTGTAACAACAAGTTACAGCCAAGAGTTAAACCTACCGGTATTTACTCAGTATTTAGCCGATAACCCTTTTGTACTTTCTCCTGCTTTTGCGGGTATTGGAGATAACCTTCGAATAAGAGCAAATGGATTAACGCAGTGGGTCGGAATTAAAGACGCACCGCAAAACCAATCTCTTTATGCCGATTTTAGAATATTAGATCGTTCAGGAGTTGGTATCTCTATGTACAATGATAAAAACGGATACACTAAACAAACTGGTGCCAAAGTCTCTTTTGCACATCACCTTATTCTGGACTATTACGGCCAGCAGTATTTATCATTTGGTCTTTCGTATAACTTTAATACATTTAGAATTGATATTGATGAGTTTAACAACACCATCGAGCATCCAATTCTGGACCCGTCAGTAACAGACAACCGTTATACAACAAATAACAACTTTGATATTAGTGCTTTGTACCGAAACAAGGGCTTTTATATAAGTTTCAATGCCAATAACGTTTTAAAGAAAAACACTAATAAATATCGTGGTGTAGAGCCAGATCTTCTTTCAAACTATCAGGTTTATACTGGTATGGTTTTTAAAGACAGAGAAAACAGTCGTATAGAGTACGAGCCGTCTATTTACTACCAATATTTTGCGAGTGATAAACGTTCCACAACCGATTTTAACTTCAAATACAGAAGATACAATCGTTACGAAGATTATTACTGGATAGGGGTTTCATACCGTTTCTTAAACGACCAGTTCCCTAAACCATTATCAGTTGGGCCAATGGCAGGTTTCATGAAATCTAAATTCTATTTTGGATATTCGTATCAAATCATGTTCAACGATTTAGGAAGTTATAATACCGGAACACACGTTGTAACCATAGGGTTTGATTTCTTACAATCGATCAGTAACTGTCCTTGTACGCAAAGTCCGGTTCACGATTAAAACTATTACATAAAACTTACTGTGGTTTAATTACAGTAAGTTTTATTGTTTTATAGCAGATCGATTTTTTTCTTTATTTCTTAAATTTTTGTTTTTTTTCAGTGTTTACATCGTTTTCGTTGTAATAGCGCATTATTTTTCGTTTTTTTCGAATTTGACACACGATTAAATGTCCTATATTTGTTTTTCTTTCAAAAAAACTAAAAAATTATCAAATGAAAACTTTAAACGATTTCGACTTTAAAAATAAAAAGGCAATTATCCGTGTTGATTTTAATGTGCCGTTGGACGAGAATTTTAATGTAACCGATACAACACGTATTGATGCTGCAAAACCAACTATCGATGCTATTTTAGCACAAGGTGGAAGTGTAATTTTAATGTCGCATTTAGGAAGACCAAAAGGTGCTGAAGAAAAATATTCATTAAAACATATTTTAAAAACAGCTTCTGAAATTTTAGGAGTACAGGTTAAGTTTGCTGAAAACTGTATTGGT
Organism: Flavobacterium sp. GW821-FHT12A05; assembly: GCF_058807735.1. NCBI lineage: Bacteria > Pseudomonadati > Bacteroidota > Flavobacteriia > Flavobacteriales > Flavobacteriaceae > Flavobacterium > Flavobacterium sp. GW821-FHT12A05. The sequence continues at coordinate 64,728 of NZ_JBXAQY010000006.1, read as the reverse complement.
GAGCCAGCTCAAACTGCAGCCAAAGACCTAAAACCAGGAGAAGTTTTATTACTTGAAAATTTACGTTTTCATGCCGAAGAAGAAGCTGGAGATGTAGCTTTCGCAAAAGAATTAGCTTCACTTGGAGACATTTATGTGAACGATGCTTTTGGAACAGCACACAGAGCGCACGCTTCAACAACAATTATTGCACAATTTTTTCCAAACGAAAAATGTTTCGGAACATTATTGGCAAAAGAAATAGAAAGCTTAAACAAAGTACTTAAAAATAGCGAAAAACCAGTTACTGCAGTTTTAGGAGGATCTAAGGTATCTTCGAAAATTACAGTTATTGAAAACATTTTAGACAAAGTTGACCACATGATTATTGGCGGTGGAATGACTTTTACATTTGTCAAAGCACAAGGCGGAAAAATTGGTGAATCAATCTGCGAAGATGACAAACTAGATTTAGCACTTGAAATTTTAAGACTGGCAAAAGAGAAAAATGTTCAGGTACATATTCCGGTTGATGTAGTAGCTGCAGATGATTTTTCAAATACAGCAAACACACAAATCGTAGATGTAACTGCAATTCCTGACGGATGGCAAGGTCTAGACGCAGGTCCAAAATCTCTAGAGAACTTCAAAAAAGTGATTCTAGAGTCAAAAACAATTCTTTGGAATGGTCCATTAGGAGTTTTTGAAATGGAAACTTTCTCAAAAGGAACAATCGCTTTAGGTGATTATATCGCTGAAGCAACTAAAAATGGCGCATTTTCTCTTGTTGGAGGAGGTGATTCTGTTGCAGCAGTAAAACAGTTCGGTTTTGAGGACAAAATGAGCTACGTTTCTACTGGTGGCGGGGCAATGCTTGAAATGTTAGAAGGAAGAATTTTACCTGGAATTGCTGCAATTTTAGACTAAAATATCACAATTAACATTTTTTTGCGTATTTTTCATCGATAAACTGTTTAAGTTTGCAAAAATACAAGTCCTGTAATTGGTTGAATTATAGAATTTTAAAAAAATGTTATATGATTGCAAAGAAAATCTCCTTAGTGGTTACCGCTTTATTTTCGATGTCGATGTTTGCGCAGGAAACTGCCGAACTTTCAAAGGAAATAAAGCCCGAAGTAAAGTTGTCCTATCTAGATTCTATTAAAAGCACATTCAAAAAAGATGACATGGCAGCGAAAGTTGACAGTCTTTGGATGAATGAGTTAGTAAGTTTAGACATCTACGATGATTTGACAAAAGACATTCAAACCATTAATAAGGATGTAACGGTAGACGAAGAATTGCCTACAGAACTGTTAAAACAGCGTCTGGCAGCAATGAATGCTAAATCTCCTTTTGAGATAGAATACAATCAAGGATTAGAAAATGTAATAAAGTCATTTCTTAAGAACCGAAAAAAATCGTTCTCTAGATTAATGGCATTATCAGAATACTACTTTCCAATATTCGAGGAAACTTTCGCAAAAGAAAAAATTCCATTGGAAATAAAATATTTAGCCGTTGTAGAATCTGCTTTAAATCCTAAAGCAGTTTCTAGAATGGGCGCTACCGGACTTTGGCAATTTATGTACGGAACCGGAAAACAATACGCTCTAAAAATCGATTCTTATATCGATGAAAGAAGTGACCCTCTTAAAGCGACAATTGCATGTTCAGATTATATGACCAGAATGTTCAACGTTTTTAATGACTGGGAACTTGTTTTGGCATCTTATAACTCAGGGCCAGGAAACGTAACCAAAGCAATTCGTCGTTCTGGCGGTAAAACAGGTTATTGGGATATTCGCAATCATCTTCCAAAAGAAACCCAAGGTTATGTTCCGGCATTTTACGCTACAATGTATCTTTTTGAATACCATAAAGAACACGGAATTAATCCGGAAAGAGCTGTAGTTAAAAACTTTGAAACCGATACTGTTGCAATCAAAAATCAAATGACTTTTAAGCAGCTTGCAGATTTACTGGATATGCCGCAATCGCAGCTTCAGCTTTTAAATCCATCGTATAAACTTAATGTAGTCCCCGCTTATCATGGGGAGCAGAATTTCCTTCGTTTACCAAAAGATAAAATTGCAACCTTTGTTTCAAACGAAGATAAAATTTATGCTTACGCACTTTACGAATCATTAAATAAAACAATTCCAACTCGCTTAGCTGCTAAAATAGGTCCAAAAGCAAAACCAGTTAGAGAAGCAGTTGAATCTTCAAAAGAAATTCAGTTTTATAAAGTTAAAAAAGGAGATAACTTGGGTGCAATTGCAGACAAGTACAATGTAAATATTTCAGATTTAAAAAAATGGAACAATCTTAAGTCAAACGCTATTGCTTTAGGTCGATCTTTAAAAATTAAATCAGATATAGATGCTTCTGCAAAAATTGTAAAAGAGCCTAAATCTATCCAGCCAATTGAGAAAAATACTGAAGAAGCTGTTGCAGTTGTTGAAGAAAATGATAAAGGCACAAAAATGTACGAAGTGTACGTAGTAGCAGCTGGTGATAATTTAGGAAGCATTGCAAAAAAATTCGGTATGAATATTGCGGACTTAAAAGAACTTAATAATTTAACTTCAAATAATATTAGTTTAGGTAAAGCTTTAACTATTTCTAAAATCGTTAAAGACATAGAAGAGCCTGTTTCAACAGCGATCGCATCTAACTCTGTTGATTCTTTCAAGAAAAAAGCATCTTCAGCAAAAAGTATAGGAGAAGATTATTATGTGAAAAAAGGTGATTCTTTATACAGTATTTCTAAAAAATATCCTGGAGTAACAATTTCAGATATTAAAAAATGGAATGGCATTAAAGATGAAGATATTAAACCCGGAATGAAACTTAAAATAAACGGATAATAAAAAATCTTATTTAAATTTGGGTTTTATTTCATAAATTAATAAAATGAATAAAACCCATTTTTTATTTATAATACTTCCGTTTCTACTGATTTCTTGTTTAAAAACAGATAAACAGTCACAGCCTGTTTCCGGAAAAACAAACACCATTTCTATCATTATTGACGATCAATTATGGTACGGCGAAGTAGGCGATACCATTCGAAATAAATTTGCATCACCGGTTTTAGGCTTAACTCAAGAGGAACCTTTATTCACCATTAATCAATATCCGGCAAAACTCCTTGAAGGATTTGTAACCGACAGCCGAAGCATTATTGTAGTTAAAAAAACAGCAAACGAAAAGTTTGAAGTTATTCACAGTAAATCTTTACCACACAACACTTTTCGTATTTACGGAAAATCAATCGAAGATATCATCTGCAGTATCGAATTAAATTCGGCACAAATCATCAAAATGATCCGCGATGCCGAAATTGAAAAAATTCAGGAAGACAACAGCGCTTCGTTGTTAAACCCCGCCGTAATAAAAAACAAATTTCATATCGATATTCAAATCCCAACCGGATATGAATATGTTCTGCATAAAAAAAACTTCATCTGGCTTAAAAAAGATATTATAAGCGGTAATACCAGTTTATTAATATACCAGATTCCACTTCGCACCTTCAAAACCAAAGGAGATGTAGTAAGTAATATTATTAAAATGAGAGATTCTATTGGACGTTACATTAATGGCCGAGAACCCAATACGCCCATGATTACAGGCGAAGCTTATGCGCCTTATTTTTCTCATACTACACTCGATGACAAAGAAGCTTTTGAAACAAAAGGAACATGGGAACTTAAAAATGACTTCATGGCCGGTCCTTTTATAAACTATGCTATCGTGGATCCTGTTTATAATAGAGTTTTAGTTATCGAAGGATTCTGTTATTCTCCCTCAAATCAGGAACGCGACTTAATGCTCGATCTTGAAGCTATTATAAAATCAGTAAAAATTGACAAGCGATAAAGGAGTTTGTTTCAGGTTTTTTAACTGCTGAGGACGTTTAAGAATTACGCAAAGTTTATTAGCCACGACACGAGCGATAGTCAATTGGCGAAGCAATTCACGAATTATTTTTAATCTCATAGATTATCAAACTAATTCGTGAATTCGTGGCTTTTTTAAAGATATAGCTCCGCGAATCTTGCGGTTAAGTCTCTCACTGCATAAACTTGAAATCTCAAACCTGAAACAATTTTAATTAATTTCTTACTTTTGTTTTTGTAACAAACATAAAAACAAATACTTATGAAAAATTTAACCGCAACACTAGTAATAATAGCACTCTGTTTTGCCTCTTGTAAAAAAGACGTAAAAATGGAAAACGAAACGACAAATGTTTCTGACAGTTCAAAATTGGATGGTGTTAAAACCGAAACACCCGTTGCAGAAACACCAGTAGATTCTGCAGCACAAGCCAAAGCCTGGCAGGCTTATGCAACTCCCGGAGCACCTCACAAATTAATGAACGATGAAGTTGGTACATGGAACTGCGAAATGACTTTTTGGTACGATAAAGACAGCAAACCCGAAAAAGCATCTTCTGTAGCAACTGTAAAAATGATTTTGGGCGGACGTTATCAGGAAGCCAATTATGTTGGAAAAATTATGGGAGCACCATTTGAAGGAAAAAGCACGCTTGCTTATAACAACGCCAGTAAAGAATACACGACAACTTTTATAGACAACATGGGAACCGGAATGATGATTGCAACCGGTAAGTACGATGAAAAAACAAAAAGCATGGAATTAAAAGGCGATGTAGTAAATCCTATGAACGGAATTAAATCCCCGTATAGAGAAATTTATACTATCGTAGACGCGACAACCCGTAAAATGGAAATGTTCGACACAAAAAATGGAGAAGAATATAAAAGCATGGAAATCATCATGAAGAAAAAATAATAACACATTCCTTCAAAATTTCCAAAATCCCGATTGCGTTTCGTAATCGGGATTTTGATTTAGTAATATTACTGTAATTTTGTTTTGTTTGTAAAAAGATATAAATCATCTTTCGAAACAATAAACCAAAAACAACAAACAAAAAACAACAAACAAAAAACAAAAAACAACAAACAGAATCTAAATGGAGCTGAAATGGAAAATAAAGCCTTTTGAGGCATTAAATGTAAATGAGCTATATGATTTGCTCAGACTTAGAAGTGAAATCTTTGTAGTAGAGCAAAACTGCGTCTATTTGGATCTTGACGGTAAAGACAAGAAAGCACTTCACTTAATTGGCGAATACGAGGGCAAAATTGTGGCCTATTCGCGTTTATTTGATGCCGGGATTAGTTTTGATAATGCTTCAATAGGAAGAGTGATTGTTGATGCTGATTTCAGAGATAGAAAATGGGGACATGATTTAATGCGTGAAGCTATTGCGGGAATAAAATCTAATTTTGATAAAGACAAAATTACAATTGCAGCACAATTGTATTTAAAGAAATTTTACGAAAGCCACGGTTTTTTACAATCCAGCGAAATGTATCTGGAAGATGATATTGAACATATTGATATGATACGAGGTTAACGGAATTAAACTATAATTTTTAAACCCGACAAGTTTTTAAAACCTGTCTGGTTTATTTATATATTTTATTCCGCAAATATTTTAAAAGCAACATTGTTGCGTTATTTGTTTTGTGTTTTAACTGATAATTATAATGATCTTTAAAAGAATCGATTAGTAGTATCGCTTAGAGTAAAACTTTAAATGAAAATCTGAAAATTAAATGTTTTTATCACAAGAACAAACTAAATTTTTGTAATCAAAAATTCCACCCGGCGGTCATAATTATCGCCTTTTTTGAGAGGAAATCTATTACCGCAGCCCTGATAAGTCATTCTGTTTTTAGAAATCTTTTTGGTGCTCAAATAATAAAAAACACTTTTGGCGCGGTTCCAGGAAAGCCTTCTTTCTTTGGTATCCTTGTCGATTCCGTCAGTATAAATTTCCGGAGTACAGCATACGTGTCCTCTAATTTCAAACTGAAGATTTTTTTGTTTTAGAAGTGTTGTGGCAATATTGTCTAATACTTTTTTAGAGTTCTGGGTTAATCTCGAACTTCCAAGGTCAAATAAAATGCTTTCTAAATAAATTTTATCGCCCACTTTTAGTTTGTCCTTGAACGAAGTATAAACGCCTTTACCGAAACTATTGCGCTTAACGACAATCAAATCAACCCGCCGATTTCGCAAACGGGTTTCGTAAAGATTCTCAACCGTGTCAGGCTTAACCACTACACGTCCTTTTCCTTCCAGAATAACAATTTTACTTTCCTTAAATCCGGAAGAAAGCAATAAGTTTTGTATCGTATTAACCCGATCATGAGACAATCGGAAATTATAATCATCGGTGCCGCGGTCATCGCAGTACCCGTAAATTTGTATCGATTCGACTTTAGCGGTGTCTATAGATTTTATAAAATTAGTTACAACTTTTACCTGCGGTTCAGTAAGATCATATTTATCGAAATCAAAATAGACTGTTTCGATTGGTTTTTGCTGCGCCGATAAATTGTAAATAATAAACAAAAAAAGGACCCGATAAGCTTTCATTTTCTACATTTTTAAAATCGTTTTATATTCAGTCTGATTATTTAATACGCCCACTGCTCTCTTAATTTCTGAATTGTTCTTAATATAAAATTGATACAAACCTTCCTGGTATTGGTATCTCTTAATAAGCTCTTCCTGAATCAAACCTCTAATTTCTTTTTGGTTTTTATCTAATAATGTGGTTTCGCTTTTCTCTAATGCGGCTAATAATTGTTGATATTCCGGAGCAATTGTTTCGTCTATTTTTTCATTTTTGGCTGCAGCTAAAGTGTTTTTCAAGGCAACTTCTGTTTCAGTATCAAAACTAATTTTGTTTGCTTTCAGGTATTGTTTGAAGCTTACATAATCAGCATCAGAAACTACAGGGATTTTATCGCCTAAATTTGGATTTTTATAATAGTAAGTAGTTGCGTAATCAAAGATTCCGTCATTTTTTAAAAGAGCGGTCGTAATAGGGCTCATTTTGGCATCTTCTAATTCAATATCAGGTAAAACACCGCCGCCATCATAAACCGTTCTTCCTTTTCGGGTTTTAAAAGCATTGAAATTTTTAGAATCTGTTTTTTGAGCAACGCCGTTTTTATCTTTATGCGCATAATCAAGTGCCTGAATACAGCGCCCGGATGGCGTATAGTAACGAGAAATCGTAACTTTTAGCTGTGTTCCATAAGTCAAATCAACAGAACGCTGTACCAAACCTTTTCCAAAACTGCGGCTTCCTAAAATAACGGCACGATCTAAATCCTGTAAAGCCCCCGAAACAATTTCAGATGCCGATGCGCTTCTTCCATTCACCAAAATAGCCAGCGGAATCTGAGTGTCAATTGGTTCTTTGGTCGTTTTATACGTATTGTTGTGTTTTTCAATTCTTGATTTAGTGGTAACAATAACTTCGTTTTTCGGAACAAATAAATTACAGATATCTATTGCTTCATTCAATAATCCGCCTGGGTTTCCTCTTAAATCCAATACAATCTGCGTTGCACCGTCGGCCTTTAACTTTTCTAAAGCTTCTTTAACTTCAGCGGAAGCTTTTCGGCTAAAATGCGCCAGAACGATATAACCGGTTTTCTCATCAATTTTTCCATAAAACGGAACCGATTTAATATCGACTTCATCCAAAACCAGTTCAGTTGTAAAGGTTTTTCCCTGACGAAGGTATTTTATGGCAATTTTGGTGTTTTTGGTTCCCTTTAATAATTGCGATGCATCATCTTTAAAATCAGCAATTAAAACATCGCCAATTTGAATAATTTCGTCACCTGCTTTTAATCCGGCTTTGTCTGCAGGATAATTTTTATAAGGTTCGCGAACAATCAAACGGTCTTTTTTGCGCGCGATCATTGCACCAATTCCGGTATATTCTCCCGTATTGTTGATTTTAAAATTAACAACATCCTGTTCGTTAAAGTAAACCGTGTACGGATCTAAACTTGCCAACATGCTTTTAATGGCTTTGTCCATTAAATCACCCGGATTTGTTTCGTCTACATAATTGGTGTTTACTGCTTTAAATAATGTTGTAAAGATTTCGATTTGTTTGGCGATTTCAAAAAAGTCCTCTTTGAAACTGGTTCCAATAAATAAAAATCCTGCTGCAACAGCTGGTATGATGAATTTCTTCTTGAAATAAGGATACATGACTACGATTTTTTCTTTTAATTCTTTCTAATAAAATAGGCTAATACACAAAAGCTAAAACTACGATTTTTTTATCTAATCTGATTAATAATCTTACCTTTTGAGATTTAGGTCTTAATTTTCTTTCTCAGAATCTTGGGATTTGTTGATTTGCTGCAAAAATTTCTCAAACAACTGAATCGTTTTGGTATTGATTTCTTCGTATGATAATCTGTCTTTTGTTTGGTAAAAAAGCATAAAAGAATACGGCTGGTCGAGAGAATCTAAAAGTAAATGCTTGTTTAGTCGGTACGTTTCTCTTAAAACCCTTTTGAAATAATTTCTGTCAACTGCTTTTTTAAAATATTTCTTAGAGACCGAAACGCCAACTTTAGTATTGCCCTGATATGCAGCTTCCGCTTGACGGTAAACCAAACGAAGCGGATATTTTGAAACCGATTTTCCTTCAGAAAACAGTAATCCAATCGTTGTTTTGCTCTTTAAGCGTTCATTTTTAGGGTATGTGAAGTTCATTTAATTCAGAAAAAATTTGCAATTTCTTTGACAAAGGTACAATTAAACCATAAAAACAGTTATTGTTTTCAATTTTTATACCGCTAAAAATATATTTACTACTTTTGACCTCAAATTTTTTCAAGCATGCAAAAGATAATTTCATATCCAATCTCCGTAATTTATTATTTATGTTTTGGTTTGTGTTTGGCGGTTTTCCACCCAATACAATGGATCTGCCTTAATCTTTTTGGTTATCAGGCTCACAAAGTAAGTGTTGATTATTTAAATTTTTTCCTTTTAAGATGTACAAATCTGGTAGGAACAACGTATAAAATAGAAGGAAGGGAAACGATTCCAACAGGAGTTCCCATTATTTTTGTCTCTAATCACCAAAGTATGTACGATATCGTGGCAATGATTTGGTATTTTAGACGTTTTCATTGTAAATTTGTAAGTAAGAAAGAGTTAGGAAGCGGAATCCCAAGCGTATCTTTTAATTTACGCCACGGAGGATCTGTTTTAATTGACCGTAAAGACCCTAAACAAGCGATTCCAGTAATCAAAGGCTTGTCTGAATATATAGAAAAAAACACTAGATCTGCTGTAATTTTCCCGGAAGGAACCCGTAGTAAAACAGGAGTTCCTAAAGAATTTGCCCAAAGTGGTTTAAAAATTCTATGCAAATATGCACCATCTGCATATGTTGTTCCGGTAAGCATTAACAATTCATGGAAAATGGTTCGTTACGGAATGTTTCCTGTTGGTTTAGGAAACCGTCTGACTTTTACTGCACACAAAGCAATGGCAGTAAAAGATTATAATTTTGCCGAGTTAATGGCATTAACAGAAAAAGCGGTTGTAGAAGGAGTAAACGAGTATAAACAGGTTTAAGTTTTAGTCCGAGCTAAAATGTAAAACCCAAATTTAAAATAAGTAATGTCTATAAAAAACATTAGATTAGAAGTGATGCAGTTTTTGGAAAAAAACGTTGACAGCTTCGTTGAACAGTATTTAATTCCGGTGGAAAAAATTTGGCAGCCGTCAGATTTCCTGCCTAATTCTGAAGGAGAAAACTTCTTTGAGGAGGTAAAGGAACTGCGCGAAATTGCGAAAGAATTACCATACGATTTCTGGGTAACGCTTGTAGGTGACACCATTACCGAAGAAGCGCTTCCAACATACGAGTCCTGGTTAATGGATGTAGAAGGAGTAGATCAGGTGGAGAATGGCGGTAATGGATGGTCTAAATGGATCAGACAATGGACCGGGGAAGAAAATCGCCACGGAGATCTTTTAAATAAATACTTGTATTTGTCTGGTCGTGTTAACATGCGTGAAATCGAAATGACAACGCAGCATTTAATCAACGACGGTTTTGATATTGGAACTGGAACTGACCCATACAAAAACTTTGTATATACTAGTTTTCAGGAATTAGCAACTTATGTGTCTCACAACAGAGTAGCACAGATCGCAAAGAAATTTGGTGATAACAAGTTGTCTAAAATGTGTAAAATGATTGCTGGAGACGAAATGCGTCATCATCATGCTTACAGCGAGTTTGTAACCAGAATTTTTCAGGTTGATCCTAGCGAAATGATGTTAGCTTTTCAGTACATGATGAAACAAAAAATCGTTATGCCGGCACATTTCTTAAGAGAATCAGGGCAAAAAATCAGCACTGCTTTCGAACAGTTTTCTGATTCTGCACAACGTATAGGAGTTTACACAGCAAATGACTATGTTGATATTTTACAGAAATTAATCACCAAATGGGAAATTGATAAAATCACGAACTTAACAGATGAAGCTGAAAAAGCACGTGATTACTTAATGAAACTTCCGGCACGTATGGCTAGAATTTCTGAAAGATTAGTTATTCCAGCTGAAGGTCATATCTTTAAATGGGTTGAGCCAGCACGATTGTAGATTTTAGATCTTAGAATGTAGATTTTAGATTGATATTGTAATTGCAATTGATTTTTGATATTGACCATTTAAAACATACTGTTGATTGTTGAAGTTTCAAAGCTTTAACAATCAACATTTTTTATTTAAAATATAAGAAACTCCAGTGAAATCCGTTTAATCTGCGTTATCTGTGAGCTATTTTTATCACAAACCGACTTATACACTTATGAATAATTCTGAACTTATCATTAAAACAATCGCTTTTGTAAAAGAGAAATTAAATGATGCCGAGGGCGGACACGATTGGTTTCATATCGAGCGTGTGTATAAAAACGCACTTTTAATTGCAAAAAATACAGATTGCGATCTTACCATTGTACAATTAGGAGCTTTGCTTCATGATATTGCCGATAGTAAATTTCATAACGGAGATGAAACGATTGGTCCAAGAACAGCACGTTTGTTTTTAGAGTCAGAAAATGTTTCAGAAGACATCATAGAGCATGTAGTTAAAATCATTGAAAATATCTCATATAAAGGCGGAAATTTCGAAAAGAAGTTTACATCGGTCGAATTAGATATCGTTCAGGATGCAGATCGTTTAGACGCAATTGGGGCAATTGGAATTGCAAGAGCTTTTAATTATGGCGGATTTAAAAATAGAGCCCTGCACAATCCCGAAATTGCACCTATTACAAATATGACGAAAGAGGAGTATAAGAAAAATAACGCTCCTACAATCAATCATTTTTATGAAAAGCTTTTGCTTTTAAAAGATAAAATGAATACCGAAAAAGGAAAACAAATCGCCGCCGAAAGACATCAGTTTATGGAGCTGTTCCTGGCTCAGTTTTATGCTGAATGGGAAGGGGTTAAGTAAAGTATTCAGTGTTCAGTCTCAGTATTCAGTATTCAGTCGCAGTTTTTAGTGTTCAGTGTTTTTTGATTATCTTGAAGTTGTTTTTTCAACAAAAGCTTGTACGGTATTTTTAAACTCTTTGTTTTTTTCGTAATACAGGATATGACCTCCTTTGATAATTTTAATTTCCGGCTCTGGAAACTGAAACAAACGATAATGATCCGGGCCAACGCTGTTATCGTTTGATCCTGTAATGACTAAAACAGGAACTTTGACAGCAGGTGTATCTTTGGTAAAATCACTTAGGTAAACTGGAGTCGTAAATGCCTGTTGTGCAAACGAAGAGTTTCTTTTAAAGCTGTTATCGATATGATCCAGTTTTTCAATATTGGCTTTTTTGTCGGATAATATTTTATAGTCAAGATCTTTCTTTTTGATTAGTTTCTTGGCTTCTATAAAGGTGCTGAACAGGGATTCGTTATCTTTTGGGGTTATTTTTTCTCCAATGGTTTGACCAATAAAAGCAATTTGATAACGAAGGGAATCATTAATATCCAATGTCGAATTAAGAAGAATTAATCCTTTTACATGATCAGGAAATTTCTCGGCATATTTAGTGGCTAAGATTCCTCCAAAAGAATGCCCCATTACAAAAACTTTGGGAACATTTAGATAAATGCGGATATCTTCAATATCCTGTATCATTCTGTCTATGCTGTAATCGTTGTTTGGCGATGATGCAGAACGGCCGCATCCTCTTTGGTCATAATAACACATCGTTAGTTTGTCTTCAAGCACATTACCGCCCAATGTCTCAAATGATTTGCTCCATGCGCCCGGACCGCCATGCACAAAAATACAGACTTCTCCTTTTCCGGAAACCTTTAAAAATAAAGGAACTCCATCTGAAGTTACAATCGTACTGTCGTTTACTTTTTTAATATCAGTTTTGTTTTGGCAGAATACAATTTGCCCTAAACACAAGAATAAAAGGAAAAGAAAAGGAATTTTCTGTGTCATTTTAGAAGTTGTTTTCAATGTTTTACAATTTTTACTAGATTTTGATTAGTCTTTGTAAAATTAGAATTAAAAACAACAAATTAAAAGCAGAAGTATAGCCTAACTTGTCCTTTATGGCAGCAAAATGGGATGCTATTTTCGCAGTACAAAATAGTTAATAATAAGAGCAAATACGAATCCTAACGTAAACCACAACAACCTTGCAACTCTATTGTCTCTTATAATTTCATCTTTATCTTCTTCTGACATTTCTTTTGGATTTAAATTTTCCAAATTTAAGAATTGAAGAATTGATAACGAGGAAATAAAAGTCTTTTAAATAGCACGATAAGACATTTTTTCTTTATCATAAACTCATTAAAAAAAGAAAAGCTTCATAAAAGATTTTAATCCTTTATGAAGCTTTTCTTTAAATTAATAATCTTAGCTGCTTAGTATCTCAGAAACTCAGCAGCTACACTATGAACAGCCGCAATTGCCGTCGCCGCAGTCTTTTTTCTTTTTTGATTTCCAGAAAAACTTTCTAATCAAAAAACCAACGGCTATAAATAATATGACAAAAGCTATAATTTCTTGTATCATGACTTTTTATTTTAAAAATTGATAAGCAATAAGTGCCGAAACATAAGCCAGACCACTCATAAAGAAAAGCTGCATAACAGGCCATTTCCATGAATTGGTTTCTTTTTTAGTAATCGCTAATGTACTGGCGCACTGCATTGCAAAGGCGTAGAATAATAATAAAGATATTCCTGAAGCAAAGTTAAAGATCTTTTCTCCCGTTTCAGGATTTACTTCTTTTTGCATTTTGCTCTTAATGGTAGATTCGTTGTCGCTGTCTCCAACGCTGTAGATAGTTGCTAATGTTCCCACTAAAACCTCACGCGCAGCAAATGAACTGATAATTGCGATTCCTATTTTCCAGTCGTAACCCAAAGGAGAAATAACCGGTTCGATCGCTTTACCCATAATCCCAATGTAAGAGTTCTCTATTTTTTGAGAAGCTACTTCGTTTTCAAATTGGGTTTCATCTAATGGCGTATTTACAAATCTTTCTTTTACGATAGTTTCGGCATCGTTAAATTCTTTTCCGGGCCCAAAAGAGGCCAAAAACCATAAAATAACAGATATGGCCAAGATGATTTTACCGGCACCCAAAACAAAAGCTTTGGTTTTTTCGACAACGTTAATTCCAACATTCTTTAAAAGAGGCAGTTTGTAACTTGGCATTTCGACTACGAAATACGATTTTGAATTTAGTTTTAAAATCTTATTTAAAATATAAGCCGAGATTATAGCCGCAACAAATCCTAGTAAATACAAAAGCATCAACGTTAATCCCTGCAGATTTAAAAATCCAAGAACACGTTTATTCGGGATAACTAATGAAATCATAATAGCATAAACCGGAAGCCTTGCAGAACAAGTTGTAAACGGCGTAACCAAAATGGTAATCAAACGTTCTTTCCAGTTTTCTATATTTCTCGTGGCCATAATCGCCGGAATAGCACAAGCAGTTCCTGAAATTAAAGGGACAACACTTTTGCCCGAAAGCCCAAATTTTCGCATTACTTTATCCATTAAGAAAACCACACGGCTCATATAACCGCTTTCTTCTAAAATAGAAATAAACAAAAACAAAAACGCAATTTGTGGAATAAAGATAATAACACCGCCAATTCCCGGAATAATTCCCTGCGAAAGTAAATCGGTTAAGATACCGCTTGGTAATTCATCGGCAACCCAGCTGCTTAATGAAGCAAAAGTGCCGTCGATAAAATCCATTGGAATAGTCGACCAGCTGAAAATAGATTGGAAAATAACGAATAAAATTCCGAGGAAAATAGCGTAGCCCCAAAACTTGTGCGTTAAAACGCGATCTAGTTTAGCTCTGAAATCAGTTGCTGCTTCAGCATCGATTTTTAAACCTTCTTTTAAAACATCATTTATAAACTGATATCTTTTGATGGTTTCTTTTTGTTGTAAACGCTTTAACTCTGAATGTGATTTGGTAAAAGTGCTTCGGATTTCATTTCGGTCTAAATTAGAGAAATTAACATCCTGCGTAATTACAAGCCACAATTTATACATTAATTGATTTGGAAAAGCATGTTTTAACTTATCAAAATATTCAGGATCAATTACAGAAGCATTTAAACAAGGTTCATGCGGAATCGTTTTATAGGAAACGATCAGCTCTTTTAATTCTTCAATTCCTAAACCTTTGCGTGAACTTACTAAAGCAATTTTGGTTTTTAGATTTTCTTCTAAATACGGAATATCCAAAGTAATTCCTTTGCTTTTCATACGATCTGACATATTGATAACCAGAATTGTTGGAATTTCAAGGTCTTTTATCTGCGTATAAATCAGTAAATTTCTTTTTAGATTTTCAACATCAGTTACTACAACGGCAACATCCGGATATAATTTGTCATTTTTGTTCAGTAAAAGTTCAATTACCACACTTTCGTCCATTGAACTGGCGTTCAGACTATACGTTCCCGGTAAATCCAGAATGTTTGCTTTTATGTTTTGCGGTAATTTGCAAAAACCAATTTTTTTCTCAACCGTAATTCCGGGATAATTCCCAACTTGTTGATTTAAACCTGTTAACTGATTAAAAACAGAAGTCTTTCCTGTATTTGGATTCCCAATAAGGGCAACATTGATATTCTGTATGCTCATTATAAATTGTTTTTGATAAGTTCAACTTCAATTTCACGAGCAGTTTCAACACGAATAGCAACATGCGAACCGTTAATGTCTAGATATAGAGGATCTCCAAAAGGAGCAATTTGAAGTAGTTCGACTAAGCTGCCCGGCAAACAACCCATCTCTAATAGTTTTAAAGGAATCAAATCGATATCAAAATCTTTGATAATGGCTTTTTCGCCTTTTTTCAGGGTATGAATTGTATTCTGCAAAGCTTATTTAGATTGAATTTAGATTGCAAAAATAGGCATTAATTATTTATTTCAAGGCAATAATCGGACTTGAAAATGCTAAAACTTTCTAAAAATAAGGGCTTTTACTCTTTTGACAAGAAATCGATGTCTTCTAAAAGACGATTAATTTCTTCTTTTTTGGTTCCGTCATAAAAACCGCGAACACGTCTTTTTTGGTCTACCAAAACAAAATTCTCGGTATGAACCATATCATACAACTGATCCGGGCGGCCTAATTTTACAGCCAGATATGATTTTCTGGCCATCGTGTAAATTTCTTTTTTATCTCCGGTAACCAAATTCCATTTGCTGTCTACAACTCCATATTTTACTGCATAAGCTTTTAAAACCGAAACACTGTCGACTTCCGGGAAAACCGTATGAGAAAGCAGCATTACTTTTGGGTTGTTTAAAACTGCTTTTTGAACATCGGCCAGATTGGTTGACATTTTTGGGCAGATAGAACCACAGGTTGTAAAGAAGAAATCGGCAACATAAATCTTGCCTTCGTAATCTTTTTGAGTAATCGTATCTCCGTTCTGATTTACAAATGAAAAATCAGCAATGGTGTGGTATTTACTTTTGTATTGAACCGTACTGTCTACCAACTCCGGATTTACATCGGCAGGATTATAAATTGGAAGTGTTTTTTGAGGCTTTAATGCCGAATAAAATAAAGATATAGTGACTACAGAAAATACAATTAAGACAATGAAGAATTTGCGGTATTTATAAAGAAACGATTTCATAAAAATAATTTGGCGCAAAAATACGAAAAGAGCATTTCAAAAGCCGCAGTTATAACACTTTTTAACAGAGAAGCTGCAATGTAAAAGAGCTTTTCTACAACAGGATTGTGAAATGGCACGCGGATGATACGGATTCGCTTTGCGAAAATTACGGAATGACACAGATTTTATAGATTATGTATGTACGTTGTGAGTCTTCTCCCGAAGCCTCGGGATCGCTCAGACTGACAATAAAACTTAAAAAACTTTGCGCCTCTGCGTCTTTGCGAGATTAAAAATCCGCGTAAATCTGCGTTTTCGCAAAGCGAATCCTTATCATCCGTGGGCTATGTTCTTACTAGGATCTTAATTCTTAGGTTTTCGGATCGATTTGTTTACCATATACAAGCCAGTTAAAGTCACGGCAGAACCAATTGCAATTGCCTGCGTAAGGACTTCACCAAAAATGAAGGAACCTAAAATCATGGCAACAATTGGGTTTATGTAAACATAAATACTGCTGATTTCTGTTGGAAGATGCTGCAACGTATATATAAAAGCTATAAAAGTTAACACAGAACCCACAATTACCAAATAAATAATCGACCACCAGGATTGTGAAGGAATTTCGCTCAGCGGAATATTAACTCCCGCAGCTTCTGTAATTCCGAAAAGAAATATGCTGGAAATCAACATCTGTAATCCCAAACTAAAATACGGATTGAAACTTGCTGCTTTTTTCTTGGTTTCTAAAATTCCGAAAGCCCACGTAATAGTCGAAGCCGTCATTAAAACAATCCCGAATTGAAAATCAGGTCGTAAAAAATCACCGATATAATCAATAAAAATAACGCAGATTCCGCCAAAACTAATCAGAATTCCAAACAAAGCCATTTTAGCAATTCGCTCGCCATTAAAAAAATTGATGATAATAATCCATATAGGAAAAAGCGCACTGATGATGGCGCCCAATCCGCTTGTAATATATTTTACTCCCCAAGTACTTAGACCATTACTTAGCGCAAAATTCAAAATACTCAAAACTTAAATCGTTCTCCATTGTTTTCCTTTTGGCCACGGCTGCTTTTTCAGCATAAAATAAACAACATAAATAAGCCCGCCCACAAACTGTCGGATAGTAGCCAATTGCAAAGCCGGCATGTGTTTTACACCTTCTTTTGAAGCCAGCCAAGTTGTTCCCCAAAAAAAACTTACCCAGCATAAAGCCATAATTGGCAGACCAATGGTATCTATTTTTCCGGAAACGGCATTCTGAATTTTTGCTCTCATTTTAACTTTAGTTCGTTGAACAAATATTCCAAAAACAATTTCAATATTCCGCCAAAAACAAAAGATATATGCATGAAAAGAATTGATGATTTCTATTAAAATCGTAGTATGAGAAGCCAGATAAAGATTATTGCAAAAAAATTAACATGAAATTCCAAATATTAACAATATGTTTGCATATACACTAAAAACTTAAATATAAATGAAAAAACAACTTAGTAAACCTTTGTTTTGCGCTTTTTCTGTAATGTTTTCTTTTACAGCAATTCAGGCTCAAACCACAGCTCCAAAGGAACCAGGTATTAATGTATCCTACATGAATACCAAAATTAGCCCAAGTCAGGATTTCTTCCAGTACGTAAACGGAACTTGGTTAAACCAAACGGAGATTCCAAGCGACAGAACTTCGTGGGGAAGTTTTAATGAATTGATCAAAAAAACAGATAAAGATGTGATGGCTATTTTGAAGGAAGCTTCAAGTAATCCAAAATATAAATCAAATACAGATCAAGGCAAAGCAATAAACTTATTTGCAACAGTTTTAGATACTGTAGGCAGAAACAAAAGAGGAATTGAGCCTCTAAAACCATACTTAAAAAAAATCGATGCTATTAAAAATGTAGCAGATCTTCAAAAGTTTCTAGTTGAAATGGAACCAGAAGGAGGATCAGGATTTTTTGGAATTTATATTGGAGCAGATGAAAAAAACAGCTCTAAAAATTCAGTAAGCCTTGGTGTAAGTTCATTAGGATTGCCAGATAAGGATTATTATACATCAGACGATAAGGATTCTAAAGAAAAACGCGCAAAATACGAACTTCACGTTGCAAGGATGATGCAGTTTATTGGCGAGTCTCCGGCAAAAGCAAAACAAAGCGCTGCTGAGATCTTAGCTTTAGAAACTGAATTATCTAAACCTAGACTAAACCGTGTAGAAAGCAGAGACAGCCGTTTACAATACAATCCAATGACGATTGCTGAACTTCAAAAATTAACTCCGGCCATTAAATGGGATACTTATTTTGCTGGTCTTGGTTTAACAAAACTAGATACAGTAGTAGTAACGGAGCCTAAATACATGAAAGCATTGCAAACTGTATTTACCGAAAATAAAGTGGCACAATGGAAAGAGTATTTAAAATGGGATTTACTAAATGCAGCAGGTTCTAAATTATCTACAGATATCGAAACAGCAACTTTTGATTTTTACAGCAAAACATTAAGAGGAGCAATAAAACAATTGCCTCGTGAAGAAAAAGCTTTATTGGTTGTAAATAGAGGAATTGGTGAAGCACTTGGAAAACTATATGTAGAAAAAGTATTTCCTGCTGAAGCAAAAACCAAAGCGCTTGATATGATTCATAATGTTATTACGGCTTACCAAAACCGTATTAATAACCTAACATGGATGTCTGCAGCGACTAAAGTTAAAGCAATCGAAAAACTGAATAAGATTACCATAAAAGTAGGTTATCCTGATAAATGGAAAGATTACTCAGCACTTGAAATTAAAAGTGTTACCGAAGGCGGAAGCTATTTTGAAAATTCAAAAAATATCTCAAAATGGAATTTCAAAAAAGGAATTGAAAAGTTAAATAAACCAGTTGATAAAACAGAGTGGGGAATGTCGCCGCAAACGGTAAATGCTTATTACAACCCGTCTTATAACGAAATTGTATTTCCAGCAGCAATTTTGCAGCCGCCTTTCTACAATTACCAAGCTGACGAAGCTGTAAATTATGGTGGAATTGGTGCTGTAATTGGCCACGAAATCTCTCATGGTTTTGACGATTCAGGAGCACGTTACAATGCTGATGGAAATCTTGTTGACTGGTGGACTCCAGAAGATTTAAAACAATTTACACAACTAGGAAAAGAATTGGCAGATCAATACAGCGCTTTAGAGCCGTTACCTGGAATTCACGTTGATGGAAACTTCACACTTGGTGAAAACATTGGTGACTTAGGTGGTATTAATGCTGCTTACGATGGTTTACAATTGTATTTAAAAGCACACGGAAATCCTGGTTTAATTGACGGATTTACTCCAGAGCAGCGTTTCTTTATTTCTTGGGCTACGGTTTGGAGAACAAAATCTAGAGACGAAGCGATTAAAAACCAAGTAAAAACAGATCCGCATTCACCGGGAATGTACAGAGCTTATGTTCCAATTCAAAACGTAGATGCTTTTTATGATGCATTTGGTATTAAACAAGGAGATAAAATGTATGTAAGCCCAGAAAAACGAGTTAAAATCTGGTAATCTTATAAATACAAAACGGCGCTGATTTCAGCGCCGTTTTTTTGTTTGAATACAAATCAATTATTTTAATTGACTGTACATATAGGTTTCAATTGCTTTTAATTCCTCGTCAGACATTGCTTTTGTTATAGGTAAATTAGTCTGCATTACCGAAAACTGGCTTGGGTCTACAATTGGATCTGAATTTCCTTTTAAGAAAGCTACAAGATCAGCATTTTTGTCTTTGTAGATTTTGGCGATTTCTTTAATGCTTGGCCCAATAACTTTTTGATCCGGCTGATGACAGCTGGCACAATTTCCCGGTCCTTCAAAAATCTCTTTTCCTAAAGCTTCAGGAGTTTTGGCTTCCGCCGAATGACCTTCTGAATAGTTTTCTGTAGCATCCTGAACTGGATCTTCGGTCTTCTCTTTTTTACACGATGCAAATGCTAAAACGGCAGATAAGAATAATACTTTTTTCATGATTATTTATTTAATAGTATTGACGCTTCTTTTGCGAAGTAAGTTGAGATAATACTAGCACCTGCACGCTTAATGCAATAAAGCTGCTCTATCATGATTTTGTCATGATCCAGCCATCCTCTTTCGGCTGCGGCCTTTACCATAGCGTACTCACCAGATACTTGGTAAACCGCAACTGGCACATGAACGGCATTTTTTACCTCACGAACAATATCTAAATACGCAATTCCTGGTTTTACCATTACAATATCTGCGCCTTCTTCAACATCTAATAATGCTTCACGAATTCCTTCAATTCGGTTGGCATAATCCATTTGATAAGTCTTTTTATCCTTAGGAATATTTTGAGAATCTACCGGAGCAGAATCTAATGCATCACGAAACGGTCCGTAAAATGCCGAAGCATACTTGGCACTGTAACTCATGATTCCCACATTATGATGTCCGTTTTCTTCTAATGCTTTTCTAATTGCTAAAACACGTCCGTCCATCATATCACTTGGCGCAACAAAATCGGCTCCGGCTTCAGCATGGCTTAAACTCATTCTCGTTAAAGCATCAACAGTTGGGTCGTTTAATAACTGGCCGTTTTCAATAATTCCGTCATGACCGTAAATAGAATACGGATCAAGCGCTACATCAGGCATTACAATCATTTCCGGAACAGCATCTTTTATTGCACGAATAGTTTGCTGCATTAAACCGTCTTTGTTCCAGGCTTCAGTTCCTTTATTGTCTTTTAGGTTGTCGCTTACTTTTACATAGATGTTTACCGCTTTGATTCCTAAGTTCCAGGCTTCTTTTACTTCTTTAATTGTATTATCCAATGAATGACGGTAGATTCCCGGCATAGAAGGAATAGCAGATTTTATATCTTTTCCTTCGGCAACAAACATTGGAAGCATAAAATCCTGTGGACTTAAACTGGTTTCACGAACTAAAGAACGAATAGATTCATTGGTTCTCAAACGACGATTTCTTTGTAATGGGAACATATAGTTTTAGATTTTTAGATTTTAGATTTCAGATTTTAACCTTAATTTCTTTGAAAGCAGATTGATTAATCCTTGTTCTAAAAACTGGAGTTGTTTTTTATTTTTTTTTGAAGATTTTTTTACTTTTTGAGAAGCAGTGCAAAGTTAAAGAAAAATCAACAGAATAAGGCATTTAGCAATAGTAGAATCCGTTAATATTATCTAAAAATTTAGAGTTTTGGACTATTTAATTTTAAGAAATTTACTGAGCTTTGGTTTTTCAAATATTTTCGGTCTAAATTTGTCTAATGAAGAAATTTCTCGCTTTCTGCTGCTGTTTGCTCTTAACAAGTTGTTTTGAAATAACAGAAAGAATCAAACATCACGACGACCAAAGTGGTGAATATACTTTGATGATTGACTTTTCGAAGTCATGGTTCAAAACAAAATCCGCAATTTTCCTCGAAGAAGTCGATGGCGTAAAAATTCCAAACGAACAGGAAATCTCCCAAAAGCTGGAAGACTTTAAAACGAAAGCATTAAAAATTGACGGGATTTCCGGCGTAACCACCAAAGCTGATTTTGATAATTATGTGTTTATCATCAAACTTAATTATGCCAATTTAAAAGCACTCAACGCGGTTGTGAATACGATAAACAATCAGCGCGATCAGATTCACTTTAGCGGAAGCGTAAAAAACTTTGAAAGAATTGCCTCTTATCCCGTTCCTGAAAAAGTAGTAAACGATCCGAAAAAGAAGAAAGACCTTGAAGAGGCCAGCATTATCGCCATTTATAGTTTTGATAAAGATGTTCAGTCTGTAGAGAATGTCAATAGCAAGATTTCGAAAAACAAAAAAACGGTCTTTTTAAAACAAAGCATGTACAGTGTTTTAAAAAAATCGACTTTAATGAATAACAGAATCCAATTAACGCCTTGATTTATGAAGCAATTTTATACTTTACTTTTATTACTTGCCACGTATTTGACTTTTGGTCAGATCAATAAAAACGAATACGATTATTTTGTACAATTTAACGGAAGCCAGCTTTCTAAAAAAGTGAGTGTGCCCGAAATTTTGAATCATCCAATCGTAACCCAATACAGTGCTAAAAAACCAGATTTAGATTTTACTAAGTATACTTCGCTTATTCAGTTAGATCAAAAAATAACCATTCACGGAAAATTCTCAGACAGTATTCCATATTATCAGGTTACGATTCCTGTAAAAAGCAGAGAAGCGGTTAAACAATTTATATTAAAAGAATTTGGTAATGGAGCAGAAAACTTAGAAATTAAGGATTTGGGTAAATATGCTGTTTTTAATCCGAAAGGGAAAAACAAAACATTAGCGTGGAACGATAACTATTTAGTTATTTTGGAATTAACCCAAAGACTTCCTTCAAGTTTTTATACTAGCGAAAGCCAGCCCGTTTTACAAGATTCTATTGCTATTGATGAGGTTTACGAAGAAACGAAATCAGATGAAAATTCAATTATGATTGAAGCTCCTGCAAACGATGCTACAATTGCTGTTGAAGAAGCTCCGGTAGAATATACTCCAAATGCCGAATATACGATTCAGGAAGCGACTTTTAATTTGGAACAAACTGAAAAGTTGAATCAGATTATAAAATTGTTATTCGAAAATGGATTTACAGCACCAATTTCAGAAAAGATAAATGCGAATGCTGATATTTCGTCGTGGATCAATTACAGTTCTGCCATGACAAGTTTATATTCTGCATACAATTATCCAATGGCGATTTTTGGCGGTTATGATAAGTTTTTGCCGATGCAGAAAAACTTCGGGAATTTTATAAAAGGCATTAATCTTGATTTTTATTTTGATAACAATAATGCACGTGTAGAAGAAGTTGTCGAGTATTCACCGCAGCTTGCTGAGGTTGTGAGTAAAATCACGAACAGAAAAATAAATAAGAATGTGTTTAATTATTTCCCTGCGCAAAAGCCTTTGGGTTATATATCTTATCATCTAAATACAAAAGCGGCGCTGGAAAATTTTCCAAGCTTAATGACAGATATATTTCAAAGTCCAAAACTGCTAAAAGAAGATATTGCCGTTATTACTGATTTAGTTTCGACAATTGTTGACGAAGAAGCCACCGCTACACTTTTTGATGGTGATTTAAGCGCATTTCTATACGGTTTCAAAGAAGTTGAGGTTATGACCAAATCATACGAATACGATGAAAACTACGAAGAAAAAATAACCGATAAGAAGACTAAAAAATCAGTTCCTTTATTCTCTGTGATTTTTACTTCAACGCATCCTACTTTTGCTGATAAATTGATTCAGTTAGGTGTTCGTAAAAAAGTGCTGGTACAAAAAGACAATTGTTATGTTGTTACCGGAACCAAAGAATACGGAGATATCTTCATCAAAAAAGACAAAGATGTTATTGTAATAGCCAATACCCTGGATTATTTTAGTGCCGGAAACGGCACATTCTCTGGCGAAGCCAAAAAAGATTTAAAGAAAAATTATATGTTCGGAAAACTGAATATCGCTGAACTAATAAATGCATTTGGTAAATCAGGTGAGGTTAAGCCTTCGGAATTAGGGAAATTCAGTAAATTTTCGGAACAATTTTCAGACATCACATTTGAATCTCCTAAAAAGATAATCAAAAATAAAGTGGTTTTCGGGTTTAAGCTAAACTCTTTGAAATCAGATAAAAATATCATTCTGCAAACTTTAGATTTAGCACAGGAATTAACTTCTAAATAATTTTAAAGCTATAAAATACAAATCCCCGAAAATTGAAACTTTCGGGGATTTTTTTATGCAATAAACCTGATTCGGTTATGTAATCGATGCTTTATAAATGGCTGTAATTGTTGTACCAAGTACAGTGTTGAAATCATCATCAGACTGGCCTGCGGTAAGTCCTTCAGATAATGCTCTTGAGAAACTGGCGATTAATCCGTGGTTTTGAGACAATTTATCATTGGCTTCTTCTCTTGAATAACCACCTGATAAAGCCACAACACGTACCACATGAGGGTCTGACATTAGTTCTTTGTAAAAATCATTTACAGTTGGAATAGACAATTTCAGCATTACTTTTACCTCTTTGTCTAAAACTTTAAGCTGTTTTAAGATTTCTTCTTTTAATATTTCCTCTGATTTCTCTTTGTCGGCACTGTAAATATCAACTTCTGGTTCAATAATCGGCACAAGTCCTTTTTCAAAGATTTGTTTACCTACTTCAAACTGCTGTTCAACAACTTTGCGAATACCTGCTGCATTAGCTTCTTTAATTACAGAACGCATTTTGGTTCCAAAAATATTTCGTTCTACAGCCCGAGTTAGTAATTCATCTAAATTAGAAATGGGTTTCATCAGCTGTACACCATTTGCAAGATCAGCAAGTCCTTTGTCAACTTTTAAAAAAGGCACGATGTTTTTCTTTTCCCATAAAAAATCGGCTGTCCATTGTCCGTCAATTTTGCGGTCCATCGTATTCTCAAACAAAATAGCGCCAAGGATATATTCGCTGTCAAACGCAGGACTTTTAATAATTCGGGTTCTCATTTCATGCACAAGCGTGTACATTTCTTCATCATTGGAGAAACTGCTTTCCTGAACGCCATATTGCGATAATGCCTTTGGAGTACTGCCGCCACTTTGATCTAATGCTGCAATAAAACCTTTTCCGGTCTGCATGCGATTTAATTGTTCTTTATTCACATTTGCCATACTATTTTATTTTAGATTTTAGCCCTGATCCCGAAATTTCGGGACGGGATAGATTTTAGATTTATTACAAACCTATTTTCTGATTTACTTTATCATAAACTTCTTTTACTTTTTTTGGCGGATCAAATCTATAACCGGCAGAAAGTTTTAAAGTGGCAATATTATCATTCAATCGCGGATTGACTTTATCGTCCTGAGCAAAACTTACGGTATTGATACTTGCGAAAGCAAAGAAACGGTCATTATTATAGGCCAGTTTTAAATTAAAATCGGCTTGATATAGAGCCGATGAATCTCCGTCAATATCATTAATTCCTACTCCTAAAGCAAGTCCGGCACCAATTAAAACCCTATCGCTGATTACACAGTTATAGAAATAGGAGGGAGCTAAAGTAAATACATAAATATCTCCAGGTGTTGCACCAGGAGTGTTTAAATCTATATTGGTATAGTAAAATGAGAAAGTGGGAATAAAACTTCCGGAACTTTTGGTCTGCCATTCGTTTTGGCTTACCAATGTTTTAAAAGAGAATTTATCATTAAAAACGTAAGCTGTAGATCCGCCAATTTTCGTGGTGCGCATATCTGGCAATTGTGCCGTTATATTATCATCACTGATATAAAATCCCTTTTGATTGATGAAAGTAAAGGACTGCATCCATTTTTTATAGTAAAAACGGGTATTGAAATTAAAATGCTTGGAATGGGAATCGCCTTTATTTTGGCTCAGAAATTTTGGCGCAAAACCAACAGAAACATCAATGATTTTATAATTCAGATTAAAACCAATTTGTTCTCTTCTATTCGGAATAAGATTAAGAAATGTTTCCGAATCCTGAGGCCCCGAAGCAATCTGAAAACTATTGGAAGTGTCTAAATAATAAACACTGCCTGTAATTTTATCGTTATAGGATTTAAAATAGGGATTCTGCAGTGAATCATTTTGGGCAAAACACCCAAAAATGCTGATAAAAAGGAATATGTAAATCAGTTTTAGATTCATCTATAATTTGTTTAACACATAGAAACATAAGTTTTTAAAACTGTCTCTAAATTACAATTAAAATCTATGATTTTATGTGTTAAATAAATATATTAAACCCAATCAATAGGATTTTCTAAAACCTTTATCAATTTTTCTTCTTCACTTCCGGTTTCTGGATGATGATCGTAAACCCATTGCACATGCGGAGGTAAACTCATTAGGATACTCTCGATTCTTCCGTTGGTTTTTAAACCGAATAATGTTCCTTTGTCATGAACTAGATTAAACTCAACATAACGGCCACGGCGGATTTCCTGCCAGGTTCTGTTTTCTGGATTATATTCAAGGTTTTTTCTTCTTTCTACAATCGGAACGTAAGCTTCAAGGAAACTATTGCCGACTTCGGTTACGAAATCATACCAGTTTTCCATCGACATTGATTCATTTGCTTTGCAATAATCAAAGAATAAACCGCCCAGACCACGCGCTTCATTTCGGTGTGCATTCCAGAAATAAGAATCACATTGTTTTTTGTATTTTGGATAAAACTCGGGATTATGTTTGTCACAGGCTGTTTTACAAGTTTGGTGAAAGTGTTTTGCATCTTCTTCAAACAAATAATAAGGCGTTAAATCTTGTCCGCCGCCAAACCACTGTTCGATTACTTTTCCAGATTCGTCATACATTTCAAAATATCGCCAATTAGCGTGGACAGTAGGAACCATTGGGTTTTTCGGGTGAATAACCAGACTTAATCCACAGGCAAAGAAATCAGCTTCGCCAACGCCAAACATCTTTTGCATGGCTTCAGGAAGTTTTCCATGAACAGCCGAAATGTTTACACCGCCTTTTTCAAAAACAGCACCATTTTCAATAACGCGGGTTCTTCCGCCGCCGCCTTCAGGACGTTTCCATAAGTCTTCGCGGAATTTTGTAGTTCCGTCAACAGCTTCTAATCCGGCACAAATTTGGTCTTGTAACTTTTGTATGTATGCGTAGAATTTATCTTTCATCGTAATTATTTTTGGCTTTCGCCGAAGCAATTTTGGTGTTTATTCCAAACGAAAAAACCTTGCTTTCCTGCTGAATATATTGGTAAATCGCTAAAGCTTTTCCTAAAAAATCAAATTGGTTTTCTTGAGATAATCCAACTAAAATATCGGCAAACTGCTCTTGCTGATTCCAGTCTAAATGACATCGCTGTAAAAGAAGAATAAGTTCTTCTTCAGGAATTTCAATGGTTCTTTCTAAACTTAAACCAAAGCTTTTCAATTGTTCATCTATTAAGCTGGTATCTTCTACATTCCAGAACTTCGGAACAAAAATTAAGGCATGCAAAGTTCTTAGCGTATTTTCTATTCTGATACTTTCTTCGTCTCTTAAACCTTTGTTTAGCATGTTTTTTTTAGTTTAAAGTTATCAGTCGCAGTTTACAGTCTCAGAGTAAAACTGAATACTGCGACTGAAAACTGAACACCTAATTCCCGTATTCCTTAACAGCGTCGATAAATGCTTTAGCGTGATCTACCGGGATATTTGGTAAAATTCCGTGACCTAAATTTACGATATATTTATCTTTTCCGAATTCGTCGATCATTTCATGTACCATTTTCTTGATTGTTGGAATTGGAGAAAGCAATCTTGACGGATCAAAATTTCCTTGTAAAGTAATGTTACCGCCAGACAAATAACGAGCATTTCTAGCGGAACAAGTCCAGTCTACACCAAGTGCAGATGCGCGGCTTTTTCCCATTTCACCAAGAGCGAACCAGCATCCTTTTCCAAAAACAATAACCGGAGTAACATCTGCCAAAGCTTCAACGATTTGGTTGATGTATTTCCACGAAAATTCTTGATAATCAACAGGAGAAAGCATTCCTCCCCAAGAATCAAAAATCTGAACGGCATTAACTCCCGCTTTTACTTTTTCTTTTAAGTATAAAATTGTAGTGTCGGTAATTTTTTGAAGCAATGTATGTGCTGCAGCCGGATTAGAAAAACAAAATCCTTTTGCCATATCAAAACTTTTAGATCCTCTTCCTTCAACTGCATAACATAAAATAGTCCAAGGCGAACCAGCGAAACCAATTAAAGGCACTTCGTCATCAAGCATTTCTTTAGTCAATTTAATGGCATCCATTACATAACCAAGACTTTCCTGAATATCCGGAACGTAAACTCTATGAACATCTGCCATAGAACGAATAGGATTTGGAACAAACGGTCCTATATTTTCTTTCATTAAAACTTCGATTCCCATTGCCTGCGGTATAACTAAAATATCCGAGAATAAAATAGCCGCATCTGGAGCAATTCTGCGAATTGGCTGCACCGTGATTTCGGCAGCTAATTCCGGAGTTTGACAACGTGTGAAGAAATCGTATTTATCACGCAAAGCGATAAATTCTGGTAAATATCTTCCAGCTTGGCGCATCATCCATACCGGCGGGCGCTGAACAGTTTCTCCTTTTAATGCTTTTAAAAATAGGTCGTTTTTTAACATTTTTTTCTTGCTTTAGGCTTTAAGCTTTAGGCTTTAAGCGTTATTTATTTTTATTTTTTAGCTTACGGCTTATAGCTTAAAGCCTACAGCGTAATTAATTGCTTAAGGCTTACTGCCTAAAGCTTATTGATTTAATTTATTTATACTCTTGAATTACATCTTCAATAACGTCTTCAACCGTTGGCTGATCTGCGATGATGATGTTTTTTGTAATTTTATGCAAAGCTTCGGCAGTGGTTTCTCCAATACAGAAACAGGTTTCTTTTTTGATTGTATTTTCTTTTAAATAGCTCTCAACTCCAGACGGACTAAAAAATAATAAGGCATCAACGGCTGTTTTTATTTTCTGCGGCTGTAATGAAGTGTCATAAACCTGAATTTCGTTTAGTTTTATTCCGGCTTCATTTAAAGCGTTTGGAAGTGTATCTCTTCTAAGATTGCCGCTAAAAAAAGTATAGCTTTCATTGCGGTAAATTAGAGTTATAATTTCGGCTAAATCAGATGCATAGCCAGTATAGGCAACAACATTAAATCCGTTTTCAGATAAAAGGATTTTTGTTTTTAAGCCAACGCAGTACACGTTTTTATTTTTAAGTTCTTCCGATTTTGGATTTGATAAAACACTGTGAACGGCATTTTGACTGGTAAAAATCAAACTTTCGTTGAGGTTTTTAAGTTCGAAAGGTTTGTTTTCGGTTTTAATGAAATCGGCTTCGATTAGTTCGATGCCAGCTTTTGTCAACTCTTGTTTTTGAAGAGGAGATAATATTTTAGTAGATAATATCTGAATTGGTTTACTCATTTAATATGTTTTTAAATTCTTCAGATGTTGGCAGCTTTCCTTCTAACTCTTTTGGTAATTCTTTACTCAAAATGTATTCTGAAACCCCAATAGGTTTGTGTACACTTCTTAAAGTATATTCTACTTCTAAATGATTTTTTTCAGGAACTAATAATATACCAATTGAAGGTTTGTCATCTTCTTGTTTAAGTTGATCATCTATTAATTGAAGATAAAAATCTAATTTTCCAACAAATTCAGGCTCAAATTCAACTACTTTTAATTCGACAGCTACTAAACATTTTAAAATTCGGTGATAAAAAAGCAAATCTATATAATAATCTTTGTTTCCTAATGAAAGTCTATATTGATTTCCTATAAAGCAGAAACCATACCCAAGTTCCAATATTAGTCGTTTAACCTTTTCTACCATAGAATTCTCTAACTCTCTTTCGGTAACTGGTTTATTAATGTCTAGAAAGTCTAATGTATAAACACTTTTTATGCTTTCTTGTGCCTGTTCTAATAAATTAGTGGTTAATGTATTTTTAAAGTTATGCTGAGTCGGATTTTGTAAATACTTCTCATAAGCGTTCGCTTTTATTTGATGCAGTAAAACAGATCGGCTGTATTTGTTTTTGATAGTATTTTTTATATAAAAAATCCTGGCGTTTAGATCTTTAACTTTCTGGATAATTAGAATATTGTGCTGCCAAGGAATATTCGAAACTAATTCTTTTATAGTTTTTAATTCTGAATCAAGCTGATTCAGTTTTAGATATTCTGAATCAGCTTGATTCAGAATTGAATATTCGCTTACTAATTGTCTCATAAACCACAAATTACGTGGCGACCAGCTTATTCCTTGTCCTATTAAATGAGTTAAATCTTTACTTAAAACTTCAACAATAGATTTGCCCCAACCAAATTCTGTTTGTTTTTTTATAATTAATTCTCCAATATTCCAATATAAATGGTTTGAAATAAATTGAACAGATTGCACAGCTTGAATTCGGTGATTTTGCACCAAATCAGTTACTTCAACTAAAAATTGTTGATATTGCTGAGGAATAATTTGTTCGTTATGTTTCATTAAAAATATAGGATATTATTTTTTCAGGGATTCTTTAATCTTTTGCATTAATTCTGTTCCGCCATTATTCAAAATCTCCTGAGCTGAATGAAAACCTAATTTTTTCCATTCTGAAATATCAACGGTTTTGTCTATTTCTAATTTTTGTTTTCCGTCAATAGAAAGTAAAACACCTTGAAAGTGCAGCGTGTCTTCTTCTTCATTATACGTTACCAAAGCTCCAATTGGGGCAGTACAACCGCCTTCAAGCGTTCTTAAAAACTGACGTTCGATATAAGTACAGATTTCTGTTTCGATATCATTTAACTGCGAAAGTGCATCAAGTGTATAATTGTCATTTTCCATTGCTACAACTAGCATTGCTCCTTGAGCGGGCGCAGGAATCATCCAATCTAAATTAATATAATTTTCAGGCTTTAAGTTAATTCGCTCTAAACCTGCAGCAGCAAAAACAGCCCCATCCCAATCATTGTCTTTTAGTTTTTGCATGCGCGTATTTACGTTTCCGCGTAAATCAACTACAGTATGATTTGGGTATTTATTAAACCATTGTGCCTGGCGACGTAAACTTCCTGTCGCAATAGTACTTGGGTTTGTAAAATCAGGATTTCCTTTATGAACGAGAATATCAAAGACATTGGCTCTTGGCAAAACGGCTGCCTGAACAATTCCTTTAGGCAAAGCGGTTGGAACATCTTTCATGGAATGCACCGCGATATCAATATCACCATTGATCATGGCAATGTCCAGCGTTTTGGTAAAAATTCCTGTAATTCCCAGTTCGTAAAGTGGTTTGTCCAGAATAATATCACCTTGAGATTTAACCGCAACAATTGAGGTTTTATAACCTAAGTCGTTTAGTTTTTTCTCGACAGTATGTGCCTGCCAAAGTGCTAATTCGCTGTCACGAGTTCCAATTCTGATTGTTTTTTCAGCCATGTTTTGTTTCTTGAACCATATAAGTTATATAAGTAAATTTAAGCAGTTTGGGTAAAACACAGTTTTTAAATGAACTTATATAACTTATATGGTTTAAAATTTGATTTTATTTAAGATGCTTTTATTTTGAAGACTTTTTCGATCCATTCGATGCTTTCATCCACCATGGTGTCGTCGTCTTTTAAATGATTTGCGAAATGTGTAGTAATTTTTTGGATGATTCTATTGCTAATGATTTCAGCTTGAGCTTCATTGAAATCTGCAATTTTTCTGCTTTGAAAATCTAATTCCGAAACCTTAATTTCATTTAGTTTCTCTTTTAAAGCATTTATGGTAGGTGCAAATTTGCGCCCTTTTGTCCAGGTAACAAATTCTTCTTTAATTTCTTCAATGATTGCTTCAGCTGCTGGAATGTGTAATTTTCTGTTTTCCAAAGTTTCATCTGTCAGTTGAGACAAATAATCCATGTGAATTAAAGTTACGCCTTCTAAATCCTCAACGTTTTCATGAACGTTTTTCGGAATAGACAAATCCAGAATCAATAAAGGTTTTTTTAGATTCAAAATTGCTTTGTCAACCGTTGGGTTTTGTGCGCCTGTTGCAACAACGACAACATCGGCCTTTTGAAGTTCTAAGTGTAATTCAGAATAATCTTTAACAATGAGATTTAATTTTCCAGCCAATTTCTCAGCCTTGTCTTTCGTTCTGTTGATTAAAGTAATATGTTCGTTTTTAGTATGTTTTACTAAATTCTCGCACGTATTTCTACCAATTTTTCCAGTTCCAAAAAGTAAAATATTTTTGTTGCCGATATCTTCAACGTTTTTAAGAATGTATTGTACAGATGCAAAAGAAACTGAAGTAGCACCAGAGCTGATCTCCGTTTCATTTTTAATTCTTTTACTCGCCTGAATTACCGCATTTACCAATCTCTCCATAAAGTTATTGGTTAAACCCATTGATTTTGAGTGGGCAAAACTGGTTTTAATTTGAGATATAATTTCAAAATCGCCCAGAATCTGACTATCTAAACCAGTTCCTACGCGAAACATATGATTAATTGCTTCTTGATTTTTATATACAAAGCCAACTTTTTGAAAAGCATCAACAGAACCGTTGCTGTTATCACAAATAAGTTTGATTAATTGAAAAGGATGTTCTGCAAAACCATAGATCTCGGTTCTGTTGCAGGTTGAAGTAACTAGTAAACTTTCTATTCCGTCATTTTTAGCTTGTTCCAGTAAACGAGTTTTCGCAACGGCATCCAAACTAAATTGACCTCTGACCTCAGCATCAGCTTTTTTATAACTCAGACCAACTGAGTAAAAATAAAGGTGTTTCGGTACGTTATTGTTTTCCATAAATTCACTTTCATAAAAGTGCAACAAAATTATCACTATACTGTTTATAAAAGTAACGCTAAAAGTACTTTTTGTATCGCTGCATGTTTTTTTGATTCTAATCGTCTGTTTTTATGCAAAAAGGAGTACTTTTGTAGCAAAATCAAGTCGTTAGAAATGATTTGTTTAGAGTCATTCTAAATAACATTTTGCAATTGCTCTGATTTTTGTTTCAAAAAAATATCGCTATGAGTTCTCAGGAAATTATAAAAATTGAAGACGACTTTACGCTGATCCGTTTTCAAAACGACAGTTTGGAACCTTTTTTCGGACAGCATGAAGTTGGTAGTGGTCTGATACAGTTTCACTTCGGGATAAAAGGCAATGCCAAATTCTTGTTCAATCAGGGCACTTACGCTTTAGATTTAAAAGAAGAAAAATCGCTGCTTTTGTACAATCCGCAGAAAGAATTGCCATTAAATTTAGAACTGGCTCCAAATTCTTGGGTGATTTCGGTAATTGTCTCCATTAAAAAATTTCACGCGTTGTTTTCTGCCGAAGCAGATTATATTACTTTTTTAAGTCCTGATAATAAGGACAAAAAGTATTATAACGAAGGAAATATCAGTCCTTCTATGGCTATTGTGCTGAGTCAGCTGTTTCATTACAACCTGCATCCATCTATAAAAAACCTTTATTATAAAGGAAAAGGATACGAATTGCTGAGTTTGTATTTTAACAGAACCGAAGATCCAAATGCAGAACAATGTCCGTTTTTAATTGATGAAGATAACGTTCTGAAAATCCGAAAAGCCAAAGAAATCATCATCGCCAATATGGCTGAACCGCCGGGACTGCAAGAACTGGCAGATGAAATTGGTCTGAATTTGAAAAAACTGAAAATGGGTTTCAAACAAATTTACGGCGACACGGTTTACGGTTTTCTATTTGATTACAAAATGGATTTCGCCCGAAAACTTCTTGACAGTGGCTCTTATAATGTAAACGAAGTAGGACTCAAAATTGGTTACAGCACCGGAAGTCATTTTATAGCGGCATTCAAGAAAAAGTTTGCCACAACTCCAAAAAAATATTTAATGTCGATTAATGCGAATGTTTAGATTTTGTTCGCCACTCCCGATAGCTATCGGGATCACGAATAAACACGAATTAAAATCTGTTGAATCTGCGAAATCTGTGGGCCAATAAAAGACAATCAATTTTCGATATTCTACAATAATTAAAAAGTAATAATTATCATATTTCTAAAAAGCAGCAAATTCTACTTTTGACGAAATTTTTAAAAACAAATAAAAAGCTTAAAGCCCAGAGCTTAAAGCCTAAAGCAAAAATATAATGAAAGGCGTATTATTAGTAAACTTAGGATCTCCAGAAAGTCCAACAACAAAAGATGTAAAACCATATTTAGACGAATTTTTAATGGATAAATACGTAATCGACGTTCCGTATTTATTGAGAGCATTATTAGTTCGCGGTATTATTTTAAGAAAAAGACCGGAAGAATCTGCGCACGCTTACGCAAAAATTTGGTGGGAAGAAGGTTCTCCTTTAGTGGTTCTTTCAGAAAGAATGCAGAAAAAAGTACAGCCTCTTGTAAATGTTCCTGTTTCGCTGGCAATGCGTTACGGAAGCATGACGATTGAAAAAGGCCTTCAGGAATTAAGTGATAAAGGAGTTACAGATGTAATGCTTTTTCCTTTATATCCGCAATATGCAATGGCTTCGACTTTGACTATTTTAGTAAAGGCAGAAGAAATTCGCAAGAAGAAATTTCCTCACATGACTTTTACAGATGTTCCGGCATTTTACAATAAACCGGATTACATCAAAAATTTAGCCGATTCAATCCAAAAACATTTGGTTGGGTTTGATTACGATCATTTATTGTTTTCGTATCACGGAATTCCAGAACGCCATATTCGCAAAACCGATATCACTAAATCGCATTGTAAAATCGACGGATCTTGCTGCAACACACCATCTCCAGCACACGATTTCTGTTACCGTCACCAATGTTACGAAACTACAAGACAAGTTGTAAAATTATTAGGACTTCCTGCAGATAAATATAGTTTAACATTTCAATCGCGTTTAGCAGGAGATAAATGGTTAGAACCTTATACCGATGTTGAAATTGATAATATGCCGGCAAAAGGAATCAAGAAATTAGCGGTTGTAACACCAGCTTTCGTATCTGATTGTTTAGAAACTTTAGAGGAAATCGCAATGCGTGCCAAAGAAGATTTTGAAGCAAACGGAGGCGAGGAATTCCTTGCGATTCCATGTTTAAACGATGACGACGAATGGTGTCAAACAGTTAGTAACTGGATTAATGATTGGGCAAAATAATAATAAGTTGTATAAATGAATAAAGTAAAAAATTTTTCGGTTTTGTTTCTTGCTCTGATTGTTTTAATTGGATGCAAAAAAAGAGACACTTTTGTAAATAACAGTTTTTTTGATAAAACATTCAACTGGGCCATTGCAATTCCGGATGATTATGAAAAAAAGGAAATAAAAGAAGAAATTAATCAAGATCCGGATTCAGCTAATAAGAAACATTCTATTGTTGCTTTTAAAAGAGATAAGGCCAATTATTTTGAAGCCAACTACGAAGATTATGCGGCAGATGCTCGATCAGCAGGTTTAAGTATGAGGTTAAAAGATTTTCTTTTTTTGAAAGATATAGGCCAGATTTATCCAAAAGGACAAATGGGAGATTACTCTGTAACTAATGAAAGTGTTTCTGGTTTAGAATTTAGAAAATCCAAAACGGTATTAACTGAAAATGGAAAACCTGTTGTGACGATAGTAATTTTCTCAAGAACATTTAAGGAAAAACTCTTTATCGCTAAAATAGTGTATGAAAATGAAGCGTATGGTAACGCTATGATTGATCTGTTTAAAAAATCTACATTTAAAGAATAAGGATAAATGGAATATTACAACTATTTAAAATCACTGCATCTTATTTTTGTGATTACTTGGTTTGCAGGGTTGTTTTATATTGTGCGTTTGTTTGTTTATCAAATAGAAGCCAATGAAAAACTATCTCCAGAAAAAGAAATTTTACAGGCGCAATACAAAATTATGGCCTACCGTTTGTGGTACATCATCACATGGCCGTCGGCAGTTTTGGCAAGTATTTTTGCTTTTTGGATGTTGTTTTTTACAGACGCAGGAAGTGTATGGTTGAAAATGCCCTGGATGCACGTAAAATTGTTTTTCGTTTTTCTGTTATATTTATATCACGGAAAATGTCATCAGATTTTTAAACAACTACAAAACGATGAGGTAAAATATACCAATAATTTTATGCGCTTATGGAATGAAGGCGCAACGATTATATTATTTGCTGTTGTTTTTTTAGTAGTTTTAAAAAGTGCCATTAACTGGATCTACGGCGTAATCGGAATTATTTTATTCTCCGTTTTAATTATGCTGGGATTCCGTTTTTATAAAAGAATACGCGAAAGAAAATAGTTGTAAATTGTTAATTATGAATTGTTAATGGTGAATTTAAGACATGAACCAATAATTCATAATTAACAATTTATAATTTATAATTAAAAAAACTATGCTAGACTTCAAAATGACAATGCTATCCCTTCGTACCAGGATTTTCCTGTCGATGATTGTATTGATTGTTGTAGCATCTTTTTTATTGGCTTCCATTTCCATTATTCAGTTTAAAACTGAGGCCAAAGAATATCATCAGGAACGATTAGAACGCAAAGAAAATGCGGTAAAAGAACATATCAATTATGTTCTTTCTACTACAACTTATCCGCTGAAAACAGGGAATTTAGATTTAATTTTTAAAGATAAAATCCACGAATTAGCGCAGATTCACAAAATCGAAATCAACATTTACAGTCTGGACGGAAAACTGCTCAAATCTTCAAAAGAGTCTTTTGCCGTTGATAAAGCGCCGCCACCAATCCCTGAATATATTCTGAAACTGGTTCGATCTTCTATCGAAAAACGCTTTGTAGACATTAAAACCATCGATGGAGTTAAAAACAGATCATCATACAGTTTAATTAAAGATGAAAAATTCAAACCACTCGGAATTTTAAATCTTCCATATTTAGAAGACGACGGTTATTACGATAACGAATTAAATACATTCCTGATCCGTTTAAGTCAGGTATATTCTTTTATGCTTATTGTAGCTTTTGCTTTGGCGTATTTCCTTTCAACTTATATTACAAAATCACTAAAAACGATTTCCGACAGGCTGGAAGAAACTAATCTGGATCAGAAAAATGAGAAAATTGTTTTAGAAGCCAACAGCAAAGAAGTCAATTTCCTTATAAAGGCTTATAACGGAATGGTTGATAAACTGGAAACCAGTGCGATTAAATTAGCGCAAAGCGAGCGTGAAGAAGCTTGGCGCGAAATGGCAAAACAAGTAGCGCACGAGATTAAAAATCCGCTTACGCCGATGCGATTGACGGTGCAGAGTTTCCAGCGAAAGTTCGACCCGAATGATCCTGATGTAAAACAGAAGATGAATGATTATTCTGAAACCTTAATTCAACAGATTGATACGATGACAGCGGTGGCTTCGGCATTTTCGAACTTTGCTTCGATGCCGGCCCAGCAAAACGAGACTTTAAATGTAGTCGAGGTTGTAGAATTGGCTTTGGATATTTTCAACGAAGATTATATTGTTTTTGAAAGTGAAGAAGGGGAAATCATCTCAAAAATGGACCGTACACAATTAATTCGTATTATTACCAATCTGGTCAAAAACGCAACGCAGGCAATTCCGGAAAATCAGTTTCAAAAATCGATTGTGGTTACTGTTAAAAGACGAAATAACAATGTTGAAATTGCGGTAAAAGACAACGGAATTGGAATCCAGAAACAAGATACAGGCCGAATCTTCGAACCAAAATTTACCACTAAAACCAGTGGTATGGGACTTGGACTCGGAATTATCAAAAACATTATAGAAAATTACAAAGGAACAATTACCTTTGAATCAACATACGGTAAAGGAACTACATTTAGAGTTTCCCTGCCTATTACAAACTCTTAAATTCAGCGTCATGAACTACGAAAATATCTTAATTTCTATTGAGGACAAAGTTGCTACAATAACGATAAACAGACCTACAAAACTGAATGCATTAAACAAATCGACAATAAGCGATTTGAGTAATGCCATTAAGCTATTGGGTAAAAGTGACGATGTTCGCGTTATCATTTTAACCGGAAGCGGTGAAAAAGCTTTTGTAGCTGGAGCTGATATTTCAGAATTTGCAAATTATACTGTTATCGAAGGTGCACAATTAGCAGCCGAAGGTCAGGAATCATTATTTGATTTTATCGAAAATCTTAAAAAACCAGTTATTGCAGCCGTTAATGGTTTTGCATTAGGCGGCGGATTAGAATTAGCAATGGCATGTCATTTTAGAGTGGCTTCAGACAATGCAAAAATGGGATTGCCGGAAGTAACTTTAGGATTGATTCCAGGTTACGGAGGAACACAGCGTTTACCACAATTAGTTGGAAAAGGCCGTGCAATGGAAATGATTATGACTGCAGCAATGATTTCTGCCGAAGAAGCAAAACAATACGGATTAGTAAATCATGTAGTGCCGCAATCTGAACTTTTATCGTTTACAAATGTAATCGCTCAAAAAATCATTAAAAATGCTCCTTTTGCAATTAGTAAAGCGATAAAAGCAATCAACGCAAACTTTACTGATGGTAAAAACGGATTTGATACTGAAATAAAATCTTTCGGAAAATGTTTCGGAACTCAGGATTTTAAAGAAGGAACAACAGCTTTCTTAGAAAAACGTAAAGCTGAATTTACAGGAAAATAATTTTTTCTTAATCGCAATCCCGATAGCTATCGGGAGCAAAGATTTACGCAAGGTTCGCAAAGTTTTAAATTTCCTTGTGTTCTTTGCGAAAAAACTTTGCGACATTTGCGGTTAAAATAATAGACAAAGGTTTTAAAAACTTAGAACCTCAGTATCTCAGAACCTTAGAATCTTAAAAAAAATGTACGAACCAATATTTGCCCTTTTTTGTGAACGAGTTAAAGAAAGCATCCAGGCTGGAACTTTTGCAAAATTAACTTTGGCAAAAACAATGGGGGATACCGAGATTAAGAATATCTATTTTCGTTTAGTTTTAAATGAAGATAATACATTCTCTATTTCATTAACGACTCGTTATAAAACAGAAGAAATTGAAAGCATTCATACTTTGGATGAAGCTTTATTGGTTTTAGGTTCTTATATCAAAAAACCGTTTCTGACTGCGCTTTTGTTTACGACAGACAACGATGTTACTTTCAAAGTAAATAAAAAAAATGCCGGAAGTATTGTCGAGCAGCCGCCAACATTTAAAAATGCTTCGCCGGTTATGCTGGAAATGATTGAGAAAGGAATTGTTTAAAAGCTAACTATGGAGGAACTTAAGGGAATATTATGGAGACAATTCGGAGCTGTAATAGACATGCTCGAAAGTTCAATATTGGTTTGTCCTAAAAGTTTTTGGGATCAAAAAGATTTTTGGTATTCTGTTTATCACACTATTTTTTGGCTGGATTATTATTCCTCTACAGAACCTGATACATTTTCTCCGCCTAAACCATTTTCTTTTTCCGAATTTGATCCAAAGGGAATCTTACCGGAAAGAATCTACCTAAAAGAAGAATTACTTGAATATCTTGAGTATTCGCGTAAAAAGGTTTTCTATTTAATTGAAGGATTAAACGAAGAAACTTCAAAAGAAAGATTCATTACACAAAAGAAAAATTACAATCGAATAGAGATGATTTTATACAATATGAGGCATGTGCAGCATCATGTTGGCCAGTTAAATATATTGTTGAGGCAAAATGTAGATACCGCAGGAAAATGGGTTTCGCAAACAGATAAAAGATATTGATATTATGAATATGTTCCGTTCCTACGGAACTTCCGTATATTGTAAATATTTGACCAACGGATTGAAATCCGTTGCTACAATTCGTTTCGTTCCTTCGGAACTTTTTCCAAAGCTTTTCAAAAATATTTAGAATAAAAAAGAGCCATTGGCTCGATCTATTTTGTAGGGACGGATTTTAATCCGTCTAAAATTAATTTGCGTTATATAAAAAACCGTAGGTTCGGCCCATAATATTCTAAACGTCTTCTTCACGTATTGCTGCGAAACACCCCTCTAAACGAGCTTTACAAACAAATTAGAGGCAATTTTATTTGAAATAGACAATTCCCTTCCATCAACCTTAATTTTGACCGATAAATCGAATGATTCTTTAGAAAGAAATTCAATTTTAGAACCCAAGGCGATTCCCTGCTTATCCAAGTATTTTAAAAACTCAGATGAGGTGTCTTTTACGCCCACACAAACACCGGATTGATTGTCTAACAACTCCGAAAGAAGCTGTTTCTCGATTTTAATAATTCGGCCGTTCGCATCCGGAATTGGATCACCGTGCGGGTCTTCAGTAGGGTTCCCAAGAAAATCATCCAAACGATTAATTAACTGTTCGGATTTGATGTGTTCCAACTGCTCGGCAATATCGTGAACTTCATCCCAGCTGAAATTTAGTTTCTCCACCAGAAAAACTTCCCATAAACGATGTTTTCTAACAATCATTTTAGCAGCTAGTTTTCCGTTTTCAGTTAACGAAACACCTTGGTATTTTTTATAATTGACTAAATCTTTATCGGCCAGTTTTTTAAGCATGTCAGTTACAGAAGAAGCTTTGGTCTCCATTATTTCTGCAATGGCGTTAGTGCTGACTTCAGTTTCTAAAGCCGCTGTTAAATGGTATATAGATTTTAGATAATTTTCTTCTGAGAAAGTCATTTTTTTGAGGTTCTAAGGTTCTGAGTTGCTAAGGTTCTAAGTTAAAAGCCTCGAAAGAAAAACCTCAGAAACTTAGCAACTCAGAACCTCAGCAACTATTTTTTAACAATCAACAAAGGTATTGAAATTTTATGTCTCAATTTATCTACTGTGGTGCCAAAAAGAATATCTTTCAATCCAGTGTGGCCGTGGGTTCCCATAACGAGGATGTCAAAATTTCCTTCGTTTATGATTTTCGAAATTACTTTGTTTGGTTTTCCAAAACCAAGTTCAGTTTCGATTTTGAATCCCTTCTGCGAAAGCATATCTTTATATTCCAGCAATAATTTTTCGTCTATTGTAGTTTCATGATCGTGAACGTGAACGCCATACATTAAGGCGCCGACAGTTTCGACTATATGAATCAAAGTATATTGCGTGTCGATGCCGCCCAATTCAAAGGCTCTGTTCAGCGCTGCTTCATCTGCATTTGAAAAATCTACCGAAATGGCAATGTGTTTAAGACTTTGACTTTCTTTTGGCGAAAACTGTAATTTTAAATTATGCGGAGAATGATTGGCGATATTCGATTTGGCTTTTGCGATAAAAGGTTTAAAAACGATATAAAGTAATAATGCCGAAAATGCAAATGCAAGCGGTACAACCGTAAGCCATAAAACTATTGGGTGATTTGATTTTTCGAGCCACGATGAGATTTCATCATAAACCAATTTCGCATTTAGCGAAACTATGATCAAAGCGATAATCCAGGAAATAACCTGAGTTGTTTTAGAAATATGAAAACCATTCATTTTTGATTTATCGCTTACAAAATGAATCAGCGGAATAATAGCAAATCCCAATTGTAAACTCAATATAACCTGACTTAAAATCAAAAGTTTTCCTGTTACACTTTCGCCATAAATCCAAATCACGATTAAAGCCGGAACAATGGCAATTAAACGCGTTATGATTCGGCGTACCCAAGGCTGAATGCGTAAGTGTAAGTAACCTTCCATAACGATTTGTCCTGCAAGCGTTCCCGTCACGGTCGAACTTTGTCCTGCGGCGATTAAAGCCACAGCAAATAATATGGGTGCCCATTTTGTTCCTAATAAAGGTTCCAGAAATTGATGTGCATCCTGAATCTCGGCAACTTCAAACATTCCGTTTTTATGGAAAGTGGCGGCAGCTAAAATTAAAATGGCGGCATTTACAAAGAAGGCCAGATTCAATGCGATGGTTGAATCGATTAAATTATATTTTAAAGCTTGTTTGATCCCGGCTGGACTTCGGTCGAATTTTCTGGTCTGAACCAAAGATGAGTGTAAGTAAAGGTTGTGAGGCATTACAGTCGCTCCAATAATTCCGATTGCAATGTATAAAGCGGCTGAATTTGGAATAGAAGGAACAAGTCCTGCAATTATTTTAGAAACTTCCGGTTCTGCAAAAATCATTTCAAAAATGAAAGAAAAACCAATAATTGCTACCAAAGCAATAATAAAGGCTTCCATTTTGCGAATTCCCTTATTGATTAAGAATAATAAAATAAAAGTATCTAAAACGGTAATCAGAACGCCTTCAAAAAGCGGAATTCCGAATAACAAATTGATACCAATCGCCATTCCGAGAACTTCGGCTAAATCGCAGGCCGCAATGGCAATTTCGGCCAGAAAGTATAAAATGTAATTAATGTATTTGGAATACGTTTCTCTTGAAGCCTGTGCCAGATCTCGCTGTGTCACAATTCCGAGTCTTGCGCTTAAGCTCTGCAAAAGCAAAGCCATTAAGTTACTCATTAGTAAAACCCAGACTAAAGTGTAGCCAAACTGGCTTCCGCCGGCAATATCCGTGGCCCAGTTTCCGGGATCCATGTATCCAACGCTTACTAAATATGCCGGACCTAAAAAGGCTAATATTTTTCTGAAACCTGTTTTTTTATGTTCTGTAGCAACCGATTGGTTTACCTCTTCTAAAGATTTGGTCATTTTAAAAGTATTGTTTTAACAAATATATGTAAAAATTATATTCGCAGAACAATTTTTTTAGGCGAGTCTAAAACTTAAATGTTAGAATTCAAACATTTTGGGCATAAACCTGATAAGGTAAAATTTATCTCGTTTACTTTATAATTATGAGGCATAATATAACTTGGCTTTACCGTTTCCAGACAAGTAATCTCGTGACAGTTTTCACAACTAAAATGAGCATGATTATGTATGTGTACTTTTTGATGGGAATGATTGCATTTTGCATATTTAACAGTGCCGTCAAGATTCGAAATTTTGTGAATGATATCGTCGTTAACAAGACGATCTAAAATTCTATATATGGTAACGCGATCGCAGACATCGTTCAATTGTTTTTGAATTTCGGTATGAGACAGTGCGGTTTTAGATTTCTCAAAAACCTCTAAAACGGCCGTCTTTGCTGTGGTGTTACGTGTAGTTTTCATTTTATTTTGAATTAAAAATATTTAACGCAACAATGTTGCAATTGAATTTAATGTGTATATTTGCAACAAAATTGCATTAAGCAAAAGTACAAGAAATGAAGAAAACGACCTCATCCTTTTACGATATTTTAGGAATTTCAAGTGCGACGATCTGCCTGGTTCATTGTTTGATTTTTCCACTTTTAACAATACTTCCTTTGGGCATAAGTCACAATCCAATTATCGATTTAGTATTTGCTTCGATAGGTTTATTTGCAATCTTCAAAATTACGAAAAAATCAAGTCTTTTGGTTTCCTCAATTTTGATTGTTTCCATGAGCTTAATTTGGATCAGTATTTTGACTGATTTGTTTTTAGAGATTCATTTGGATCTGATTTATTTTGGAGGAACAGGAATGATCATTGGGCATTTAATTAATTATAAAAACCACAAAAAACAAAATCATTAAAAGACATTATTATGGAACAGAAGAATTTTGACGTGATTATCATTGGCGGAAGCTACAGCGGATTATCGGCGGCAATGAGTTTAGGGCGTGCGCTCCGTCAAGTTTTGGTTATTGACAGTGGTTTGCCTTGTAACCGACAAACGCCGCATTCACATAATTTTATTACGCAGGATGGTGAAAAGCCTGCCGCGATTTCGGCGAAAGCCAAATTACAAGTCGATCTTTATAAAACAGTTCATTTTTATAACGGACTTGCCATAAAAGCTGTAAAAAATGAAAACGGATTTGAAGTTTCAACTGAATCTGGTGAAACTTTCAATTCAAGAAAAATTCTGTTTGCAACGGGAGTTAAAGATCTGCTTCCTGAGATTAAAGGTTTTGCAGACTGTTGGGGAATTTCGGTTTTGCATTGTCCGTATTGTCATGGTTATGAAGTTAAAAACGAAAAAACAGCTATTATCTCTAACGGCGAAATTGCATTTGACTTTGCTAAACTGATTTCGAATTGGACAAAAGATTTGAGATTATGCACCAATGGAAAATCGACATTGACTTTGGAACAAACGGAAATACTCAAACAACATGGCGTTCAAATTTTTGAAGAAGAAATAGATTCTCTCGAGCACAAAGAAGGATACATCCAAAACATCATCTTTAAAAACAAGGAAAAAGTTGAGGTTAAAGCGATTTATGCAAGACCGCCTTTTGAACAGCATTGTTCATTGCCGACAGTTTTAGGCTGTGAGAATAACGAACAAGGTCTGATAAAAGTCGATACTATGCAAAAAACAAACATCAACGGTGTTTATGCAAGCGGCGATTGTACCACTCAAATGCGATCTGTAGCGATTGCAGTTTCTACGGGATCTTTTGCCGGGGCTGTAATTAATAAAGAACTTATTGACGAAGATTTTTGATTTTAAAAAATGGTCGAGTTTTGTTAGGTTTTTTGAATAGCCCCTAGCTTGAGCTAGGGGAATTAAATTTGAATCGAAAGGGCTTTAGCCAAATTGTAACGGTTTGGCTAAAGCCTTTTTTGGTTTCGTTCATTTTTCATCCAGCTAAAGCTGGACGCTATTCATTTTTGTTTACAACATCAGAAATTAGAAATATAACATATTGACATAATAAAAGTTATAAAATTCTAAATTTAAAGTTATTGTTTGTCAAATTTAATTTTTAGCTTTGTCTAAATTTAATTTTACCACGATGAAAAATTCAATTTGGATATTGATACTATTTAATTTACACTTTTCCTTTGCGCAAGAAACAAGCAAAATCTCCGGTTTTATATCTGGAAATGGAAGAAAATTACAAGCCGCGAATGTTCAATTATTAGGAACCGACCTAAAAACAGTTTCAGATAGTGTAGGCTATTACACTTTTGAAAATGTTAGTATTGAAAACGGAAGAATTCAGGTAACCTCGACTGGATTCAAACCCGTAACCCAAAGATTTTTGGTTATAAAAGGACAAAATCTAAATCTCGATTTTGATTTAGAAGACAACGAAAACCAACTTAATGAAGTAGTGGTTTCAGGAACTTTAAAACCTGTGAAACGTTTAGAAAGTGCTGTTCCGGTTGAGGTTTACTCTCCAACTTTCTTCAAAAAGAATCCAACGGCCAGTATTTACGATGCGCTTCAAAACATAAACGGCGTTCGGCCTCAGCTTAATTGCGGCGTTTGTAATACGGGCGACATTCATATAAATGGTC
The DNA here is from genome assembly GCF_058807735.1 of Flavobacterium sp. GW821-FHT12A05. Lineage (NCBI taxonomy): Bacteria > Pseudomonadati > Bacteroidota > Flavobacteriia > Flavobacteriales > Flavobacteriaceae > Flavobacterium > Flavobacterium sp. GW821-FHT12A05. The sequence continues at coordinate 19,846 of NZ_JBXAQY010000006.1, read as the reverse complement.
TCGAAGGCCCGTATACTTTGGTTTTGATTGACGGAATGCCCATTGTAAGCAGTCTTTCTACAGTTTATGGTTTATCCGGAATTCCGAATTCTTTGGTAGAACGAATAGAGATTGTAAAAGGTCCGGCTTCTTCTCTTTACGGAAGTGAAGCGGTTGGTGGTTTAATCAACATTATCACCAAAAACCCAACGAATGCCCCGGTTTTTTCTGCCGATTATTTTACAACAACCTATTTTGAAAGTAATCTCGATTTGGGAATGAAATTTAATGTTGGAAAAAAAGCAACTTCTCTTGTAGGGATCAACTACTTTAACTACGATCAGGTAATTGATAAAGACAAAGACAATTTTACCGATGTCACGCTTTCTGAAAGGATTTCATTATTTAATAAATGGAGTTTTCATCGAAACAATAATCGCCTTTTTACGATTGCAGCGCGCGGTATGTACGAAGATCGCTGGGGCGGAGACGTTCGCTGGGAAAAAAAGTACCGAGGCGGCGACGAAATTTATGGTGAAAGTATTTATACCAAAAGAGGAGAATTAATTGGAAGTTACCAATTGCCATTTGAAGAAAAATTAATGCTTTCTTTCTCCGGAAATGTACATTATCAGGACAGCCGCTACGGAACGACATCGTATATCGCGAATCAAAAAATAGGTTTCCTGCAATTAACCTGGGATAAAAAAATAGGCCGAAATGATTTCCTTGCCGGAATTGCAAATCGATATTCGTATTATGACGATAATACCCCGGCAACAAAGGATGCCGAAAGTACTTGGTTACCGGGAGCTTTTGTTCAGGACGAGATTACGTTTTCACCAAAGAGTCAGGTTTTGCTGGGAGCGCGTTATGATTATAACTCGATTCATGGTTCTATTTTTACGCCAAGATTTGCCTATCGTTTCAAAGCAAATGATAATACGATTTTTAGGTTAAACGCCGGAACCGGATTTCGGGTTGTGAATTTATTTACCGAAGATCATGCTGCGCTCACAGGTTCGAGAGATGTTGTGATTAAAAGTGATTTAAAACCGGAGAAATCGGTTAACGTAAATTTGAATTATATTCAGAAAATAAATCTTGACAACGGCACTTTTATTGGGATTGAAACCACAGCTTTTTATACTCGTTTCAGCAATAAAATCATTTCAGATTATGAAACTGATCCTAATAAAATCATTTATGATAATATCGATGGTTATGCTATCAGTCAGGGGATCAGTACCAATGTTGATGTTAATTTTACTAATGGTTTAAAGTTTATTCTGGGTGCAACGGTTTTAGACAATAAAAATGTTCAGGACGGAATTTCACAAAGACCTTTTTTAACCGAAAAATTTACCGGAACCTGGAGCATATCATATAAAATTGAGCCTTGGCATTTATTACTGGATTATACCGGAAATGTTTACAGTCCGATGAAATTGCCTTTGTTAAACGAATACGATCCGAGAGATCCAAATTCGCCTTGGTACAGCATTCAAAACATTCAATTTACTTATACAGGCTGGAAGAATTTCGAAGTTTACGGGGGCATTAAGAATTTGCTGAACTTTACTCCAAAACGAAATAATCCGTTTTTGATTTCGAGAACGAATGATCCTTTCGATAAAAATGTGCAATACGATTCGGCTGGAAAAGTTATGGTTACACCAGATAATCCATACGGATTGACTTTTGACACGACTTATGTTTATGGACAAAACCAGACGATTCGTGGTTTTTTCGGATTGCGATATAATTTTAGGTAAATTTATTGAACGTAGAGTTTTTAAAATGGCACTCAGATTTTACAGATTGAACGGGTTTTATTTGTTCTCTATAAACTTATAACTATCGTTGTCACCCTGAGCGAAGTCGAAGGGCTTTTTAACTAGACTTGGGCTTCGACTTCGCTCAGCCTGACAATCAGTTTAAAATATAAAAAAGATTAAATAAAAACCCGTTTAATCTGTAAAATCGGTGGGCCAAAAACAACAACAATAATGAAAAAGCTTTTTATACTATTCTTTTTCTTCGGAATAACTTCAACAGTATTCTGCCAGCTGAAAGCCAGAACTTTTGAAGAAGTAGACAGCTTGCAGCAAATTCAAAAACGGAAAATTATTGTTTTCATTCATACCAATTGGTGTCAGTATTGCCAGCGGATGAAAACGACGACTTTCAAGAATCAGGAAATTATAGAGAAACTAAACTCCAATTTCTATTTCATTGATTTTAATGCCGAAGAAAAACGAGATATTGCATTTAATAATCAGATATTCAGATACAAACCTTCGGGAAATAATGTAGGCGTTAACGAACTGGCTTTACAACTCGGAACAATTAACAATCAAATTGTATATCCGGTTTTGTGTGTTTTAAATGAGAAGAATGAAATTATAGTGCAGTATAGTAATTATTTAAGCCCAAAGGATTTTAAACTTTTTTTAGAAAAGCTGGAAGAATAATTGTTTATTTAATAACGTGTAAGAGTATTTATATAAAAAAAAGTTTTTTTCGTTTCTTTACCGGTCAAAATAAACTAATTAAAATATAAAGATGAAAAAAACAATACTCGCATTATTTATGGTTGCTGGAGTTAATTCTTTCGCACAAACGAATGTTTTTAGTGATGCAACGAATGAAGGAGGTAATGTAATTTTAGAAAATCCACTAAAAACAGGTGCTGATTCATATCGTTGGACCTTATACAATATGACAGGCGCATATGGTAATTCTCTGCAATTCTGGAATTATAATCAAGACTGGACTCATTACGGGGCAAAATTAATAATATCAGACAATGGAAATGTTGAAATAGGAAGTAGAAGAAATCCACCTGCAAAATTAACATTAGATATGTCTGCAGCGGATAGTAATGGAGGGATTAAAATGTATGGATACACTTATCCATCTGATATAAGTTATTGGTCAGAGAATCAACTTGCAATGCAGTATAACGGTGTGTTTAAAAATGTAATAAGCAGTATTGGGGATAGTTATTTTAATGGAGGAAACGTTGGAATTGGAAACCCAACGCCAAAGTATAAACTAGATGTAAATGGAACGCTAAGATGGGGTGGAATAACAAATTTTATCTATACAGGACAAGATAATGCAGGAACTTATTTTGAACAATACAGTAAAGTAGCTAATCAGGATAAATTACGCTTTCAGACTTCTAAAAACGGAGATGAAACAAATTACGCTCAGTTATATATAGACCCAATAAATGGTTTTTCTTTTAATACAATAGGAAGTGCAAATGGTAATGTTGGAATTGGTGTTCTTAAGCCTACGGATAAACTCTCTGTAAACGGAAACATTCGTTCAAAAGAAGTTAAGGTAGAAATTACAGATTGGCCCGATTATGTTTTTGAAGAAGATTATAAAATTAAATCATTAGACAATTTAGAGAAATATATAAAAGAAAATAAACATCTTCCTGAAGTTCCAAGTGCTAAAGAAGTTAGTGATAATGGATTGGAATTGGGAGAAATGAATAAAGTTTTGATGAAAAAAATCGAAGAACTTACTTTGTATTTAATTGATCAGAACAAAACTTTGATGGATCAAAAAAATCAAATTCTTAATCAGCAAAAACTACTGGAAAAGCAACAGCAAGATATTGATATGCTGAAGAAAAGCAAATAATAAAGGAATTAACCTATAAATCCTTTGGCAGCGAGATTTTTATCTTCTCCAAAGGATTTTAGGCTTTTTTTAAGAAAAGTTGAAGAATAAATTTTCTTATTTTTGAAAATGAACTCCTCACAAATTAAACACTTCGATTACATTTTTACCGGAACAGGCCTTGCGTCTTTAATGACAATTTATAAAATGGTTTTGTCAGGAAAATTTGCTGGCAAGTCTATCTTATTGCTGGATCAGGATTTGAAGAAAGCCAATGACAGAACCTGGTGTTTTTGGGAAAAAGAAGATTCAATTTGGAATCCCATTATTTCTAAAAAATGGGATTTGGCTTTGTTTGCGAATGAGGATTTTAAACGAGATCTTGAATTAAAACCTTATACGTATAATAAAATCAACGGATTAGATTTTTACAATTTCGTTTTCGAGGCCATTTCAATTCAGCTAAATATTACTTTTTTAAACGAAAAAGTAACCGATATCAACGAACTCGAAACCCATGTTTTTGTGGGTACAGAAGAAAACAGGTATACCTGCAATTATTTATTCAACAGCATTTATACAAAGGCTTTCGCCGAAGGGCAAAAAAAGTATCCTGTTTTGCAACAGCATTTTGCGGGCTGGTTTATAAAATCAGAATCAGAAGTTTTCAATCCAGATCAAGTCACTTTCATGGATTTTTCGGTAGAACAAAAAGAGAACACACGATTTATGTATGTTTTACCCACTTCTAAAACTGAAGCTTTGGTCGAATATACTTTGTTTTCAGAAAAACTGCTTCCTTTGGCAGAATATGAGAATGAGATTCAAATCTATTTGCAAAAACTCGGAATTCAACAATTTGAAATTACAGAAAAGGAGCAGGGAAGCATCCCGATGACGTGTTATCCTTTTTGGAAGAAAAACACAAAACGTGTTTTAAACATAGGAACTGCCGGCGGCTGGACAAAAGCCAGTACAGGATATACTTTTAAAAATTCGGATAAAAAATCTTCAGAGTTGGTTGAATTTATTACGCATAAAAGTGCTTCTCCCGAAACCTCGGCATCGTTGAGCATGAAAGAAGAATCGATGAACATGACCACTTTTTATAAAAAAAGAAGATTTTGGTTTTATGATTTATTGCTTCTGGATATTCTGTATCGCCATAACGAATTGGGAAGTTCGATTTTTTCTTCTTTATTTAAAAAAGGAAATCCACAATTGATTTTTAAGTTTTTAGATGAAGAAACTACTTTTTTAGAAGATGTTAAAGTTATTTTAAAGTGCCCAAAACTTTCATTTATTAAAGCTTTATTTAGGGCGATTTTTCTCTCAAACAAATCATAACGCTAAAATTTAAACTATTGAAAAAAATTACGCTGGGTTTCTGTTTTTTTATCTCCATTTTTTCTTTCGGACAAGTATCGACTAATAAAGCTCATGATGCTATTGTCGAAGAATTTTTAACCAATTGCGCTGAAAATCATAATTATATCATTGCAATGAGCGAATGGCAGGCTTGCTTGGATCAAGGTTTGCAAAAAGACAGCACGGTGGCTTATTTATGGCAGCAGAAAGCAATGCCGTATTTCAAATGTAAAAAGTATGAGGTTGGAATGCCATTTTTAAATAAAGCCGTTTTTTATGATAAAGAACGATGGCTTTCGTATCGAGCTTTTATGAAATGCATTTTTTCACGCGATTACAAAGACGCTATTATTGATTTTGATGAAGCCATTAAACTGTACGGAAATAGTTATGTTATGGATCATTCTTTCAATTTTTATAAAGCACTCTGCTATCTTCAGTTAAACGAATACGAAAAAGCAGAGAAACTTTTGGACGATTATGTGAATGATATTTATAAAAACAGACAGCAATTAGAACATCCAACGGCTTATTTTTATCAAGGAATTGCTAAGTATGAACTTAAAAAATGGGAGGAAGCCATTGTAATTTTCGATAAAGCTTTAAAAATCTATCCTGAATTTTCGGATGCAAAATTCTATAAAGCAATTTGCTGGCTCAAACAAGGAAAACCAAAAGAAGAAATTACGGCTTTAATTGGTTCGGCTAGAGAAGATGCAAAAAAAGGTTTTTCGATTAATGAAGATAATACGATTTACGAAACCTACCCGTATCAAATGAAGTTAAGCAGATAAGCACCTTTAGTTTTATGATTTCATAATTCCCGACCAGTTTTCGGGACGTTTTTTTATATTTTATCCAAATCAAGACAGGCATTATCGTTATTCTGCGATTGACCAGCATTTTAAAATAAAAATGCCTTATTTTCTTGTTTTAATATTTTATTGGGGTCTTTTAAAAAACAGCTTGCAGCTAGTTTTGCCAATTAGAAATAATAACCTTTTAAATAATTCAGGGCTATTATAATCGATTATTTACGATAATGAATTAATTGGCACTTATGGCAATCAGGCATTTAAAATTTGATATAGAAACAGAAGCAATTGGAAAAATTTGTAAAGCATTGGGGCATTCCACCCGAATTCAGATTATGACGCTTCTGTGGAAAAGAAACAATAGAACTTGCGGCGAAATTGTAGAATTGATTCCGCTGGCGCAATCCACAATATCCAAACATTTATTAGAATTAAAAAAAGCAGATCTGGTTAATGTAAAATATGAAGGAAAAAAAACAATCTATTCTATTGAAGTTGATAATATAGAAATACTTAAAAAGTTTTTTGCCAATTATCTTTCAACGATTGAAATTTCCGAAGAAGATAAGTCAACCGTTTTAACCACAAAGCATAAATTAAGAGGCAGAAACAGACATTTGAAAATACACAATTATGAGTTTCCTCATAAAAAAATGAAACAAGAGGCAGTTTAATTTCAGATTGGATTTAAAAATTAATATCGAACTATAACAAAACTTTATACTTCAAATTAACTAGTTGCGAGTAAACTTCGTAACTTTGCAGATCAAAAGTAAAATTTAAAGAATAAAAATATGTATCCAGAAGAAATGGTAAAACCAATGCAGGCTGAACTTACAGCTGCTGGGTTTCAAGATTTACATAGTGCCGAAGCTGTAGAGAATGCTATCAAAGCTGAAGGTACCACTTTAGTTGTTGTAAACTCTGTTTGCGGATGCGCTGCAAGAAACGCACGTCCGGGAGCAAAAATGAGTTTAGAAGGAGCTAAAAAACCAGATCACCTTATTACGGTTTTTGCTGGTGTTGACAAAGAAGCGGTTGATGCTGCAAGACAACATATGTTTCCTTTTCCTCCATCATCGCCATCTATGGCTTTGTTCAAAAACGGAGAATTGGTTCACATGTTAGAGCGTCACCATATCGAAGGTCGTCCAGCTGAAATGATCGCTGAAAACCTGCAAGATGCTTTTAACGAATTTTGTTAATTCTTAAGATGCTGAGGTTCTGAGATACTAAGATTCTAAGGTTTTAGGTTCAAAGAAGCAAAGGTACAGAGGTACAAAGATTAAAAGGGTCTGTTTCAATTTTGAAACAGACCCTTTTTTAATTTTATATATTTTCTCTGTTGTAAAATAAAATGCCAAGAAACCTTTGAACCTTTGCTTCTCTGTACCTTTGAACCTTAAAAAAAATCAATTCCATCCCCCGCCCAGAGCTTTATACAACTGAACCATTGAAGTTAATTGTTTTTGAGTTAGCTGCGAAAGGCTTAATTGTGCTTCAAACAAAGATCTTTGTGCATCCAGAACTTCAAGATAAGAAACATAGCCATTGTAATATCTTGCATTCGAAAGATCATAGTTTTTTTGAGCCGCTACAACTTGTCGGTTTCGGGCAGTCCATTCTTCTTTGAACATGGCAACATTTTGAAGCGAATTTTCGACTTCAGAAATGGCCGTTAAATATGTTTTCTGGAAATTGAATTTGTTTTCCTCTGCAATTTGTCGGTTTACATCCACACGACGTTTGTTTTTTCCGAAGTTGAATATCGGGCCGGTAACTCCCGCACCAACATTCTGCAAATACGAACCATCATTAAATAAATCGCCAACCATTACACTAGTAAAACCTGCAATCGCTGCAATGTTAAATGACGGATAACGCAAAGCCTGTGCCACACCAATTCTTTCAAAAGACGCTTTGTATAAATATTCCTGGCGTTTTACATCGGGTCTGTTTTCTAATAAAGCCGATGGAACCGATGTTGGAAAAGTCGTTAAAATTAACAATTCGTTATTGGTTTTACCACGCTGAATAGGCTGGGGAACTTGTCCGACTAAAATTGAAATTGAATTTTCTAAAGCAGTAATCTGTCTTTTGATTAACGGAATATTCGCTTCGGCAATGGCAACCTGCTGTTCAATTTGCACTTTATCCAATTCGGCAACATAACCTCTCATGAAACGTTCGTTGATAATATCATACGCTTTTTGTCTGGTTTCTAATGTATGAATGGTTATTTCCAATTGATTATCAAAATCACGCAATTCAAAATAAGAAATCGCAATATTGCTCACAATATTCGACAGAATGACTTTTCGGGCTTCATCTGTTGCTAAAAGCTCATTTTGCAAGGCTTTATTCTGATGACGGTATTTTCCCCAAAAATCCAATTCCCAAGACATATTAGCCAACGCCGATGAAGGCTGCATAAACGTTTCGGCACTATTTACTTGTCCGGAATATTGAAAAGCTGGATATAGGTCGGCTTTTGCAATTCCGAGATTGGCTCTCGCTTGTTCCAAACGCGCCAATGCAATTTTAAGATCGTAGTTGTTTTGAATTCCTTTCTCGATAAGGCCAATTAAGACATCATCGTTAAATATCGATGACCATTTTATAGTGGTTACTGATTTTGTGGTATCTGTAGTTTGATCACCATAACGAAAAGTATCTGCCTGAAGCTGTTCTGGTTTGGCATATTTTGGACCTACCATACATCCGTAAGGAAAAACAGCTATCAAAAATAACGCTAAAAGTATTTTTAGATTTTTCATTTTTCTTCCTCTTTAGGTTCATCAATTTCCTCAGTAGGTTTTTTTCCGAATGTTTCAATAAATACAAACAACACCGGAATCAGGCATACACCCAAAATGGTGGCGACAAGCATACCGCTAAAAACGGTCATTCCCATTACTTTTCTGGCCTGCGCTCCAGCTCCGCTTGCGGTTAACAACGGAACAACTCCTAAGATGAAAGCAAAAGCCGTCATTAAAATTGGTCGGAAACGTAATTTAGCGGCGTACAATGCGGCTTCTTTAGCCGGCATTCCTTTTTCATATTCTTCTTTGGCAAATTCTACAATCAAGATGGCATTTTTGGCGGCGAGACCAATAAGCATTACAAGACCAATTTGCGCAAAAACGTTATTTACATAATCAGGGCTTAATAATCGGCAGAGATATAATCCAAGAAAGGCACCGAAAACGGCAAATGGAGTTCCGAGTAAAACGCTGAAAGGCAGTTTCCAGCTTTCGTATTGTGCGGCCAGAATTAGAAACACGAAAAATAATGCCATAATAAAAACCGTATTTCCTTTTCCTTCGGCTTGTTTTTCCTGAAAACTCATATTGGCCCATTCGTAACCCATTCCTGCGGGTAATGTTTTTGCAGCGGTTTCTTCTAAAGCTTTCATGGCTTCCGCCGATGTAAATCCGGGAGCCGGAGTTCCGCCAATTTCGGCAGCGCGATATAAATTGAAACGCGTTGTAAACTCGGGACCACTTACTTTTTTGATTGTTGCAATACTCGAAATCGGAATCATTTTATTATCCCTGCTTCGGACAAAAATCTTATTAATGTCTTCCGGATTTACTGTAAAACTCGGATCAGCTTGAAGCAGCACAATGTACTGTCGCCCGAATTTGTTGAATTCATTAATGTACTGTCCTCCCAAACTGGCCCCAATCGCCAGATTCACATCTGATAAGGAAAGATTTAGTTCCGATACTTTTTCCCGGTCAATATCCAGACTAATCTGTGGTACATTAGGGTTAAAGGTCGTTCGGATGGTTCCTATTTCTGGTCGTTTTTTAGCAGCAGCCATAAATTGCTGGGCATTTTGAAAAAGATATTCTGGTGTATTTCCTTCTTTATCCTGAAGCATCATCGAGAATCCGGCGGCATTACCAATCCCGGTAATCGGCGGAGGTCCAAAAGCAAAAACAGTCGCTTCGGGAATTCCAAATACCACTTTTCCATTTACTTCTTTTAAAATCTGAAAAACATCTTGTTCGCGTTCTTTCCATTCTTTTAAGGCTACAAAGAAAAATCCGTTGTTGGTGGCGACTGAGTTTTTGATCAAACTGAAACCAGCAACAGAAGTGTAATATTCAACTCCTTGGTTTTTAGATAAAATATGTTCTACTTTTTCGATGACTTTGCTGGTTCTTTCTAAAGAAGAAGCGCCGGGAAGTTCAATATTTACAAACATATAGCCTTGATCCTCTTCGGGAACGAATCCGCCTGGAATTCTTCCTCCCAAAAGAATAATAGCTCCAACCACAATTCCGATAAAGATTAAACTTCGGGCTGTTTTCTTGATTAAAAATCCTGAAAAACCAGTATATCTATTCGTAAAAGCCCCAAACCTATGATTGAACCATGTAAAGAATTTTCCGAGCCAGCCTTTTGCTTCCTGATTCGGTTTTAATAAAAGCGAACATAAAGCCGGACTTAAAGTTAAGGCACTTAAAGCGGAGAAAATCACCGAAATAGCAATCGTAATGGCAAACTGCTGATACAACCTTCCGGTAATTCCGGGAGTCAAAGCAACCGGAATAAAAACAGCTGTTAACACAATGGCAATTGCAATTACAGGACCCGAAACTTCGCGCATGGCTTGATTTGTGGCTTCTCGCGGAGACATTCCCTGCTCAATGTGATGCATAACGGCTTCTACAACCACAATGGCATCATCAACTACAATACCTATGGCGAGGACTAATCCTAAAAGAGAAAGGACATTGATGGAAAATCCGAGTAAAGGAAACAGCATAAAAACTCCGACAAGGGAAACAGGAACGGTTAATAACGGAATTAAAGTGGCGCGCCAGTTTTGCAGAAATATAAAAACGACCAGAATTACCAGAATTATGGCTTCGACCAAAGTATGCATGATCTCGTTGATTCCTTCTGAAATGGCTAAAGTGGTGTCTAATGAAACGCTGTATTTTAAATCCTGCGGAAATCTTTTGCTTAATTGTGCGATGGTATTTTTTACATTTTCGGCTACTTCAAGAGCATTGGAACCAGGCATTTGCTTGATTCCGATGGTTCCTGAAGGATTTCCGTTTAGTTTTGCGACTGATGCATAACTTTCTGTTCCCAGGGTAACCCTTCCAACATCTTTTAAACGAACCTGTTGATTATTAATATTTGATTTTAAAATGATGTTTTCAAAGTCTTCCGGATTTACCAAACGATCTTTCAGCATTACGTTATAGGTGAATTCGTTGTTTTCGGTCGCTGGAGGTGCACCAAATTTTCCTCCGGGCGCAATGGCGTTTTGTTCCTGAATCGATCGTATAATATCGGGAACGGTCAGGTTGTATTTGGCCATAATATCGGGCTTGACCCAAATTCGCATCGCATAATTACTTCCTCCGTAAAGGGTAACTTCGCCGACTCCTTTTATACGTGCCAAAGCATCTACAATATTGATATTGGCATAATTAGTCAGAAAGTTATTGTCGAAAGTTTTATTGGGAGAATACAATGATAAAATAAGCAAAGGCATCGAAAGGGACTTTTTGGTCGTAACTCCGGTCGTTTTAACATCGTTTGGAAGTTTATTGGTGGCTTCGTTAACTCGGTTTTGAGTTAACATCGTGGCATTGTCCAAATCTGTTCCCATATCAAAAGTAATAGAAAGCGTCATACTTCCGTCGCCCGTATTGGTCGATTGCATATAGAGCATGCTTTCAACTCCATTTACTTTTTGCTCAATGGGTGTTGCAACTGCTTGTTCTACATTTAAGGCATTTGCACCTCGATAACTGGTAGAAACCTGAACGAGAGGCGGCGCAATTTCAGGATATTGTGCAATTGGTGTTGACAAGATCGAAAGCCCTCCAATAAGAACTATAAATATGGAAAGTACGATTGCAACAATCGGTCGTCTTACAAAGAAATTATCCATAGCCTAATTGTTTAGAGATGATGCAATCTGCTTTTTATCTTTGTCGGCTACGTAGGGAATTGGAACGACTGTTGATCCAGGCTGAATAAACTGATTGCCTATTATGGCGACTTTTTCGTTGACTTTTAGTCCTTTGGTAATAATCCAATCGACTCCAATTTTCTGACCCACTTCGACCATTCGGGTTTGAATGGTGTTTTTAGCATCTATGATCGAAACCTGAAATAGTCCTTGAATTTCGGTTACAGCTTTCTGCGGTACGACTATCGCATCCTTTTGAGTTCGAAGTAAAACACGGACTTTAGCAAATTGTCCGGATCTTAGAGTTCCGTCCGGATTTGGAAATTGAGCTTCAATGGTTACAGTTCCGGTTGTGGGATCGATTTTGGTATCGGAGAAATTGAGGCTTCCTTTGTACGGATGTGTGCTTCCGTCTGAAAGTATTAGAGCAAGATCGGTGATTCGTTCTCCGTCTTTCACTTGTTTTTGGTATTGCAGATAATTAGATTCGCTGACGGTGAATTGTACTCTGACTTTTTCTAGTTTCGAAACGGTATTTAATTTTGCGTCGGCGCCTATTCTGGTAATATAATCTCCTAATCTGGCATTCGATAGTCCTATTACGCCGTCAATTGGAGCTCTGACATCGCAGTAACTTCTTTCAATCTGCTGGTTTTTTAGACTTGCCTGCATGCTCGAATAGTTGGAACGTGCCGCTTTTTCTTTGGCTACAGCCGCATCCAATTCTCGTTTACTTACCGCATTTATATCTGCGAGAGGCCGAATTCGTTTTAATTCTTCATCGGCATTGGCAAGTGCGCTTTGAGATGCTGCAACTTGTCCGCGAACTTGTTCTATTTTGGTGTCATATTCAAGCGGGTCAATAGTATAGAGTAATTGTCCTTTTTTAACACGCTGCCCTTCTTTAAAGTGAATTCCAGTTAAAATTCCGTCAACCCGGGCGATTAATTCAATGTCTAAATCTCCAAAAGTCTGTCCGGCAAAATCTTTGTAAATGGGGACGTCTTCACTCTTGACTGTTACAAAAGGAGCCTGCATGGGAGGCGGGGCTTTTGGTTGTTCTTTTTTACAAGAGATGGTGATGAAGGTTAGGAATAAAAGAAATGGGAGGGTGGTTTTGGGTAGTTTTAAAGCATTCATAATCATAAATGTTAAAATTGTACCACATAAATATAGTGAAATAATTGTAACGTGTTGGTAAACAGTACTTGTTTTTTATTAATACAACAAAGTTGCTAATGCAATATTTCAGGATTACTATGCTAAAGAAAATAATGAATGAACTTATATGACTTATATGTTTCAAAATGAGGATTCGTTAATTGCTTTTTTTAATTGAAAAGAAAAACTTACCTTTGCGCCCGAATTCACTCAGAAAAATAGAATTCAATATATATTCTTAACTTAAAACTGTTTATAGCATGCAACTGTATAACACTTTGAGCGCAGAAGAAAGAGCCATCATGATCGATGATGCAGGTAAACAACGACTAACGTTGTCTTTCTATGCGTATGCCAAAATTGAAGATCCCAAAAAATTTCGCGATGATTTATTTCTTGCCTGGAACGCACTTGATGCTTTAGGCCGAATTTACGTTGCCAACGAAGGAATAAATGCTCAAATGAGTATTCCTGAAGAAAATTTGGAGGCTTTTAGAGCAACTCTTGAAGTTTATGATTTCATGAAAGGCATTCGTTTAAATGAAGCTGTAGAACATGATGATCATTCATTTTTAAAATTAACCATTAAAGTTCGTCATAAAATCGTTGCCGATGGTTTGAACGATGATACTTTTGATGTAACCAATATTGGCGTTCACTTGAAAGCCAAAGAATTCAATGAAATTTTAGATGACCCAAACACTATTGTAGTTGATTTTAGAAATCACTATGAAAGTGAGGTAGGGCATTTTAAAAACGCAATTACTCCAGATGTTGAAACGTTTAGAGAAAGTCTGCCAATTATCAACGAACAACTTCAAAACCATAAAGAAGACAAAAATCTGGTGATGTATTGTACCGGAGGAATTCGCTGCGAAAAAGCAAGTGCTTATTTTAAACACCAAGGTTTTAAAAATGTATTTCAATTAGAAGGAGGTATCATCAACTATGCTAAACAACTTAAAGAAGAAGGTTTAGAAAGTAAATTCATTGGAAAAAACTTTGTATTTGATAATCGTCTTGGCGAAAGAATTACAGATGATATTGTTTCGCAATGCCATCAATGCGGCAAACCTTGCGATAATCACACGAATTGCGAAAATGACGGTTGTCATTTGTTGTTTATTCAATGTGATGATTGTAAAGCTGCAATGGAAAACTGCTGTTCTACAGAATGTTTAGAAATTATTCACATGCCTTTGGTTGACCAGGTTCGTTTAAGAACAGGAAAACAAGTTGGAAACAAAGTGTTTAGAAAAGGAAAATCAGAGAATCTAAAATTCAAACATTCAGGCGAACTGCCAAACACTGCACTGGCGGAAGCTCAAAAAACAGCTGATATTCGTCAAAAAGTAAAAGTAAAAAAAGTACTTCTTGGAAAAGCAGAACATTATTATGTAAAAGCACAAGTTGGGCAGTTTACTATTGATAATCACGAATTAAACATTGGCGATAAAATCCTTATTTCTGGACCCACAACTGGTGAACAGGAATTAGTTTTAAACAAATTTATTGTTGATGGAGTAGAAACTCAATCTGCTAAAGTTGGTGATAAAGTTACTTTTGAGGTTCCTTTTCGTATTCGTTTGTCAGATAAAATATATAAGATTTTAGAATAGTTTATCATGACACTTACTAACAAAATTGAACTCATGGCTCCCGCTGGGAACTTTGAGTCGCTTCAGGCTGCCTTAGATAATGGCTGCGATTCTGTTTATTTTGGAGTTGAACAGCTTAATATGCGTGCACGGTCAACGGTGAATTTTACTATTGATGATTTAAAAGAAATTGCAAATCGATGTGAGGCAAAAAATGTTCGAAGCTATCTTACTTTAAACACCATTATTTACGATCACGATTTATCTGTTGTAAAAACATTATTGAACAAAGCCAAAGAAGCCAATATCACGGCCGTAATTGCATCTGATCAGGCTGTAATTGCTATGGCACGATCAATAGGGATGGAAGTTCATATTTCAACTCAGCTGAATGTTACCAATATCGAAACCATAAAATTCTACAGTTTATTTGCAGATACAATGGTTTTGAGCCGAGAATTAAGCTTACGCCAAGTAAAGAATATTACAGATCAAATTGAAAAAGAACAGATAAAAGGTCCAAACGGAAATTTAGTAGAAATTGAAATTTTTGGCCACGGAGCCTTGTGTATGGCGGTTTCAGGGAAATGTTATTTGAGTCTGCATTCAAATAATTCATCTGCAAATCGCGGGGCGTGCAAACAAAACTGCCGAAAAAAATATACCGTTATCGATCAGGAAACCGGTTTTGAAATCGAACTCGATAACGAATACATGATGTCGCCAAAAGATTTGTGTACGATTGATTTCCTGGATCAGGTCATAGATTCCGGCATTCAGGTTTTAAAAATCGAAGGACGAGGCCGTGCACCGGAATATGTGGCAACCGTAATTAAAACCTATCGTGAAGCGATTGATGCATATTATGAGGGAACTTTCTCAAAAGAGAAAACAGCAGACTGGATGCAGGCTTTAGAAACCGTTTACAATCGTGGTTTCTGGTCAGGATATTATCTGGGGCAGGAATTAGGAGAGTGGAGCGATATTCCAGGATCTGCAGCAACACAAAAGAAGGTTTATGTTGGGAAAGGAACACATTATTTTCCAAAAGCCAATGTAGGCCAATTCAAAATTGAAGCTTATGATATTAAAATTGGAGATAAAATTCTGGTAACAGGGCCAAGTACAGGAGCTCAGGAAATGATCATCGATGAAATGTTTGTAAACGATCTTGAAGCCGAAAAAGCAACAAAAGGAGACGATTGTACTTTTAAACTTCCGTTTAGGATTAGAATATCGGACAAATTGTATAAAATTGTTGAAGCATAATGGTTATCGTTACATTACAAAGAGATAAATGCATTGGCTGTAATTACTGTGTTGAAATGGACCCCGTACATTTTCAGATGTCCAAAAAAGACGGAAAGTCAGTTTTAATTCATTCAAAAGATGCAAAAGGGTTTTTTACATTGAAATCTTCCAATCATGTTCTTGTAGAAGGATTTGAATTAGCAGCAAAGGCCTGTCCGGTTAAGATTATAACGGTTAAGGAAACTTAATAGTGCTAAAATATAAAGCCTACTCTAAAATTAAGAATGGGCTTTATATTTTGTACAAGAAACTAAATGCAGCTTGTTAATATCGCACTGGACTTTGCGTACAAGGACAGTTGCTAATGTTGCGAAGAAAATCAAGTCCAATTGTAATAACGTGAGTTCCTGAATTATATGCTCCAATCTGGTTTAATGAGGCTTGATACGAATAACCAAAGTAGAAATTATTCTTTTTAAACCCCGCCATTGGCCCCATCATTAAAGGCTCTAAAACCTGATCATTTAGGAAACGGTAAGAAACGCCAATCCAAAAATAATCCTCATATTTATTATATTGTCGATATTTAAAATTTAAGTCGGTACTGGAACGTTTGTCACTTGCAAACATTTGATAATAAACAGAAGGTTCAAGTTCAACTCTATTATTTGAGCCTTTAAAAGTATATCCTGTATACACTTGGTAATTTCGAAGTAAACTAGGTTCTATCCCTCTAAATTGATCTATTTTTTTATTTAATACATTGCTAATATTTAAACTCAAAAAATAACCTTTATTTCTATATAGTGCTCCAATATCAAAATTGTTGTTGCCTACATATCGGTCATTTGTAATGCCGGGATCTAATGTTGGATTTTCGTAAGTAGGTTTGAACTCATTAATATCTATTTTAAAGCTGTTAAAGTTATAAGAAATTCCAAATGACAGGTATTGCTTCGAATAATAATCCAAAATTAAATGATGGGCAAATGATATCTTGCCACCCATTTGTTTTGTATAGCCATTACTGTCGTTGTAAAGTGAAATTCCTACTCCCGAACGGTCTAGTGCCCTAAAGTCTGCATATATAGATTGATTGTCTGGAGCATCTTTTATTCCAACCCATTGCGTTAAACCATTTGCACGTATTCTTAAATTATCACCAATACCGGCATAAGTTGGGGAGACAACAAATGGATTATCTGCCAAGTATTGCGTAAAAACCGGTAAATTTAACTCCTGACCGTAACTGAAGGTTACGGTCATAAGCAATATTGTTATTATAAATTTTTTCATTGTACTGTAAGTTTTAGATAACATATCATTTCGTTATTAGTTATCTGTAAAGGGTGAAATGTCCAACAAACTCTCTATTGTCTTTGTTGTCGTTTAGTTTTAATACATACCAATAATCTCCAGAAGACAATTCTGTGCCATTGTATTTTCCATCCCATGTTTGACCATATTTATAATTTCCGATAATACGGCCGTATCTATCAAAAACTGTAAACGTTAAGTTTTTATATTGTGTGGTGCATCCAGGTCCCCATTCATCATTTATACCGTCTCCATTTGGAGTAAAGTGATTTGGAATACAGACATCGATATATTCAAAATATTTTGAAGTCGTTGTTGTACAGCCATTTTGATCCGTTACAGTAACGGTATAATCACCAGATTTATAAATAATGAATTTGTTAGTGGTACTGAAAGCTTCATTATTAAATGAATATCTGTACTGCCCATTACCGCCCGCAGTGGTTGCAAGGATTTCATTTAATTCACCATGATCAACTGTTAATGTCAAAGGATCAATGTAATCAATAATAAAATCTTTAGTCGATTGTATGCATCCGTTGGTATGTCTCACTTTTATCGACTGCTTTCCTGCAGGTACATTTACAAATGTGTTATCTGATTGATAAATTATTCCGTCTAAAGAGTAATCTAAATCACCAAGATTTGTAATACTAGAATCTACTGTAATCGTAACTGAATTTACAGGAAGATCATTCAAACAAGAATAGCTAACGTTTGCAACAGGATTAATTGTTATTCCGTTTGGTATATAAACTTCAAGTTCTGCCGTGCAATCTAATGCGTCTTTTATGTAGACATTATGTCTGCCTCCTGAAAGATCTATGAAAGTATATTCATTGCTATTGATTGGAGTATATGTGCCGTTTTTGCGATCTAGACTTACACTATAAGGCATCATTCCTCCTGTGATTTCAATTTTAAATGATCCATCGTTATCTCCAGAACAGAATTCTGGAATTAGGCTACCTTCAGCAATAGAAGCATCTAGCAATTGTGCTACGTTTAATTTCAATATCCTATCAGCAGTGCATCCATCATTTTCTTTTGTGAAAGTTCCCGAAGCTGAATAGGTTTTTCCATCGACATCCCATACAAAAGATTCTCCAAAACAGATATTTTCTGTTGTGGTTATAGTTTGCGGTTTATCGCCGACTGTTAAAATTAATTCCTGATCAGCGTTGCATCCGTCATTTTCTTTGGTGAAAGTTCCCGAAACGCTGTATGTTTTTCCATCAGCATCCCATACAAAAGATTCCCCGAAACAGATGTCTTTTGTTGTGGTTATGGTTTGTGGTTTATCGCCTACGGTTAATTTCAATACCTGATCAGCGGTGCATCCGTTATTGTTTTGGGAGTAAGTTCCCGAAGTTGAATACACTTTCCCGTCAACATCCCATACAAAAGATTCTCCAAAACAGATATCTTTTGTTGTGCTTATAGTTTGCGGTTTAGCACCGACAGTCAGTTTTAGTACCTGATCAGCGGTGCATCCGTCATTTTCTTTGTTGAAAGTTCCAGATGTTGAATACGTTTTCCCATCAACATCCCATACAAAAGATTCCCCAAAACAGATTTCTTCTGTTGTGCTTATGGTTTGTGGTTTATCGCCGACAGTCAGTTTTAGTACCTGATCAGCGGTGCATCCGTTATTAAGTTTATTGTATGTTCCAGATACGGTATAAGTATTCCCATCAACATCCCAAACAAAAGATTCTCCAAAACAGATGTTTTCCGTTGTAGTTATGGTTTGAGGTTTTTCACCAACCGTTAATTTCAATTCCTGATCAGCAGTGCATCCATTATTGTTTTGGGTGTAAGTTCCAGATGCTGTATAAGTTTTCCCGTCAATATCCCATACAAAAGATTCCCCAAAACAGATTTCTTCTGTTGTGGTTATAGTTTGCGGTTTATCGCCGACAGTTAAAATTAATTCCTGATCAGCGGTGCATCCATCGTTTTCTTTGGTGAAAGTTCCCGTAGCTGAATACGTTTTTCCATCAGCATCCCATACAAAAGATTCTTCAAAACAGATGTTTTCCGTTGTAGTTATGGTTTGCGGTTTAGTGCCTACGGTCAGTTTCAATTCCTGATCAGCGGTGCATCCGTCATTTTCTTTGGTGAAGGTTCCCGAAGCTGAATACATTTTTCCGTCAACATCCCATACAAAAGATTCTCCAAAACAGATGTTTTCCGTTGTAGTTATGGTTTGCGGTTTAGTACCTACAGTTAAAATTAATTCCTGATCAGCGGTGCATCCGTTATTGTTTTGGGTGAAAGTTCCCGATGCTGAATACGTTTTTCCGTCAACATCCCACACAAAAGATTCTCCAAAACAGATGTTTTTTGTTGTGGTTATGGTTTGTGGTTTATCGCCGACAGTTAAAATTAATTCCTGATCAGCGTTGCATCCGTCATTTTCTTTGGTGAAAGTTCCCGCAGCTGAATACGTTTTCCCGTCAACATCCCATACAAAAGATTCTCCAAAACAGATGTCTTTTGTTGTAGTAACGGTTTGCGGTTTAGTTCCCACGGTTAGTTTTAATTCCTGATCTGCAGTGCATCCATCGGTTTCCTTGGTGAAAGTTCCCGAAACGCTGTAGGTTTTTCCATCAGCATCCCATACAAAAGATTCCCCAAAACAGATTTCTTCTGTTGTGGTTATGGTTTGTGGTTTATCGCCGACAGTCAGTTTTAATACCTGATCAGCGGTGCATCCGTCATTTTCTTTGGTGAAAGTTCCCGTAGCTGAATACGTTTTTCCATCAGCATCCCAT